>CALUYZ010000004.1 GCA_944325175.1 Candidatus Gastranaerophilales bacterium | reverse complement strand
TCTCTAATGCGGAATTTTGCACCTATATTTTCTGCAATTTTTCTGCAAGCTTCAGGGTTGATATTATATTCTTCAGGTTTGTAGCCTGTTACAATACTCATTGTTGTGTCAATTCCTTCACTGACACATTTTTTTGCAAAATCTAACATCTCAAAATAAGCGTTTTCAATTTTTGGAGATGAGATTTTATTGTATTCTTCTTCGTTTTGTGCATTTAAACTGATAGAAATTGAATCTATCAAAGGCTTTAGTTCAGGAACTAAGTTTCTTTTTGCAACAAAATTTCCATGCCCGTTTGTGTTAATTCTGATTTTAATATCAGGCATAGAAGATTTTACGAATTTACAAACTTCAATAACTTCATTAAATTTAGTTAAAGGCTCGCCGTATCCGCAAAAAATAAGCTCGTTATGAACGGCAATTTTATCTTTGTTTTTGTTAATTTGCTCAATTACATCAGATACTTTAACGTTTTTATCGGATAGCCAAAGTTCAGCGCCAACAACATCGTCTTTAATATCTCTAACGCAGAACTTACAAGCGTTTGTGCAAGCGTTTGTTATATTTACATAAGCTTTTTCGTATAAAAAATAAATAAGATTTTGCACCTATTTTGCCTTTTTGAAAAGTTAATTTACAGGCAAAATTTTAATTCAAAAAGGGTTTAGTTTCAACAAAAAAAATTATGCAATTTGTTCTTCGGAATTTAGCCCCATATAAAGAGATTCCATAAATTCTATGGTTTTTTCTTGTGCTTCTTCATCGGAAAAACCTGCTTCTTTAAAAGAATTTAGGGTGTCTTGTGCAGTTTGAGCCAATAGCATATATTCTTGAACGTCTTCTTCAACTTTTTTGGGGTCAAATTTATATTCACTTGTTTTATTATCTGCTTTTTTAACTAAAGCTCTGCCTGAAACAGCGGCAGGCTGCTTATCAAGGTTTACTTGCACTTTGTTATCGCAAGAATTATTTGCTTCTTGATTGCAACATTCACCGGCACATTCTCTTTTCGGTTGAATTTCACTGCTTTCGTAGTGATGATTTATACTAAAATTTCCTGATATATCCGTCATTGGTACCGGTTCTCCTAAAATCGTGTTTATTAATAATAGCTTTTAAATGGTTAAAAAAAATTACCAACTTGGGTTTATTCCAAGTTTTGTTCCTATTGTATAAAACATGAAACAAAATTATTTTGCTAGTTTATGTATAAAATATATACTATTTTTTTAAAAAAAATAACTACAAATTTTATCATGCCTGTTATTACTGTTTTTCAGCCAAAAAATTCAACTTTACAAAACTTAATAATTAAGACATTTTTAGAAAAAAGTATATACCATTCTAAAATTTATCTTTAAAAATTTTCCCGAGCATGTAAATTGAGCCTGCCAAAATGCAAAGTTCATAATTATTTTGTTCTATTTCAAATATAGGGTTTTTAATTTCTCTTATTTTACTTTTGTATTTCTCTTGCAAATGCTCATATTTTAGGGCGTTTGGGTAATTAAATTCATAAAAACAAAAATCATAACAGGGCTTATAAATAGTATCTAAAATTTTTTCATATTCTTTATTTTTCAGACAGCCAAAAATAAATTTTATTTTTTTATTCTTTTTATATTTTTCTAAGTATTCTGCTAAAACTCTTGCGCCATCAGGGTTGTGGCAGCTATCTATGAGAAGGTTTTTTCCCTTGTAATTAATTTCATCCATTCTAAAGCGCCAAGAAACATTTTTTAGCGCATTTTTAATTGTTTCTTTTTTAATTTTAAAATCAAGTGAATTTATGGTGAGGAGCGCCAATTTCAAATTTTCTTTTTGAAAATCGCCGTTTAAGTTAAATTCAAAATCTTCTCCGTTTATTTTTGCAATATTATTTTCAACGCTAATATCTAAATCATCTTCAACAAAAATTGCCCCTTTTTTGATTGCTTCATTTTTCAAGGTTTCAAAGCCTTTATTTTCTTTTAAAAAGGCACATTTTGAACCATGCTTTAAAATGCCTGCTTTTTCATAAGCGATTTTTTGAATTGTGTCGCCCAATCTTTCTTTGTGGTCGAATGAAATTGATGTAATAACTGAAATGATTGGCTTTTGAATAACATTTGTTGCATCTAATCTTCCGCCAAGCCCCGTTTCTAAAATGGCTATATCAACATTTTTCTTTTTAAAATAAATAAAAGCAGCAGCGGTCAAAATTTCAAATTCTGTTAAGCCTAAATTCAATTCAGCATCTTTTTTGTTTATAAGACCGATGATTTGATTTAATTCAACTTCGGATATATTTTCCCCGTTAACAGAAATTCTTTCCGTGTATGAAAAAAGGTGTGGGCTTGTGTATTTTCCGATAATTTTTCTTTTATCTTCAAGTAAAATTTTTTCTATAATAGTGCAAGTAGACCCCTTGCCGTTTGTGCCTGCAATGTGGATACATTCAAAAGAATTTTCGGGGTTATTAAAGGCTTTTAGAATAATTTCCATTCTTTCTAACCCCAATTTAATGTGGAATTTATTTTTACTTGTTAAAATTTCTGCGACATTCATTTTAAATTGCTTCTAAAATAAGGTTTAATATTTTTTCGTTTGCCTGTTTGAAATTTGCACCCAAAATTTCTGCATTTTGTTTTAATAAATTATATTCTTCTTTGTTATTTAAAATTTCTTCTATTTTTTCTTTTAATTTGCCTGATTTTAATTCTTCATCTTCAAGATAAATTGCAGCTTTTTTATTTTCAATCGAATGGGCGTTTATTCTTTGGTGGTCTGCTGCAGCGTATGGGTATGGAACAAGAATAGACGGGTTTTTAGCAGATAAAATTTCAGAAATACTTATTGAACCTGCCCTTGAAATTATTAAATCGGCGGCTAAAATCGGAATTGCCATATTGTCAAAATAGGGTTCAACTTTTGTGTTATTTGGAATTTCTAAATCTTTTATAACATCATCAAAATTTTTCTTTCCTGTTTGAAGAATTATTTTAATATCATTCCTGTTTTTAAAATGTTTAATAACGTCAATAGCTGCTTCATTAATGCTTTTTGCACCCTGAGAGCCCCCCATGATAAGAATTAAAAATTCATTGCCGATATTTAATTCTTTTCTTGCGTCCTCTTTTGTCATTTCAAAAAAGCTTGAGCGAACGGGGTTATTAAAATTATAAATATTTTTATTTTTAATATATTTTTTAGCCTCTAAAAATGCCAAATTAACTGCCTTTGCATTTTTTGAAAATGTTCTTGAAACAATCCCTGGGAAACAATCTGAATCATGAAGAACGTAAGGAATTTTTAAAATATTTGCAGCAAACAATGTTGGCGCACAAACATAACCCCCCGTTGCAAAAATTACGTTTGGTTTATATTTCAAGATAAAAAATAAACATTTTATAATTGAAATGAATAAACAAAATAACCAAGAAATAAATTTAGGGCTTAATTTTCTCGGCATGCCAAAAACCGAAGTTGATAAAAAATTAAAACCGTTGTCTTTTGCAATGCCAAATTCAAGATTTTTTTTATTTCCAATATAAAAAATTTTTTCTTTATTGGCGCCTTTTTTAATTAATTCATTAATGATTGAAATAGCAGGATAAATATGCCCGCCTGTGCCGCCACCTGTTATAAAAAAAGTTTCATTATTAATATCTGATTTCATTGTATGGTCTTATCCTTTGAACTCTTTTTTTAGATATATTCAATAATACTCCAAGCATGCATAATGAAACAAATAAAGAGCTTCCGCCATAGCTTATAAAAGGTAACGGTATCCCTGTTGCGGGCAAAAACGAACTTGCAACAGACATATTCATTAAAGCTTGAAAACCTATAGAAAATGTTATACCTATGCTAACAAGCTTGCCAAAAATATCAGGGCTTCTTGATGCTATAACAAAGCCTCTTTGAACAAACATTGCAAAAAGACAAATTATAAAAAAGCACCCTAAAAAGCCAAATTCTTCCGCAATAACTGCAAAAATAAAATCTGTATGACCTTCAGGAAGCCAAGATAATTTTTGTTTTGAATTGCCGTAACCGACGCCAAAAAAACCGCCGCCCGCAAATGCCACCAAAGACTGAATTATATTGTAGCCTGTGTTGTGAGGGTCTTTGTTTGGGTCAAGCCAAACAATAAGCCTTTGTTTTTGGTAATCTTTAATTGTAAATGCAATAATGGCAACTGCACCCATAAAATAGGTTGCAATTTGTTTTACGGTAATTCCGCCTGACATAAAGCAAATAACGGTAACTGTTGTTAAAAGTAAAATTACCATTGAAAGGTTTGGCTGTTTATATATAAAAAGAAGCATTAAAAGAAAAATAAAATAATATGAAAATTTGTTTGGGTCAAAAATGTTTGTGTTTTTGCTGAAAATATGTGCAAACATTAAAACTACAGCCGGTTTTGCAATTTCAGACGGTTGAAATTGAAGCGGTCCAAAGCCAAGCCACCTTTTTGCCTCATTAACGGTAACTCCTAACGGTGTAAATTGAACCAAAAGCAGCATAATGAGTACAATTATCGGCAAAGTCATTGAAAAGTTTTTTAATTTTTTATAGTCATATTTTGCAAAAAAATTGGCGCCAAAAATTCCCGCTATAAGCCAGAAAAACTGCCTTATGGTAAAATGAATCGGAGAAAGCCCCTCTACAACCGCCTTTGAAGAACCGGCTGAAAATATTGCCATTACCCCGATTACAACAAGAAAAATTGTTACAATAACAAGGGTTCTATCAGGCGGAGAGATTATATAATTGTCTTCTTCCGTATAATTGTAGGGCAGTTCACTTTTTTTCGACATATTTCCTAAAAGCTTCTCCTCTTGCTTCAAAATTATCAAACATATCAAAACTTGCACAAGCAGGCGAAAATAAAACAACATCGGGGTTATCTTTTGCAGCTTCATCTATTGCAAGTTCAAGAGTTTTTTCTTCTTTAATATTGTTAAAACCTATATTCAAAAGGGCTTTTTTAAATCTTTCGGTTGCTTCACCTATTAAAACAACTTTTTCGATATTTTCTTTAATATACCCCACAAATTCATCTAAGGAAGTGTTTTTATCTCTGCCCCCTGCAATTAATGCCACTTTTTTATTAGGGAACGAATTTATTGCAACGTTTGATGCCTCGGGGTTTGTTGCTTTTGAATCGTTATAATAAGAAGTTTTTCCTATTTTTCTTATAAATTCAAGCCTGTGGCTGGGCGCCTTAAATTCACAAACGGCATTTTTAATTGTTTCATTGTCTAAACCTAAAATTTTTGATGCAATAATGGCACACATTACATTTTGATAGTTATGGTTGCCTTCTAAATTAATTTCATTTATATCGACAATTTTTTCATCTTTAAAATAAATTGAACCGTTTTCTAAATAGCAAAGATTTTCATAATCAATTTTATTTAATGAAAAATAGTATAAATTTGCCTTAATTTCACTTGCGAATGTTTTTGTATAAGGGTCATCATAGTTTAAAATTACATAAGAATTTTTATCTGCCCTTTTTAAAATGTCCGTTTTATCTTTAATGTAGCCTTCAATTCCGTTGTGCCAAGCAATGTGGTCAGGCGTTATATTGCATAGAATTGAAATATAGGGGTTTAATTTTTTTGAATAATGAAGTTGGTATGAACTTGCTTCAACTACAAGATAATCAGGATTTTGTTCAATAATTTCTAATGGCGGCACACCAACATTTCCAACGTATGGAGCATTAAATTTTTTGGATAAAACAAAAGATGTCAGCATTGTGGTTGTTGTTTTGCCGTTTGTGCCTGTTATTAAAACCATTTTATCTTCATAGTTTAAGTTTTTGCCCACAAATTCAAGGTCAGAATAAATTGGGCAGCTGATTTTTTTTAAAACAGCGGCATCATCTTTTATAGATGGGGAAATTATTGCAAAATCTGCGTTTTGAATAAATTCATCGCTATGACCGCCAAATTCAAGCTCTACACCTAAATTTTGGAGCTTTTGAATTTCTTCCCTGTCTTTTTCAAGTTGCTCTTTAAATTCTGAAATATATACTTTTGCGCCATTTTTTATAAAATATTCTGCGCTTTTTTTCCCTGTTAGTGAAAAACCTAATATTAAAATTTTTTTATTATCATATAACATATTTATAACCCCAACATTTTTTGAACGGCAAAGCCCCAAACTGCAATTAAACCGCCAAGTGCCGAAATTGCGCAAAAAACGGTAACAATTTTCTTTTCATTCCACCCTGAAAGTTCAAAGTGGTGGTGAATCGGGCTCATTTTAAAAATTCTTTTACCTGTTAATTTAAAGCTTGTAACTTGAAGCATTACAGATAAGGTTTCTGATATAAAAATTATTGCAATAGGAATTAACCAAAGTTCGAATTTGCCCATAATGGCAACAGTTGCAAGCATACCGCCTAATGCAAGAGAACCTGTATCTCCCATAAAAATTTTGGCAGGATTGCGGTTAAAATATAAAAAGCCTAAAGAAGCAGCGGATGCTGTTATTGAAATTATGGCTAAATCATTGTAGCCGTTCATAAGTGAAATAATAGAGCAAGCTAAAAATGCAAAAAATGAACATCCGGCAGCAAGCCCATCAAGACCGTCTGTTAAATTAAGTGCATTTGATGAACCTACAATCATAAAAACTGCAAAGAAAGGGTATAAAAAGCCAAGCTCGATGTTCAAGCCAAAAAATGTTAACTGCGCTTGATGTTGGAATAAAATGTATAAAGAAGGCAACATTGAAACTGCAATTTGAAGCATCAATTTTGCTCTCGGACTTAAACCTTCATTGTGTTTTTCTTTAATTTTTTTAATATCATCTTCAAAGCCTGTAAATGTGTAAAAAATTAAAGTCATAAGAACTATAATTGCCCTTGTTGTAAGCTCTTGTGCCATAAAAAGAGCGATTAAAGAAGCAATAATTATTGCTGCTACAATAAAAACTCCACCTGTTGTAGGGGTTTTATTTTTCTTTTCATGAAGCATTTTAACTTCTTCTCTAATATATTGCCCGTACATCTTTTTTTTCATAAATTCCAAATACGGAACACCAAACAATAGCACGAGGGCAAGCGCTATAAGAAAAGCAACGGATGTCATTATCATAATTTTTTCACCATTTCTATAATTTCTTCAAATTTCATAAATCTTGAAGCTTTTAAAAGTATTGTTGTATCAGGTTTTATGTTTTGCGCAATATATTTTGCACAATCAACATTTGTTTTGAAAGATTTTCCTTCTAAAAGTGACGCTTTTAAAATGAATTTTGCAAGTTCTCCCACTGTTAAAACAGTTATATCTGAGCCTTTTTTACAGTAGGAAGATAAAAATTCCCCTATTTCTTTGTGGTATTTAATTGAATCTTTTCCAAGTTCGCCCATATCACCTAATACAAGAGCAATAGGGGGTTTGTTTACGGATAAAAACGTTTTAATTGCGGCTTTCATTGAATCGGGGTTTGCATTGTAGCTGTCGTTTATAAAGTTAAAATCTTTTATTCTTGATATTTCCCACCTTTTTTCAATGGGTTTAAAATTTAATAACCCCTTTTTAATGTTTTCTATGCTAACCCCTGCTTTTTTAGAGGCTTCTATAACTAAAAGAGCATTTGAAACGTTATGTTCACCTTCAACGGTTAATTCAAAAGTTTCATTTTTATATTCAAATGTGGTTTTATTTTTTTCAATATTTATGTTTTTACATTCTTCAAGGCTTGTGTAAATTTTTTCGCCTTCAAATTTAATTGTTTCTTCAATGTTTTTACATTTTGGCGCAATAAAAACACCGTTTTTCTTTAAATGGCTTGCAATTTCGCATTTTGCAATCGCAATGTTTTTAATATTGCCAAGTAATTCAACATGTGCCGTGCCTACATTTGTAACTACTGCAATATCGGGGTTTGCATATAAAGATAAAAGTTCAATTTCGCCTAAATTCCTCATGCCCATTTCAACAATTTGATATTCAGTATCTGTTGGCATATTAAAAAATGTTTCGCATAAACCTATTTCGTTGTTGTGGTTTAAGTAGGTTTTGTGTGTTTTATAGGTTGTATTTAAGGTTGAAAACAGCATTTCCTTAACGGTGGTTTTGCCTGAAGAACCTGTTATTGCAATAACTTTGGGGTTAATTTTTCTTCTTATGTAATTTGCAAGTTTTAAATATTCAACAAGAGAATTTTCTATAAGAATTATGAACTTAGCGTCATTGTTTATTTTGGTTTTATCTTGTGTGAAATAACCTATTGCGCCTTGTTTTATGGCGTTATCTATGAAGCAGTGACCGTCATAATTTTCACCTCTTAAAGGAAGGTAAAAATCTCCTTTTTGAATTTTTCTTGTGTCTGTTGATATGTTAAATTTAATTTCATCGTTAATATCACCTTTAAGCAAGGTGGCATTTGTATTTTCAATTACTTCTCTAATGCTAAACTGCATTTAACCCCCAAAGAATACATTGCCCAAATCGGCACAAAATTTATTGTAAATCAAACAGTAATTGATGTAAAATAAATTTTATGAAAAAGTCTGTATCAAATATTGCATTTGTTCCAATCGACAATCGTCCTATTACATATTTATTAACAAACAAGATAACCGATATTAATACTTCTTTAAAATTGTTTATGCCAAAAAGAGAAGACTTAGGCGGTTTAACTTCAAAAAGCAATATTGAAGCTATTTTAAGCTGGCTGAAAAATTTGCCTTCCGTTGATTTAATTGTTTTATCTTTAGATACGGTTGCCTACGGCGGGCTTGTTTCATCAAGAAGATGTCCTGAAACCTATGATGAAATAAAGGCAAGAATTTTAAAATTAAAAGAAATTTTATCTTTAAAAAAGCAGCAAAATCCTGATTTAAAAATTTATGCAACATCCAGTGTGATGCGCATTTCAAACAACAATATAAATGAAGAAGAAAAAGAATATTGGGCAAATTGGGGAAAAAGAATTTATTCATATTCTTATCATCAGCATAAATCAAGGGTTTTAAAGGAATATAACTGTGTTTATAACATAATTCCAAACGATATTTTGGAAGATTATCTTGATACAAGAAAAAGAAATTTTGACATTAACAAATTTTATATAGAATTGCTGAAAGAAAAAATTTTTGATTATCTGGTATTTTCAAAAGATGATACGGGTGAATTTGGCTTAAATGTTGAAGAAGCAAGCATTTTAGATGAATTAATTAAAAAAGAAAACCTTCCTGCAATAACAAAAACAGGTGCAGATGAAATTCCTTTAGGGCTATTATTAAGGGGAATTCTTGAAGATAAAAAAATTAAAATAAACATAGTTTTTTCTCATGTTGAATCTAAAAACTTAATTTCAAGATATGAAGATATTTCGGTTGAAAATTCAGTTTTATCTCAGATTAATTTAGGTGTAAAAAATGCGCAAATTACTGATATTAACCCTGATATAACTCTGTTTGTCAATAATTTTCAAAATGTTCAAGGAGAGCTTGTTTTTCTTGATTCCATTAATGAATTTAAGGGCAAAATTCCAAAATTTCAAACACCATACATAATAGCAGACATTTCAAATGCAAACGGCTCAGATAACGGGCTTGTTTCTCAAATTTTAGAAAGCGGTTTTGATGATAATTTACTGGCATATTGTGCCTATAATACAAGCGCAAACACAATAGGAAGCGCTCTTGCGACAGGTTTAATTTCTTATTTTGCAAAAAAGGAAGGCAATTTTAACGAAATTGCATATAAAAAGCTTTTAATAACAAGGTTTTTGGATGATTGGGGCTACCAAGCAAACGTCAGAAAAATTATCCAAAAACGTGAAGATAAAAACTTTGTTGAAGAGCTTGCATTAAATCTTGAAAAATTTTTGCCCTTCGAAGAAAAAATAAAAAATTTCACAAAACAAGATTTTAATGTAAAATATAGTTTGCCTTGGAAAAGAAGCTTTGAAATTGAAATAGAGGTTGATTATGGAAATAAAATTTGAAAAATGGCATGGTATCGGAAACGATTTTATAATAGTTGAAAATGTTGAAGTAACTCCTGAAATTGCAATTAAACTTTGCGACAGAAGGTTTGGAATAGGGGCTGATGGCATTTTTAACGTCATAAAAACACCTGATGCCGATATTGGCTGGAATTTTTATAATTCAGACGGTTCAATAGCTCAAATGTGCGGTAACGGTATTCGCTGTTTTGCTAAGTATGCTTATGAAAAAGGGCTTGTTGATAAAAAGAAATTTACGGTTTTAACAAAAAGAGGAATTGTTATTCCTGAAATTTTGGATTCCGGTTTGGTTAAAGTTGATATGGGTGAACCCATTTTTGAAGCGGAAAAAATTCCTGTCAATGTTTCTAATCCAATGGAATTTGAAGTAGAAGGATACAGAGCTTCGGCTGTTAGCATGGGCAACCCGCATTGCTTAATTTTTACCGATGATGACGGTAAAACCCTTGCTATAAAAGACGGTTCAAAAATTGAAAATGCAAAAATTTTCCCCGAAAAAACAAATGTTGAATTTATAAATGTTGTTAATTCTTCAAAAATTAAAGTTAACGTTTGGGAAAGAGGCTGCGGAATTACTCTGGCATGCGGCACCGGTGCATGCGCTTCTGTTGCAGCCGGTGTAAAAAAAGGCATATTGGATAAAAACGTTGAAGTTGTTCTGCCGGGCGGTTCGCTTTTTATTGAATATAACAGTGAAAATATTTTTATGACCGGTCCTTGTGAAAAAGTTTTTGAAGGCTTGTTTTACTTTGATTAAAGATACTATACAAAAATATTTATTATTATTTGCATATAAAAATTGTTTGTGATAAGTTCAAATATGCACAATACTAAAACAGTTAAGGAAAATAAAATGGGAAAATACGAATTATTATCAGCAATTAAACCCAATCTTGATAATGATGAAGCAGATAAAGTTGTCACCAAGATTGAAGAAACAGTTCAAAATTTAGGCGGAAACATTATTGACACCGAAAAAATGGGCAGAAAAAAATCTGCTTATGACGTACAAGGCTATAGAGACAGCTATTTTGTTGTTCAAAGAATGAATTTGCCTGAAGATAAAGTGGTTGATTTTAAAAGACAGTTAAGATTAAATGAAAATATATTAAGAACTATTTTCACAAAAGTTAAAAAGGCATAAATTTCATGACATTAGCAAAAATTGTTGTAACCGGTAAAGTAACTAAAAATCCTGAAAAAAGATTTACACAAAATAATCTTGCAATTACAAGCTTGATTGTGGATATCAACCCTCAGGAAGAAACTTTGGTAAGGGTTTCTGCAATCGGCACTATAGCTGATAGAGTGGCTGACACCGTTAAAATGAACGATACCGTTATTGTTGACGGCAGGCTTCAAATGGAAACTGTAAAAACCACAAGTGGCAAAGAAAGAAAGGTTGCCACGATTAATGCTTCAAATGTTGAAAAAATTTCAGCAGATTCTTCCTCTGCTTCCACACCTGTTATTAAGAAAGAAGAACCTGTTGTTCAGTTTTCAACCGAAGAAATTGCAGAAGATTTAATCGATCCGGATGAAATTCCGTTCTAAAAAGAAAATAACAATATAAAGGGAAAAATAAATGGCTAAAGATTTGAAAGACAATAAAAAGAAAAAAACTTGCAGCTTTTGCGCTGATAAAGTAGAAGTTATTGATTACAAAGACACATCAAAATTAAAAAGATTTTTATCTGAAGCAGGTAAAATTCTTCCAAGAAGAATTACGGGCACTTGCGCTCTTCATCAAAGAAAATTAGCTTCTGCTGTTAAAAAAGCAAGAGAATCTTCTTTAATGGGCTATGTTTTTGAAAACTAGCCTTTAGGTTTTTAAAAAGTTTTGAATTAAAACCGCAACTTTCCTGTTGCGGTTTTTGCCGTATTCAAATCATGCATTAATATTATTGTATTAATCAATATTTAGATGTAAGATTTTCCTTATAATAAGGAGTTTTATATGAAAAAGAGTTTTTTACTTGTTGCCTCTGCTCTAATTTTAGGCGGCTGTACTTTTGCCCAAGGCAGCGATTTTATTTCTTCTCTTCAAAATGATTTTACAAATACAAAAAGTAATATAAGAAGCGATATGCAAGCTATCAATCAACAAAAATCAAGAGGAAGCAACAGCCCGCTTTCTCTTCAAGAGGTTATTGACGATGCAAAAGCCGAAAGAGATAGAGAATTAGCCCCAATAGAAAAACAAATTGCGCAAAAAGAAGCACTTATGAGAAATACAGTTGTTAATATGAAATTAAAAGCTTCTCAAAAGAAAGCTAAACTTACAATTTTGCAAAATGAAATTAGCACTCTAAAAATTCAAAAAGAACAAATTGAAGAAAAATACAGAAAAAAAATTCAAGAGTTCAGGTATAATTAATTATCATCCTTTGTTTCTTTTATTAACCCATATTGAACCTAAAATACAAATACAGCCTATCTCTTCATCTAAGCGAGTTTAGGCTGTATTTTTTGCTTATTGAAATTCTTATAAATTATTTTTTTACACAACGAGCATAAAGTAAATTAGATCGCGCGTATTTGTGCAAATAGCCATTATTAAGATGCTGTCCCCATGCCAGCCCGGATGCTCCGGATGAAATAACAGAGCTTGACCAATATACATTTGTGCTTTTTCCTAAATTAAGCAAAATACCATTTATAAAAATTGATGCCAGCTCATCCCTATCGGGCAATCTTAAATCTTCCCCTATAGTTTTACATGCGCTTGCAGCATCCATGCCTGCTTTATCTTCTGTATATCCCGAAACCGTTGATACATAATCTTTGTCATATATAATTGGCGCAACCACTACAGAATTTTTATTATAAAAAGCCGTAATAAATCCAACATCCTTCCCTACTTCATTAGGGCCTTCATCCCCATTTAAGTCATAAATAAAATTAACACACATTTTATTTTGCACGTAATGATTTTCAAATGCATCCGAGCTACAAAGCGGATTATAAAACACAGCAACAGACTCCCCATTAACCGTTTCAAATGCAGCAGCTTTTGTGTCTGCCATATCTCCCATTTCACCTTCTGCTTTCAAACCGTTCATTAATTTATCATTCAACTCGCTCATTTTCTTTGGAAAATTAACTTCAGAAACTGCGCCCAACGTTGCAATCTTGCTTGGCACCCCGCAAGAACTCAATTTATCCGCCCCACAAACATTATTTATCTTATACACCTTAGAAAGTGCATCCAAAATAAAACTTTCAGCCGCCATATCAACCGTTGCGGTTCCTTCCTCATCTTCCGTATACGTTCCATACCCACCCAACGTATTCATCTGCCCAATCGCTTGCGCCATTCTGGCATGCAATGCCTTCTTCTGCGCATCCCACGCTTTTTCATTTACATTCACCAATAAGCTTGGCAACGTAATCGCCGCCACAATCCCAATAATTGCCAAAGTAATCAACACTTCAGCCAGCGTAAAACCTTTTGTCTTTTTCATAACTTTTTCTATCCTTTCAACTTTTTTGCACCAATCTGTTTTATTTTGTTGCAACCCACCAAAACCCCAATATCTGCACCACTTCCCACCCACCCAAAAAGTTCACACGCCCTTTTTCCCAATCTTGAACAAAATCCAAAACAATGCTATATTAATAAAAAGACCTAAAATGCACCAAACTAAAACATTTTGGTGCATTTTTTATTAAATTTCACTTTTAAAAGCGTCACTTTTGAGTGACGCTTTTAGTACTGATTAAATGGTAAACTTTAAGAGATTTTAGTTTATTGCGCTTTTATCTTTTAATGCAACGTACATAGCCTGTTAGGGTGCGAGAGTTACGACCGCAGCTGCCATTACCAAAGCCCTGCGCCCAAGCTAAACCGGAAGTACCAAGTGAAATTACGGAGCTTGACCAGTAGCCGTTTGCGCTTTCTCCTAGATTTATAAGGGGCGCATTAACAAAAAGTGATGCCAGTTCATCTCTATCAGGTAGTCTTAAATCTTCACCCATTGTTTTGCATGCGCTTTGAGCATCTATGGTTTCTGAATCTTCCGTATAATGTTTTACAGCGGAAGCGTAATCACTATTGTAGGCTTCAGGTGCTACTACAATCGGATTTTTATTATAAAAAGCTGTAATGAAGCCTACATCTTTACCAACTTGGTTTGGTCCTTCGCTACCATTTAAGTCATATATGAAATTTACACACATTTTATTTTGTGCAAAATGGTTAGAAGATGTGTCCGAACTGCAAAGTGGGTTGTAGAAAACTGCGATTGATTCGCCATTAACCGTTTCAAATGCAGCTGCCTTTGTGTCTGCAACGTTTCCGTCTTCTCCTGTTTCATGAGCACCGTTTAACAGTTTCGTATTCAACCCGCTTATTTTTACAGGGAAATCAATTTCAGATTTTGCATCAAGTGTTGTAATTTTGCTTGGAATACCACAAGAACTTAGTTTATCCGGTCCGCAAACGTTATTAATTTTATAAACCTTAGATAATGCATCCAAAATAAAGCTTTCAGCGGCAGTATCTACGGTTTCTGCATCTGTTTCGCCTTTTGTATACGTTCCATACCCGCCCAAACTGTTCATTTGCCCAATAGCTTGCGCCAGTCTTGCATGTAGCGCTTTTTTCTGTGCATCCCATGCTTTTTCGTTAACGTTAACCAATAAACTTGGCAAAGTAATTGCTGCGACAATACCTATAATTGCCAAAGTAATAAGAATTTCAGCCAAAGTAAACCCTTTTTTCTTTTTCATAATAGTTGCCTTTCTATCCTTTTAATTCCCACAGGAATGTATAATGAAGTAATACTTCACATATTCTTATAATATCATTATTTTGCTTTCTCTTCAATGTAATGTATAAATTTTATCCTTTCAACTTTGCACCAATTTGAACGAATTTGGTGCAATACCTTAAAAGCTTTACCATTTGATTATTTTCGCTACAATAGATATTAAAATTTTCAAACTTTTCCCCTCTTGAACTAATCTAAAAACAATGCTATATTGAGAAAAAGAAGATAAATGCACCAATATCGTTCATTTTGGTGCTTTTTTCATGTTTAAAATTAAGTAGGTTGGGCTTTCAGCCCAACATCATCAAACTGTTTTTATTGCAACATCAAAAAACAAAAAAGCGCCACTTAAAAAAAGTGACGCTAAAGATAAAATTTAGAGTCTTTTTGTTTAGTCTTGTCACATTTTAGCAAAATGACAATTTATCTCCTGACACAGCGCACGGAGAATGTTCCAGAGCGAGTGGCTTCGGGACGGTTGCCATTACTGAAAACCTGAACCCAGGCTAACCCAGAGGTGCCCAATGAAATGACCGAACCTGACCAATAGAGACTACTACTTTCACCCAGATTGATAAGTGGTGAGTTTATAAATAATGATGCAATTTCATCTCTATCGGGTAATCTTAAATCTTCTCCCATGAGTTCACATGCTGTTGGTGCATCAATTTCACCTTTTGTTTCCGTATATTGTTTTGCGGTTGATGTATAATCTGAGTCATACGGAATTGGTGCTACAACGACGGGGTTTTTATTATAAAAAGCTGTTATGAAACCTACATCTTTACCAACTTGGTTTGGTCCTTCACTACCATTTAGGTCATATATGAAATTTGCACACATTTTGTTTTGAGCGTGATGGCTAGTTGTTGTATCCGAACTACATAATGGGTTGTAAAATACTGCAACAGACTCGCCATTAACTGTTTCAAATGCAGCAGCTTTGGTATCTGCAACATCACCGTCTTCACTTGTATAATGAAGTCCATTTAAAAGCTTTGCATTTAATTCTTTCATTTTAGTTGGAAAATTAATTTCAGAAACCGCATCTAGGGTTGTAATTTTACTTGGAATACCGCAAGAAGAAAGCTTATCCGGTCCACAAACATTATTAATTTTATAAACCTTAGAAAGTGCATCCAAAATAAAACTCTCAGCTGCCGTATCTTCTGTTGCAGTTCCTTCTTCATCTTCTGTATAGGTTCCATAGCCACCCAATGTGTTCATTTGCCCTATAGCTTGTGCTAGTCTTGCATGAAGAGCTTTTTTCTGTGCGTCCCAAGCTTTTTCGTTTACATTAACCAATAAACTTGGCAAAGTAATTGCGGCAACGATGCCAATAATTGCTAAAGTAATCAAAATTTCAGCAAGGGTAAACCCTGTTTTCTTTTTCATATTTCCTGCTTTCCTTTCAACTTTTGCACCAATTTGAGTAAATTTGATGCAAGGGGGTAAAATAGTTGTTGGTGTGCTGTTTAAGGTGTTGAGGATTTAAAAAATGTCAAATTTTGACAGCTTGAATTAATGTAAAAACAGTGATATATTAAGAAAAAGAAGATAAATGCACCAAGATTACTCATTTTGGTGCATTTTTTTTGGTTGAAAAAGTTCTTTATGTAAGAATAGCAATAATAATAGGACGGGTGGATATGGAATTTATGCGGAAGATGAGATTTTGTTGGGGTAGAAACCCCAACCTACAAAGTTTTAGTACATGAATTTAAAATTGAGCAATAAAAATGCACCATAATATTCATTATGGTGCAAATGGTTTATATGTATTAATATTATCATTGTTTTTTGGAAGTTACAAGTCTTATATTTTTAAGTTTCATTCTATTTTATTTTGTTTTTTGTCCAATAAAATCAGGTGTTTTGAGCTTTTTGAAACATAATGAATATTTTGGTCTAAAAAGTTGAAAGGATAGAATGTTATGAAAAAGTTTAGAGGTTTTACGCTGGCTGAGGTGCTAATTACTTTGGTTATAATTGGTGTGGTTGCAGTTTTTGTTATTCCGGTTGTTATTCAGAAGCATAATAATTTGGTGGTAGAAGGCAGACTTGCTAAATTTTATAGGAATATTAACGCGGCAATTCAGCTTTCAGAGTTAGAAAACGGCGATAGGACAATTTGGTCTGCTTCCAATAATATGATTGAATTTGAATATGATGAAGAGGGTAATCCGATAAAGGGAAGCTCCAGTATTGAAAAATGGTGGAATTATTATATTGCTCCTTATATGAGTACTTTAAAAATAGAATATAAAGAAAGCGGTTGTCCCGTGTTTTATTTTGCAGACGGCAGCGCACTAGAGCCTGAATGTGACCAAGAATATTCAAGTACGGCTGATTGGTTTTTTTACCCGGGCGATCCCGAAAGTTGCAAAAAAAGATATAATAATGATTACTCAAAGCTTTCAGGTGTTTGTGGTTTTTCATTTATTTATTTTCCAGACTGTGAAAGTAAATATAGCGGAACTCCAAAAGAAATTAATTGCAAATATTTACCCAATACGTTTGAACCTTATAAATGGGGTTGGGATGGCACAACAAAAGGTTTAACTTCAACACAACAGGGGTATTCTTGTCTTAGTGATTCTGAAAATAACATTCGAAAACGAAGCTATTGCGCAACATTAATACAGTCTGCCGGTTGGAAAATCACAAAAGATTATCCCCTTAACGTCAATTATTAATTTTTTATCATGTGAATTTTTATTAAGAAGCAATATTGAAGTGATAATTAAATGATGCTATAATACAAAAATATAAAACAGGTTGTTCTTACCGTATTTTTGTGAAAGGAATAATTTATGAAAAAGAAAACAGGCTTTACTTTGGCTGAAATTTTGATTACTTTGGCGATTATTGGTATCGTAGCTGCAATTACTTTGCCAAGCTTACTTGTAAACGTAAACGAAAAAGCTTGGGATGCTCAAAAGAAAGCTCTTCATGCAAGACTAGCTCAAGCTATCGGGCAGATGAATACATTGGGCGGCTATGGTTCCTATGTAGTTGGTGAAGGCGGAACAGCAACGACAGATACAGCTGCTGAAAGTTTTATTTTAGACGCATTATCAAAAGTTTACAAAATCAATAACGTTTGCGGACCGGATAAACTTTCTTCTTGCGGTTTACCTGCAAGCATTACAACTTTAAACAACAGCACAATGACATTTCCAACCAAAATGAGCGAATTAAATGCTAAATTGCTGCAAAATGTAGGCACAATCGGCTCAAGCGACGGAAGTAACGTTGATACAAAAGCGGCAGCATTTGAAACAGTAAACGGCGAATCTATTGCTGTTTTCTATAATCCTCACTGCGGTTCAGACAGCTCTGTTGCTCATTATGCGCAAAATAAAATGTGCGTAAACTTCTTGTATGACTTAAATGGTGCTGAAGGTCCAAACCAAGTTGGTAAAGATGTCGGCTATATTACTGCGCTATACAGAAAAAACCCTGTCGTAGTAGCTCCAATAGCATATAAAGCTGATTCAACCAGCGCACCTTCATATACTGCAAGCACAAGCACTTTAGATGCTGCTTCTTCTTGCAGAGCGCAAAGTGAAGATTTAAGGCTTCCTGATAAATCTGAACTTGCTGCTATGTTTATCAACAGCAGCTTGATTAACCTTACTACAGGCAGCTATGGTTCAGGTTCAGTTACTTCAGTCGGTGCTAATGGCATGTCTTGGACTCAAGATTTTGCAACAGGTCAACTTAGCTTAGTTGCTCGTTCAACCTCAAATGCAATACGTTGCATACAAAAATAATGTTTAATTTATATACGGAAATTGCACCTTTAAAAGGTGCAATTTTTTTAATTAGTTTGCATTATCTTAAATTTCAATGCAGTTGTTCAGATAATTTATAACTGACATTTTTTTGTCGTATAAATATTTTACAAAATTAAGAAACTGCGGAGAATTTGAGCTTAATGTCATGTTAATTTCAAAACCTTCAGAGCAAAAAGGTTCATAATCATATACAACATAATTGTTATATTTGCTTCTCCATTCTTTTTTAACAACTGAACAATGATATTCATCTGCCAAGTATTCAAGCCAAGGAATTGTTTCTTTTATTACTCCTTTAAATTCTTGGCAAGCGTAGTTTTCATTCTCTCTATATCTTTTTTCAACTAGCATAAAAAACTCCTTAGTCATTGTTTTTTTAGTTTAAATAATTTTTAATGAACTAAAAATACACAAAATGGTAATAGTTATGACTAGCTAAAAGTTCAATTAGTGTTTTTTAAATATCATTTTTTTTAAAAATATAAGAAAGCCAAGTTTTTTTATTGTTGTAATGCTTGATAAGAAAGAATATGTATCTATAATTTTTTTAACCGAAATAATTGCCTTGAACAAATGGTTTATTTCTTTTATTGAGGCTTTATAGTTTTTGTAAAAATCAAAAAATTTTGCGCTTAAATTTAAAATTTTTGTAATAATTTCATAAATATCTTCAAACTTTTTAATGTTTGAATTAACTTTTATATTCGCATTTTTAATTGCCCTTGTTCCTTTTATAAGCAAGGAAACAATAATAAAAGTTAAAATTATTTCTATAAGAGATATTAAAAAATAAACAACTTGCATATATTATGTATTATAATTGTTTTATTCATTATTAATATCGTAAGGTAGAAGTATTTATTATGCCAAAGTTTTTAGAGGCTGTTAAACTTTCAAATAAGGTTTCAATGGCGCTTAAATTTTTTAATTTCGAAGCAACAAGTTTTCCCGGGAAAATTGTTCAAAAAGTTTGTCCTGATTTTTTATCTAAATGCAGCGAATATATTAATCATCCGCGCTTTGCAGTAACCGGCACTAACGGAAAAACAACAACATCGGGTATTTTATCCGAAATTTTAGATAAAAAAGGATTAAAAATCATAAGCAATAAATTGGGTGCCAATATGCCAAACGGCATCATTACCGCACTTGCTAAAGGTTTATATAAAAAGAATGGCACAATTCAAAATGTTGACGGTGTTGTTTTAGAATGTGACGAGGCATATTTTTCAGCAATTTCAAATAAATTTGTTTTTGACTACATTTTAATTACAAATCTTTTTCGTGACCAACTGGATAGATACGGCGAAATGGACATTGCAAGAAGAAAAATAATTAAAGGCATTGAATTAAACCCTGATATTAAAATTATTCTAAATGCAGATGACCCTTCCTTATCTGAAATAACGGAAAAATTAAATTATAACGATGATAAATTCATTTATTTTGGATTTAACAATATTGAATATATTGATTATGAAAAAAATTCAAACAGCCCGAAAGAAACCATTGATTGTCCAAAATGCGGTGAAAATATTTTGTATAATAAAAGATACTATGCGCAACTTGGTTCTTGGTATTGTGCATGCGGAAACCAAAGAAAAATGCTCGATGTGGCGGCAAATGCATTTATATACCCCGATAAATCAATTTTGGACGTTACATATAAAAATAAAAAATACAGTTTTATTACAAAATTAAGCGGTCTTTATAATGCTTATAATGCTCTTGGGGCAATAGCAGCAGCCCTGCTTGCGGGCGTTGAACCCAATTTTATTGAAGATGCCATGCGCTCTTATTCGCCTGTTTTTGGTCGTCACCAAAAGGTGAAGTTGAATAATGGCGGGGTTATGACCATACATTTAATTAAAAACCCCGTTGGGGCAAGCGAAGTTTTAAGAGGTTTGAAAAATTTAAAAAATTCAAGAATGTTAATTGCAATTAACGACAATTATGCAGACGGTCGTGATGTAAGCTGGCTTTGGGATGCAGATTTTGAAAGTTTATCGGATTTTTCAAATGTCATTTATACAACAGGGATAAGGTCTTATGATATGTCATTAAGATTAAAATATGCAAATGTTAACCCTGTTTTAATAGAAACTTTTGATTCCACCGATAAAGTTTCATTGAGCATTGAAGCTTGCATAAACGAGCTGAATGAAAACGAAAACCTTGTTGTTTTAACAACTTATACAGGGCTTTTGGAAATAAATAAGAATTTAGGCAAAATTATTAAAAAATATGGTGCAGAATAAATTATTGATATTTTGAAGGAAGTATATTTTCAAATTTAAAGATATATTGTTTCTTTTCATCTTCGTTTTTGGCATACCCTAAAATTCTTTCTAAATCTGCTTTTAGAGCGCCTAAATCTTCATATTTTTTAAGATTGCCTGAAGTTGCTATTGAAACATCGCCGGTTTCTTCAGAAACTACAATGCAAGCACAATCTGAAATTTCTGTTATGCCTATTGCGGCTCTATGGCGAGTTCCGTATCTCCAGCTTAATTTTGGGTCTTCTGTTAGGGGCAATAAAGCGCCTGCATAGATTATTTTATCTTTATCCAAAATAACAGCCCCGTCATGAAGCGGAGTATTTGGGTGAAAAATTGTGAGCAAAAGTTCTTGAGATAAATTGGCATCTAATTTAACACCGACATCATTATGATTTAAGGTTTCACCTTTGCTTTTTAAAACAATTAAGGCGCCTGTTTTTGTTCTTGATAAATATTTAATGGCTTCAATTAATTCTTTAACAACATTAATTTCATTGCTTGCCACAGGTTCTGCATTTTTGTTGAACAACATATTAACGATAAAATCGTTCTGCCCGATGTAGCCTAAAAAGCGGCGCATTTCAGGCTGAAAAATAACAATCAAACTAACCGTAATAAATGTTACAAGCATTTTTAAAAACATACCGATAATTTGAATGTTGAATTTAATTAAAAGTTCAGATATGCCCCACAAAATTAAAAGAACAAATAAGCCTCTAACTAAGCTTTCAGAATGTGTTCCTCTTATATATTTTTTGTAGCAAAATATTAAAACACCGGCAAGGAAAAGAATTTCAAAGAAATTTACAATAGTGGCAGCACCATAGTTAACTCCAACAGTTTGGGTCATAAACGTATGGAAGGGTCTTAAAATATATTGGTGTATGAAAGCTGTAAATTCCACTTCTTCCCTTATAATTTTTTAGTGCATAACGTCATTTTGAACAAGTTGTTCGTAAGTTTCTCTTTTTATAATAATATCAGATTGTGAGTTATTTACAAGTACCATAGCAGGTTTTAATACTCTATTATAATTAGATGACATCGAATAGCCGTAAGCGCCTGTATTATAAATGCATAGAATGTCACCTGTGGTGGGCGAATTTAATTCGATATCTTTAATTAAAATATCACCTGATTCGCAAAATCTTCCCGCTATGGTCACTTTTTCTATATTTTCACCTTCTTTTTTATTTGCAATTTCTGCTAAATATTTTGCACCATACATTGAAGGCCTTGGATTGTCTGCCATACCGCCATCTACGGCAATATATTTTCTTCCTTTCGGAACTTGTTTATATGAACCCACTGTATATAAAGTTACCCCCGATGTGCCTACAATGGAACGACCGGGTTCAATGTATAAGGTGGGTTCATCGAAATTATATTTTGCACAATTTTCTTTGATAGATTTTAAAATAACATCTGCAAGCTCATATACGGAAGGTGGGCAATCTTGATTTGTATAGGTTATGCCAAGACCACCGCCTATGTTCATTTCATCTAAATTTAAGTTATGAACTTCATTAATTCTTTTTAATTCTTTGATTAAAACGCCAATTTCATCATAATAAACTTGTGTTTCAAAAATTTGAGAGCCGATGTGAGCATGAAGCCCTTTAATTTCAAGGTTTTTACATTCATTTTTAATTATATTGATTGCTTCATCAATTTGCGTTAAATCGAAGCCGAATTTTGAATCCAGATGCCCTGTTTGAATGTATTCATGGGTGTGACATTCAATTCCGGGGGTAATTCTTAACAATATTTTTTGAATTTTATTTTTCTTTTTTGCAATTTCATCAAGAAGCCTGATTTCATAGAAGTTATCTACACTAACTCTGCCTATGTTTAAATCTAAGGCAAGTTCAATTTCATCAGATGTTTTGTTATTGCCGTTAAAAGTTGCATAGTTCATATCAACTTTTGCATTATGAATTGTATATATTTCTCCGCCTGAAACAACGTCAAAACCAAAACCTTCTTCATGAAGGATTTTTGCAATTTGAGATGTCATCAATGCTTTGCTTGCATACATCATATTAACTTTTTTGTAGCTTGAAAAAGCATCTTTATATTCTTTTGCTATTTTTCTTAAAGTTACTTCATCCATAACATATAGCGGAGTTCCGTATTTTTTTGCAAGTAAAACCGTATCACATCCTGAAATTTCAAGATTACCCTGTTGGTTTCTTTTTGTGTTAAAAGGTTTAATGTTTTGATTAACGGTATTGGTCATATACTTCTTTCTCCTTGCTAAAATTCATTAATGATTGTAACATAAACATAAGATAATGGAGTTTAAAAAAAATATGTTTGCAAACAATTTTTCCAATATGTATAAGACGATAATATTTGTAATAATGCTGATTTTAGCACTTGTTTTTATTGGAAGTATTATTGATATTGCAATTATGTTTTTTGGTGCTTTTATAATTTCCGCATCTTTATTGCCGATTATAGAAAAATTGCAAAAATATATGCCGAGAACTTTGGCGGTAAGTTTAGTTTTGTTAATGGTTTTAGTGGGCATTTTGCTTGTATTTATACCGTTGATGATAATAACGGTTAATCAGGTGGCTTTATTGATAGATAATGCACCAATGCAAATTGATAAAATTAACCACATTTTAAATTTTAAAGTTTTTAATTATTCGCTTTTGGATTTTATTAATTCAAACGGGTTTGAAAATTTTGGCGCAATGCTTACATCTTTTGCAGGAAACATTTTGAGCCAAGGGTTGTCTGCGGGAAAAGTTATTGCAAATTCAATAACATCTATTTTAATGGTCACAATTATGGTGTTTTACCTGTGTGTGGATACTGAGCATATGAAAAAGGCATATTTGTCGTTTTTTCCGCCCAGATTTAAACGCAAGGCACGTGATATTTTGAACATTTTAACGGCAAAAGTTGGCGGTTATGTTATTGCTCAACTGCTTTCAATGGTGGCTGTAGGTGTTTTCACCTTTATCGGTCTGTTAATAATAAGGCATCCAAACCCTTTATTGGTTGGTTTTATAACATTTATAACAGATTTAATTCCTGTTGTCGGCGCAACAATAGCTGTCGCTTTAGGGCTTATAACGGCTTATGACGGTGGTATAGGCTATATGGTTTTAACTTTGGTTATAATGCTTATTGCACAATGGCTGCAAAATCAAATAACCAGACCTCTTCTTTTTGGTAAATTTATGGATATTCACCCCTTATTAATAATTGTTTCTCTTTTAATAGGGGCAAAATTTATGGGCTTTATAGGAGTTATTTTAGGACCGGCTTTTGCAAGTTTGGTTTGCGTTTTGGTGAATGAATTATATATAAAACAAATTAACAATGGAAAGTAAATGAAAAAAGAAGTTATAGTTGAAATATTAATATTGATATTAATTTTTAGTGCAATAGTTTTTGGATGCGTGCTTTTTAATCACTACAAATTTGAAAAGCCAAACAGCTATAATATCTTATTTAAAGATGTTGATTCCATTGTAAAAGGTTCCCCTGTCCGTTTTATGGGAATGAATGTAGGGCATGTTGTTAAATTAAAAAGAAAAGATAAATATATAATTTGCAAAATAAGAATTACTAAAGAAAATGTTAAATTGCCTGATATGACAAGGGCAAAAATTGCATTTAACGGGCTTGGGGGTTCAAAATCCATTGAGCTTTTGCCGCCTAACACAAACGACCCTGAAATTAAAGGGATAGTTGCGGTTGAATCTATGAGAATTAATGATTTAGCCGGCATGGTGAAAGATTTAGTTGATGTTGCGGTTATTATTAACGATTTTGTTCAGGCAATAGACCCTATTATGATTTCTGTCACAATGAAAGAATTTTCCAACCCTGAAATTATAAACAGAGTTGATTCTGATATGGAAAGAATAATCAAGCTGCAAAACGGCGTAAACAAAAAAGCCGATGAAACAATTAATAAAGAAGGAAGCGCAGTTGATATTATAGATTCATTTAACAATATGATTGAAGAAAATACAAAATAATTGACTCTTAGTCATTGACTTTGAGTCAATAAAAATGTATAATTCAAATATTGGGGATAATGTATGAATAAAAGACAAATTTCTGCGCTTGAAACCAAACAAAAGCTTGTTGAATCTGCCATTTTACTTTTAAAAGAAAAAGGATTTGAGGCAATCAATGTTGAAGACATTACAAAAAAAGCAAATGTCGCAAAAGGCACATTTTATTCCTATTTTAAAAGAAAAGAAGATATTGTTAATGAAATCAGCCGCTCACCCTTTAGAGAGCTTGAAAATAAATTAAAATCAATGAAAGGTGTAAATTTCATTGAAAGAATTTCTTATTATTTCAAGCAATTTATGATTCTTGTTGAAAATTTCAATATCAATATTTGCAGAGAATGGCTTAAAGATGCAATAAATCCAAATTCTACACCGGACAATAAAGACGGCAAAAAATGGTTTTATGATATTGAAACTCTTGAAAATATTTTGTTTGACGCAATTAAAAACGGTGAACTTAAAAAAGAAACACCGGTTGATTTATTTTCAAACCTTTTAATATCTGAATTATACGGAATGATGCTTTCTTGGTGCATGTCAGATGGCGCTTTTGAACCTTTAGAATGGACGGAAAAATTTTGCAAAACCCAGCTTGATAAAATTTTTGAACCCTACATAATAAAAGGAAGTTAAAATGAAAAAAACTGTTTTTACAATACTTCTTATTCTGCTTTTTATGATTGGTGCAGCATATTCTGTTTCAATTAACCAAAATTCTATGAAAGGAGTCTTTATGGATAAAAAAGTTTTAATTGCTTATTTTTCGTTTAGCGGTAACACGAAATCTGTTGCTCAAAAAATTCAAAACAAATTAAATGCAGATATTTATGAAATTAAAACGGTTAAAAAATATCCAAACAGCTACAATGAAACAGTAGAAATTGCAAAAGAAGAAATTCAAAAAAATATACCTGTTGAAATTGAAGGAAAAATAGATATAGCGCCTTATGATGTTATTTTTATAGGAACACCCGCTTGGTGGTACACAATGGCACCTGCTGTTAAAACATTCATTTTAAATAATAATTTTGAAGGCAAAATAATTGTTCCTTTCATAACCCACGGGGGTGGCGGCGGTTATAGAATTAAAGAAGAAATGCAAGAATATGCAAAAAATTCTTCAACCAAAAAACCACTTGTTATTTATGGCAAAGGCGGCAATAATTTAGATAAAGAAATTGATAATTGGCTTTCAGATATAAAATAAAGGGAAAAATATGAAAAGAAGAGAATTTATTATAAATTCTGCTATTTTAGCGGGGGGTGCAGCACTTTTAGGGGGCTGCAATAAAAAAGAATTAATAAAATCTGAAAATCAAATAACAAGAAGAAAATATAAAGATATAACAGTTCCCCTTTTGGCTTTAGGGTGCATGAGGCTTCCTATGAGGGGAAATAATATCGATATGGAAGAATTAGACAAAATGGTTGAATATTGCATGCAAAAGGGCGCAAATTATTTTGATACAGCCTATATGTATGTAAATTCACAATCTGAAATTGCAATGGGCAAGGTTTTAAAAAAAATATAAAAGAGAAGATTTCATCTTAGCCGATAAAAGCCCCATTTATAAAATAAAAACAAAAGATGATGTCAGAAAAATTTTTGATGAACAGTTAAAAAAATGTCAAGTAGAATATTTTGATTTTTATATGTGCCACAACATAAATTTAAACACTGTGGATACTTATAGAAAAGTTGATATGTATAATAAACTTTTAAAATTAAAAAAAGAAGGCAAAATAAAATATCTTGGTTTTTCATTCCAAGGAACACCGGACATTTTAAGAGAAGTTGTTAAAGAACATAAATGGGATTTTGCCCAGCTTCAAATAAATTACCTTGATTGGGATGTTATTAAAGGAAAAGAACAATATGAAATTGTTCAAAATGAAAATATCCCTGTAATTGTAATGGAACCTTTAAGAGGCGGGGGCTTGGTTGATTTATCCAAAAAGGCACTTGATAAATTGAATGAGGCAATTCCAAACGAAACCCCTGCAAGTTATGGTTTGAGGTGGGCTGCAAGCAGAAAAAATGTTATTACCGTTTTAAGCGGCATGAGCAATTTAGCACAAGTTAAAGAAAATATTGAAACTTTTACAGACTATAAACCGTTGAGCGAAAAAAAAGAAATTTTAGGAACGGAGCTATCTAAAATAATTCAATCTCAAGGGGAAATTAATTGTACCGCTTGCAAATATTGTTTAGAAGTTTGCCCGAGAAAAATTAACATTCCGGCTATTTTTCAGCTTCATAACTCATATAAGCAAAACAACAATAAATCGGTTTATTCGCTATATTATAATACTTTAGCAGAAAGCGAAAAGGCTGATAAATGCATTGATTGCGGTTTGTGCAGCAAAAATTGCCCTCAAAATTTGAATATTCCCGATTTATTGAAAAAAATTGATAAAGAAATTAAGGAATTAAGCTAAAAAATGAATAAGAAAAAATTTTATTATATAAGATTAACCGTTTCAATTACCGTTCTTTTATTGTCGATTGTGGCAGTTTTAGGGCTTTTTTACCCGTTTAAATTTTTAGATTTTCAGTTTTTACCCGTTTTTGAAAGAACAATTTTTGATTTTTCGGTTCTTTCTCTTATTTTATTTTTAGCAATAATTGGTTTAACCCTTTTATTTGGAAGGTTTTATTGTTCTTGCCTTTGCCCTTTTGGAATAATGCAAGAAATTTTTTCTTTTATTTCAAAAAAGAAAAAAGCGCCTATAAAAAATTACCCTATAAAATATTTTATATTGGCTGTTTCTTTTGGATTTTTAATTGGGGGAACAACGTTTATTATAAAATATATTGACCCTTATACAATTTTTTCATCTTCCTTTAATTTAACCGTTTTTGGAATAGTTGCGCTTGTTTTGGTTTTAATTTTAACCTTGTTTAAAAACAGGTTCTTTTGTTCTAATATCTGCCCCGTTGGTGCAATTTTAGGGTTAATTTCAAAATTTTCAATAAATAAAATTTATATTGATAATAAAAAATGCGTTTCTTGCTCAATGTGTGAAAAAGCTTGCCCAACGGGTGCTATTAATTCAAAAGAAAAATTTGTTGATAGTGAAATTTGCATAAATTGCATGAAATGTTTAGGAGAATGTAAGTTAAATGGAATTCACTTTGGAATTAAACCGAAAGAAAAAATTCCATTTAGTTTAAATAGAAGAAAGTTAATCATATTTACCGCAGCAAGCGCTGTTTTTTTAGGTGCAATTAAATTAGGAATTGAAACAACAAAAATTTTAGGTGAAAAAATTAAAAATGTAATTTTGCCCCCGGGTAGCGTTTCAGAAAAAAGAATGATAAATAAATGCATTAATTGTAACCTTTGTATTCAAAATTGCACAAATAAAATTTTAGAAAAAGCAAATGATAACTTTGGTGCAGTCCATATAAATTATGAAAAAGGGAAAGGTTATTGCGAATTTAATTGCAATGAATGTTCTAAAACTTGTCCCACTGGTGCAATTAAAAAAATTACACTAAATGAAAAACAAAAAACAAGAATTGCAATGGCATCAATTAATTTTGAAAAATGTGTTCATTGTAAAATTTGTGCCAAAAATTGCCCAACAGGTGCAATTATTAAAGAAAATGGTAAAATAAAATTTGATGCAGCAAAATGCATTGGCTGCGGAAAGTGCAAAACGGTTTGCCCGCATGGCGCAATAGAAATTTATTCAGTTTATGAACAAGGTTTAATATAAAAGGAGATAATATGTCACTTGGAATTACGGAAATTACTTTAATTTTGGTTGTTATTCTTCTTTTGTTTGGCGGCAAAAGAATTCCTGAATTAGCAAGAGCCTTAGGAAAAGCAACCTATGAATATAAAAAAGCAAAAGATATGATTAAAAAAGAAGCCGATGAAATTAAAGATTCAATCGAAGGCAAGCAAGAAGAATATAAACAAAAAGACGACATAAATAACCCTGATGTATAAAAATGACAGAAAACAAAGATGATGAAAGCTTAATATCTCATATAGAAGCACTTAGAAAAACTCTTTTAAAGTGCTTAGTTTCCATTGCCGTTGTTTTGCCTTTCACATTTGTAATTGCACCAAAAGGGCTTAATTATTTAATTAAAATTTTGATTGGGGGAAACAAAATTACCCTTAATTATTTTTCCCCCGTTGAAGTTTTTTTAATTCAAATTAAATTGGCTGTAATTTTAGCCATTGTGGTTTGTTTTCCTTATATAATAAGGCAAATTTGGAATTTTATTCTGCCTGCATTATATGAAAATGAAAAAAAGTTTATAAAATCTGCTGTTTTTGTTTCAAGTTTTCTTTTTATTTTTGGGGTTTTATTTTCATTATTTATAATTCTTCCTTTTATAATAAATTTTGGGCTTAGTTTTGCAGATGAAAATATAAAAGCTTTATTTGGAATTTCAGATTTAGCAAACCTTACATTAACTCTTTCTTTAATTTTTGGCTTGATGTTTCAAACGCCATTAGTTGTTTATTTTTTAATTAAATCAGGTGTTGTTGAATATAATTCTATTAGCGATAAAAGACCCTATGTTGTTGTCATTTTATTAATAATAGCAGCCATTTTAACCCCGCCTGATGTTGTTTCACAAATTATGCTTTTTATACCGACATACCTTTTATTTGAACTTGGGCTTTTATTTTCAAAAGGAATTAAAAAATGAAAAAATATATAGATTTAGACTTTGCAAAGCTTGATATAGAAAGAAAAGAAAGAAGGGGTTTTCAAGAAACCGTTTTTTGCGAACCAAAAGAAAATAATGAACTTTTAGAAATTTTTAAAGCTTTTTTTGAAAATGGTGCAAACGTTTTAGGAACAAGGGCAAGCTTAGAGCAATTTGAATTTTTAAAAAAGCATTTTGAAGGCAAAATTTCATATAACAAAAAAGCAAAAACAATAACATTAATTAATAATGAAATTGAACAAATAGGCGAAGTTGCAATTATAACAGGCGGTACGGGTGATATTGCCGTTGCAGAAGAAGCCTCTGAAACTGCAAAATTTTTTGGAAGCAGAGTGAAAAAATATTATGACATTGGAATTGCAGGGCTGAATAGGCTTTTAGATAACATTGAAGAAATAAGAAAAGCAAATGTTATTGTTGCGATAGCAGGCATGGAAGGGGCGCTTCCAAGCGTTGTTGCAGGGCTTGTTAATGTTCCTGTTATTGCACTTCCAACTTCTGTTGGCTACGGTGCTTCCCTAAACGGGCTTTCAGCACTTCTTACAATGTTAAATTCTTGCACAGAAGGAATTACCGTTGTAAATATTGATAACGGCTTTAATGCAGGGTATAGCGCAAATCAGATAAACAGGTTAATTGAAAAAGGGAAATAAAAATGAATTTATATTTTGAATGTAACAATGGAATTTCAGGCGATATGACAGTTGCTGCTTTAATTGATTTAGGGGGAAATATTGAAAAATTAAAAAATGCCCTTGATTCAATGAATTTGAATGATGAATTTTCTTATGAAATAAAAGATGTTTTAATTAACGGAATAAAGGCTGTTGATTTTAATGTTATTTTAAAAGAACATCATCACCACCACGAACATAGAAACCTAAAAGATGTTTCAAAAATCATAGATAGCGCCAAAATAACAGATAATGCTAAAAAACTTGCTAAGAAAATATTTCAAATTGTAGCTGATGCAGAGTCTAAAGTTCATAATAAAAATATAGATGAAATTCATTTCCATGAGGTTGGCGCAATAGATTCCATTGTAGATATTGTTTCTTTTGCAGTTCTTTTTGATGACATTAACCCAAATAAAATTTTTATCTCAACTCTATCTGAAGGAACAGGAAGTATAACTTGCGCCCATGGGGAATTATCTGTTCCTGTTCCTGCCGTTTTAGAGATAGTTTCAAAATATAAATTGCAAATTAAAATAACCGATAACAACGGCGAAATGATTACCCCAACAGGTGCTGCTATTATTGCAGCAATTTATGAAGGGGAAAAATTGCCAAATGAAATGATAATAGAAAAAGTGGGTTATGGCGCAGGCAAAAGAAAATATAAAAACCCGACATTAAGAGTTATGAAAATAAGATAAGGAGAAAATTATGCATTTAGGAAATTCTGTTATATGTCCAACTACAGGTATTCCAATGCTTTTTGCTACAGGAGCTGTAATTTATTATTCATATAAAAAAGCAAAATCTGAATTTAAAAAAGAAAATATTCTTCCTTTTTGCCTTTTAACAGCGTTTGTTTTTGCGCTTCAAATGGTTAATTTTTCAATTCCATATACAGGTTCAAGCGGTCATATAATTGGTTCAACTCTGCTTGCCATTTTACTTGGACCCAATTTAGCCTTTCTTTCAATTTCATTAATTTTAACCGTTCAATGTCTATTTTTTAATGACGGCGGGCTTTTAGCCTTGGGGTGCAACATTTTTAATATGGGGGTTTTAGCTTGTTTTGTAATTTACCCCTTCATTTATAAACCCTTGAAAGAAAAGAAAATGGAGTTTTTGGGCGCATTTTTAGCTTCTATTTGTGTGCTCGAATTAGGTTCTATCGGCGTTTTAGCTGAAGGGTACCTTTCAAATTCACTTGCAAACATTTTAAATTTTGCAAGCTTTATGTTATTCATTCATTTTATAATCGGAATTTTTGAAGGTCTATTTACAAGCCTTGTGGTTTTTCTGGTTCAAAAATTTGATTTTTCAAATAAAATTAAAGCTTCAATTTTTTCTTTAACACTTATTTTATCTTTAATTATTTCAAATTATGCATCAATGAAGCCCGATGGGCTTGAATGGTCTTTAATTAAAATTTCAGATTCCTTTATAGAACAAACAAACGGAATTATTTATAATTTATCTGAAATGCTTCAGGAAAAAACCGCAATTTTATTAAATTTGCCTGATATTTTAGCAAATTTATCAGGTATAATTTTAATTACATTATTTGCATTTTTATTATCTAAAATTCTTATTCAAAAACCAAAATGGACAAATTAAACGAATTAAAAAATTATATTAAAAAATTAAATAAAGTTATGGTGGCATTTTCAAGTGGTGTTGATTCAACTTTTTTATTAAAGGTTGCAAGAGATACAATAGGTGAAAATGCTTGCGCCATAACAATTAAAGCGCCAACAATTCCAAAAAAAGAACTTATTGAAGCAAAAGAATTTTGCAATAAAAATAAAATAAAACATTTTATTCTAGATTTTGACCCGTTTCAAATTAAAGAATTTATAGAAAACGGAAAAGAAAGGTGCTATTTTTGTAAGCGTGAAATTTTTAAAAAAATAAAAGAAAAAGCTGAAATTGAAGGCTATAAAAACATTTTAGAAGGCAGCAATTTTGATGATATTAAAGATTATAGACCGGGGTTAAAGGCAGTTGATGAGCTTCAAATTTTAAGCCCCTTGAAAATTTTAGAATTTAGCAAAAATGAAATTAGAAACTATTCTAAAATTCTAAACCTAAAAACCTTCAATAAGCCCTCTTTTCCTTGTCTTGCTTCAAGAATTCCATATAATGAACCAATAAATAAAGAAAAAATTTTAATGGTGGATAGAGCTGAAAACATTTTATATGAAATAGGTTTTTTTCAATATAGAGTTAGAATTTTAGGAAAAACGGCAAAAATTGAAATTTTAGCAAATGATTTTCAAAAATTAATTAATAAAAAAGATGAAATTTTAAAAAGCTTTTTTGATATTGGCTTTAAAGATGTTTTGCTTGACTTAAAAGGCTACAGGCAAGGCAGTTTGAATGAAGATATTATGAATTAATTCTTTCTATATATTCAAAAATATCAAATTTTTTCTTTATTGAATTAAATGTCATTCTTCTTATTTTCCCTGTTATAAAATAATCTCTAAATGCCCTGTCATGAACCCCCGTAATTGCCCATAAAATGTTTGAATACCCGTTTGGAGAAGGGGAATCGAAGCTGTATTTATCATTCAGGTAAATTGCATTTTTAATTGCAACTTCAGGCGAATTTGACCATTCTAAAATTTTTTTTGCCCAACACATTCTAAGATAGCCAAAAATTTTACCTTTATTTATAAGCTCTTTTTGAGTTGCGTTCCATAAAATATCGTGGGTTTTAAAATTTTCAAGTTCAAATAATGAATAATTATATTCTCTGAAATCTTTTTTGTGGTTAAATAAGCTTTCTTTTGCCCAAACAGGGGCAGAATTTATTGATTTATAATTTTTTTCAAAATAGCAAAAATTTTCCGATAATTCATTTTGAACAATTAATTCTTCAAAAAAGGCTTCTTTATTTTCATTGCTTGCTTTTGATTTAAAAATTTCAACAGCAACTCTTTTTTTAGAAATAAAGCCTAAATTTAAAAATTTTGATAAATCTGAAACTACATTTTTATTAGGATTGTTTTTAAATTCAAAATAATGGGGAAGCTTATTTTGAATAAAATTAAACAGGGTTAAATCGGCTTCGTGCCTTGCTTCAAAGGGTTCTATAAAATCAGTCAGATAATTTGAAATGTTTAAATAAATTTTTCTTCTTAGACTTTGTGCGTTGTATTCTTTTTTATCGGTTAAAATTTTGGTTGGAATTATATTATGCCCGTCAATTTCAAAAATTTTAAATGGCGCATTAAATAAAAATTCTTTTTTATTTATTGGGTTAAAATCTACAATTAAAGCACCTGTTTTTATTTTTTTTAAATATTCTAAAAGCTCAAGCTCAGAGCCTTCAAAAATTTCAAAATCATACCTTAAATTTTGAAATTCCTTTTGAACTTTTTTAATGTTTCCGTTTATAAAATTTTCTTTATTTTTAAATTCAAAGGTTTTTTTATGGTGAATTATTTTAATATCTGTCTTTAATTCTTTTTGAAGTTTAGATGCAAAACAAAGCGCAAAATTATCATAAGCCCTTAATTCCCTTTCAATTAAATAAACAATTAAGCCTTTTTTAATTTCCTTGTTATTAAAATCAAAAATTCTATTTTCATTAAAGCTGTCATCCAAACTTAATTTTTTTGGAAGATAATTCAGCATCGTGTTTTTTATAATTCTTTTCATTTTAATTCAAAATAAAATAGCTAAAATTCAGGTATGTTGCAAAAAGCGTCCATATTAAATATGGAATTAAAAGTAAACTTGCAATTTTTGATGTGGGGTAGAAATTTTTAATTGTTAAAATTAAAAATATATCTAATAAAATTATGATAATAAGAGCAAGTAAAATGTTTTTCATTCCAAAAAATGCAGGTGTCCACAAGAAATTAAGAATAATTTGAATTGAAAAATAAATGTAGCCTTTTCTTTTATTTTTATCTTTTTTTAGAAAATATAAAATAAAAGAGATAAAAATTGTTAAATATAAAATTCCCCACACTGGGGCAAAAAGCCACTTTGGCGGTGATAAAAAAGGCCTTGTTAAATTTTCGTACCAAATTGAATTAAACATAAATGAATTTTAATTTGCTTGAATAAAATTTTAATTCCCCAACAAGGCATTTAATTGTTTTTAAATTCAACAATAATTGCATAAATTTGTTCTTTTGATGAATCATTTTGAACGGTTAGCCCTAAAATTTGCTTTATTGACGGTTTTATTGTTCCTTTTTTAATTAAAATTCCATTATTGTTTGCAATTTTTTCGGTTGAAGTTGGAATTTTTTCAACATCATTTTCTTTTGGGTTTATAAAAATATCAGAGTTTATATTTGGAATATTATTTTTAATTTCAAAAGGCTTTGTAGATTGAACTATTCTAAAATTTGCACCATTTTTAAATTCAGGAAGTTCAAAAAATATGGTATCAAAAGTTTTAGCTTCTATTTTTGTATCTGGAATAACAAGATAAATTGTTGAATTTTCACTCTTAACTTCATCTTTTGCTTTCATTAAATAAAAATATTTATCTTTTTTACAAACTAAATTTAAAAATTCAGAATTATTTAATGTTTGATATGGTGAATTTTTACCGCAAACAAGCCCTGCTTTTAAATTGCATTTTGAATTTTTATAAAAATAATATCCAATGCCAGAAAGAACACCCAAACCTCCAAAGGTTGAGCCTAAAACAATCGCAGAAATGGCGCCGTCGCTTAAACCTTTCTTTTCTTTTGAAATATCACCGCTTGGCGCTTCTACAACTTTTATTGCAAAATCATTTTGGCTTTGAGAGCTGTTTGCAAAAGAAGCTTGAGCAAAAGAAAAAATTAAACAAAAAATAGCCGTAAATATTTTTTTCATATAACACCCAATGTAAATAAAAGCGTTCCTACATAATCACCAATAACAGTATCAGGCTTTATAACTGCGTATGGAATAAATACACCCGATTCAACATGATCATACGGGTTTGAAATTGTATATGATGTTGGTGAAACAGAAAGGTTAATATCTGCAAACTCATAAGGGTTTTCAACATGCTTTAATTTTGTAAACTGCGCGCTAACCGTAATTGGTGATGAAACATTTGTGTGAATTTTAACACTAACAGGCGTCATTGTTAAAATTGTGTTTTGGTTATTCACCTTATTTGTATTTGTTATTCTTACGTTTGGTAAGGGCGCATCTCTTTCATGCTCAATATCTTCAACAATAATTTTTTCAATTTCCAAAACTTCACCAAGCCCTAAATTTAAAATTTGATTTGCTTCTGTTGCGCAAAAAGCAGCTTGTTCAATTTGAAGAAAAAGTATAAGAAAAATAATAATTTTTTTAATTGTATTCATAATCAATTTAAGTTTTTGCAAAAAAGCCTTAAAAAAATAACCCTTTAAAAGGGTAATATTTTTATAACAAATTTTTTTATACAAAAGGGCAATGTAAATTTTCTTTTAAATCTCTTAACTTTCCATTGTTGAGGATTTAGATGAAAAAAATATTTTTATTTTTTATATTGCCATATTAAATTTTGCGCCCGTATATGCTCAGGTTTCAGTTAAAAGCCTTGGCGGCACAACTGTTTTGCCTTCTCAAGTTTCAACTTCCATTCAAGTGGTTGAAGACTCTTTTATTACAGCCAAATTTCTTTTAAAAGTTACGGCTATGGATTCTTTTATAGTAAACAATTCAAACCCTGAATATAAAATTCCAATAAATAAACTTTATTTAAACGACGGGGAAAACGAATTTCAAATGCAACCCAATATTGAAACAACTCTTTTTTCGGTTAGCGGCTTGCAGCTTATGGGATATACAAAAAATTATACCTGTAATATTAAAAATATTGGCGTTTTACCCCCGGGGACTTATTCAACAAGGCTTCAATTTAAAACCCAAACAGCCTTTCTTTCATTCAATGCAACATATAACCTTTCTTTTACGGTTCCTATAAACCAAGAAATTTCTTGTGCCAATAACCCGATAACAATAACTCTAACCCCTGAAAATGTATTTAGCGGAAATTTATCTCTTTCAAGTTCAAATACGGCGCAAATTTTAATTAAATCTAATGATAATTGGACAGTTTCAATGGATACAGGTAAATTGGGAACTTTAGCTGCAAAATATTATTTTCAAATAACAGGTGCTTCTCAAAACGTTAGCGAATATGAAACAAATCAAATTGAAATTTTGCCAAACCAAAAATACGTTTTAGCAAAAGGAAAACCAACCGTAACAGAACCCATAAATGGAGCTTATTCAACAGATTATATAAATATAAGATATTTTCTTAAAAATTCAACGGGAAAATATCTTAAAGAGGGCAAATTCAACAATTATTTAAGTTACACAATTCAAAAAGGGGAATAATTAAATGAAGAAGTTGCTAATTTTTTCATTAATTTTAATGTCTTGTTTTTGCAAAGCAAACGCTGCAATTAAAGTGACACCAACGGTTATAGAATTAAATGCAAATGAAACAAAAGGAAATTACCTTACAACCTCTTTTAATATTCAAGGTGATAAAAATGAAACAATTCGTTTTAAAATCTACCCCGCATATTTCAAAATAACAGATAAAGGGGAAATGGATATAATTGAAAAATCAGATGAAGCAGACAATTTAATAAAAAATACCCGCTTTGTGCCAAACGAATTTACTTTAACAAACGGCAACAATCAAAAAGTTCGCTTAACAATAGCAGATATTAAAAACATTCAAGACGGTGAATCCAGAATGGTTTTATTTTTAGAAGACGTTAAGCCGAAAGAAATGTTTTTAAATTCAGGTATAAAAAATGTTTCAACAAAACTTATAGTAAAAACAAGGGTTGGAATTCCAATTTATTTAGATAAAGGCAAATTTGTAAAATGCGCCCATATAGAAAACTTTGACCTCAAAAAACAAAATGAAAACCTTGAAATTTCGCTCAAATTTTTATCAACAGGAAACAGCAAGGTAAGATACCAAGGCAGAGCACAAATTATAAAAGATAAAGAATTAATCGGTGAATACAAAATAAAAAACAGGGTAATCGGTTCAAACAATATTCTTAATACAACAGAAGAAATTCCTTTATCTGATATTAAGGAAAACGGAAATTATACTTTGCGCCTTATTGTCCAATATCAAGATAAAAAAGGGCATCTAAAAAGCATTATCAAAGAAAACAATTTTACAATAGAAAACTTTTCAAACCAAAAAGTTTAATATTTTAAGGAGGAAAAATGATTAACAAAAAAATGGCAGTGGCTCTTTTTTTGCCTGTAATTATTGCCACAATGAATACTTCTTATGCACTTTCAAACAGCGCCACTCAAACACTTCAAGCAACGTTGGGAACTTATTTAGATATAACAGCGCAAACTCAAGGTGCAACAACCACAACAACGATTGCGCCTGATACAGGGAACTTAGCGGCACCTCTTGTTTCAAAATTTAAAATCACTTTAAATACAGATGAACAAGATTTATATTTGCAAGGAAATACAACAAGTTCAACAGGAAGCGTTAATGCACTTTTTCAACAGGGCGGCAAAACCTATGTTGTTTTTTCAAATACCACCTCAGGAAAAGTTCCAACCCAAGCGGCCATTGCAGATTGCAAAACAGCAAGCCCGACAGCTTCAAACAATGCAAATGCAATAGCGTATCAAATAACCGATATTAGTGTTGATAACAGTGGTTCTTCAAGCTATAACAACAGCCAAAACCAATACATTCTAAATGTGAACGCAGGAGTAACAACTGTTATCACAAAAGCAGGAACAGCCCCTTATACAAATACATATTCCTTTCAAGACTATGCAGGAACTTACCAAGCAGTAATGACATTAACATCGGCAAGTTTATAGTAAAAAATGAAAAAAATATTTAAAATATTTATGGTTTTGTTGTTTTGTAATTTAAAATGCTATTCGCAAACCACTTTTGAACAAACAATTACAACAACAATACCGGCTGCAGTTAATATTACAGCATATAATCAAGCTTTATCAAAAGGGGTGATAAACCCAACGACAGGGAACTTATCTTCCCTGTCTGCCTCATTTAACATTCAAACAAACGGTGAAGATTGTGATTATAGCTATGTTGTGCAGGCAAAATTAAATACAAAAACAGGTGAAGCAAATGCCTATTTTAGGAATTCAAACAGAGATTACATTGTTTTAGGAAACGTTTCATCTTCTAATTTACCGACATTAAACGCTATAAATAATATAAAAAGTTCAACTCCGACTTCTTCTTCAAATGGAAATGCCATTGCATACCCAATTACAAATGTTTTAACAAATGTTCAATCTGCCACAATGCAAACAAATTCAAGCTATGGCGGGCTTTATTATGCTGTTCAAATGGGAGATTCTAAAAACGGAAACTTTGTTCAAACGTTCGGGAATGTTCCATTGACAAATACATATTCAATCACAAATGACAGAGCGGGAACTTATCAGGCAATAGTTACATTTAGCGCCATAAGGAACCCTTAAAGCAGTGAAATTTTTTATCCCCATTTTAATTTTATTATTTTCTTTTTTTCAAGCTGCCTTTGGAATTGAAGCAGAGAATACTGTTTCTTATATTAATTTAAACAATAAAGCTTTTTATGATATTGAAATTATTTTAACAAAAGAAGATAAAATCTTACTTCCATTTAAACAGTTGTCAGAAATTTTTGAAGTTAAAACAAAAGTTAATCACCTTACAAAAGAAATTGATTTTGAAACAAATGAAGGAAAAATTGGCAAAATTACCCAAAATTCAATAATATTTGACAATAAAACAATTTCGAAAAATAAAAATCGCTATTTAAAAAAAGGCTTAATGGACGATATTAGAGATGAAATTTTTTGCTCGGAAAAAGATTTAAGCATTATTTTTAATTCCGAAATAAAAACAGATAAAAACGATTTATCAATAATTGCAAATACAAAAAGAGATTTAATTTTATTAAGAGCAAAAGAAGAATTTTTTGATGACAACAAAACAAAAAAAGTTCAGGCTTATAAAAATGTTTTAGCGCCAAAAGAAAATAAAAAAATAGAATTCAGCTCAATTTCTTTAAATAATTCAACAATAAGCGATACTGTTTCTCAATATTTAATAAACGGAACAGAAAAGAACCTGTTTTTTAACAATAATACTCAGCTGGTTTTAAAAGGCAGAGCATTTGACGGCGATTTAAGCTTAGATATGAATACATATAACTATAAAGGCGAATTATTTTCTTTTGGGGGCTTAGGGTTTAAATATAAGAAAAATTACAAAGGAAAAGAAATTGAGCTTGGAAGAACAAGGGGTATTCAAGATGAAGAATATACAATCGGAAATCAAATGCTTGGGGTTCAATTAAGCAACTATGAATTCAAACCAAAATCATACAGGGAATTAAAAGGTTACGTTGGAAAAGATAGCCTTGTTAAAGTTTTTGCAGATGACAAAGAAGAAGCAACCCTTAGCACATACGATGGTTATTACACATTATCAGATTTATTTTTAAATAAGCCCCCGACAAAAATAAGGCTTGAAGAATTATTTGCAGACGGCAAAACAAAAACCATTTTTGAAAAAAATACAAAAAAGATAAAAACCACCTTGAAAAAAATCAATCAAGATACACTGTTTTGGGGGGTGTTACAGGGTATAACAATAAATTGTTCAATTCAAACGGCTATATTTATGAAATGAACACGAAAAAATTTCTTTTAGGCGCACAATATGAATATGGCATTACAAACAATTTAAAATTTGATTCAAAAATTTCCTTCGATTCAATTTTTCAAACCCCCAAAAATTCAATTTGGCAAAGCATTTATTCAACAGATGCCCTTTTAACTTCAGGCACTTGGAAAAACCCAAACAATTTAGAGGGGGTAAGTTTATTAAACAGTTTAGAATATAAAAAAAATGAAAAACTTACTTCTAAAATTTTATTTGGCACAAGCTATGCAAACGATATAAGCGGAATGTACGGTAATTTGGGCGGCTTTACAATAGCAGGCGAAACAAAATACAAAATAAAAGATTTTTTCATAAAATCAGGAATTTTTTCAACTTCAGCAGATTATTATTTAGCAGGCTCAGATGGCAGCTATTATAACGACAGAATGGGCGCTATGCTATCTGGCGGCATAAACAAAAAAGATTTTGGCACTCAAATAAATTTAAAAAACTATTTTTCAAATACTGAAAAAAGGTTTGATGGCGGGCTTATTAATTTTATAGAATATAATTTTAATTTTTATAAATATTCAAAAAAATTGTTTGATGTCAAATTCAACATAAATGGCAGACAAGGCGAAAACAACATTGCAAAAAATGAAAGCTATTATTATGATCTCAACCTGTCTAAAGAAATTACCTCAAATTTATCTATAGAAGCAGGAAAAACAGAAAGCAATTATTCAACAAAATATATGGAAAAAACTTATGATGATTATTCTTCAAAATATTCAACCATATACCTAAAAACAGATATAAAAATGCCAAAAAATTTAGGGGTTCTAAATTTAGGTCATGATGTTATTAGTTATAAATATACAAACCAGATAAATGAATATAATATGCTGAAATTTGGCTATACTTTTCCTGAAATAAAAAGGGTTACATTAAGCTTAGGGACAGGTTATAAATATACGGGAGATGACAACGGCTTTGATATTTATGCAAATTTAGCATACAGAACAAAAAGCGGCAGAATAATTAATTTAAGCTACCAATACAATCAAATGGGGGGTTATATAATAAATAATATGTTTTTGCCCATGAATTCAAGACATTCAATAAATTTAACCGTTAATGATGCCTTTCAATTTGCGCCATCAGGGGTAAAATCTGTCGGGTATATAGATGAAACCAAAGGCTATATTGATGTTTTAGCCTACATTGATAAAAACAAAAACGGTAAATTTGATAAAAAAGATATAAAAATAAAAAATGTTCCAATTAAATTTGGAAATGGCAGCAAAACTTATTATACAGGGAATTTTGGCAGAGTTTTTTCAGGCAGCTTAGATGAAGGCTTTTATATTGTAAAAGTTGATGATGAAAACCTGCCTGCCACTTTAATTGTTGATAAATTAACCCAAAAAGGAAAACAAACAAGGGTTCAGGCCAAAAAAGTAACAAAGGTGGAACTTCCACTTATAAGCTGCATTGGAAACATTAAAGGCAAATTAAAAATTTTGGATGATTTTGGCAGAACAAAAAACATTCAAGATTTTATTGTTGTTTTAAATGATGAAAACGGCAAAGAAGTTTCATACAGCACAGTAGATGAATTTGGCGAATTTTATTTTTCGGGAATTTCCCCAGGGGTATATAAAATTAAGCTTGATGACGGGTTTATTTTTTCAAATTCTTTAGAAAATTATAAAGATAAAAGCGAATTAACCGTTTCAATTCCTTGGGGATATAAAAAATTTGCCGATATAAAAAATTTAGAACTTATTTATAGAGCTTTATAAGCTAATTTTCAATAATGCTCAAATATTTTCCTATACCAACGGTTAAATTTCTGTTTGCAATAATAAGATGCCTTAATTTGTAATTTTTAATATCATTAATTTTTAATTCGAATTCTTTTTCTATGTTTTTAGTTACCGTAAAATTATCAAATAAGAAGAAGTTTTTATTTGTTACAAAGGAAAATCCTTTGTCTTTGTAATTAGAACAACAAAGGCAGGGAAAATTTAAAAATAAACCTTCAATTATAACTTGCCCTAAACCCCCTACAAAAAGAATTTTATCTCTATTTTTGCTTAAATATTCCATTGTGTTAATTTCACCAATAAAATTTTCTTCTTTTAGATTAAATTTATTAATTAAATTTTTCTTAATTTCTTCAAAATTAAACCCGCCGCCTGCAATTAAAAAATTATAATTATATTGAATACAATATTTTATAAAACATTGAATAGAACTTAACTTATCAACAGCAATTCTTGATATAAAAAGTGCTGTTTTTTGCCCCTTATATTCCCAAGTTTGAAAATTTTCAAATTTTTTAATATCAATGCAATTTTGAATTACATCTGCACCAATAACTTTTGTGTAATTATACTTAGACATATATTCACTTGCAATAATTTTATAATCAAATTCATTTAAAATTTTATAATTTTTAATCCCTAAATTGTGGATTGTGCAGCCTGTTTTTGCCCTTAATTTAAGGCGTGATAAATCTATATTTTTCAAAATTTTTGGGTTTTTAAATTGAAATTCAATAACATTAATTTTATATTTATTAATTATTTCAATTAAACATTCTTCAACGTTTTTAGCATCAAAAATTAAATTAAAGTTTGTATATTTTAAAAGTTCTTCGTTTTGATTGTTTTCAGATAAAATAAAAACCTTCCAGCCCATAGGAATAATTTGTTCAATGTATTGATTCAGCCTTGTTTCAATGCCGCCTTTTTTAATAAAATTTCTTGCAATAAATAAAATGTTTTTCTCATTTTTTTGAATTTTTTTATTTAAGTTAATTTTATTTTGCTCCATATTCCATTGGTTTGCTTTTTTTATAAAATCTTTATTTTTATATGAAATTTTTATTCCAAAAATTTTAATTTTTTGCCTTTCAAAATTTTTCCATTCATCCTTAATTTCTTTTTCAAAAAATGGAATTCCAAAAATTGTTGTTATTCTAGTATAAATGCTTTCTTTTATTTGAAGAATAGGAATTTTAAACAAACTAAATTCTTTTTTTATAGCAAAAAATTCTTTATCTTTCAATTTAGCATTATTTTTTCTTAAAAATTCTATTACAGAGATTTTAGCAATGTTTTTATGTTCCCTTAATTGCTTTTTATTTCCACCTAAAACAGTTGAATTTGGGTTTCTATAATAATAATAAAAAATGTTTGGAACGGTAACAATTTTATTTGCATAATAAATTGCTTTTGTTGTGTAAATTTTGTCTTCGCAATAAATGTTTTCAGGCCAAGTAATTTTATTTTTTTTAAGCATTTCCCTTTTATAAATTTTATTTGTCGGGCATTGGTTTTTCCATTGTTTACATATATCAAATTTTTCTTGCAAGGTTGAATAAACTTTTTCTTTATTAATATTTAATCTTGCTTTCTTTTTCTTTCCCCCAACTCTTATATTATTTGCAAGCGCAATATCGGCATCATATTTTTTAGCTGCTAAATATAATTTTTCAAAATAATCAATATCTATCCAATCATCCGCATCAATATAGCCAATATATTCACCTTTGGCAATTTTTAGCCCCGCATTTCTTGCGGCACCTTGTTTTTTGTTTTCTTGATTAATTAGTTTTATTCTTTTATCAACTTTTGCAAATTCTAAAATTAAAGATAGTGTAGAATCAGTTGAGCCATCATTTATAACTATAATTTCAATTTCTTTCAATGTTTGCAAATTAACTGATAAAAGGCATTTTTCAATATATTTTTCAACATTATATGCAGGAATTATTACAGAAATTTTTGGGTTTAAAACTTCATTTTCAGAGCAAAATTTAGATAAAAAATTTTCGGCACCAAAAAATGCCGTGTCAGTTTTCTTATGGCACATAAATAATTCCACCTTTAAAAAATTAAAACTAAGTATTTAATCTATAGTTTACACGAAAACTTTTTATATTTCAATGATTTGTTTTTATTAAATACATAGTTTTAGTAAAAAGTATATTTTATTTACGCTTATTTTTTGACTGCCTATAAACTATCATACTAAAAAAGGTATTTTTAAGATGGATAATAAAAAATTATTAGGTAAAAGAATAAAAGAATTAAGAAAAGAAGCCGGTTTAACACAAGAAAAGCTTGCTGAGCTTATTAATATTGAAACAACATCTTTAAGCGGAATAGAAAGCGGCAGACATTTTCCCTCGCTTCCAACCATTGAAAAAATTGCAAATAAATTAAATGTTGAATTGAAAACTCTTTTTGATTTCAGCCACTTAAAATCAATCGACAAAATGAAAGAAGAAATAGTTGAAAACATTGATAAAATAAGCGATGAAAAAATAAAATTTATTTATAAATTTATAGAAGGCTATATAAGTTAATCCCACATTTGATAAAAATTGTAGAATTGGTATGGATATTTAAGGGTATATTTTTCAAGAAATTTTAGATAGGCTTGTTTTAATTCATCCAACTTTTCTTGTTTTTTGTTTTTCTCTGAAATAAATTCTTCAGCTTGAACTATATAATTTTTTCCTTCTTTAGCACAAACTATAAAATAAATGGGAACATTCATCATAAGGGCAAATTTAAGTGTGCCTTGTGGCAGTTGAATTTTTTTACCTAAAAAATCCCCTTCATAAACTTTATTTTCATTTTGGGCTGAAATTCTATCTCCTGCCATAAAAACAATTTCGCCGTTTTTTAACCTTTCTGAAATTATGATGGATGTTTCAATGTCTATTTCTTCAACAGGGAAAATATCTGCATTCACTTTTATTTCAAGCGTTTTTAAAAAGCTGTTGAAGGTTTCACAAAAATTTCCTTGAAGGAAAATATTTGTTCTTAAATTGTCAAATTTTTCAATTAAACACCTTAAAATTTCAATGTTTCCAATGTGGGTTGTTATAAAAAATGCACCTTTATAAATGTTTGGGTCGTTTTTTAAAATAAATTTATTTGTATCAAAATTTCCTGAAAAAGAAATTATTTTATCAACCAAAGAATTTGCATAATTAAAAAATTGCCTGTATGTGCTTAGAATTGGCGGTTTTTTAATTAATTTATAAAATTTAATTGATGAATTTCTTCTTTCACTGTTAAACAAAAAAACAGATAAAGAAACAAAAAAGGCTATGATTCTTAAAATTGAGGAGCCAAAAATTTTATATAAAAAATAGCTTAAAAGAAGGCGTTTTTTGCCTGCGGCACATTCAGGCATTTGAAACCATTTTTTCATTTTTTTATCACACATTCTATTAATGTATAATCATGCGCCCCAAGCCCGTCATAAGAATTTTTAATTTCAAAGCCTGTTTCATTAATTAATTCTTCAAAATCTGAATAATTATACATTTTGCTTTTGCCGTTTGCCATACAGGTGAAATAAAGAGAGGTATGGATTATTGAATATTTTGCGCCTTCAAATTTTTGCCTGTCAATTAATGGCTCTAAAATATAAACCTTAATATCGCTTGAGCTTGCTTTATAAATTTTATTTAAAATTAATTTAATTTGTTCTTTTGAAAAGCAATCTAAAAATTGGCTCATAAAAACAGCGCCTGAAAGCTTTGGCAGCTCTTGTTTTTCATCTAAAATATCCGTTGCAAAAAAATTGCAATTTGAAAGTTCAGGGTCATTTTTAATTATTTCAATGTTTTCAGGTAAATCAACCATTAAAATGTCTTGGTTTGGGTTATTTTTTAAAACCATTTTTTCAAATTTGCCCGTATTACAGCCAATATCTGTTATTTTTGATATTGGGGTTATCATTTTATAAATAATATCAAAGCAATTATCTGAATAATAATGGTCAAATTCATACCAGCTTTTTTTCATTTTATCGGGCAATTTTGAAATGTAGGGGTAAATTGTTTTTGCTTCTTTAAAAATTTCTTTTATGCCATAAGGTGTTTCAGATAAAAAAGATTCTTTTAATTTATTGGCGCCAATATAGCAAACATCTTTTGTAAAATTAAAATTAACCCTTGTCATCTCATCGTATAAAAGGGCTTCGCCAATATGTGTTATATAAAATTTTTCTTCCTTTTTTTCTACAATTTTATTTATAAGGGCAACTTCTAAAAGGGTTGATAAAATGTAATCAGATAAATTTAATTTATCTTGTAATTCTTTTTTTGTTTGTGGGCGGCAATCAATTTCATTTAAAATGTTTAATTCAATTAAACAATTAACCGCCTGAAACATTAGGGGTGAAAAAGCAATTTTTTGCGCTTCAGATAAAGCTTCTATAAGTTTATGTTTCTTTTCACTTTTCATTATTCGATTTTACCATAAATAAGCTTAATAAATATGAAACCGTAACACCCAAAAACAAAGTAAGCCCGATTGAACTTATTAATTTAAAGCTTGTTGTTGATAATAAAAGAAATGAAAATGCGGTTGATAAAAATGAAACAAAAACGGCACACTTTGAACCATCGCCTGAATTTGCCCTAAAAATTGAATAATCAAGGCTAAAACCTGTTATTAAAATTAAAGATAAAATGTGGAATAAATTTATTTCTATATTAAATAGCCCCAAAAAACAAATTGAAAATAAAACGCCAACTAAAGGCGGGGTAATGATTTTAACCCCTTTTTTAATTCCAAAAGAAAGGGTTAAAAATAAAAACAAAGCTAAATATAAAAAAGGAACCAAAAATAAAATTTCTTTTCTAAGTTCTGTCATTTTCTTTGTAATTTCAACAGAAGGGTTAATTGAACCATTTATTTTTTCATTTGTCATTATAAAACTTGTTGAATTATCAAGCATAAAATCTTTTTTCAAAGGAAAATTTTCAACATCATAAATTTTAAATTCTTTATTTTTTAATTTTTGAATTTCGCTTTTAGATAAAAATGTTGCATAGTTATCTAAATTATTTTTATATAAATTTTGAACAAGCTTTTGGTTTTCTTTTTGTTTTTTTGTTGATTGAATAAAATTTGAAATTGAAATTGAATTTTTGATATTTAATTTTTCTTCTTTTTGAAGAATTTCATCTAAATTTTTTCCTTCAACCAAAATAAAATTCGGCTGTTTTGAATTAAAAATTTCAGAATTAATTTTTTCAGCAAATTCCAGTTTTTTTGTTGGTTTATATAAATTTTTTATATCATCATTAAAATTAATTTTGGTTCCGCCCAAAATTAAAACCAACAAAATAAAAACGCTTAAAACAACTTTTACTTTTTTATTTTCAATTTCAAATGTTTTTTTAGGATTAAGGTTTACTTTTTTATATAAAAATATAACAACAAAAAGGTAAACCCCAATAAGCCCAAAAGATGTGAAAATTGCGATTTGTTTTAAAATTTCCATATTTGAAAAAAGAAGAATTAAAAACGCAAAAACAGTTGTTAGCATTGAAACGGTTAAATTTTTAATAAATTTTTTTTCATCGCCAACCAAAAAAGAATGAAGGGAATAATCAAGGCTTATACCAATTAATGTGGTTGAAAAAACAAATGTTAAAATGTGCAATTTTTTGAAAATTAATGTTGAAATTGAAAACCCAAACAAAAACCCAAATAAAATGCTCAAAATAACAGGAATTAAAATTTTTATATTTTTAAAATAAAATTTAAAAAGCAAAATCAAAGCTATTGTTGAAATAATGCAAATTAAATTTATTTCAAAAGAAGACTTTTCACTTGTTAAATAAGAATGAATGGGCGCCCCTGCAAGGTAAATTTTCCCTTTTTCATTTTCTTTTTGAAGCTTTAAAAAGTTCTCAATTTGTTTTTTATCTTTTATTTTAAAATTTTCTTTTGAATAAAATTTGCCGTCTTTTTCTTTTATTGTTTCATCTAAATTTTTAGACAATAAATAATTTGTTGATAATAAATATGGGTCTAAATTTATTGGCGCTAAAATTAATGAAAAAGGGCTATATAGCTGGTTTAAAGCAATTTCATCAAGCTTTTTATAATTTTTTTCTATAATTAAATTTTTAATTTCATCAGATAAAAAATTTTCAGGGTAATTTTTATAAATATCTGTTATTTCTCTATAATTTAAGTTTTCTTTTTTAAACCCTGATTGAATTTCATCTAAATCTTCTTTATTTTCTGCTTCAAAAATAACAGTCAAATAATTTGATGAAAGATTTGCTAATTTTACAAGGTTTGAATTTTTATCTAAAAAAGCACCGGTAAGATTAACTTCAGGGGTTTTTGCCGCAAAAAAAGCGGCTATAAAAATTAAAATTGAAATTATTATAAAAAGAATTTTTTTTATCATTGAAACCTGATTTTTGTTATTATTGAATCAACCGTTATTATTTCAATATTTGTTATCATTTTTTGATTTCCCCCAATTTCAATTTGTTTAATGTAGCTAAAAGCAGGGGTATTTTTCTTTGGTTTTAGCCCTAAAGCCCAGCCTTCTTCATAGTAAAAGGTGAAATCTTTTTCCAGTTTTTTATAGTTTTTATTTATTATTGCACTTATTATATCATTAATTTTTTTAGAACTGCTTGAATTATAGCTTGTTGTTGTTTTAATTGGGTATGTTGTATAAAATGTAACTCCTTTATTTTTATCAAAATAAAAATCGCCACTTGATTTTAAACTAACCCCGTTTGAAATTTTTTCTTGGTAGAATTTACAATTTATGTTTTCTAAATCAGGCAGCTTTTGAAAAATATAGTTTAATTGTTTTGGATGCTCAAAAACATTTGCCTCAACTTTCAGGCAAATAAAAAAACAAAATATAATAATTAAAATTCTATTCAATAAATTCATCAATCGCTTTCTTTAGTCTTTTGGGGGCTTCAAATAAGCTTTCCCCGGTTTCAATAGAAACACCTATTTGCATAGTATTTGCACACAATATTTTTTTACCGTTATGGTAAATAACATATTTAAACATAATTGCAGGCTCTAATTCTTTTAAAGTTGTTTCAATTTCAATTTCATCTTCAAATTTTGCAGATTTTACAAATTTAAAGTCCATTTTTGCGATTGGGTACATAACCCCGTCTTTTTTCATTTCATCGTAGGTATAGTTAATTTTTTTGAAAAAATCACACCTTGCAATTTCAATATATTTAACATAATTGCCATGCCAAACGATATTCATCGGGTCAAGGTCGAAAAAAGGAATTTTAATTTTTGTTCTTGTTTTAATTTCTCTCATTAAACTATCCTACAAAATAATTTTTAATTGGAAATACTCCGCCTGAATAAGTTTTATCATTATCACTATATTCAAAAGATACATTTTTTTCATTTTTAATTAAATTTAATTGAACCTTTTTATTCGGGCGAATTATATTTGAAAATTTAATTTTCCTTATTTGCCCTTCGTGGCAATCAATTTTAAATGCCCTTTTAATAAAAAAATCTGCATAAAATAATTGCACAACACCTGCTAAAATCGGGAAGTTTTCAAAATGCCCCTTAAAAAAGTTGCTATCAGATAAAAAGCAAAGTTCAAAACTTGCCTTTTCTTTTTCAATTTTAGAATTTAAAATTAAAGGTAAAGATAAATTCAAATTAAAAATTTCTTTTATTTTTTCTTTATTTATTTTCCCTCTTTCATTAATTGGAATTTCATCATAAAATTTCCACCTTTGAGGAATAATTTCAAAATCATCTTTTAAAAATTTCTTTAATTTTTTAATAACTTCAATTTTTCCTTCATTAAAAAGCGCCCTTTTGCCAATTTCTGTTGGAATTAAGAGGCAGGCAACTTTATTTTTATGTTCAAAACAAAAACAATCAGCCGCCATTTCGTTTTCTTTAATTTTATTTTCCAAAATGTTCAGGTCAATTCTTTTTTCTTGAATTTTAAGCGTTCTATCCAGCCTGCCTAAAACTTCAAAATTTCTGCCGTCAAGTTTTATGCTATCCCCAATATGCTGAAGGTTTTGAATAGAATAGTTTGTTTTTATTGTTGTGCCGTCAATACCCGTAGAAATAATTTCAACACCGTCTAAAAGGGTTAATTTATTTGTATTTGAACTTTCTCTAAAGCCTATTGTGCTTGTTTCCGTGCTTCCATATATATCAATAACCCTATCTGCAATAGTTTCTGCGAATTTATAGACATCATCTTTAATTTTTGCGCCTGCCGTCATTATGATTTTCGGTTTATTTTTTGGAATTACGTTATATCTTTTCATCATATCCAAAAATGAAGGCGTTGTTATTAAAACGGCATTTTCAAAGTTAACATCTTCAGGGTAATTTATTCTATCTATATTAACAACATTGCCGTTTAAAAAAGGAATTATAAATTGAAACGCAAAACCATAGATGTGTTTTAGCGTGGTTGTTGTAAAAAATTCTAAATTTTCATATTTATCAAGGTTTAATTGTTTTGTTAAATCATGACATTCCAATTCAAAATTTAATAGTTTTTTTTCAATAATTTTTCCTTTATTTGAAGCCGAACCGCTTGTTGAAAAATGAAAAATATATTCTTTATTTTCTAAAACGTTTTTTATTGTTTCAAGAATAATTTGAAAAGCTTCAATGTTCCCGAAATAGCCGTTTTTTAAAAGGTTTTTAACGTCTAAAACGGAATAATTTTTATCTGAACTTTTTAAAATAATTTTCTTATCGTATTTATTAGATTCAAAATATTCAAAGAAATTATTTGCCATACTTCCTCTTAAAATTAATTCTTACAATATATTCTATAATAAAAATAAGCCCGACAAGAAAATATGAAATAAAGCCGTTATAAAGCGCCCAAATTTCTTTCGGTAAAAAAATCGTATAAATGGAAACCAAAAAATTTAAAAATGTAAAAATTGCCCAAATATAAGTTAAATTTCTTGTATATTTAAGGGTAACATCCGTTATATCAGGTTCCATTTTAAGTGCAAGCTTTTGAATAACCGTATATTTTTGAAATAAAGAAAAAAAAAGATAGAAAAAATGCAAAAATTCATAATGGGCGGGTAAAATTTAAAATATATTATATCTGTAAAATGATGCGCAACAATAACAAATATAAGCCCTAAAAAAGGCAAAAAACCATTCAATTTTTTAATTTTATTTATGAATGAGCCCATAGGTAGCTTCCACAACATCGCCAACTGTTTTAATTTTTTTAAATTCCTCAGGGCTTAATTTTTTATCGGTAAATTTTTGCATCCTGACTGCAATATCAACAGCATCGATTGAATCAAGGTCTAAATCTGAAAACAAATTGGCATCCATATTAATATCAGCTTCGTTTATTTCCAATTCTTCAATTAATATATCTTTTAATTCTTTAAAAATGTCTTCTTTTGTATAATTAGCCATTAATTTTAGATCTCACAAAATCACTTAATGTATTTATCGAATAAAAATATTTTTTGTTTTCTTCTTTGTTTGAAGATAATGTAATTTTATATTTTCTTTTAATTGCCATGCCAAGTTCTAAGGCATCAATCGAATCTAGCCCTAAGCCGTCGCCAAACAAAGGTTCATCGTCAATGATGTCATCAGGCGTAATGTCTTCTAATTGAAGCGCCTCTATAATTAAATTTTTAATTTCAGCATTTAATTCCATAAGAAAATTATATCAGCTATAAAGTTTATTTACAATTTCTTTTGTAAGTTCTTTTTTATTTTCAATTTCAGTTTTTTGTTGAAAATTTTCAATTTTAATTGTATCAAGCTGTTCAATTTCAAATATAACCCGTTTTTTACCCGCTGCATAAAAGGGCTGGTGAATAAAAAGAAAATCTTCACTTGTCGTTATTTCAACAGGAATTATATCTTTATTTGCATTTAAGGCTATTGTTGCTGCACCTTTTTTAATTTTCGGGTGTTCATTTTTTCTGTGCCTTGAACCTGTGGGAAAAACTATTAAATTAAAGCCCATATCAAGCATTTTTTTAGTTTCTTTTTTCATATCGTCTATTTCAAGGTCGTTAGATATAAAAATGCTGTTTACTATATTTTTCATAACAAAATTTTTGGTCAGTTCTTTTTTTACAAAACAAGTGGTTTTTGGAATTAACCCGATTAAAATTACAATATCAATAAAGCTTGGGTGAGTTGCAACAATAACCTTATTTTCAATTTTTTCTAAATGCTTGATGTCAACCCCAATAAGTCCCACAACTGATAAAAAGCGGGTGAAAAATTTCCAAGAATTATGAATTATTTTAGAGCATAAAATTTTATCTTTTTTAATAAAAGGAAAAATTAAAAAATTTAAAAATATTGCTCCAACTCCAAAAACAATAAAGCAAAATGTTGTTATAATTGACCTTATAAATTTCATTAATTTTGCCCTTCAATAAAATTTATAAAATCATTTGGAGATTTTGGAATTTCATTTAAGTTAAATTTCTTTCCTTCTTTTTTTGAAATTAAAATTGAAATTGTAACATCATTGGAATAAACATATAAAACGTTTTCTTTTTTTGAAATAACAGCTTTTATAAGCCCCATATAAAAGGAATTATCACCTGAAGAGAGCGCATAGTATGGAATTGTTATTTTTTTAAAAAGGGTAAAAAAGCTGACAGGGTAATTATGAACAGAACCTGAAAATGTTGAAGGCGAAACTTCATCAAATTCTTGATATTGAGAAATAATGGAATTCAGCCTGTCAAATTCCCCAACTTTAGATGAAAAAACAATTTCATCCACTTTATCATTATAAATTTTATTTATGGCGCAAACCGTTAATTTATCAATATTGCTTAATTTTCGCCTTATAAGAGGCGGAATGAAAGAAAGGTCAATTTCTTCATTTTGCTTTATAAAATAAAAATCTTTTACAAAAAAACAGCTATTTTCCATGGTAAAATTATACAACAAATGGATATTATTAAATATAATGCAATTTGCAATTTAGGAAGTAATATTGATGAAGTTTTTGAAAATGCGCTTTTAGGAAGAGCGGATTTATTTTGTATTGAAAATAAAAGAAGAATTGCAAAAATTAATGTTGAACTTCCTGAAATTGAAGATGAAGATTACAACATAAGATGTAATCAAATTTTATTAAAATGTATTGAGCCATTAAATATTGAAGAATATGACAAAAATAACCTTGCAGTTGTTTGCGCTACAACAAATACAGGTGTTAATGAATATGAAATAACAAAAAACCCTAAGCATTTTGAAATTGGAAACCCTGCAGAATTTATTCATAAATTTTTTGGGCTTAAAAATTTTTATACATCCGTTTCAACCGCCTGTTCATCAGGAATAAAAGCATTTTTAATTGCAGATGAAATTTTAAATTCTAACCTTGCAAAAACCGTTCTTGTGATTAATACAGATGCTATCTCAAAGCTTCCTTTATATGGGTTTGATTCTCTTGAAATTTTAGATAAAAACCAAACAAACCCTTTTAGCAAAAATAGAAAAGGCATCAACATTGGTGAAGCAGCCGCTGCTTTTATTCTTCAAAAACAAGGGGGCAAAATTAAAGTGAAAGGAATGGGTGAAACAACAGATTGCTACCATTCAACAACGCCTGACCCAAATGGAATTGAGGCAATAAGGGCAATTAAAGAGGCCCTAAATGGCAATTTTGATGTTGATTACATTAATTTGCATGGCACAGGAACAATTGCAAATGATTTAATGGAAGCTGTTGCAATAAGTTCAATTTTTGGAAATAAAGTTCCTGCAAGCTCAACTAAGCCTCTAACGGGGCATTGTTTGGGGGCAGCTGCAGGAATTGAAATTGCGCTTTGTGCTAAACTTTTAGAAAACGGGGGGAATAAAGTTTTTCCACATATTTATGACGGGTTTTATGATGAAACAATACCGAAAATATTTTTAGCTGATAAAAACACGGTAACAGAAAAATTAAAAACCTGCCTTTGTACATCTTTTGGTTTTGGCGGCACAAACACGGCAATTTTATTGGGGGTAGATGATGAATAAAAAATATAACTTAGAAAAAATTCTTCCTCATAAAAAACCTATGATTTTATTGGATGATATTTTAGATATTGATATTGAAAATAATTCACTGACATCAACCTTTAGTGTTTACCCTGAAAAAGTTTTTTTTGAAAAAGATAAAGGGATAAATTCTTTAGCAGGAATTGAATTTATGGCACAAACCATTGGCTGTTATTCATATTTTAAAAACGGCTGTAAAAGCCCAAAACCGGGGCTTTTGTTAGGTTCAAGGCTTTATAACAACAATATTGATTATTTTATTGAAGGAATTGATTATAAAGTTAAAACCCATGAAGTTTTTAGCGATAATGAAATTGTTGTTTTTGATTGTTTAATATATGATAATAATGATAACGAGGTTTTAAGCGCCAGCGTTAATGTTTATCAGGGCGAAAGCATTGAGGAATTATTGAAAAGTGAGTGAAGTTTTAATAACAGGAAGTTCAAGAGGAATTGGAAAAGCTTGTGCAACCTATCTTGCAAAAAACGGGTTTGATATAGTTTTGCATTGTTCAAAAAATATAGAAAGGTTAAACCCCATAAAAGAAGAAATTTTAAAATTAGGGGTGAATGTAAGATGTCTTTCTTTTGATGTTTCAAATAGAGATGAATGTGAAAAAATTTTGCTTGATGACATTGAAAAAAACGGGGTTTACTATGGAATTATTTTAAATGCGGGAATTGCAAAAGATAACCCGTTCCCAAGTATGGAAAATTTTGAATGGGATGATGTTATTAATGTAAACTTAAACGGTTTTTATAATGTGCTAAAACCTTTAATTATGCCTTTAATTCAAAAAAGAGAAGGCAGAATTGTTGTAATGTCATCAATTTCAGGCCAAACGGGAAATAGAGGGCAGGTTAATTACAGCGCATCTAAAGCAGGGTTAATTGGCGCCACTAAGGCTCTAAGCCGTGAAGTTGCAAAAAGAAATATAACCGTTAATTGCATTGCGCCTGGGGTTATTGAAAGCGATATGACAGAAGAATTACCCCCTGAAATTGTAAAATCAATTCCAATGAAAAGAATGGGTAAAGCTGATGAGGTTGCAAGCCTTGCAAATTACCTTTTATCAAAAGAAGCAAGCTATATTACAGGCCAAGTAATAGGGGTAAACGGGGGGCTTTACATTTGAAAAAAAGAGTTGTAATAACAGGCTTAGGAATAGCATCCCCCTTAGGGTCAACCTTAGATAGCGCATTTAATAGGCTTAAAACCTATAAAAATTGCGTTCAGGTTTGGGAAAAATTAACTGAATATGACAGGTTGAACACCTCATTGGGCGCCCCTGTGGTTGGTTTTGAAGTACCATGCCATTTTACAAGAAAAGTTACAAGAACAATGGGCAGAATTTCTGTTATGGCCGTTAAAACTGCAGAAGATGCCCTAACGGATGCTAATTTATTAGGAGATGAAATCGTTAAAACTGCAGGTGTCAGCTATGGTTCATCAATGGGTTCAATGGATGCACTATTAGATTTTTATTCAATGTGCATTGATAAAAAAGTTAAGCTCTTAAATTCAGGTTCATACATTAAAATGATGCCCCAAACAGCAGCCGTTAATATTTCCCTTTATTTTAAAACAAATGGCAGGCTTATTCCAACTTCCACCGCCTGCACATCAGGTTCTATGGGAATTGGGTATGCTTATGAAGCAATTAAAGACGGCTATCAAAACATTATGATTGCAGGGGGAGCGGAAGAAATTCACCCCACACAAGTTGGCGTTTTTGATACTTTATATGCAACAAGCTCTAAAAATTCAACCCCAAATCTTACCCCAAGGCCTTTTGATAAAGAAAGAGACGGGCTTGTAATTGGTGAAGGCGCAGGAACTTTAATTTTAGAAGAATATGAAAGCGCAATTAAAAGGGGTGCTAAAATTTACGCTGAAATTGTGGGCTTTGCAACAAATACGGATGGCAACCACATAACAAACCCAAATAAAGACAAAATGGCAGATGTTATGAGGCTTGCCCTAAATTCCGCTAACTTAAACCCATCTGATATAGGCTATATTAATGCCCATGGCACAGGCACAATTAATGGCGATATAGCTGAATCAAAAGCCGTGGAAGATGTTTTTGGCAAAAACAATGTTCCAATAAGCACAATTAAAAGCTATACAGGGCATACTTTAGGCGCATGCGGTGCTATTGAAGCAATTTTAAGCATTATGATGATGAAAAACAAATGGTTTTCGCCAAATTTGAATTTAAAAAATGTTGATGAAAACTGCGGCGAACTTGATTATATAATGAATGAAGGCAGAAACCTTGATGTTAACTACATTATGACAAACAATTTTGCCTTTGGCGGAATAAATACATCTTTAATTTTAAAAAGAATATAAAAATGACAAAATTTGATCTTCACTTACATAGCAATAATTCTGACGGCAGCGACACCGTTTTTGAACTTTCTGAAATAATTAAAAAAGAAAAAATTGAAATTTTTGCCTTAACTGACCATGATACGGTTTCAGGGTGCGAGGAAATGCAAAAATATTTTTCAAAAGGGTTTATCAAAGGGGTTGAGCTCACTTGCCTTTTAGAAAACATAAAATGCCACATTTTAGGCTATTTTGTAGATATAAACAATGAAGATTTAAAAAAATTAATTGAAGAAGGAAAAATTTTAAGAAGAAAAAAGCTTGAAACAAGAATTAAATATCTAAAAGATGTTCATAATTTTGAGTTTACAAATGAAGAATTAAATTGGCTCTATTCAAGACATAGCGTTGTTAAAATCCACCTTGCAAGCATCTTGGTTAAAAGAGGTTTAGCACCCGATAACATTTCGGCTATGAAAAAATATTTAGACGGCTGCAAAACAGGAAACACAAGGTTTAATGGCACCAAAGCCATTCAAACAATTAAAAACGCAGGCGGCATCCCTATTTGGGCGCACCCTTTAGGCGGCGAAGGCGAACTTCACCTAAAAAAAGAAGAATTTCTTCCAAAACTTGATACCATGGTTCAAAATGGCATCTTAGGTCTTGAATGTTACTATTCAAGATATAATCAAGATGAAATCAATTTTCTTCTCTCTTGCGCCAAAAAATATAACCTAAAAACAACAGGCGGAAGCGACTACCACGGTTTAAACAAAACCGTAAAAATCGCAAAATTAAACGTCGAAAATACCCCTGTTGATTTTGAACAATTAAATTTTAGCTTGTAATTTTTCCTATATAAATTCTTGAAAATGAATTTATAATATCAATTAAATTTATATCAGAATAAAATGCTGAATTTGAGGAATTATACAACCTGAATTTTATTCTTTTATCTTCCGTATAGGGTTCAATAACATAAGCATGGTTTGGTTTTGTTATTGTTCCGTTTTTCAGTTTTGTTGGCGTTTGATTGGATGCTGCGACAAAAATTTTATCTTCAAAACCGTTAAGGTCATAAAAAGAGTCCACGAGTTTCTTTTGCCCGTTTGGAGTCATTAAATTGCATTTTTCAATATCTTTTAAACCAATGGTTTGCATGAAATTCCCGATTGAGCCGTTTTTATCTCTTAAGTAGTCTGCAACTTTCAAATATTTCGGATAATATGGCGGAAGCATTGAATTGGCGTGGCTTAAAGTTTCTTTCTCGCCGTATCTTAAACTTTTTTCTTCAAGCTCATCTCCATAAGCGTATTCAACCATTTTTATGCCCAAAGGTGCATTAGCAAGCCTTAAATAATCTGTGTTATCGGGCAAATTACCGTCTTTAAATTCATGCTCTAAATTGCCGTTTTCATAATTAAGATAAATATTTCCATTTTTTTCTTCAAACATTGAAAGAATTTTAGCTTTTCCTTTGGGGTTATTCATCATGGCATTTAAAACCCCTAATAAATAACAATCGGATGCAAGATTTTGTGTTGTAACTTTGCCTATAACAGGCGGGAAAAGCTTTTTATAAGTTTTTGGGGTAATTTTTAACGGGGCGATTTCATCATTTTGTGTTTTAATTGAAATAAAATCATTTTCCGCCAAAAGAAAAATGTCACCTGTTTTTGAATTTTCTATTGCTTCTTTTTGACTTTTAAAAGTCGGAATTTCAACATCTTTTGCTTTTAATTCTTCTGTTATTAAAGGGTTTAATTTTGGGTCAGCCAATAAATCCATTATAAAATCAGAGGGCATATTGTTTTTAGCTGCATAATCAATTAATGCTGCTATATTTCTTGCATTTTCATCATTTTTTAAAAGTGCTGCACAAACATTTGGCAAATATTTTGCCATTTTTTCCGTATTTTGAAATTTGCCATTTATATAGCTTATAGGGTCATCTGCAAAAGTTTCATCTTTTTGAAATTTATCTTCATTAAACTGTCCCATAAAATGCAAATTAGAAATTGCTTTACAATTTACGGGTTCAACCATTTTGAAATTTATATTATTTAAAGATATTTTCAAATTAAAAAACCTTTTACTGCCAATTTAATAAAATTGCAACAATAAAAAAATTAACAGAATTTAGTTTTTTAAATTAATATCGCTTAATATTAATTAGTTTTTAGATAATTTATAACTTCATCAACATGCCCTTTTACTTTAACTTTGCGCCATTCTTTTTGAATTGCGCCTTTTTCATCTAAAATAAAAGTTGAGCGTTCAATTCCCATATATTTTCTGCCATACATTGATTTTTCTCTCCAAACATCAAACTTTTCAGCTAAAGTGTGGTTTGGGTCTGATAGTAAAATAAAATTTAGGTTTTGTTTTTCTCTAAAATTTTTGTGGCTTTTGATGCTGTCGGGGCTAACTCCAATAACGGTTGCAAAAGGGGTTAGGCGGTTAAAATTATCTCTGAAATCGCAGGCTTCTTGGGTGCAACCTTTTGTGTTATCTTTCGGGTAAAAATATAAAATAACTTTTTTGCCTAAAAAATCGTCTAAATTAAATTGTTTTTCATTGCCGTTTTCATCTAAACCTTCAAAAATCATTTTTGCCCCCTTTTTTTATTTAAAATAGCATAAAATAAAAGTTTTTAATTGCCTGAATTACTTATAACTTCCCATTTTTTGCCCATATTTATCATATTCTGTTATATTTCCCATTGAATCTTTTTTAAATGAACCGGTTCTTTGACCGTATTTATCGTATTTGATAACTGTTCCATTGCTTGTTTCTTTGTAGCTGCCTACTTTTGAACCATATTTATCATATTCATCATAGCCGGATGATGTTTTTTTGAAACTTCCTGTTTTTGAACCGTATTTATCATAAGAATCGTATCCGGAGTAGGTTTTTCTGTAGCTTCCTGTTTTTGAGCCATATTTGTCGTATTTATCTATTCCTGTTGATGTTTCTCTGTAAATTCCTGTTTTTTGACCGTATTTGTCATAAGAATTTAGCGCAAAGGCTTGCATTGCACCAAGAAATATAAAACTAATAAGCATAAATAAATAAAATGATTTTTTCATAAATCCCCCCTTTAGAATTTACAACGACCAAAAAGAAAAATGGTTCATTTTGTATTTATAATACTTTTTATTGTAAAATACAAGTTATGGAAAACGATTTTCGTTATTTCGATGAACTGCTGGAAGAATTATTGTTTGGTGAAATGTCTTATGAACAGTTGACCAAGCGTTGTTATGCACTTTCGCAACATATTGTTACACCCCATGAAAATTCTCTTGGGAACGTTTTTCCAAGCCCTTTTGTTCAATGTGTTTTGGAATGTTATAAAATTAAAAACGGCTTTTTGTCGTCTGTTTGGTATTCTAAAAATGAATTGCAAGCAATAAAACCTAATTTTGAAATAAGACCGATAAAATTCACCAGAATAAATCAAAAGGGCGAATTTATAAGCTATGTTTTTTATAATAAATCGCAAATTGAAGAACAGGAAACAGAAAATAAACCTTGCAACAATGAAATTGAATTTGATAAAAATGAAGACAATATAAAAAATTCAATTTTATCTTGCATTAAAGAATTTAACGGTTTTTACGGAAAAAGCGGCATTGCTAAAATTTTAAAAGGCAGTAAAAGTTTAAAAGATAATGCCCACAATAAAGATGCGCTAAATTCAAAATATTTTGGGCTTTTAGCATCATCTACTTTAAATTTAATTGAAACGGAAATTGAAAATTTAGTTAATGAAGGTTTATTAATTGTTAAAAAAGTTGCACTCGGAAGACCTGTTTTATACGTACAAGAAAAAACAGAACCAACTGAAATAAAGCCGAAAGAAGAAATAAAAGAAGAAGACACAAATTTAGAAAAAATTATCAAGTTAATTAATAATGATGAAAACGTTTTTATAACAGGTCATGCAGGCACAGGCAAAAGTTATATTTTAAACAAATTAAAAGAACAATTTGATAAAAAACTTACAATAACAAGCACAACGGGAATAGCTGCCGTTAATGTTAAAGGACAAACCCTTCATTCTTGGGCAGGGGTTGGTATTTGCAAGGGTTCTGTTGAAAAAACCGCAGAAAAAATTATGACAAAAAGGTCAATAAAAAATCAAATTCAAAAATGCGAAATGCTTGCTATTGATGAAGTTTCCATGCTTGATATTCACACTTTTGAATATGTTGATAAAGTTTTAAGAATAATAAGAGAAACAGACGCTCCTTTTGGCGGTATTCAGCTAATTTTAATCGGCGATTTTTTCCAATTACCGCCTGTCGAAATTAAAGAAAGAAAAGAACAAAAATATTGCTTTGAATCTGATTTATGGAAAGAATTAAACCTAAAAAATGTTATTTTAACAAAAAGCTATCGTCAAAATGAAGAAAATTTCATAAAAGCTTTATCGAATATGAGAACAAATAAGCTTGCTGCAAGCGATATAGAGCTTTTAAAATCAAGAGAATTTAAAGAGCTTTCAACAACATCTGATATTTTGCACATTTATGCAACAAATATAGAGGCAGATTCATACAATCAAAAAATGTTTAACAATATAAATTCAAAAGAATACAACCTTTGTGCAAAAGATGTCGTTTATAAAGACGGAAAACCTGTTTTAGAGGCGCAAGAAGCTGATAATAAAATTTTAGAGCGAATTGATTCTATTTGTCGTGCAGAAAAAAATATTTCTCTTAAAACAGGTGCAAGAGTTATGCTTTTGATAAATTTAGATTTTGAAAAAGGTTTAATCAACGGTTCATGCGGCACAGTAGATGAAATTTTTGACAATTACATTTCAATAAATTTTGACAACGGTATTAACTATAAAGTGCCAAGGCACGACTTTGAATTTTATAATAATGAAATTTTAATTGCAAAAAGGCAGCAATTTCCAATAAGGCTTGCATACGGCATAACAATTCATAAATCTCAAGGCATGAGTTTAGATAAATTAGTTGTAGATTGTTCAAAAATTTTCGAAAAAGGACAAGCCTATGTCGCAATTAGCCGCATTAAAACATTAGAAGGTTTGTTTTTATATAACTTTGACCCTAAAAAAGTTATGGTTGATGAAAAAGTTGCACAATTTTATGATAACCTTGAAACCGTTTAAAAAACCCGAGCTTTTTGCTCGGGTTTTTTCTTTATACATTAACAGGTTTAAACGCTTCTTCAAATCTTTTCATAGCTTCGATTGTATTTTCTTTTGAACCGAATGAAGTTAATCTGAAAAAGCCTTCGCCGTTTTTACCAAAGCCTGAGCCAGGGGTTCCCACCACTTGAATTTTTTCAAGAAGAAGATCAAAAAATTCCCAAGATTTCATATTGTTTGGACATTTTAACCAGATATAAGGCGAATGTTTACCGCCCACATGCCAGATATTGCACCTATCCAGTGTTTCAGAAATAACTTTTGCATTTTCTTTGTAATAATTAATGTTTTCTTTAATTTCATCAAGCCCTTTTTCCGTAAACACGGCTTCAGCGCCCCTTTGAATAATATATGGAACACCGTTAAATTTTGTTGTTTGGCGTCTTAGCCAGAATTTATTTAATTTGCCCAAAAGTTTTGGAACAATCGTATAACCGCATCTTGTGCCCGTAAAGCCCGCAGTTTTTGATAAAGAACAAAATTCTATTGCACAATTTTTAGCGCCTTCAATCTCAAAAATGCTTCTTGGAAGTTTTTCATCAGAAACAAAACATTCATAAGCAGCGTCAAATAAGATGATTGCATTGTTTGAAATTGCATAATCAACCCATTTTTTTAATTGCTCTTTGTTATATACTGCCCCTGTCGGGTTGTTTGGAGAGCAAATATAGATGATGTCTGCTTTTTGGTTACTATCAGGCAACGGCAAAAAGCCGTTTTCTTTGTTTGCATCTGCAAAAATAACTTTTCTGCCCGCCATTATGTTTGTGTCTACATAAACAGGATAAACAGGGTCCGGAACTAAAATGACATTATCTTTTGAAAAAATGTCTAAAATGTTTCCTACATCACTTTTAGCACCGTCTGAAATAAAAATTTCATCAAGTTCAAGTTCAACATTTCTTTTTTTATAATAAGCTTGAACTTTTTCTCTTAAAAAGTCATACCCTTGTTCAGGACCATATCCTCTAAATGTTTCTTTTTTTGCCATTTCATCTACAGCATTGTGCATAGCTTCAATTACTGCTTTACATAAAGGAAGCGTAACATCGCCAATACCAAGCCTTATCACTTTTTTATCCGGATTATTTTGAATAAATTCGTTCACCTTTTTTGCTACGGTTGAAAAAAGGTAGCTTTCTTCCAAATTCAAATAATTTTCGTTGATATTCATATTGTTTCCTTTGTTAATTACATAAAAATTATAATTGAAGAAAAAATTTTTATAAAGCTTATCTTATGAAGTTTGTATAAATTTTATCTTCTAAATTGGGCGGAAAAATTCCGTTTTTGTTTCCAAGCTCAATGCATTTTAAAAGCCAAGCCATATTTTGCCCTAATGTTCTCATAATTTGTAAGCCTTCTAAATCTTGCTTAACATCATCGGGGGTATTTTGCCTTCCATGAACCATTGCCCAGTAATTTGAAGAAACGACAGGCATATTATTAATTGTAAAATGTTTTGTCATTGCATCAATGGAAGCTGTTGTGCCGGCCCTTCTTGCAGAAACTATCGCTGCAGCAGGTTTAAATTTAAAAGCGGCTGAATTTGCATAAAAAATTCTATCCATAAAAGATAAAATTCTGCCTGAAGGATGTGCATAATAAACAGGTGAGCCAAAAATAAAGCCGTCTGCTTCTTTTGCTTTTTCAATGACATCATTTACAATGTCATCGCCAAAAACGCATTTGCCCCCGTTTTTTCTACAGCCTGAGCATCCGATACAATCTCTTATGGCATTTTTTCCAACTTGAATTATTTCCGTTTCAATATTTTCTTTGTTTAATGTATTTGAAATTTCTAAAAGTGCCGTATAAGTGCAGCCTTTTTCGTTTGAACTGCCGTTAAACAATAAAACCTTCATAATTTGTCTCCTCTTTTCTTTATGCTATCACATAAATTTTAGAGAGGTAAATATTTCGATTTTAAACTCTTGAAAGAATTTTTTTGGCATAATTATTTACAGTGCCTGAATAATGCCCTACGTTATAAGCTGTAATGGCTGCTGCTATATTGTTATCATACCTTCTATATTGATATGTCATTAAATAAACCATTGCTTCTAAGTTTTTGGCAGCATTATCCATATCGCTAAATGTAAAGTTGGTTCCAAATTGCCTGTTTATTTCTTCAACTGCAACAGCCGACATTTGCCCTAAGCCGACAAATTTTGATGTTGCTGTGGTTGAACATGATTGTATTCCGGATGATTCTGAAAAAATTTGAGAAAGAATTACCTTTGGATTAATTTCGCCATTGCTTATTGTATTGCATAGAGTTGTGATATAATCTGCTGCACCTTGCCTTGATGTATTAAGGCTTTCAGCTACTCTGTCAAGACAAATTGATAAATCGCCTGTAACATTCATAAGTTCTTGCCCTGTGCCTGTTTGAACATTTAGGGAAGCAGATGCTGTATTTGAAACTGCATTTGTACTTGTTGATGCAGTTGAAGCATTTGAATTTGCTTGAATGGCAGTGTATGATGTTTTTGTATTTTCAATTTGTGTTTGAATGTTTTTGATGTTTGCACTTATGGTTCCCATATTATTTAAACTTGAGATTATTTTTGTATTATATTCGTCTATTTCTCCTTGAATATTGTCTAATTTTGACATAAGAGCTTCTTTTGTTTCATTTTTTGAAGCACTTGCAACATTCACCCTTGTTTTATTTTTTAACACCATAAGGTCTGCAATTCTTTTTTGATATTTGACAATATCTTCTTGCTCTTTTTCATACTGTAATTCAAGAGATGCTATTTGCGGATTGTCGCTGTATGTTTTTTTACTTGCGGATTCTTCTTCTTTGTCATCAAATTCCACAAGTTCGTCTTCCGAAATTTTATTGTCAGAATTTTTATCAAGTTTAGCTAAATTATCTTTGGATATATTTTCAGACTTCAAACTGTCATAAACCTTATTGCTTGCGCAAATATAACCATTTACATTTAATTCGTCTGACATTTTTAACCTTCCTTTAATATATTTGATTTATCGACAAAAACCGCTAAGTATTTAATTTTATTTACAAAAGTATAACTAAATAAGCTTTTTATATTCTTCAACAACATTTTTATTTATATCAATAAAAATAACTTTTTCTATTTGTTCATTTTTGGATATAAAATTTTTAACCGTTTCAACCGCAATTTTTGCCGCCCTATCAATCGGGAAACGGTACACCCCGCAAGAAATAGCAGGAAAAGCTATTGTTTTAATATTATTTTGAACGGCAAGATTTAAAGCTGTCAAATAACAAGATTTTAAAAGCTCGTCTTCATTTCTTTTTCCGTTTGAATAAACAGGTCCGACTGTGTGAATTACAAACTTTGAAGGCAAATTGTATCCTTTAGTTATTTTAGATTTTCCTGTTTCGCAACCATTTAAAGCTCTACATTCTTCCAAAAGTTCTTTTCCGGCTGCCCTATGAATTGCACCATCTACACCACCACCGCCTAAAAGGGTTCTATTTGCAGCATTTACAATAGCATCAACATTTAATTTTGTAATATCGCCTGATAAAATTTCAATTTTTTGCATAGGTCACACACTTTCTTCTTTTTCTTTGAACAAAAAAATTGCAACGTAAGTTAATATAAAAGAACCGATTAAAACTTCAAAAGGGAAAGCTAAAAGCAAATTTTTGTTTAAAATCATTGGAATTAGTAAAATAGCGCCTGCGGGGGGAAAGTTAATTTTTATTTTACTTAGTGCAAAAAATAAAACTACGCATGCAATTAATGTACAAAAAGATAAAGGCAAATTAAAATATACATTAAAAATAAGCCTGAAAAAACTTCCTATAAAAGCGGCAAATGCCATTAAAAAAGCAATGTATAAGGGTTTTTTCCTTGCGGGGCTTTTTGGGTTTGAAAGTTCGCAAAACATTACAATTAAAGGAGGTGCTAAAAAATATATTTGATGAACCCTGAATGGAATAAGTGCAATTAAGCCAAAAACAACAAGCAATTTAGCCCACTTTATTATTTGACTTTTTAAACTAAAATTAACCGGCTCAAATTTATTCACAGGGCGCATACGTCCTTTTTCCATTACCCATTGCGCAAAAATTATAAATAGTGCCATTATTACAACCGAAACAGGGTATATAAAACTTGTAGTTCTAAGATAAACAGGCAAAATGCAAGCTGAAATTATAGGAATAAAATTTGTTTTAAAAAGAGTTAAAATTAACCCCGCAAAAGCAAAACAAACACAAACCTGAAAAATTAAAGGAATCTGCAAAAATCTTACAACTAAAACCCCAAACAATGCAGCAGCCGACATCAAGAAAAATATTCTTCTTTTATTTACCTTCCAAGGCTGCTGTTCCGAAATCCAAGCACCAATAGTAAGCGCACAAATTTCAGGAAAAATAATTTCCCTTTCACCGCTAACCTCAGCAAGTAAAACCATAGAAAGCGCCATCAAAACAGCAAAAATATACCTCTCCAACCTGAATGTTTTTAAAAGCCACGTGTCCATAAAATAATAATATTTAATACAAATTAAATGTCAAAAGAAATGAGAAAAAATTTAACATTAAAAAAGAGACCCTAATTGGTCTCTTTTTATAAATGGTGGTGCTGGTAGTCCAGATAGCATCATTCTCTATTATTTTGTTGTATAATTGCAACATGAAAAAGATTAATGAATCAATTGAACTTCAGGCCGAATCTTTTAATATTTATTATTTGAATTTTCTAAAAACTTATGAAATTTCAATGATGATAGACAATGAAGTTATTAGTTCAAGGATAAAAGAAAGAACAAATGAATTCTCTAATACTAAAACAACAACTTTAGACGGTAAATTAAGTTATTTGGCACAAGCAAGTGCATCAATAAATCAGTCTAAAACATCAGTTCAAAATGCTGTGTCTAAAATAATAGAAACATTTGAAGTTAAAACAACAAAATCTAGATTGTTGGATAAAATAATCAATAAATGCATTAAAGTTACTAGTTGTAACGACATTAAGGAAGGGCAACTTGTAAAAATAGATGAAATTCAATTGCAAATATTGAATGAAGAAAACCTAAGACAAATAATTGTTCTAAAGGGAGATACTCTTAAAGGGATGAATGTTGAGGGTATTCAAATAAGCAATATTGTATCATCAATGTTACAAGACTATGCATATTTATTATACGCAAAACTTAATAGTGGAGAAAAAATAATAATAAAGATTCCGCTGGATCTGCAATCCGAATTTGAAAATAAATACAGTATAAATGATTTGTTGATAGGTAAAGTTTCTATTATCGGAATTTATAAAAGTCTAGTTGATGAAGAAACTATTAATATGAACACATTCAACTATTTAACTGAAATAGGTGCAAAAACGGACACTCAAGGAAAAATAATAAAAAGTTCTTCAATAGAGATAAAATCTAAAGATAATAAAAATATTAAAGAAAAATATTACTATATCGATTTAATTGCAATTATTCAAGATGTATATTATCAAAAAGGTAAACCTATAAAAAAGTGTTGGGGTTGGTTAAGCAAATTTAAAGGCTGGTTCTGGAAAAAATAATATGACAAAATTAGTTTTATACACATATAGAAACAAAGAAGAATTTGATAAGTATCATGAAAAAAAATCAAAAGAAAAATTTAATTTTCATAGATTTAATTATGATGAAATAAAAGACTTATTAAAGTACTATGAAAACATAGTTATAGACTTGTCTGCCGTTATATATTTGACACAAAGAAATGAAGCTGATATCTATTATTTACATGAAATATTTGAATATGCGAACCCTGAAAATCAAATTTTTATAGTAAAAGAAGAGCTGGGCAACTATTGTTTAGATAAATTTCCTTTTATTTTTGTCGAAACACGACCGTTATTTGATAGTGAATTTGAAAGCAAAGATAACATAAAAACAAATTATATTATGGAACGTAAAACATTATATACATATCAAGATATTAAAAATGTGGAACAAATTATAAAATATGCTCAAGACAATAATTTGAGTTATTTGAATTTTTCTAAGATGCAAGCTCTGAAAAATTCAATAAAAGTAAATGAAACTTTTATAATTGATTTAACTTCAGTTATTAAAATTGCAACGTCTAACAATATGCATATATTGTTTAACTTAGAACAAATTTTGGATCATAACGAAAATATCATTTGTATTGTGCAAGATATACATAAAGAGGATGTCTTAAAAAATATGCCTCTATATTTTGACAATTATCAAAATATTAATTCATGCTTCCCTGATTTAAATTTAAATGAAACATTAGAAGAACCGGCAAAAGATACAGAAGTGAGTTTAATTACAAATTTAAGTGATGAATGTTTTAGAAAATTTCAAGAAGAGTTTTGTCAAAATTTAATAGGACATCAAAATTTTAAAACGGAATTCATTAAAAGATTAACTAATTTTCGTAAATTATTCACTATAAAAAAAAGAAAAGTTTTTTCTGTTTTTTTATTTGGCGAATCTGGGTTAGGTAAAACGGAAGTTGGTAGATTGTGTAGTAAATTTTTATCTAAGAAATCTAAATTAATTAAGATAAATTTTGGCAACTATTCTAGTGATCATTCATTAAACAACCTAATTGGCAGTCCGAATGGATATGTCGGCTGTGATGGTGGTGAGCTTTGTAGAAAATTAGAAAAAAATAAAACTGGAGTAATTGTTTTTGATGAATTTGAAAAAGCAAATAGACCAGTATTTGATTTTTTTTTGGAATTATTGGAAGATGGTGGTTATACCGATAGTATTTCTAGAGAATATAACTTAGAAGGATATGTTTTAATATTTACTTCTAATATACGAACTGAAAAAGAATTTAAACAGCGGATCCCACCAGAACTACAATCTAGAATTGATTTCATATGTCAATTTGAAGAGCTAAAGCCTTATGAATTAAATGAATATATCAACTATCAAATAAATCACTTTTGTAAATATCTACAATCAATCAATCCTGGTTATGTATTATATGATGAATTTAAGAAAAATTTAATTACTGAAATAAATAATAGAAATACTAATAATTTAAGAGATATAAAAAAAATCATTGAAGAAAAAATGATTGCCAATTTTTAAGCTTGTAACAAAACTTTAATTTTTAATGTATAGAGTTAAATTAAGCATCTTATAGTAAAGGCTTTATATTTTACGCTTGCAAAAAATAAAAAAAGTGCTAAAATACAAATGCCTACGAATTATCTTAAATGCAGATATAGCAAGAAGTTTAGCCAAATATCCAAAAGTAAGAAATGGGAATTTTAAACACGCTAATGGGAAGTTAATGGGAATTTGGGGATTTTGTCCTAAAATTCGCTCACTGCAATAATAAATGACAATTAAAATAATTATCCGATAAATGATAATTTATGTATTTATTGAAATTCATAAAAATGGCGGGTATATATAAATAGGGTTTTCCGCATAATCCGGTTAAAGCATTATTAATTCTTCCTGTTCTTTCCAGTTTAAAGTCTTTATATTAAACAGTTTTGTTACGGTTAGTTCATGTGGTTGTGTACCGTTTAATATAGCTTCAATAATTCGGGGAGAGAGAAATCTCAGATTTAAAACCTGTTTTATATAACTGTTGTCTTTCAGGTTCTCAAGTTTCTGAATATCCTTTGTATTTTTAACTTTGCCTTCCAACAACAGTTTATGCCAGTAAAAGCTTTTAACTATCGCTTTTATAAGTGTTTCGTTTATATGAGGTGGTTCGGCTTTATCATTTCGGATTATCAAAGTATTGTTGCCTTTAGAAGTGCCTGTCTTTATTCTTATATCCCGTTTTATTGTCAGATAATCTTCCGCTTGTTCATTGAAATCTGAAGTTGTGCAAATATTTCCACCTAAATCATAAAGAAATTTTTTAATCCTGATTTTGGATAAAATCATTTCTGTCCATTCTCTTGAAACAGTTAGCGTTTCTAAAACAGAACGTACAAGAGCATAATTATCAAATTTTCCGGATTTAACTGCTTCTAAAATCCGGTTTTGCTCTAAAACAGAGAGTTCTGCAATATAATTCTGAATCTGTTTTGTATCAAAAAAATAGCTTCTTATCTCATCTGTTACAAATTTTTCTGTTTCTTCAGCAGGAAGTTTTGATACAGAACCGGCTTTTGTTTTGTCGAATTTTAAGACCGGCTGGCTAACATAATACCTGTATTTTTTATTTCTTGTTTTACTGTAACTCGGCGTCATCCGATTATTTTTATCATCATATATTTTACCTGCAAGCAGTGAGTTTGAGGCATTATGTTTTCGGCTTTCATCAACTTTATTTGCCTGTAGTAAATCTTGGGCAAGATTAAACAGATTTTCTTCAATAATTGCAGCATGTTCTCCTTCATAAACATTGTTTTTATGCACAATTTTCCCTGTGTAAGTTTTGTTTTGCAGAATATGGTACAACTGCCCTTTATCAAAGTTTTTTCCTGTATTTGTTCTGATATTTTCACCGGCAAGATAAGTTTTCAGTTTAGGAACACTCTTTAATTCAATATATTTTTCAAATATTTTTTTTACTTTTGTGGCACCGCTTGTTTCTATTATCAGTTTTTTATCCTTTCTTTCGTATCCTATCGGAACACGACCCCCCATCCACATTCCCTTTTTTTTTGATGCTGCAATTTTATCACGAATCCTTTCTCCTGTTACTTCTCTTTCAAATTGGGCAAAAGAAAGCAGTATATTTAATGTCAGCCTGCCCATAGATGTTGTTGTATTAAAATTTTGTGTTACGGAAACAAAACTTGCACTGTGGGCATCAAAAAGTTCGACAATTTTTGCAAAGTCAAGCAGGGAACGGGTTAGTCTGTCAACTTTATAGACAACTACAATATCTATTCTGTCATTTTTTATATCATTAAACAGTTCTTTTAATGCCGGTCTGTCTAAATTTCCGCCGGAAAATCCACCATCGTTGTATTGTTTTTCTATCAAAATCCAGCCTTCGTGCTGCTGGGATTTTATATAAGCCTCGCAGGCTTCTCTTTGGGCATCCAGAGAGTTAAAATCCTGTTCTAATCCTTCTTCTGTTGATTTGCGGGTATAGATTGCACATCTGAATTTTTTCATTTTTTTACTCCGAAAAATATTTTACCGTTCCATCTTGAGCCTGTGATTTCATTTGCTATTGCAGAAAGGCTTTTGTATATTTTTCCGTTAAATTCAAAACCTTTATCCAACGCAATTACCTCATAGCGTTCTCCTTTAAATTCCCGTACAAGTTTTGTGCCTGACTGTATATAGAAATTCTTTGTCTTTTTAATATCTTTATCCATTATATTTTTATTTAATTGATATACCTGAATAAGTTTGTTTAGCTGTTTTTGCGTTGATGCGGTCAAATCTCCGTATTTGCCGGCTTGTTCTTTATAAATAAGATATTTTGTCAAAAAGCTTCTGCTTAGATATGAAAAAGGAGCTTTCCCGAACTCTTTCTCATAAAGTTCAGTAAGCTCCTTTTTTGTGTATTTGTCGTAATTTGCAAGCATAAATGTTAATCCTTTGAGAATATTACTCACTCAAAAGATACATAGAATCAACAATTATTCTCATCATTAAAGATTTTTTCAACAACCTCTTTTCTTGCGGCATATCGATCTAAATGATTTATTAAATCTAGGTTATTTCTTGGAATCGGTTTTCCTAATATTAGAGATTTGGACAAATCTTTAGTTATTACTTCCCTTTTATAGATTTCTTTAGTTTCGCCACCTTCATTAATACGAATTTTCTTATCCAGTTCTTCTAAGAGCAATTCCATAATAGGTCTACCTTTCTTAGACTTTCTGCCTTTAGGATTACCTTTGTTGCCTTTTTGAAACCGGGTATGTTTAGGCGGATGTTTATAGCCTACCTTATAGTCAGGATCAATATCTTCGGGTTGCGGGTCTTCAGTTTTAGATTCCGGCTTCCCTTCCTTTGTAAAATTTAATTTTATCCCTAATTTACTTGCAAATTCTAAAATTATTTCCGGCTTTAAAGAATAGTTACGGCACACGTAGTTAAACATTTGTTCGTTCATCATTGGAAATATATCTTGTATCAAGAATAATATACATGGTAAATAACATTCTTCTGACATTTTTACCAATCTATTATATGCTTGTTTCCAATTGTTTCTTTTTTTAGTTTCCTTTTTTTTCATATTTCTTTACCTCTTTTAATAACTGTATCTCTTGTTTGTAAGCATTTTCAATAAAATCTAAATCACAGAATGTCGAAATAGCACCATATTGCTGTTTATCAATTTTTTTGGCTAATTTTATAAACCTGATTCTGTTTCTGTAAAAATCTATAAGCTCGTTTATTATTTCCTTTTGATAATTTTTCTTTTTCATCTTAAACCTCTTTCTGTTCTGAAATATTTATAACAAATTCTGCTTTTATACCGGTAAGTTCTTCAAAACGATGAATTATCAAGTCACAATAATGTGGAGATATCTCAATAATTCTGGCTTTTCGTTTGGCTCTCTGGCAGGCAAGCAAAGTTGAACCGGAACCGCCAAAAGGATCCAGCACAATATCTGTGGCTTTTGAAGCATCTAAGATAATTTCATGAAGTAATCCGACAGGTTTTACTGTTGGATGCATTTTTAGCAGATTTAATGATTTTGGATTTGTTGCACTAATACCTGCGTGTTCCCAGATATTTGTCCGGTATCTTCCGTTTTTACCCAGCTCTATATTATTCACATGCGGCATATCTCCGTTTTTAAAAACACAGATAAATTCGTGCTGGCTTCTGTACATACTGCCCATTCCACCATTTAGCTTATTCCATACACAAATATTTTTAAGTTCGGAATAAACTGTTGCACCTGCATTAAGAAAAGTGTTTATACCTCTCCAATCGATAAAAATGTAATGCAGTGAACCGTTTTTTGAAAACGAAACAAGATGTTGCATGAAATTTTTGCTGAAATCCTCAAACTCAGCTTTTGTCATCTCACCTGATGCCATCTCGAACTCATCATGTTTTGTTTTACACACATGACCTGAAATCGGAACATTATAAGGCGGATCTGTGATAATAAGGTTTGCCTTATCTTTTTGCATTAATTTTTGGTAATGACTTTTATTTGTAGCATCACCGCAAAGTAAAATATGTGTTCCCAGTTTCCATATATCTCCGGATTTAACACGTTTCTGAAGTTCTAAAGTTTTAACTTCATCCGCTTTATCCTGTTTCTTCTGTTTTACAGTGTAATCATCAAGAACAATTGCGTCTATTTCTGATATATCAAAGCCTGTATCTGTAATTACAAAATCTTCGTTCAACATAATATTTTCGATTTCTACTTTTAGCAGTTCCGAATCATAAAATGCATCCTCGGCAATTTTGTTGTCAGCAAGACGATATGCTTTAACTTCGGTTTCGGAAAGGTGTTCCAGCCGTATTACGGGAATTTGCTTGTATCCAAGTTCTTCAAGTGCCTGAAATCTGCCATGTCCTGCAATTATAGTATTCTCCTTGTTTACTATAAGCGGAGTTACCATGCCAAATCTCCGGATACTGGCTTTGAGTTTTTCAATCTGCTTTTTAGTATGAATTTTAACGTTTCTTTCATACTGATTGAGTTCTTTTGTTTCCAGATACTCAATTTTCAGATTTAGTTGTCCGTTCTCTAATGTTGATTTTTTTGTCATAATTTTAACCTCCTTTTCGTGTTTTTATGACAGCTTGTTAAAAAAGCTGTATATTATTATCCCGATTTTCAGGAAATGTTCGTTTTGAGGGACAAAAAAACGGCATTTTTTGAAAATTGTTACGTTACTTAATACTTATATGACATTTTTATATTCTTCATATGTTTGTTAGATATAAGATTTATGCATTTTATGTTAAGTTTTGTAAAAAGGGACACAAAAAAATCGACCCTTTTAGAGTCGATTTTGGTATTTTTTTTATAAAATTATGATTTTTTAACTATTCATAACCCATACCATTATTTTCCATTTGAAATAATATTTCATTTTTGGCGTCTTCCAAAATTTCTGCTCTAGAATTTTTAATTCTGCTTATATCTTCCTGATATTGTTTATCTAAATCAGCTTTTTGTTTGTCAATATTAGCTCTTAGTTGATTCCAGACAGAATCTGCCGGTAATTTTGCTTTTTCGGCTTCAAGTTGTTTTAGCTGCTGATTGTAGATCTCTTTTGCAGCGAGCAATCTTTCCTGCGTTAATTCTTCTGCTTTTTTTTCGATATCTTCTTCTTTTATTTCCGGTGTTTCCGCCGCTTTTTCTAATTCTCTTTCATATTCTGCATATTGTGCTTCGTCAGATATATCATATTTAACTTGAGAATTTTCAACGGCATTTACAACAGTAACTACTGCCTTTGCCATATAAGGCTGTAAAATAACTATTAATATCCATATCATTAAAGCAAAATGTTTATTCATCCGTGTTTTCTCCTGAGTTATTTTTTGCTTCATTACGGGCTTTCTTATCTAAAAATTTAGCAAGAGCTTTGGCTTCTTTATTCAGATTTTCTGCTTTAATATAAAGTATGTATTGAATAAACACGCAAAGAGGAGTAAAGCCCCAAATAGGCGAAAACTGGGTCAACATACACCAGTGAAATTTCCAAAACCCCAGTTTGTCATATATAAAGCTAACCGCATACATATAAGCCCTCAAACCTTCTAAAGAAAATATAAATTTATCATGGTTGTCCCCCCAACCAAAATACAATTCTTTAAAACATGTGCCAAAATGAGTCAAAAATCCAAAGTGCCCGTAACTGTGCCAGAGAAGCGGTATATCAAAAAGCCAGTTTACACCGGCAATAACAATAATAATTGTTATTATTAGCTGAATATAATCTTCTATTCCTTTTTGTGCAATAGTTATATTTGCCTTTTCTTCGTTGTTTTTAGCAAGTGCGATAGCACGATCAACTACCGACCTCTCTTTATCATTATTAAATTCTTCAAGTATATCTTCATATTCTGACATAAATTTAAATCCTATGGTTTGCAACAGGTAATACATTGTATTTGTTTTTGTATTCTTTTAATAATTTTTGCTCAAGTCCGTTTGCGTCTTCACATTCATAATAATAAACAGTTAAATCCCCGCTGTTTTTTATCTGCCATAGAGCACGCCCGCCTCTGTGTGCAACTTCATGACCATATCCGTATTTTATATAACTGCCAAGGCGGTTTCTGAGTCCCTGCCGGCATGTAGTTTTCCCTATATAAAGAATTTCTTTATCGCCGTTGTTAAATTTTTCCTGAAGAGTTTTACTATCGTAAAGCAAATTTTTGCCCTTGTATGTTTCAGGTGCAGTTGTTGAAGACAGAAATTCTATTTTCCTACCTTTAGGAGCTTCTACAATATAAATTCCGCAGGTATCAGGAAGCTCTTTGAGTCTTTGATACAAATCTTTAACAGTAGTTTTGTGTTTTTTGTATTCACTAAACATCTTTTTCTCCTTTCTTGCTGTTCACACCAGTATACACCATTACCATGTCAAATCCGGCACATGCTTTTTATTCAACTTTTGATAATAGTATACCACAAAATGGTTATTAACATACGCATTTGTATATAGCAAGAACTGGTAAACACATTTCTACACAAATAAAATAGGTATGATATGAAAAATGAAAACACAATCAAAAAACTGGGTCATAAAGTAAGAATTGTACGCACAGATCGCGGGCTTTCACAGGAAGCTTTAGCCGAAAAAGCTGACCTAAACCGTTCTTTTGTCGGGCTTTTGGAGAGAGGAAAAACTAATATTACTGTTAAAAACCTTGAACAAATCGCAAATGCACTTGATATTGATATAAAATATCTCTTTGATTTTATCCTGTAATTTCTCTTGTTATAGATTTTTCGGCTCTTTGGGCGTTAAATTTTGTGTCTTAAATTATAAAAAGCCGCTTGATGTGTGTCCGCTTTTGACACATTAATATATTAAACTTAAATTATAAGTATTAATACAGGAGCACACATTGGACAACACTAAAATTCTCAAATATGACAAATTGATTATGTCCGCATTTCCGGATTATGTAGCTGCGGTTTCTAATGGTAAAACAGGTCTGGTTTCATTAGACAATAAAATTTTGTGTGATTTTATATATGATGATTTGAGCGAATTTAAAACAGATCAGATTTTATATAATGATAATTACTGCATAATGAGATTAAACGGTAAATGGGGTATAATTGATATTCTTGGAAATACGATTATAGACTTTAAATTTGATGAACCAATCAGAGTAAAACAGCACAACAATCATAAAATCATTAAACTTAATAATTGTGGAATTGTAGATAATGATTGGCACATAGTCGTTGAGTGCAAATATGATAAAATAAGCTACTTTGATTTTAATTATATTTATGAAATCAAAAACAAAAAAGGCTTAATGGATTTGCAGGGAAGAACGCTAACAGAGCCTGTATTTGATTCATTAATACAATATGACGGGATATCGGGTAAAAGGTTTTATATTGCAAGATTAGGAGACACAACAGGTATAATTGATTCTTCCGGTAAAAAAATTATTGATTTTATATATAAAAAAATTAATATTTTTACCTCGGCAGATGAATATTTTGTTGTTCAAAAGGAGAACTGCAAAAAGTACGGTGTTATTAATGTAAAAAATGAAATTATAATGGAGTGTGAGTATGATGAAATTGAAGTTCTTAAAGATTATCAAAGACAGGATATCTTTTTTCATTGCAAGAAGGCGGAGACTGAATTCCTATTCAGCAGAAAAGAATTTAAAATATCTTAATCCCAAACTATATGAAATGTATCAAAACCCGAAATTCAGGGAATGGATTGAAAATCTGGAATTTGAATGTGAAGGCGGACTTATTGCCGGCGGCAAATTTGTACATAAAGATTTTAGACTGTAAGGATAACTATGGAAAACGAATTAAGATTTGAACGTATTTTGAATATAATCGACCTTATTATGACTATGCAATCCCGAACACACGGGGTAAGCCTGAAAGAGATTGAAACGACTTACTCCGTATCAAGAAGAACCGCACAGCGAATGAAAGATATCGTTCTTTCTCTTTATCCGCAGGTAACGGAATTGCAAACAAACAGCAAAGTAAAACGCTGGGGTTTTAAAGGCAAACCCGTAAATCTTTCAAACTTTTCGGCAGATGATATAGCTGACTTAACAAGCATTAAAGAATTATGCAAAATTAATAATATGCAAGACAAACTGCCTGTGCTGGATAAAGTTATCAATACTATAAAAATGTGCAATAATCCGAACCTGCATTCCATAGAAACAGATACAGATGTTTTACTTGAATCAGAAGGTTTTGCTGTAAGACAGTGTGCCGGTTTTAATATTAACTCTAATCTGCTTTTAATTATCAGAACTGCAATAAAATCAATGAAAAAACTTGAATTTAGTTATCAGGCAAAGGATTATTATCCTCTGGAAGAAAAGAATCTCGCAGGATTCCGGATACAAAAAGGACTGAAACCAAAGAAAACCGTCGTTGTTGAACCTTATGGCATTCTGTATGGTGAAAGACACTATCTTATAGCAAAAGAGAACGGCAAAATCAAACAATATTTACTTCACAGAATTTTGGATATAAAAATTACAGAGGAATACTTTACTCCGGATACTTCATTTAACCTGAAAAAATGGTCTGAATCATCTTTTGGAATTTTTCATGATAATCCGGTGCAGGTCAAGTTAAAATTCAAAAAAGAAATCGCAGATGATGCAATGAAATACAATTTCCACCCGACCCAACAAATAAAACAGCAGAAAAACGGGGCAGTAATTGTAACATTCAAATCCTCCGGCACAAAATCAATCCTCTGGAACATCTTTAAATGGGGTACAAATGTAGAAATCATTGCCCCGAAAGAGTTGAGAGAAAAGTATACTAATTATTTAAGATATATTTTAAATAATTACACATCTACTTCTGTAAATTCATCCTCTGTTGGTATTTCAAAATCAGCTTTATGAATCTTATGGTGACAATTTTTACACAACACCATCATATTATCAGATTGTGACACACCACCGTCTGCATGTCGTTCAATATGATGATACTCAGCATCTTTATAATCTTTAAATTTGTATCCACACATTTGACAATTTGGATATTTTCTACATAAAGCGATTTTTTCTTCAGTTGTTATTTGTCTTTTAGGATCTTTTGTTATAAGTTCAATTTCATCTAATAATGCATCCTTAATAAGCCTAAGTCTTAATGTTATAATATTTTTAGACCAACCTCCTCTGACATTATCATAAAACTTTTGATATAAAGGATTAGAACAACGCCAATCTTCACTATATATGCAGCCATGAAAATCTTTAATGAAATTGCCAATTTGTTCTTCTTTTCCACTTAGGACATACTCTTTTTTTAGGTCTGAAATAAGAGTATATACCGTTAAGACCCATGCGTGTTTTTCTAAATGAGCATATTTATCCTCAGGGAAGCATTTTCTTAAGTAATCAAGATTTGAAATAACCTCTTTGACCTTAATATCGTTTTCCGAAAGATTACGGTGATCAGACATAAATGAATAAACTTTATCAGAACCACTTTCACTTGCTCCCTCAAATTCAAATTTAAGAATACGCATTATATCAGGATAAGCACCATATTTATCCTGATTGATTGCTATTGAATGTGCTATAAAAGGATGTCTTGCAAGTTTTCTCATAACTTTTACAATTTCACCAGGCATTGCATTCATTCTTTCACCTATTGAAAGAGGTTTTCCACGCTGTAATCTGGAAAATAACATTCTGACTTTTTCATCGTCATAATTTTTAATAAGATGAATACGTAAATCGTAATTTAAAAATTTTTCTCTTAAATTTTCAGGTAACTGTTCAAATTTTACCCCATCTAAGTCTTTTCCGGAGAATTTACCATTTAGTCCGAATTTGCCTTGATGATAGTCTCTAATAGTACCTAATCTTTGTTGACCATCAATTATATATAAATATCCATCTTTTTGATTTAAGAAGAATAATGGCATTGGTTCGGATTTTAATATAGTATCAATTAAACATTGTTTATCTTCTCTTGACCAAGCATCAGCCGGCCTTTGATAATCATAATCGACTTTATATAAATCATAATTTACTAAATAATCCCGAATTTTTGCCATATTTATGCCTCTTAAAATAATCCTATCATAAATAAAATTATATGAATATGGCGGGTAATGAATTTACAAAAAGAGAATTTAATCAGATTCAATCACTATAATCGGCATAAAAAAGAAAAGAGAAATTCTCTTTTTAAAGCAGTTATTCTAAAAGCAGGCACAGTGCGGATTTTTGCACTAAAAAAGAGGCTTATTAAAAGCCTCTTGATTAAATGGTGGTGATAACTGTTCTATGTTAGAACTTTTTATTAATGGCTTAACTTCATATATTGATGATGATTTTTGTTCTCTTTTAAAGCTCGTTGCTTAATTTTTACAAAAATTGTAAGCAACTTTATTGTTTCTGTTTCAATTTTTTCTTGTGAAACCTCTGTATTTTTAGGTGATAGCAAAGTTAATTTCATGTCGTCAATATATGTTGTGCTCCCGTTCATATGCCATACCTCATTTCATTGATGTTGACAATATGACGTGATTTTAAAATGTTTTTATATAATACTTTTGCTTCAGGAAGTGAATCACATACTAAATCAATAAAGGGTGTTTTACTAAAAACACGTACAACAAATTTGCCCGATAAATCCTCATCAGGTTTGCCCTGATATTCAAGACCCCGTATATCTTGAATATCAGCCGTGTCAATTAATATTTTTCCTTTGATTAAAATTATATCCGACACAACTCACCTTCAATTAATTCAAATTCAATATCGAAAACATATTTGTTTATTTTTAAATCTGTATCTAAACCGTCTTTTATTGTTATTGATTTTACTTTTGCTTTTAATTTCTCGCCTTTATATCCACATCTGAAAATTATTAGTTCTTGTCTTTCTAAGAAAATATCACCTCTACGCATATCAAATATTTCTTCATCTAAGAATTTAAAATAATTTTTAATTCGGACAAACCAATAATATTTGTATTCCCTGTATTCGTGCGTTTTTTTGCCTGATTTTATTTTTTCAAACCATTCTTTTTTTAGATTAAAAGTCAGCATTTTGCACCTCTAATCTGTAAGGTTCAGTAATCTTTTTTACTTTTGTTGTGTAGGCTACTTCATATTCTCGTTCATATTCAAGGATACTTTTACACATAGGACATTCTAAATCGTCTGCAAAATCTCTTGAAAATTCCCAACAATCGTGATAAATATAGCCACAAATAGGGCAAGTTAAAACATTTTTGAAGGTTTCATCTTCTTTGCTACCTTTTATTTCAAATTCTTCAACTGCTAAAATATATTGTTTTAAATCAAGTCTGCAAGGTGAATAATATTTGCCGTTAATTTTGTAGGTGTGGTCAAATGGTTTAAAATTATCTTCGACTTGAAATTCATAATCAACATATTGATTTAATTTGCTATCGTTTTCATTATGAAACAATTCAATTCTTCTATTTGAATCATTTTCAATTATTATTTTTAGTGTTTTCATTAAAGCACCTCGTTGCATTTGTTATAGATTTTAGTTGCGGTGCTTGAATAATTCTTGCTTTTGTTTGCAATTGCTTGAATTTCAATTAAGGCGGTCCTGTAAACGTTTAGTTCGGTTTGCAGATTTTTGTTTTGTTGAACAACTTGATTATATTGCTGAACAGTTCGTTTAAGTTTACATTCTTGTTTGCTTTCTATTGACTTAACAGTTTTTGAAATTTGTTCAATATTGGTTTCAACAATTTTTCTATCCATTGTTATTTTCCTTTCTTTATTGCGTTGGTAATTTCTTCATCAGAAATATTGTGTTTGATGAAAAATTTATCAATTGTTTGTGCTACTTTCATGAGCGAATCGGCAATATTATGTTTTGAAATTTGTTTTTGTTTTTTCAAATTTTCAACACATTCACTAACTTCATTTAGGATTAAATTCATTGTATTAATTGTGTTTGTTCTAAAAATTTTTTCAATTCTTGTTGCCATTTTCCATGTCTTCCTTTCTCAAATATGTCCAAACTCTTATACACCAAAGTAGTGCAATAATTAAAAATAGTTTAATCATTGGTTAAATTCCTTTCATATTCACGCATAAAACCTTTTTCACCTTCTTTGTGCGTGTACCAAAGAAGCCAAACAACCATTTCTTCAGGGAAACCTTTCAAAAATTTAATTTTGTTTATATCGTCTGCATGGCATATTAAATTAAAAAGTTGTGCCGCAAAATAAGTTGTATTTGAAGCCTTACGCCATGTTATGAAACGTTGCAAAGCGATATTAAAATTTTCTTTTACTAAACAAATTTTTAAGCCTGATTCAAGCTCTACAAAATCTATGAAATTTTTTGTTTCACCTGTTTTTACAAGTTTTAATAAAGTCATTGTTCACCTTTCTTAAATAAATTTAATTGATTAGTGTTTGTGAAATCTCTGAATATTATCTGTTTTGGAAGAAAATCTTTGCAGAAATAGCAGGACATAAAATTTATTTTGTTTGTATAAGTTTGACCTTTAAAAGTCATTCTTTTAGGAAATAACAATAATTGCAGGTCAATATCTTTGAATAATCTGTATGGTGTGCCGTCATTGAGATATAAAACTGACATCAAAATTGCAAAAGGTTTATTAAAGTTTAAAATTCTTTTAAACATTTCGGTCTTATTTGTGAACGGTGGATTTGAAATTATTAAATCGAAATGTTTAGGTTCGTATTTATAAAAATCTTGACCATAATCAATGTGTGAATATGTAACTTTGTAATTATTTTCTTTTAAAACTTTTACAAATTCCGATTTTTCAGTATCAAAAGGACACCATATTGTTTTCTCTTTATGTGCTTTTAAAAATTCAAGCAAAGGTTCAACTGCATAACGATATGTATAACATTCATCATTATTGCCTTTTGAAGTTCTAATGTATTTATTTGTAGAATTTTCTTGCATTTTGCACCTCAAAGAAAAGCAGGGTAAGGGTTGATATTTACCCTGCGTGAAATCAATAACTATTCCTTTTCATCTTCCTTGTCTTCTGAAGATGTGTCTTCAGAAGCGGTATTTTCTTGACTGTCTGCGATTTTCTTTAAACCTTCAAGTGCTTTTTCGTTTTCTTCGCTATAAATATTGCCGACAAAATCACTACCTTCTAAAATTTTAAAGTTGCTAGGATATTGCAAACATCTTTCACCTTCAAAAATGCTTGAAATAATTGCATAACTATTTGAAATCTCGGTAGATTTTTTAATAAGATAATAAATAGTGTCTTCGCCTTCTGATGTTTTTTTGAATACATCACCCGTTTTAATAGGCGTGCCACAATATTCAAAATTGGTTACTTCAGCTTCGCCTTCAATTTCTTGTTTTTCTTCGGGTTGTTCAAATAGTGTTGGTTGATAGCACTCAATTGCAGATTGAACATCTTTAAGTTCTTCTTTTTTTCTTTCAAGAAGGTCTTCTTGGTTCTGTAATGTTTTTTCAATACTACGGTAACTCTCAATTTTCTTTTGATTTTCTTTTAATTTTTTCCATTCTTCTTCTGCAATATTGTTTTCCATTTCTTTTTTAACTTCATTGATAAGTAAATCAAAGATTGTTGTGTTGCTTGCCTCAATAACTTTTTGAAGTTGCTCACATTCTTGGGCAAGTTGCTTTTCTCTTTCTTTTAACTCTGCTTTTGTCATTCCTTCAAGATTTTTCTTTGTCATTTTTTACTCCTTCTTTTAATAGTTCTATTGGTATAAATATTTCTTCGTTGGTTCCGGTTTCAATAATTGTGTATTTGTAACCTTTGCCCCAAGTTTTTAATAGTCCGTCTGCTCGCCAACCGCATTTTAAACACGTGTATTTATCATCTGTGAGTTGTCCACAGTTTGTACAGATGAACATTTTTGTTGGGAATTTATTGTTAAATTCACGTTGCGTATTAAATGTTTCTTCTTTAATCGTTCTTGTTCCTTTTTGAATTTTATTGTTTCAACTAAGTATTCAAATACCATTTCTAGCTCGTTTATTGGCATTTCTTCAAATTTAATAAATATTTCATTCATTGCGTTTTCTCTCTGTTTTTTCGGAACATCAAAGTCCATACAAGAAAAATGTCGTCCTTGATTCTGCCTTTCATATCAACTATGTCGCCTACCTCAAAGTTTGTCTTTCCCCATGCAATGCACATTCTGCCTTCAGGCTTATTTATTGATTCACAATAAAAAACAGTTTTTAATTTATCGCCTATTACAGTGTTTTGTTCTTCAATTTTGACGACTTTTTTGCCTACAATATAAGTAGCTTCATTTTCATATTTAGAAATAAATCTTTTTCTTCTTTTGCTCATGGACTAACTCCTTCATACAAACTGTCAAAACAACCGTCATATTCAATCTCGTCCTCAGTTGGTTTTATTAGGATTATGGGGAAGTTTCCCTTGTCAAAATCTTTTTTATCAAATACTAATTCGTACTTATGAATTAAATATTTGTTATAAAAATCTTTATCACTTAATGCGTGAATAGGATTTTCAAGGTGTTGGTGCATGATTTTTGGTATTAAAATTAAACACATTTTAAGTCCGTGATTTTTATACCAAAATTTATTATGTTCATAATGCGTGTATTTAATAACGTGATGTAATTCAAAAGAAGAATGGTCATAACAACTTGTGTTAAATATCCAAGTTGCTTTTTCTATTCTTGGCTTTTTTAGGTTACCGTAAATATCTTTTTGAATATCAAGGTAATATATTCTGCCCTGATATTTTTTTATTTCATCATTCATTATTTTTTTTAATGCTGACATCTTTCAATTACCTCTCTTTCGGCTATATCAAATTTTTCCGTTAGTCTTCTTAAAGTAGGCAATATCAAAGCACGACCACCATTTATAACAACTTTTCTGTCTGCATAAAAATTTGCGATAAAATCAAGAGCTTCGTTTTTGTTTAAAATTCTTTCAATTTGCAGTTCAAGTTCTGAAGGCTCATTGCGTTTTTGTTCTTCAAGTTGAAGTTTGCGTTGTTCTTCTTTTAATTCTTTTTCCGTTTTTTTATGCTTTAGTTTTCCAAATTCACCATTTAATAATCTTGCAAGGTTATTATCTTTTAATAGCCAATTTGCACATGGTTTAAAATTAACATCAGTATCAAACTTTAGCCCTTTTAAGGTGTAAATAATATCACGCAATTTGTTTTTTAAATCAGGAATTTTTTCATTGTATTTTTTAAGGCATTCAATTTCTGAAGGTTGCAAAATTGGCTCTTCTTCAAAAAATTCTATATACGCCTTATTAAATGCTGATAATAACCAACGGACATTTGCGGCTTGTTTTTTATCCTCATTTTTTTGTTCAACATAATTTAGATTTCTTAAAATTCTGTCAGAAATATACACAGAATCGGTTTCACGTTCTTCTATTCTGAATAGTTGAAAATTGTTCATGACAGATTTTATTTTTTCAACATCAACACGAAACTTAAAAGCAAGCAATTCTTCTTCACCAACAATAAAGGTGTTTTGGTGCATAAACTCAACAATTAACCAATATATTCCGTAACCTTCTGCACCCATTGTGATAAACAATTTAAGTAAATTCTTATCTTCAAGTGGTGTATAATCGTGTGAAAAAAACGGTCTTATAATTTTATCTTCTTTGATAGCCATTTTAACCTTCTATAAAGTTGTTTTATTTCCTTCTCTTTTAAGTTGTTTTATTCTTTTTGTAAAAAGTTTGTTTACAACTTTTCTGTCTGCAATTCTGTACAATAATTCTTCATATGCTTTTCTTTCAGCTTTTTCCTTGAATTCTTTGTCATAAATAAATTCAGGTAAATCAACTTCTGAAAGTCTTGGCTTTTGTAAACTGTAATAATATTGAAAAACTTGTTGGAATAAAAAGCTTAATTGTTTTCTAACTTTTTCTTCTTCTTTTAATCTGTGTGTGCGGATAATCTTTTTAATGAAGTTTTCTTTTTTCTGCTCTTTTTTTTCTGTTCTCATTTTTGTAAACTCCTATTGTTTTTCTTTTATTTTTTTCATTTCTTCACGTACTGCCTGAAGAATAAAGTCGCTTCTTGTCAGGTTTAATGTATATGCAGTTTCATCAATTTCTGCAAGCTCATCAAACGGAATAGAAACACTTACAGGCACTCTGTTTTTTGGCAATCTTTGTTTCATTTCCTTTAAAATCTCCTATTTTTAAGTAACAACAAGTAACGCAATAGAAACGGTCAATTTTTGCCGTTTTTGCGTTTTTATGGTAATAATTAAATAGATAATTATTTAATAATTATTACAAATGTTATTGTATATTCACGCTAACATCATGTCAAGCGACAATATACATATTTTACAAAACTTCATACAAACGGAGTAGAAAAATGACAACTCTAGGTTCAAGACTTAAAAAAATCAGAAATGAATTACACCTATCACAAGAAGTTTTTGGTGAAAAAATCGGTCTTTCACGTGCAGGAATTGCAGCAGTGGAATCTGACAACAATAAATTTTCACAAGATAGTTTATGTAAACTATTGCTAACATTTAATATAAACATAAATTATCTTCTTGCAGGTAAAGGTGAGCCATTTAATGCACCAGAATTTGAGGACATCAAAACTGAAGTCCTCGAAGAAGTTGACAGAATTTTAATTAAGTATGGAATTAAGAAGCAATGATTTTTACTAATTTTTCAAATAGGGGTGTTGCGTTCTTTTTTCCATATGCCTTTTGTAATGCGTACAGAATTTGTGCAAGTTCAATCTTTGTCATAAATGAACTCCTTTCTGTATATTAAAAGTCAAGAGATATAAAGGAAACATCAGAAATGGAAATATTAATAAGTGATTTTGGTATTGTAATAGCAGGTTTTATAGTTGCCTTAACTTTTTATTTAATAAGCAAAGTTTCAAAAAATATGTTCAAAAATTGGGGAATAAAACAAAAACAAAACTGTGTTCAGATTTGTATAATTTTAATGGTGGTTTTTGGGGTTGTTGGCAGTCTGATTGGTGGTTTTGTTCAGAATATTTGTTTTATTTTAGGTGGTTTTCTTGTTGTTTTTACAATCTTTTTAGCAACTAATATCATAGCCAATAAATGAATAAATGCACTGCATTAAATGTGCATTTTACTTTGCATATGCAGAAAATATGCACCGCATAAAATGTGCATATGCAGAAAATATGCTACTGCATAAAGCGTGCAATACAAAAATTATGCAATGCAATGCAAATAAAATAAAATAAAAGAAATAAAATAAAATAAAAAAAAATAATAAAATTTTTATAAATAAAAATTTTATCTTAAGGAAAAACACATTTTTTTTTTAATTTTAAAAAGTCGGAAAGTACCACGTTAAAGAAGCGTTGATGACTTACAAAATAGAACAGGTAAAATAAATTTGTCAAGAAAAACAATTAAATTATTAAAAAATATTAAGAGTACGAAACAAAGCAATAATCTTAAATTTGTATCAAAATAAAAAATGTATTTGTTAAATACACATGACTTTTAAAAAAAAATTATTTAGAGTTAAAAATGTAATTTGAACAAACAACTGAAGTAGCACAATACAAAGTGTTTGCTTTGTCGTGGGAACGGTGAAAAAGTGTTGATGTTCGTTAAGTTACAGGAGTTTTAGTGGGAATTTTAAGAGAGAAATAAATGATTATTACATACGGTACAACAAAAATCAAGCACAAAGTTGTTTGGTTTCTTGCAGATATAGATACGTTTACGGAAAGAAAACTTTTTATTTTTGAAATTTATTGCAAGAAAAAAATAAAATATGTAACGGTTTTAATTGAAAAAAACAAACTGACAAGTGAAATTTATTCACAAAGAAGTTCGGGGAAAAAAGCTGAAAAGATTATTGACCGTGAACAATTACGCAAACTTTATACTTCGGATGATATAAAGATTAAAAAAGGGAAACCTTACGGTTGGACATATGGCGAAAATATTGAAATTCACAATAGAAATGGTGAAGTTGTTTCAATAAAACAGAAAAGATGTGATTATTTTGGACAAAAAGAAACGATTAATACTGTTGTTGTATCAGTTTAATCACTGCTGATTTCTTGTTTGTTCTCACTTCAGGGAGTGAGATTTACTCCCTGAACTCCTAAATTTCATATTCAATCCCCAATTCCCCTTAAATGTGGTTAAGTGCGTGAATTTCACGCACTTTTTGACAAAAAGAAAGGATTAAAATGGCAGATTTACCAACATTGACAGACAAACAACAACAATTTGTTCTGCGTTATGCCATAAACGGTAATAATGGTGCAGAAGCATATCGTTTTGCTTATGACTGCAAAGGTAGTAATGAAGCAACAATCAATTCTGAAGTAAACAAATTATTGAAAAACCCCAAGATTACCCTATGGTTAAATCAGGTAAAGGCAAATGTACAAGAAGTTTTTGAAGATGAAATTAAATATTCTGTCAAAGATTGTTTTAATGAACTTGATGAAGTTCGTGAACGTGCAAAAAAAGATAAAGGAAATTATTCACAAGAAATTAAAGCAATTGAATTAAAAGGTAAACTTGCAGGTCATTTTGTTGATAAACACCAAGTAACAGGTGGTGGGCTTGCAGAAGTTCTCGACAAATTGAAATAAAAGGTGATTATGGAAAATTCAATTGATATAGTAAAACTTCAAAAACTAAAAGACGATTTACCATATTTTGCAAAAAATTTTCTAAAAATTAAAACAAAAAATGAAGGCATTATAAACTTCAACTTTTCAAACATTCAACTTGACGCACATTTAAGAATTGAAGAACGTAAAAGGCAAGGCAAACCTTGTAAAATAATTTTTTTAAAATCTCGTCAAGTTGGCATGTCCACAATGACTGAAGCTAGGTTTTTTTCAAAGATTTTATTTAATCGTGCAAAAAATGCTTTCGTTCTTGCTGATAAATCAGATTCGGCACGCAATATTTTTCAAATGACAAAACGATATTATGATAACCTTCCTGAAGGTTTCAAAATACCATTGTTAAAAGATAGCACTGAAGAACTTGCACTTGCAACTGATTCAAGTTTTCGTGTTGGTACTGCCGGAAGTAAATCTGTTGGTCGTTCAATGACAATCAATTATTTTCATGGTTCAGAAGTTGCATTTTGGTCAAATGCTAACGAAATTGTTTCAGGTATGCTTCAAACAATTCCTGACAATCTTGAATCTGAATTAATTCTTGAATCAACCGCAAATGGAACTTCAGGCGAAGGTGCATATTTTTATAATATGGTTCAATCGGGTCTTGATGAAAAATCAGATTTCTTGACATTGTTTTATGCGTGGTATCAACAAAATGAATATAGAAGAAAAATTATTGAACCCATTAAATGGACTGAAGAAGAACTTGAATTGAAACATTTATACAATCTTGATGATGAACAACTTGCATGGAGAAGGGCAAAGTTACTTTCAGATTTTAAAGGTCGTGAATATTTGTTTAAGCAAGAATATCCTTCATCAATTCAAGAAGCATTTGTTACAACTTCAAACGCTTTGATACCTTTAAATTATATTGAAATATCAAGAAAAAATTATGGTTTATCAGGTGAAGGTCTTCCAATTGTTATTGGAATAGACCCTGCAAGAAGTTCAGATAGGACAATAATAACTGTCAGACAAGGCAGAGTTGTTCAGAAGTTTTATAGATTTGACAAAATGGACAATGTCAGACTTGCAGGAATTGTCATGAGATTGATTCGGTCAATAAATCCTGCACGTGTATTCATTGATTATGGACACGGTACAGGTGTTTATGACATTTTGGTTTCACAGGGTATGTCAGGAATAATCGAACTTGTTCAGTTTGGTTCTTCTGCATATGACAGTAAAAAATACGCAAACAGGCGTGCAGAAATGTTTGATAATTTGCGTACATGGTACATGCAAGAAGGCGGTGTTTACATCAAAGACCAAGAATTTATAGAAGAATTTGTAAGAGATATTTCGATAATTCCCGATTTAAAAGTTTCTGATTCGACAGGACGTTATTCTTTAGAAAAAAAAGAAAATATTGTAAAAGGCACAGAAATTCATTCGACAGACTTTGCCGATTCTCTTGCTTTAACTTTTGCAAGCCCTGTTGCATATTCACCAAAAGAATTTGGTTACAATGCAAATCAGATAAAAACAATAAATAAAAATTGGCAACAAAGATTGTAGGAAGGAGCAAAAAATATGTTTTCACTTGGAATGTTAGCTGCACTTTCAGCACTTACGGCTTTTGCAGGTTATCAATACTCAAAAGCAAAACATCAAAACAATAATTCAGTAGCAAATACAACAACTACAAGTACAACATCAAGTTCAGGAAGTGATAGTTCAACGGCAAAAAATGTAAATACTTACAACTATTACACAAATGAATCAGAAAACGGCAATACTCTTTTTGGCTCACAAAAGAAAACAAAAAGAACATTATTCGGAAACGAACCTGTTTAAAAAGAATTATTTCTTGTTGAAATTTACACAATAGCCGTGAGTGTATAAACATCGGCTTTATTACACTTTAAATCATAAGGAGTAAAAAATGGGAATATTTTCTAAACCTAAAACCGTTACACAGCCTGTTGTAGAACAATCAACTTCTTCTGCAACGGAAGAAAAGAAGGAAACTGCAAAAGCTAAATCAAGACTTCTTGAAACACAAGGTGGAAATAAAGGTGCAGAATTGCAAGCACAACAAGGTCGTTCAATACGTAGGATATTTGGTTAATGTATAGTGAATTATTAGATAAAACAACCAATAATTCAATTTACGTTATCGAAGCAGTTTTAAATAATCTTTGCGAAGATACAAAAAAAGAATTAAAAAAAATATATTCTGAAAACTCTGATTATTTGAACTCTGTTTTTGAAGCAATTAAAAATACAGACATTTATCTTATCAGACTAAAAAGCAATAATGAACCTGTTGGAATTTACGGACTTATTCCACAAGAAAACAATTCAGCAGGAATTTACCTATTAACAACTGACAATTTGCATAAAGGAAATGTAATTACATTTCTAAAACAAGCAAAAAAACAAGTTAATGAGTGGTTAAAAGATTATAAATTAATTATGGATAATTGCTACAAACAAAATGAAACAATAAAAAAATGGCTTACACTTTTAGGTTTTCAACCTTCTGAATATCAAGACGAAGATTTTCAGATTTATTTCAAAGGTGATTTAAGTCTTTATCGGTAAAGGAAAATTGACAATGAACACAATTGATATAACAGAAAAAGAAGAAAATTTAGTTATTGAGCGTTTTAAGGAATTGAAAACTGAACGCAACAAATATATTGAGCGTTGGAAAGATGTTCAAAATTATGTTGCAATTACAAATGAAATTAATACTGAATTTGAGGATAATAAGCAACCAAATGAACAAAAAGATGTTTTTATAAATGACCCTACTGCTTTTACATCAGTTAATCAAGCAGGTGATTATTTAGCAGGCATATTATGGAACTTAAATGCGGTTACTCTTGAACCTTCAAAATACATTAAAGACAAAGCACAAGGAATTGATTTATCAGCATTTTATAAAAAAGCAACTGAAGTATTTCTTGAACAAATGAACGCAACTGATTCAGGTTTTCAGAGTATATTGAAATCATATTGTTATGAACAATTTAGCTATGGAACTTCAGGAATCGGAACGTTTAAATCAAAAGAGTTTGAAAATGGTCAATCTGAATCTTGTTTATCTTTTAAACCTTTTGGTGTTTGGAACTCCTGTATTGATGAAGGTGCAAATAATAAAATTGATGTTGTTTATACTGTTTATCATTGGCGATTAAATCAAATCATTGAAGAATTTTGTTATAAAGACGGTGAATATTCTGAAGAACTTGTTAAAAATTTACCTGAAGAAATTCAAAGAGCAATTGAAGGCAATAAATTTAATCAGAAATTCAAACTTGTTTATGGTGTTCTTCCTAATAATTCTTTTGTAATGGGTAAGAGAGGAAAGAACGGGGCAAGGTTTAAAGGTTATTGGTTTATTGAAAATTCGCAGAGTAAAGTTTTCAAAGTTGATTATTACAACAAAATGCCTATTGCAATGTGTCGTGCAATTCGTGTAAATAATCAGGTTTATGGTGAAAGTTCTGGTACACTTGCAATTTCATCAATTAAAATGATTAATTATATAAAAGGCAATACAGTTGATAATATCGAAAAAACAACTGACCCTGCACTTGGTGTTATTTCAGGTGCTTTAGTTGCAGGTAATGTCATAAATCGTTCAGCAGGTTCAATAAATGTTCTCAATCAACAAGCAGTTGCAAACAACCAAACTCCAATATTTCCTATTACGCAAGCAGGTGATATTTCAGCAGTTGTTAATTTCTTAATACCTGAACTTAAAAAAGATATTGTAAATATTTTCAAAATTGACCAACTTCTTGATTTTAACAATCAAACTAAAATGACCGCCACTGAATCAAGTTACAGAATGTCAATCAGAGGAAAGTCGATAAACGGTCTTTTAACACAACAAAAGACAGAAGAAATCGAACCGACTTGTCATAGGGCAATATCAATAATTCTTGACTGTGGATTATTCGGCAAAACATATTCGGAAGTTCAAGAACTTCCCGAAGATACCGAAGAAGAAATTGCGTATAAACAAAAAATTCTTAAAGAAGGTGATTTTATACCTCAAATTGTTGAATCCGCAATGAAGGACAATAAAATGTGGTATAAATTAAAATTTAACGGTGAACTTGAAAAACTGTGTAACGCAGAAGTGTATGAAGCGATTGGTAGGTTTTTACAGTATCTTAATGCAGTTCTTCAGATTAAACCAGAACTTGTTCAAGCAATAAACGCATATGAATTTCTTGACCTCTTAAAATCTGTTTCAAATTTAGTTAATGATAATTTGATAAAAAATAAATACGAATATGAAGAGTTAGTAAAGAAAATGCAGGAAGAAGCACGTGCACAGGCAGAACAACAAGCACTTCTTCAGCAATCACAAGTTGCTAAAAACATGGCTTCAGCAGGAAAGGACGGTGCAATAGCAAATGCAACATAACAGCAAAATTGATGAACTGCTTAAAAAACAACAAGAAGCAGAAGAAAAAGAAAAAAAAATGGTTGAAGATTTAAAAGTTGTTTGTAAAGACATCTTTTCAACACCAAACGGCAAATTTTTCTTGAAATATTTAAAACGTCTGTCATTTTGGTCAGAGCAGGACTTAAATATAAACAATGAAATACTTATCTACAAAAAAGGAAGACGTGATATTTGGGCAATTATTAGAAATATAATACCCAAAGATGTTCTTGCACAAATTGAAATTTATGACAACGATATTTAAAAGCATAAGGAGTAAACGAACACATGGATGAAAACAATTTTGAAAATGACAGTCAGGGTTTTGACGGAGCACAAAGCTATGAAAACAATCAAGGTTCTGAAGGCAGTCAAGGTTTTGAAAGTGGTTCACAAAGTTCTGAATTTTCTATACCCGAAGAATATAAAGAAAAAGGGTGGACTAAATTTTTTAAAGGCAAAACTGGTGATGAATTAAAAACTGAATTATTCAGAAGTTATGATAATTCACAAACGTTGATTGGCAAAAAGGTTGAAGACTATATCAAAACAACTGATTTAAAAAGTTTAGACAATTATGAAGAAATCAAAGAAGCATTGACTAAACAAATTGGCAATCAGGTTGAAATTCCTGAAAACGCAGAGGGATATGCCTTCAATGATATTCTAAAAAATGAGGACGGAAGTCTTGAATATGAATATCCTGAAGAAGCACTTAATTATTTTGGTGATAAGTTCAAAGAACTAGGACTTTCAAAAGAACAAGGTCAAGGACTTTTGAAAACTTACACGCAATTTGAGATTGAAGAATTTCAAAAATACACTAATGCTGACGATTTAGAAAGTTCACTAAAAGCAATGTTTTCTGAAGCAGGTGAAAAATCGCAACAAAGAAAAACGGTCGAAGGACTTCTTAAAGAATTTCTTCCAAAAGAAGACCAAGAATTTCTTCAGAAAACTGCTCCAAACTACACAATTGAAATGTTCTACCGTGTTGCAAAAGGATTGGTTGATAAATATGGATATAAAGAAGGTTCTGCAAATTCTACAAATCCTGCCAAAATAAGGATGTCTGAAGCAGACAAAAATGCAGAATACAATAGATTGTATAACCGACTTATTGAGCTTGATAATTCACCACATCAGAAAGTTGGCGAACGTGATGAAATTATAAAGCGTATGCGTGAAATTTTTCAATAGTTAGTAGAATTTTAAATTGAAAGGAAAAAAAATGGCAATATTTGAATATACAGTTGAAGGTGTTTATGAAACTGATAAAGGAAACGGAAAAGAATACACGCCGTTTAATTTTAAAATTAAATTACCACGTTTTGAAAAACAAGAAAAAGGTGCTTGTACTCATATCTTGAGAAGGTTCTTACCTATTCTCATAAAAAATATGAAAAACAAGCCGTTACTATCAGGAATACGTCATTGGGTCATTACAGACATTCAAAAATTAAATGATGATTTTCCACTTGAAGGAAAACAAATTAAAGAGTTGAATGGATATGAAATTCAAGAATTGGCATGTATGTATGACCTTTATGAAATTCCTTTGCCTTTTACAACTTCTATATCAGAACTTAGAGAAACCGCACAAAAGGCTTACATGAAGAAAGTTTTAGAAATTCCTATGGAAAAAGTTGAAGACCAAGAAAAACTTTCATTCTTCAAACGTCAGCCAAATGGTTCACTAAAATTTGATTTGGGTGATGAAATTCTGAAAATTGAAGTTGTAGAAAATTACATTGGTAAAAAAGTTGAAGTGAAGAAAAAAACACTAAGCGATTTTGTCAAGTCGGCAGGTCAAGCAGTTGCAAATGGTGTTCTTGCAATTACAGGGAATGTTGATACTAATCAAGGTCAATATGCTAGCAATGATAAAGGTACTCAATTCCCTTCATTAAATGACTTGCAAAATGGCACAACAAATGTGCAAAAACCACCTTTGAATTAAAACAAGCGAAAGCACTTTAATTCAACAAATTACTTTCAAAGAGAATCCGATTTATTCGGGCAATTTCTGAAGAAGTAAGCAGTAATACTTACAGATTGCAAACCTTCAGAAATGCTTCTGTTTCGGTCTGCAATCGCAACCACGAAAGGAAACAGAAAAATGACTGTAATTTCAAGTCCCAACTTAGACCATGCGTCCTTACTGCTTTTTGAAAAAAACTTTGAAAGATTAGCAGCAAATAAGGACACCAAACTTTTGAATTGTCCTGCTATTAAACATATGGACATCAAAGGTATTTCTAATATCTCACGTATTGAGGGCAATGACCTTGTAAATGTAACATCACAAGGAAGAAACCCTGAAAAACAATACTTGACAATTAGAAATGACAACAGAAAATCAACGGCAGAAAGATTCACAGGAACTTATCTTGTAGATTCATACGACCGTGCAGTTAAGTTAATTACTGACCCAACTTCTGAATTGTTTCAAAACTTGAAAGAAGCAAAGAACAGATTAACTGACAAATGTATTATTGATGCCGCAGTTGGTACTGTTGTTGTCGGTGCACCTGATTCAGCAGGAACAACTTTAACCGCTGAACAAGACGGTGTAAAAACCATTGTAGGAACTTCAGCCTTCAATTATACAAATGTTATTTCTAAAGCAATTACAACTTTTAAAAATCAATATGTTGATACTGACGGTGTAACTCTTGCAATTTCTGCAACGGAAGAAGAAGCATTACGTAATGATGATAAATACATGAACGCATTGTATTCTAATCAGCAAGTTATTGATAGGGGTACAATTACAAATGCTTCAGGCTTTAATGTTGTAACTTTCGCAGGAAATGTAAATGGCGGTTCAACTGTTGACCTTCCGATTTTACCTGAAAATGAAGGTACTCGTTCTAATGTATTAATGGCTCCAAAATCAGTTGCTTTTGCGGTTGAAATTGGAAGATTAGATTGTGAACGTTCAGCAACTCATGTAAATTCTTGGGAAGTAACTATTGACTTATGGTTTAAAGCAGTTAGACTTCAAGGTTCTAAAATTATAATCTTGACTTCTACAATGTAGTGTTAATAAAAAGCAGGCTTGTATGAAAATACAGGTCTGCTTTTTTATGTTTAAAAGGATTTTAAAATGATTACATCTGTTATTGATATATGCAACATGGCACTTGATTATTGTAATGTCAGAAACATTACATCACTTGAAGAAGAAACAAAACAAAGTAAAATTTGTGCAAGGTGGTATGACACTGTTAGAAAATCTTTACTAATGAACATGAATGCAAGTTTTTCAATAAAACGTGCCGTTCTTCCTGAAGTTGCAAATTATGAACCTGTTTATGGTTACAATAAAGCATTTTCGCTTCCTTCAGATTGTCTTCAGGTTTTGAATTTAGATAGTCCTTTAAGTGATAGGTATTATCAGATTGAAGGAAATTATTTATTTTGTAATGAACATAGTAAAGATGAAAAGATTAAAATTCGATATATTGCCGATATTCAAGATGTTACAAAATTTGATTCAGAATTTTGTGATTGTCTTGCTCTTAAACTTGCGGAAAAAATCTGCTTACCTCTAACCGAAGATGAACAAAAAACAAATATATTGAAGCAATACGCACAACAAAAATACGGTGAAACTTCAACAAAATATGGGCGTGATAACAGAATGATAGTTATTAATGAACCACGTTTTAGACATTCAAAAGTTTTTTCACATATCAGGAATTTTAATTATCCTGCAAGGTAAAGGAATATAATCAATGAGAACTTCAATACCTAAAAATAATTTTTCTTCAGGTCAGATTGACCGTGATATAAAAAGTCGTTATGATTTACCATTATTTCAAAACGGTCATGAAATATCACGCAACTTTTTTCATACCGTAAAAGGTGATGTGTATTATAGGACAGGGTTTGAATATCTTGATGAAATCGGATATTCAGCACTTTATGAGTTTAAGTTTAGTCAAGAACAAGCATATCTTTTGATATTTAGAATCCAATACATTGAATTTTGGTCATATAATGTAAACGGTGAATTAGTTCGTGTTCTTGATAATGAAAATCAACCTTTGACACTCGTTCATCCATATGGCAATGAAGTTTTTAATTTGAACATGACACAAAACTGTGATGTTCTTTATATAAACCATAATGACGGACATTATCCTGAATATCAATTAAAAAGAACTGCAAGTAATGTATTCACTTTAACTAAAACAACATATACAAATTCAGGAACAGCAAGTTTATCATCTAATTCTGAAACAGAAAATCATGGCTATCCTTGCACATGTGCATTTTATGAAAACAGGTTAAATCGTTGTAGTTCTTCAAAATATCCAACATATTTATATGGTTCAAAAGGTGCAGATTATAACAATATTACAGTTGGAACAGGAACAAATGACGGTTATCAATTTGACCTTGCAGAAGCAAATTCAAAAGCACTTTGGCTTGTTTCAGGGGTAAATTCATTGCTTGTTGGTACTGCTGAAGGAATTTTAACCGTTAATGGGGGAAGTGTTTCTACTGCAATTACACCAACAGATATTTCTGCAAAACTTTCATGTCGTGATGGCGTTGGAAACGTTAGACCTGTTCACAAAGATAATTTCGTTTTCTTTGTATCAAGTAATAAAAGACTTTTGTATATGTTTGAATATGATGTTTTGCTAGAACAATTTAAAGCAACAAACTTGTCGAAAGGTAATTATGAAATAACAAAGGGTGGAATTAAAAAACTTGCAAACAAACTCGACAGATTTGGATTAATATTTGCACTTTGTGGAACAAGACTTTTATCAATCTGTTTTTCAAATGATGAAGCAGTAAATTCTTGGTCTGAATTTATAACAAAGGGTGAATTTATTGATATTTGTACAGTAACACGTCCTGACGGCAATTATGATTTATTTGCGAACATAAAACGTGAAATAAATGGAATAACAAGATATTATCTTGAACGTTTAACTGAAACTATTGAATTTTCAAGATTTGAAGATTTTGTGTCAGATGTACCTGAAGGTGCAACTGCAACCGATATTATTGAATTGAAAAAGCAAGATAAATACGCTTTTTATAGAAAAATTGCTGAAGAATTACGTGAATGTAATTATCTCGATTGTTCAATGAAATATTCAGGATTACACACAAGCACAATTCAATTAGTTGATGATGTTTTAAGTTGTACTGAAGAAATATTTTCAATTGCTGACGTTGGAAAAAGAATTTGGTATAAAACAATAACAGGACGTGAATATGGAATTTTAGATATAAAAGAATTTATTAGCACAACGCAAGTTAAGGTTCAAATTCTTCTTAAACCAACAAGTCCTACAACTTCACAGTGGTATTTGTCTGCAACAAACTTTTCAGGTTTGGAACATCTTGAAGGTGAAGAAGTTTCAGTTGTTGGTAATGGTGGTTATATAGGTGATTTCGTTGTAAAAAACGGTCAAATTGATATATCTTCGGCGAATACAAATAAAGTTGGCTCGGCAATAATAGGACTAAAACATAAAGGAATTTTAAAAAGTCCTAATCTTGGCTTAATGCTTCGGGGAACTCAAACATTTACCAACATGAAAAATATATACAAAATGGGGCTTCAAATGAGTTTTTCGGCAGGCGGAAAAATAGGAAGCAATCTTTACGATATGCAGGAGCTTCAAGAGTTTAATCCTGAAGGTTTGTTTGATGTACCGCCATTGCCAATGGATGAATATAAAGAAATTCAATATTCAGATGATTATGACAAAGAAAAACATTATTTTATAGTTCAAGATAGTCCATTGCCTTTACATGTAACGGCTATCATCCCTTATTATAAACACGTTTCAAGAACGTAGAAAGGACAATATAAAAATGGCATTACCACTAATACCAATAATTATGGCAGTTGCAGCACTTGGTTCAGGAATTGCACAAGGAATTTCTTCTGTTAAAAATGCTAAGAATGAAGCAAATTCGGTGCGTGAACAGGCAGTTGAACAAATAAAAGAAAGAAGCAGACAAGCAAAAAAATTAATGCAACAACAAAAAACTTCTTTCTTAAAATCGGGTATTTATTTTGATTCAGGTTCACCTTTGGCAGTTATAAATGAAACATATGATTATATGCAGGAAGATGTTAATGCAATTGCAAAAGATTCTAATACTAAGATTAAAAATCTTTATAGACAAGGGAAAACAGCTTTCTTCAATTCTGCAATGGAAGGTGTTGCGAACGCAGCTCTTTCATATTTCATGGGTGGTGGTAGTGGTTTAATTTCAAAGGCGGGAACGGCAATATCCAATTCAAACGCCGGCACTAATATTTCAAATTGGTATAATTCCGCACGTGGTTGGACACGTGGGGGGTTTGGTTCTTTACCAACTAACAACAGTTTACCTTCAGGAAGCACCTCAAAAATAGTATAGGAGTACAAAAATGGCACACATACAACAAGGTGATACAAGACAATATTTTTCAAAACATGAAGGTGTAATTGATACAACGGGTCAATATGCAAATATGGTAAATCAAGGAATACAGTCGGGTGTTTCAATTACTCAAAAAGCAAATGAATCAACTATGGCAAGTAATCAAATTGATTTATCAACACGCTTTCTTGCTGAAAATAATAAAATAAATATAAAGTATCAAGCAGACCCAACAAATCCGCAACGTGAAGTTGAATTACGTCAAGCCTTTGATTCGCTTGCAAGTCAATACAAAATAAATCCTGTTTGTGAAAAACAATGGGCTGACATTAAGACAAATGTTTTTGATAGGTATAAAGCATATAATGCACAATGGGTTGAAAAACAACAACAAAGTAATATTCAAATTAACTTGAAAAATGGATATGAAAATTTAACGAATCAAATTTCAATGTTAGGCATGAACGGAGCTGGCGTTGATGAAATGCGACTTATTTATGCTAACGGAATTGAAGGGCTTCGTAATGGTGCCGTTGCAGGTCTTGGTGAAGTTTATGTTAATGATTTTCTCAAAGATTCAAATCACGATATTATGACAACATATTTATCTGCACTCACTTTAAATAATCCACTTGAAGCACAAAGACTTTTAAAAGATGAAGGTGTTAGAAATGATATAGGCAGAGCAGAAACGCTTCAAAAACTTGATGACTACGTAGCAAACTCTTTAAGTAATCAAGCAAAAAGAACTGCCGTTAATGAACTTGGCAATACTTTACGTGGAATGAACTCTGAAGAAGCAAGTAATATCATAAATGGAAAAGCAGATTTAAACAAAGTCATGAAGTTTATTGAATCAAATAAAAATCTTCCTGAAGGTTCAAAAGATTTGATTCTAGATATTTATGGCATTAATTCACGTTCTGAATATTACTATGATAAAGATAAAAAGAAAATCGTGAAACAAGAAGAGAAAGCAGGTCGTGGTAGAAGTTCTGCAAGTGGTAATCTTGTTGCGTTAAAGAAGTTATCAAAATCACAGAAAGAAGACCTTGCAATAAATCTTGAACAAGGACTTTATGATTTATTTTCTTTTGATACGCCTCAAAAAGTGAATCCTAAAAAAGCAGTTAAAAAAGGTGAAGCACAAGGTATTCAAAGTAATGTTCTTGCAAGGTTACAGTCAGTTGCACAAGCACAAGGTGCAATTGATACTGCTTATAATGCAGGAATTATTACAAAGGCACAACGTCAAAATATGATGAATAAATTTATTGAACCTATGACAAATTATCTTGAAGCCAACATGCAAGAACTTGATGAAAAATCAGGTTTCTTAGGTATTGGTGGAAAACTTGGTTATGGCAGATTAAAGCAAGAATTTAATATTGAAGGAATACCTTCAAACCATACAAATAAAATTAGAGCAGTTCAAAAATCTTTGCTGACGGCACAAGGTAGTTATTATTCTTCTTTAGAAACTGCACGTCAAAAATTAGGACTACAAAGCATTTATGACCTCGAAAATTTACCTGCTGACCAACAAAGACAGATTTATAAGCAAGCAAGCGAAAGTGCAGTTGCATATGCTAAACGTTACGGGGAACACCCTGAAGTATTTTTTGAAAAAGAATATCCACAATTATATGCACAAGGCGTTGCACTTTTTGGTGTTAAAGACGGTAACACACTTGCAAAGAAAGTTGCACAAGAAATATACAATGTGCCTGACGGCGAAAAACCTGATGTTAAAAAGGCAATGAGTAAAGCCGTAAGTGATATGTATTCAATAAAACGTGATAAAGCTATGATGACAAAAATCAAGATGTATGAAAAAGAACATAACTTTTTAAAACCGCCACAAATGGGATATATGCATGGTGGTATTTCATATAAACCAAGTGGCTATGATGAAAAAATGAAAGCATATACAAATCAACAAAATGAACGTATGAAGAAATTAAATATAAATGGACAAGATGTTCAAGAAACCGCAAGAAAATACGGGCTAACAGAATCGCAAGTTATTAGTATGCTTGAAATTCAAAACTATAAAAAACGCACAGGTGAAGATTATAAAATCTCTAAATAAAGGAACTAAACATGACAGATTTATTTGAACAAAATAATACAATGCAATATTTTCAAGATAGGGGAAATGAAGAACGACAAAATCAAATTAATGTTATAAATAATCTTGTTTCACCCGATTTTATTGAAAGCGAACAGAAAAAAGGGAAAATTACTGCATTTGAAACATTAAAAAATGCTAAAAAATGGGGTTACGCAATTCCTTATATTGGTACAAGTGCAGAAACAGTTGAAAACTTAAAAATATTAAATTTGCAAAATAAAGTTCGTGAAGGCGTTCAATTGTCTTCAGAAGAAATGGAAACATACAAAGAATTTGTTCTAGATATTGCAAGTCAATCAGCAAGAGGTCAAACAATTCCTTCAATGGCTTTTGACGGTTTTCTTCAATCTGTTCCTTACATGGGAGAATTTGGAGTTGGTCTTGCAACTTCTAAAGAAGGAATCGGTCTTGCTTCTTTGGGTCAAACAGGTGGCAAACTCGCAGTTAAAAAAGCACTTAAAGATTTAGGTGTTAAAACAATAAAAGACACAACTAAACAACAAGTAAAAAAACAAATTGCACTAAACACATCAAAAAATTTATTAAAAGACTCAACAATTGGTATTGCAAAATTCAACATGAAATACTTACCTCAACAAGGGGTAAAACGTTTTAGCGAAGTTGAACTTGATGAAAATCTTATGGTTACCCCTGAAGGTCAAGTTTTAATTAATGAGGCAGAAAACAACCCTGCAACATCTGTATTAAAAGCAATGGCATTAATGCAAATTGAATCATTTTCAGAAACCGCAGGCTTTGCATTTAATTATGGGGAAAGGGCAATTGGTAAATATATCAGTCCTATCCTTTTAAAACATTTACCTTCAAAATTTATAACTAACTTAAATAAACTATCAAAACAAGTAACAGGTCTTTCAACTGTGAAGGCTCTTCAAAAATTTGGTTGGAATGGTCTGCTTGAGGAATATGGTGAAGAACGTGTTTCAGATTTTCTTCAAACAACTTTTGACCTTGACGGTCAAAAGGGGTATTCTTTTGAACAATTTTTACAAGCAATATTCCCACCAAAAGAACAGGCAATCGCAGAATTATTGTCATTTGCAATTATGGGCGGAACAGGTACGGGAATAAAAAAAGGTGTTGATTATTCACGTTATAGAAGTATTGCAAAAGATATTCAAGAAAAATCAAAAAGTAAAGACGGTTCATATGATATAGAGAAAATGAAACGTTTAATTAAAAGAAATAATCCTACAATTTCTGACGAAAATCTTAATAAAGCAGTCAAAAGTGTTAATGAAGGAATATTAAAAACTAAAGATTATTCCGTTGATGATTTTCTTCTTGATTGTGGTGTATTCAGAATGTATGCAAGAAAAAGCAATACAGATGAACGTTTGACAAAAATTCTTCAAGAGGGTGGTGTTAAAGAAGAAGAAATTGAAAACTTTCTTGACTATGCTTCTTTAGATGATAAAGCACAACTTTTAAAAATACACGAAGAAGCAAACATACCAAAACAAGATTATTCTGCATTGAAATCTGATTTGTTAAAAGCAGGACACAGTGAAGAACAAGCAGACCTTGAAGTTCAAAGTCTTAACAGGATTGATAAAATTCTCATGGACAAATACAACGCAGAAGGTGAAGCGGAAAATTTGATTAAAAAAAGAAATTTAAAAATTCAGGCTTTGCAAAACGAAGTTCAACAACAAAAAGAAAAAGAATATGTTCAAAATTCCGAATTAAAGCAAAAAGAAATTTATCATTTTAAACCCTCTGAATTAAAAACAAATGCAAAACTTTTTCAATATAAAGAAAATTCTGACGAAGAAGGTAAAACGGACAGAATGAATGGTGTTGAAGAATGGTCTGCACAAGATTCAGGTATTGTTATTGTTTGGGAATCAAAAGAGGGGCAAAAATATATTGCGGACGGTCATCAAAGGCTTGGACTTGCTAAACGTTTGAATGATGAAAACATACGCCTTGACGGTGTTTTATATCGTGAAACTGACGGCTACACCCCTGAAGATGTAAGAATGATAGCTGCTAAAAAAAATATTGCAGAAGGCTCGGGTACTCCGATTGACACTGCAAAAATTTTGCGTGAGCTTGGCGGTGCTGACAATTATCCTGCTTCACTTCCTCGTAGGGGTGCAATGTATGAATATGGAATTGCTCTTTCACGTCTTGGTGATGAAGCATTTGAAAAAGTTATTAACGGTTATGTTACACCTGCACAAGGTGCATTAATTGCAAATATTATAAGAACAGACCATGCAAAACAATCTTTGGCAATTGATGTTATTGCACAAGAAGGAATTGAAACATTATCAGAAACTGAACTTATGGCAAGACAGGTTTTATCAACTCCTACTGAAACAGTAGAACAAACAAATTTGTTTGGCACTCAAAATATTCTTCAATCGTCAGCCGTTGAAAAAATTAAAATTATTGACGGTGCTATAAAACAATTAAAAAAATCTAAAAACTTAATGGCACATCTTGGAAATAATTCAAGGGCGATTGAGAAAAACGGTAATAAATTAAACAAGAAAAATAATGAAGAATTAAAAAAATCTGCTGAAATTGCAATTGAGGTTGTAAAAAAACAAGCATTTTATGAGGGAATAATTTCTAATAAAGCAAATGAACTTGCTCAAAAAGAAAAGAATGGTGAAATATCTCATAATGAAGCAATAAAACAATTTGTTGATTTTGTCATGCGTGATGATATTATTGACGTTATTTTTAATGGTGAAAAAATTTCTGAAGAAAAAAACACAGAAAGCATTGAACAACCTTCTGAAGAACATACAGAAGATATAAATAATGGTCAAGGCAGTTTATTTAATATGCCAACACCACAAGAAGAATTAAATAATGAATTACCAAAATTTAAACCTGAAAAAAAACCTGAATCAATAGATAAATATGAAGATTATGGTGAAAAAATTGAAGGTGCAAAAAAAGATTTATGGGTTTCTTATCGCTCATCTTTAGAACGTCCATTGACAGATGATTTTGAAAAAATATCTTTATCGAAAGACTTCCCTGAACCAAATTATGAAGGTTTGATTAGGGAAGGTATTGATGTGAATATTTTAGCAACAATAAAAGCATTGCGTGATATTATTCCAACTAAACCACGTGGTAGATACGGAACATATAAGAGAAAAGAATATATTCAAGTTTTAAAATTTGTACGTGAACTTGCAAGTGATTTAATCAGTGGTAAGAAGAAATTAACTGATATTGATGAAGCATTAAGTTCAACAAAAGATATTAAAGAACAAGTTCAATTATATATTGAACTTGGTTATCCTGCTTTCAAAAATGCTAATGGGTGGAAAATTAGAAGTGGAGTTTTTTCGATTGCAAATGGTGAAAAGCTAGATAAACCAACAACAATGTATTATGCGTATAATATGAACAATAAAGCAAGAAAATCATCTAAAGCCTTTAAAACAAAAGAAGAACTGATTGATTATTTGCGTGAAGAATTTAATAAAGAACCTGAAAAAGAAGAACGCAAAACTAAGTTAGACATTTATCAGGTGTATAGAACCGGCGAAATAATCATTGGTAAAAAAGTTGGTACAAATAAATATATTGACTTAAAAGGCGGTTTTACTTCTGCAAAAGAAGCAAGAGCATATTATAAAGAAAATGAAAAAGAACTATTAGAAAAATTGCAAAAACTCAAAGAAACACCTGAAACAAGAGGGTCTGCAAATAAAGAACGTGTCGGTGAAGATTATCGTGAAGGAATGAATATTACACCTGAAAAATTTGCAAATGAATTTGGTTTTAGGGGTGTTCAATTTGGCAATTATGTTGAACAATCAAAACGCATTGAAGACATGAATGAAGCATATGACGCACTTCTTGATTTAGCTAATTTAATTGATGTGCCTTCAAGAGCAATTTCTCTTAATGGTTCACTTGGTATTGCTTTTGGTGCTAGAGGTAGTGGGGGAAAGTCTGCTGCAAAAGCACACTATGAACCTGATGAAGTTGTTATAAACTTGACAAAGAAAAAAGGTGCAGGTTCGCTAGCTCATGAATGGTGGCATGCACTTGATAATTTTTTTGGAAAATTAGAAGGTAGTGAAATTGGTTACATCAGCGAACGTTATGCTTCAAAGACCGTAAGACAAGAAGTTTTTGAAGCATATAAAGGAATTGTTAATGTTCTGAAGAAAACTATGTTTGACCGTTCGCAAAAGATTGATTTAACAAGGACAAAAGATTATTGGTCAACTACACGTGAAATGACCGCAAGAGGTTTTGAAGCATATATAATTGCAAAAGCAAAAATGAAAGGCTTCAGAAATGATTATCTTGCGAATATTTTGACTGAACAGGAATATAGGGATATTGAATTATATCCATATCCATATGAATCAGAAATGAAAGAAGTAATTGAAGCATATGATAAATTATTTTCTGTTTTAAAAACAAAAGAAACCGAAAAAGGAATTACTTTTTATCAATCCGCATATCATGGTACACCTCACAATTTTGATGAATTTTCGACTGACAACATAGGTTCAGGCGAAGGTGCACAGGCTCATGGTTGGGGGTTATATTTTGCTGAAAATAAGGATGTTTCTGAAACATATAGACAAAATTTATCACCTCAAAAGTTATATTATAAAAATAAAGAAATTTCTTCAAAAGATTTTTTAATGTGGGATATATATAAAAATGGAAAGCAAAAAAGGTTAAAATTTACAGAGAATTTATTAAATGATTTTAAATCTAGAAAAGATGTAGTAAATGAACACATAAAAAATAAAGATACAGGTGAATTTATTAATGGTGAATGGCAATATAATAATTATGAAAAAGAGCTAGAAATTTTAAATCAAGAAATCGATGATACGTTGAAACTGTTCAAAAAAATACAAAATGTTGATGTATCAAAATTTAAACTTGAAACTGTTGGCGGTCAACTTTATGAAGTTGATATTCCTGAAGCTGACGTTTTACTTGATGAAAATAAATATTATTCTGAACAGAGCGAATTTGTTAAGAACGCATTAAAAAAAATGTATGAAGATAATTGGGAAAAATATCCTTCCGAAACAAAACTCGCACAGATTATTTATACAAATAATACAAAGGAAGAATATGCTGATAATTTAGCATATAAAGAAGGAAGAACTATTTATCAAGCATTATCAAAAATGGTAGGTTCTGATAGAAAAGCAAGTGAATTATTAAATGAATATGGAATAAAAGGAATAACTTATGACGGAAATCAGGACGGACGTTGTTATGTGATTTTTGATGATAAAGCAATTAAAGTATTAAATAAATTTTATCAAGAAAAAGAGCAACAACAACGGGCAAAAATTGAATTTGGAAATAATGAAACAATTATCACTTTAGCGGAAGGTCATGATTCAAGTTCATTTATGCACGAACTCGCTCATATGTATTTGCACGATATTCAAGAACTCGCAAAAACAAATAAACGTGCAGAAAAAGATTTGCAAGAAATTTATAATGTTTTAGAATTTGATGAAAAAAATGCAACTCCTGAAGAATTTATAGATATGCACGAACGTTTCGCAAGAAGTTTTGAAGCATACCTTTTAAATGGTGAAGCACCAACTGCAAGGTTAAAATCTGTCTTTGAACGTTTCAAAGAGTTCTTAAAAGATGTATATGAAACATTGTCAGATTTGAATGTAAACTTTTCAAAAGAAGTTCAAGAATGTTTTGACAGATTATTTACAACTGATGAAGAGTATGAAAAAGAAGTTTTACCTTTATATAAACAAAATCAAGAACTTGCCGATAGTATAAATCAGCAAGAAACTTTGTCATACAAAATAAAAAACAATCTTAATGCCGTAACTGAAGCGTGGAAAAGTTTTTATGACACAGTGATTATACCTATTGATACACGTCTTGGAAAAATATCACCTGAGTTAAAAAAACTTTTAAGAAAACATACTTTTGATATGACATATCAGGCAAAATTAGATTGTGATAAAATCACACCATTTCTACTGAAGATAAAGGAAATTAAAAAGAATAAAAGCACGATTGAATATAATGGCACACAGTTTAACGCATATAATTTATTATCTTATGCTTTGAATAACCGTGATTCATATATGGTGAACAAAATAGTTAAATCTTTAGAAATTAAAGAAGAATTTGAGCAAGTACGTGCTTTATTGGACCAACTTCATGAAGAAACTGAATCTGTTGGTTTGTCTGTTGGTTATCTTGAAAGTTATTATCCACGAATGGTAAAAACTGACAAAACAGATGAATTTATTGATTTATTTGAAAAGATGACACGTGAAGAAGAAATTGATATAAAGAACCAACTTCTTGAACTTGATGAAGCAGAATATTCAAATGTTAAAAGAACTATTAAAGAGAATGATGTACATGGTTTATGGAGTAATGCTGATAAGGCAAAATTGATTAATACCACAATTCGTGGATTTGGTAAAAACAATATAATGTTGTCAAGAATCGGGCAATTAAAATTTGAACGTATTATTGACAAACTGACACCCGAACAACAACAATTCTATGAACCTATTGAAAAAGCACTTTCAAACTATGTTATTGGTGCAAGAAAAAATATTGAAGAAAGAAAATTTTTCGGTGCAGAAAATAAAGAGGTTTCAAAACTTCGTGCTTCTATAAAACGCAAACGTGAAACTTTGCGTGAAGTAAAAACACGTACACCCGCACAAGCAAAATGGAAAGAATTAAATCGTCTTAAATATGAACTTGCACCTATTGAAATTAAGATTGAAACAATTTCAGGTGAATTAAAAAACAATCTTAATGAAATCAAAACGATAACAGATGAAGAAAAGAAAGAAAAAGTTCAAGGATATATAAATAATCAAAAAGAGAATTTGACCCTACTTAATGAGCGTGCTGACCGTTTAAAATCACAAATAAAATGGGTAGAGGAAAACAATAATTTAAAAGTTAAAAATGTTGTTGTAAAACGTTTAAAAGATGAAATTTTAGGATTAAACAAGCAAATTGAAGAAATCATTGGTGATATTGACCACGTTGAAGATAGCATTGGAAGACTTATTGCTGACCTTGCAGAAAAGGGTGTAATTCACGTTAAAGATGAGCGTGTTGTAAGAGATTTGCTTGTTTCACGATTTAATACAATCAGACTTGAAAAAGTTGCGACAACGTTACGTGATGCAAGCACAATTGTTACATTGAATGATATAACAAATGCAGTAACACAGATTACTGACTTAACCTTTTCTGCTTTTAAATTTGGTTTGTTTAACACGTTTCAAGGCATGCGTGGGGTTGAAGGTCTAACAAGAGAATCTTTAGGAATAAATAATATTGCTGAAGAATTTAGAGGTGCAAGCGGTCTTTCAAATTGGCTAAATAAACAATTAAAATTTATTGGTCTTGATTTAATTGACGGTTTTGCAAAAAACACTGCAATAAATGCTTCTGTTCTTACTGCACGGCAAAAAGCAAAAAAGAATGACGAAAGTTTTAATGATAAATTAAAATTCTTATTCGGTGAAAAAGAAGCACAAAAAGTTAAGCAAGATTTAATTAATGGCAAAATGACAGATGAGATTGTTTTTATTGCATTTAATGACCTTGCAGATATTCAACCTATTTCAACCGACCAAATGGCAAGAGGTTATTTGTCAGGATTTAAACCTTTATATGTTCTAAAAACATATAGTATAAAAGCACTCGATATTTTGAGAAATGAATGTTTTTCAAAAATATCTTCAGGAGTTAAAAACCTAAAAAGTGATAAAGCAAAAGGAACAAAAGAAATTGCTGAAGGTATGAAAAACTTAATAAGGCTACAAATATTTATGTGGATGTTTGGGCTTCCGCAAGATTTAATAAAAGACCTTATTGCAAATCGTGAATTTGATATACCTGACCATATAATTGACAATATCCTGATTTTTGGCATTTTCAATAGATTTTTAATAAATAAAGTTGCTGACAATCCTGCAAACATTTATTTGGAAAATGTTAAACTTCCTGCAATTCAAGCAATTGGTGATTTGGTAACGGGCATTAAGCAAGTTCAAAAGGGCAAAAAAGAGGTTAAAGACCTTTATGTTTGGTCAAGAGTGCCTATTGTAGGAAAGCTTTATTACAATTGGCTCGGTGGTAAAAAAGACAAAAGAGTAAAACTTAATTAAAAAGGAGTGCAAAAATGGCAAATGAAGTTGATTACAATCCCTGTCAATATTTAGGCAACGGACAAACACGTGATTTTTCATTTAATTGGAAAGTCATTGTGGTTGATGAATTAATTGTTGAACTTGAAGCAATTTCGACAGGAACAATTACAAGACTTACACGTGGAACTGATTATACTGCAAATATTAATGCGGTTGGTGGGAACATTACGCTTACAACTGCACCTTCGGAAGATTATTATATAAATATCAGTAGGAAAACTTCAAACTATCAATCAAAAGGTTATTCAACATCAACGGGTTTTCAAGGTTCTGAAATTGAAAAATCTTTTGACAAAGTTTCTTGTTGTCTTCAGGATATGGATTATAATATTGAAACTTTTAAAACAAATTTTTCTTCCGAAGTTACAACTGAAATCCAAGAAAATAAAAAAGATACTGACCAACAAATTCAAGAAAACAAAATAGATACTGACCAACAAATTGAAGAATTTGAAAAGGAAGTAAATCAAAAAATTCAACAAGTTAATGAAGCGGTTCAGAAATTAAACAGGCTAGATGAAGTTCTTGAAGAATGTGAAGGTTATTCAGAAAATGCAGAAAATCAAGCAACAATTGCAACTCAACAAGCAAGTAATGCAGGTATTTCTGCAACATCAGCAAGCAATTCTTTAAATGCAGTTATCCAAGAACATGAAGAAATTGTTTCAGATATGCAAGCAATAAGAACTCAAACACTTAATGAAATTGATACAGAAATGACAAAAGATTTTGAAATAGCAAAAAGATATGTTGCAGAAAGTGGGGGAAAAGGAATGCCAACAGATATATGCAGAAATTTAAACATAAGGATTGATTCAGATAATAGAAAAGTTTATTTGAATTGGAAAGACCCTTCAGACACCGTAAATGAATTTAATCAAATTATGTCTTCATGGAAAGGCACAATTGTTACAGTTAAACCTGATTCATACCCTCAAAATTATGATGACGGCACAATTATTTTAAATAATACAGTTAGAAATAAATATTACAATCAATCTTTTGTATATAATGTGCCTGTTGGTGTTGATATAAGTACGTTAAAATTTAGGGTGTTCCCTTATTCAGTAAATGATGTTTACAATAAAAATAGTTTGAATTGTTTTGATGTTGCAACTGTTTATGAATTTGTCCTTGATAATAACAATTCAAATGTAAATGGTTGCATTTCATATCCTGAAGGTTGTGTAAATGAACACTTCACGCCTGCATATATGGACTATACAAATAATGTTTTCAAAGGTGGGGATTGGTCTGGAACATTTATTATGGAACTTGCAAAACCTGTAATGCTATATAATCAGAACGCACTTGATGAAAATGATAATTCCTTGAATGGTCAGATTATGGAATACTTAAACCCTGAAGACCATACATTAACAATTGACGGAACTCCTTCGCATATTTCTGATACAAGTTGCAATGCAAATGCAATGGTTCAATTTAAGCAAGTTTGGATTAAAATTGTTAAAATAGCTACAAGAAAATACCATTTCTTTATTGCAAATAAACAGGTTGATTCGGATTATAAATGTTGGTCGCATTATGATAAAGACGGTAATTTGAAAGAATATTATTATCGTGCAATGTTTGACGGTGCAAATGTTGGAAATGTAATTAGAAGTATTGCAGGATTAGCCCCTTGTGTAAATGTTGCAGGAAATACGCAAATTGCATATGCACAAGCAAACGGTTCAGGTTATGATGTTGATGAAGCAAGTTTTGTAATGATGATTCAAGCACTTTTAATGCTTATTAGTAAATCAACTGATACTCAAGCAAAGTTTGGTGCAGGTCGCAATTCGGGCGGCTCATCAAGCAATTATAATCAACTTACAAGTGGTCAACGTTTAAAAAGTGGTCAGTTCTATGGTGATAATTCAAATGGCTGTGTTAAAGTTTTCTTTATGGAAAATTTTTGGGGAAATGTTTGGAAAATTGAAAATGGTATTATTCAAAAGAATAATAAACTCTATTTAAAATTAACACCAAACACTAATGACGGCACAACTGCAACTGCATATAACACAGACGGTACAAATTATATTGATACAGGAATAACACTTGCAGGAACGTCAGGTGGTTATATTAGCGGTGTTACAATGGTTGAAGGTTATGGATTGTTGCCCGATACAGTTAGCGGTTCTTCTTCCACCTTCCTTCCTGACGGTGCATGGTGGAGTGCTTCTGTTGTCGGCTTCGCTCGTTTTGGTGCTGTTTCGCACGGCGGGTTGCTTTGTGGCGTGTTCGCTTTGTCTGTGGACGCTGCCGTTTCTCGCTCGCTTTGGCTCTTTGGCGTGTCGCTCTCTTACAAATAACCTCTTTGAGGGGGTTTAAAGGGGGAAACTTCCCCCTGATTATTTGAGCCGTAAGGCTCATGAAAAATTTTTTTTCATATCTTGATTTTGTGTTATCATGAATTTCGTGAAATCGTACATTTAAAATTTAGGGTAATGACCTACGGCTTCGCTCGTTTTGGTGGCAGTTCTTTCAACGGACTTCTTTGCGGTTCTTTTGCCTTGACTGTCAATAACGTTGTTTCTGTCGTGAACGTTGACTATGGCGTGTCGCTCGCTTACTAAAAAGATAAGGGTAACAATTTACGGCTTCGCTCGTTTTGGTGCTGTTTCGCACGGCGGGTTGCTTTGTGGCGTGTTCGCTTTGAATGTGAACAATGCCGTTTCTCACTCGATTTGGATCTTTGGCGTGTCGCTCTATTACTAAAAATAGTCTTACAATGTAGGTTGTTATCCTCACCACTCGGTGAAAATTAACCGAAAAAGAGGCACGGATTAGTAGCCTTCGAAAATCTGTGAGGTTTTAGTAAGAGATGAAATCATATAACCACCTCTTTGAGATTGCAATAAGTGATGATGTAATTTCATCATCACTTATGAATGCAAGTTTGGGTAAACGGTCAAGACCTGAAGTTGAAAGAATATTATCCAACAAAGAAAAATATGTCAAGAAAATAAAAGAATGGTTGTTAAAAGGTGAATATGTTCCGCATGTTCACAAGGCACGTGTTATAAATGACGGCTTTCTTCGCAAGAAAAGAATTATTATACAACCTTATTTTTACCCTGAACAAATTGTTCAACATATTGTTGTAAAAACATTAAAACCAATGTTTATGAAAGGAATGTATGATTTTTCATGTGGTTCTGTTCCTAAACGTGGTATTCATTATGGTAAAAAATATCTTGAAAAATTTATTAGAAGAAATTCAAAAGAAATAAAATATGTTTTGAAACTTGACATACATCATTTTTATCAAAGTGTAAATATTGAGCTTCTGAAAAAACGTTTTCAGAAATATATTCATGATGAAAAGATGTTGAAACTTATTTATTATGTTCTTGATTCTAACACTGCAAATTTAGACGGTGAAGAAATAAGAGAAGGTCTTCCTATTGGGTTTTATACTTCACAATGGTTTGCAAATTGGTTTCTTCAACCTTTTGACCATTATATAAAAGAAGAATTAAAAATAAAATGTTATGTTCGTTACATGGACGATATAGTTATTTTTGGGCGTAATAAAAGAGAATTACACCAAAAATTTCTTTTAATAAAACAATATCTTGAAAGTATAGACTTAGAAATAAAATCAAACTATCAGGTCTTTTTATTTGATTATATCAAAAAAGGTAAAAGAATTGGCAGACCTATTGATTTTATGGGGTTTAAATTTTATAGAGATAAAACAACAATCAGAAGTTCAATATTTTTGCGTGCGATTCGCAAAGCAAAGAAAATGAAGAAAAAAGAAAAAATAAGTTGGTATGATTGTTGTCAGATGATTAGTTATGTGGGGTGGTTTTATTTTACAAATACGCATTGTGCTTATAAAAAATATATTGAATCAAACGTTAATATTAAACTTTGTAAAAAATTAGTAGGCAAACATTTTAAGAAAAAGGAGTAAAACAATGAATTACCAAAATGTTGAAAGTATGATTAAACCTTCATTAATTGACAAGACTTCTTCACCTGACGGCGTTTATGTACGCAGAAATATTAAAGAAGTTGTTTTAGAGGAAGGTGAAAAAAAATATTATTATGAAGAAGCACTTATTTCTAAAAACGATTATGAAACATTTTCAAGGGATTTACTTGTTGGACAAATAAATGACGAAGACAACACGGCTGAATATGAAGCATACAAAACAAAATTAGACACAGGAGTTTTGTATAAGAATGGCAAATACTATAAACCAAAATGGACTTCTATTTATTTCAAGAAAGCACTTGAAATTAAAACAATGCTTGAATTAAGACAGGCTATGATGAATTTACAAAGCGAAACAATAGAAACTTCTGCATTGCCTGATATAAGTTCATTAACTATTAATGTATATGATATTACTGCAAAACCTGAAAATGCAGTCAATATGACACCACTTGAAGTTTCAGATTTATGGCTATTCTTAACTTTGAAGCAAGAAGAATTTTTTAACGAATACAAACAAAGTTTAAATAATTAAATTCAAGTTTTTAATATCTTTTGATATTTTTCTTTTTACAACTTGATACAAGAACATAAAGGGGGCTTTATGGCTAAAATTGTGCATTTCAAAAGCAAAAAACAGAAAGTCAAAGAATGGTTACAAGATTTATTTTCTCAAAAAATTGAGAAAGTAAAATCAATGGCAGTAATTATGGATACGGAAGATGAAGTTGTAACTGCTTATTTAAACGCAGATTTAATGCAGAAAATAAACTTGAAGCAACACTTTGAGTTTGACATTTTAGACCAATTTATGGCTCGCAATATAAATAGATATGTAGAATTTATTGAATAAAGAAAGGGGTAAATTTTTATGAAAAAATTATCAATTATTTTAGGAATCTTATTTTTTTGTTCTGCAAGTGTATTTGCTTCTGATGATACAAGCAACACGCCTGTACAGAATGTGCAAAATGAACAAAGTTATTTTACTGCAAACATTCAAAAACAACCGCAAGAAAAAGGCGGTAAACAAGGTATAAAAAATCACTTTACCTTTTTCACAATTAATATTAATGCAAACGGTAAAGTTATTAATTATACCTTACCAGAAGGAAAACAGTAGCGGAATAATAATTTATTTGAATATTAAGTTTTAGAGGATGTTGAAAATGTGCATTAAATGTTTTGAAAAACTCCCTCACTTTTATTATAAAGAGAGGGAGTATATAACTTGGCAAGATGATGAATATTGTCGTGTTGGCTTTTCTGAAATTCCTGACATTAGAAATAAAGAAATTAACATAAAAGTAATGTCGGAAGCTGAAATAAAGAAAGCTAAAAAGAAGCCGCTTTTTTTGAAAAATACAATAGATGTTTGTTTAATCGATAAAATTAAAAATAAAACACATATTTTCACGATTTATGCTTTTTATGATTATGACGGTGCAAGCGTACCTCGTTTTTTGTGGCGGATAATAGGAGCAAAAGAAAGTATTGAATTTAAGATAGCGTCTTTAATTCATGATGTACTATGCGAAAATCATCATTATGTAGATAATGATAGATATTTTGCAAATAAAATTTTTGAACGTTTACTTCAAGCTGGGGGTGTTTGTGCATTTAAGCGTTGGTTAATGTTTCATTCTGTTGATAATTTTCAAAAGTTTTGTGGTTGGGGGAAGGTATGAGTTACGAATTAGCAGGAATTTTATTAACAGTTGTCATACAAGGCTTATACGTTGCTTATAAAATGGGGAGATTTGAGGAAAAACTGAACAATTTATCTAAAAAGCAAGATAAACACAATAATCTAATTGAACGTATGGTGCGTGTTGAAGACAGTACAAAATCGGCACATAAAAGAATAAACGATTTAACAGGAGTAAAAGAATGAATATATCGGAAAAAGGACTCAACTTAATAAAAAAATTTGAAGGTTGCAGACTTGAAGCGTATAAATGCCCTGCAAACGTTTGGACAATTGGCTATGGTCATACAGGTTCAGAAGTTCATGCAGGTTTAAAAATCACACAAGAACAGGCGGAAAGCTATCTTAAAGCAGACTTACTTATTCATTGTAATAATGTATCAAAATTAGTGAAAGTTCCATTAAATCAAAATCAGTTTGATTCGCTTGTATCATTTGAATATAACGTTGGTTATGGAAATTTTTCAAAGTCAACACTGCTAAAATTATTAAATCAAAAAAAATATAAAGAAGCTGCACAACAGTTTGAGTGTTGGAAATATGCAGGGGGGAAAATTCTTATTGGTTTAGAAAAGAGAAGACAAGCAGAAAAAAATCTGTTCTTGGGGTAGTTTCTTAATGTCCGTTTTGTGTTCGGATGTATTCGGTTTGCATAGTTTATCTGTGCAAACCATTTTTCTATGTTTATTTTTTTGTGTTATATTATTTCTATGAAATCAGCAGTTATATATGCACGTGTATCTTCTGACAGACAAGAAAAGGAAGGTTGGTCAATTCCTGCACAAATTGACTTCTTAAAAAGATATGCCGAAGAAAAATGTTTTTTTATTGAAAAAATATTTTCCGAATCTGAAACAGCAAAAAAAGCAGGAAGAAAAGCCTTCAACGAAATGTTGAAATTTTGCACTGAAAGAAACATCAATATAATTCTTGTTGAAAAAACCGATAGATTATACAGAAATTTTAAAGATTATGTTATTTTAGAAGACTACGATTTTGAAGTTCATCTTGTAAAAGAAAATTCAATTATCAGTAAAAATTCACGCTCACACGATAAATTTATTCATGGCATTAAGGTTCTTATGGCAAAGAATTACATTGATAATTTATCTGAAGAAGTCAGAAAAGGTTTAAATGAAAAAGTTTCGCAAGGTTATTATCCACACAGAGCACCTGTTGGCTATAAAACAATCATAAATCCTGACAAGAAAAAAATAATTGTGCCGGACGAAGAAAAAGCACCATTTGTAAAACGTTTATTTGAACTTTACGCTTCAGGACTTTCAGCAGAACAAGTGAAAAAAATTTTGTTTGATGAAGGTCTTTATCACAATACAAAACCTTATGCAAAATCAAGATTAATTCAGATACTACATGACTGTTTTTATATTGGTAAATTTTTATATAAAGGTGTTGTGTATGACGGTAAACACGAACCTTTAATAAGTGTTGAATTATATAACAAAGTTCAAAAGATGTTTAATCAATCAAAAGCACGCACGCATGATGTTGAATTTCCATATACAGGGGTTATTAGATGTGGTTATTGTGGTTGCCAATTAACGGCAGAATTAAAAAAAGGGAAGTATATATATTATCACTGTACAGGTAAACGTGGTGGTACTTGCAAAAGGGATTACATTCGTGAAGAAAAATTTGATAAACTAATTATGGAGTTATTAAATAAAATCTCGAAAGCAATTCCTGAAGATATTTATCCAAAAGTTTTACATGCAGTAAAAGAAATGAATAACATGAGTGTTGAATATAGCACAAATAGTTATGAGCAAATTGCAAAGAAACTTGCAATTTTAGAAAAAAGACTTGATTCACTTTATGAAGATAAAGTTGACGGAAAAATTTCTTTAGAATTTTGGGAAGAAAAAAATAGAGCATGGCAAAAGGAAAAAAATAAACTATCAATTCAACTTCAAAGTATAAGTAGAACAAATGACACTTTAAGAGAAGGTTCGAACTTATTATTAGGAATAGCAAAAGACTTACCACAACTGTATTTACAGGGTAACACCATTGAAAAAAAACAAATTTTAAATTTAATAGGTTCGAACTTTATTTATAAAGACAAAGAATTAAGCATAGAGCTTAATTCAGTCTTTAATTACTTATTAAATTTTGACTTTTTGAAAAAATCTGGAGAATAGGAGACTCGAACTCCTAACCCCCTGCGTGCAAAGCAGGTGCTCTACCAATTGAGCTAATCCCCCATGAATTAAATTTTCAATCGTGCCTTCAGGTTTCCCTTTCGACATTTTTTATATTAGCAAAGACAAAAAAAATAATCAAGTATTAATTTTATTTTATTTTAAAAATCGGGTGAATGTGGTAAAAAGCGCCATTCTTTTTTGGAATGACGCTTTTTTATTAAATTTTTGAATTAGTCTAGGTAAAAAACAGTAACTACTTTGTGTGATTCTTCGGCAAAATCAACTGCTTGATGAAGTGTGCCTGATGTGTGAGATAGGAAGCAAATTAATTGCTGACATTCTGTTATGATTTCACGGTTACAAATTCTTGAAGCATCGGTTAATGTCATCATGGCACGATCAGGGTGTTCTATTATGTTTGGAACACCGATTAATTGGTCTTGAACATCAGATGGCTGTTGGCCGATTGTTTGGGGAAGAATAACCTTAAGGTTTTCAGGGTTTGCTTTCATTGCCCCTCTGATTGCAGCAGCGTTTGTACCTGATGAACCGCCTGAGGTTATAATTGTGTTGCCTTGTGTAACAAGGGAAGTTGTTAAGGTTTCAATAATTTGTTGGTGTGTAATTGCAAGGTTTCTTGAACCTATGATTGCAATTTTTTTGGCTGATTGCCTGATTGTGGCTAATTCCTGAACAAGAGTGTCCACTTTGTCAATGTCATCAACCGGTACTTTGTCTAAATCATCAAGAGGTACCATAATCGAAGGTTGATTTTCGTTTGAATTTTCTGTCATCTAAATTTTCCTAAAACGCATATTTTTTTGTATTATAATAATATCATATTTTTCATATTTTTCAATTTTTTTATTTTTTATAGGGGAATTTTTTAGTGATAGAGAGCATGCCAAGCTTTTTAAAAGGCTTAAACGAAAGACAAAACGAAGCAGTAAGAGAGCCAAACGGTGCAATTTTGGTTTTAGCGGGCGCAGGTTCCGGCAAAACAAAGGTTTTAACAAGCAGAATTGCAAATTTAGTTGATACGGGCGCAAACCCTTTTGAAGTTTTGGCAGTTACATTTACAAATAAAGCAAGTAAAGAAATGCAGCAAAGGCTAAGTTTATATTTGGGCGAACCCGTTGTAAAAAAAATGTGGGTTGGCACATTCCACTCTATTTCAGGAAAAATTTTAAGAAGGCACTTAAACACATATAAAACAAAAGATGGCAGAAGCTGGGATAACAATTTTGTAATTTATGATGATACAGACACAAAAACCATTATAAAAAATGCAATTAAAAAATTTAATTTGGATGAAAAAATTTATGAACCAAAAATGGTGAAATCCATAATTTCAAATGCAAAAAACAAAATGCAAGATGCCTACACTTTTGCAACAACTGCAAGAGATTACAAAACAGAAAAAATATCAGAAATTTATTATGAATATGAAAAACAGCTTGCCCTAAATAATGCGCTTGATTTTGACGACATGTTAATGCTTTCGGTTAATTTAATGAAGCAGAATGAAGAAGTAAGAAACCTTTATGCAGCAAGGTTTAAGCACATTTTGGTAGATGAATTTCAAGACACAAACAAAACCCAATATGAATTTGTTAAGCTTTTATTCGATAATGAAAAAGCTGAAGATAAGAATTGTTCCTTGTGCGCCGTTGGCGATGTTGACCAATCAATCTATAGCTGGCGCGGTGCAGATTATAAAATAATTTTAAATTTCCAAAAAGATTATAAAAACACAAAATTAATTAAATTAGAGCAAAACTACAGGTCAACAGGCAACATTTTAAATGCCGCAAACGAAGTTATTCAAAACAACGTAGAAAGGCTTGATAAAAACCTTTATTCAACAAAAGGCGACGGCGACAAAATCATGGTTTATGAAGCAGAATCTGATTATGAAGAAAGCCTTTATGTTGCAAAAAAAATAAAAGAATTAAACAGAAACGGTGTAAATTATGAAGATATTGCCGTTTTATACAGAACAAACGCCCAATCAAGGGGAATTGAAGAAGCTTTAATGTCAAATAACACCCCTTATAAGATAGTTGGGGGTTTAAGGTTCTATGAAAGAAAAGAAATTAAAGATATAATTGCATATTTAAAATTGATTTATAATAAACACGACAACCAAAGTTTAAGGCGTGTTATAAATGTTCCAAAAAGGGGAATTGGCGACACAACATTGAAAAAAATCTTTTCATTATCTGATGAAAAAGAAGTTTCGGCTTTCACCATAATTGAAAATATTAACGATTACCCCGATTTTTCTTCCCGCCATACGGGCGTTTTATTAAATTTTGCAAATATGATAAATTCTTTAATCGAAAAACAAAATAATTATGAATTATCTGAATTTGCTGCAATCGTTATGGAAGAAACCGGCTATTTAAGAGAATTAAAAGAAGAAGACACGGTTGAAAACCAATCCAGAATTGAAAACTTGCAGGAATTTATAAATGTTATTAAAGAATTTGAAGCAGATGAATTTGAAATTGATGAAGAAGAAGACCTTGGAATTTTAGGAAACTTTTTATCTCAAGTGGCTTTGGTTTCTGATGTTGACCAATTAAAAGAAGAAGAAAAATCTGTTACCTTAATGACACTTCACGCTGCAAAAGGGCTTGAATACCCCGTTGTTTTTCTTGTTGGGCTTGAAGAAGGCTTGTTTCCGGGGTCTAGAGCTGTTAATGCCGTTTATGAAAATAAAAGCGAACTGGAGGAAGAAAGAAGGCTTATGTATGTTGGAATTACAAGGGCAAAAGAAACCTTATATCTTACATACGCAAAAAGAAGGCGTGTTTGGGGAGATATTAAAAACTTCCCAAAAAGCCGTTTTATAGATGAAATCCCAGAAAGCCTTATTGAAGAAGATTTTGTCAAACAAGAAAGAGAACCAAGTTATAACCAAGGCTGGGGCGGATACAATCTAAATAAACCAAAATTTGACTCCAGCTTTAAAAATGCAGTTATTGCAAAGAAAAAAGAACATTCAAATGAAGGGGCAATTTCTAAAAGCGCAAATTCGATTGTTGTAAAACCTGCAAACTCAACAAATAATTTAGCATCCAGTTTAAAAGATGTTAAAAAGAAAACAACAATCGTGGTAAAGAAAAAACCCACCGTTGAAGGGCTTTCTTTAGAGCAAACTGAAAATAAACCTGTTATTAAAAAAATAGAAACTTACTCAAGCCAAAATAAAACTTTTGAACAAAAAACAATTCAAAAGCCAACTGCCCAAAATCAAGCGCCACAGCCAAAGGTGGATGTTTCAGCACTTATTAATAAATGTAAACAAAAAGCCGTTAATTCAGGCGAAGCTCTTAAAAAAACAGGGTTTCCCGTTGGCTCAAGGGTTTTTCATTCAACTTATGGCATTGGCTTTATTAAAGAATCAAAAAATGTTGGAGATGAAATTTCTTATAAAGTAGATTTTTTAAAGCATGGCATAAAAGAAATGGATTCAAAAACATCTAACCTAAAAGCTTTTTAAAATAAAAAAAATGTCTGTCAAAATTGACAAACATTCAAATAAACACGAGGATATTAAGAGAGAGTAAAATAATTCTTTTTTAGTGCTTATTAATTGCTCAAATGCAATAATAATGCTGTTTTTTCTTCCTTTTAAATTTTCATTCCCTACTCTTTTATAAACAAATTTTCTTATTTAAAATTGCCTTTTTATTTTTTAAATGTAACAAGTTTTTAACAAATAATTAAAAGCCCCTAAATTAGGGGCTTTTAAGGTTTTAAACATTTACAAGGTTCATAGAATTTATTACATCTTCAATAATAAGTTCTTTTTTCAAGCGATATTTTGTGTAAAGTTCATCTAAAGGGATTCTATCCGTAAATTCTTTTAATGCACCATAATTTAAAACTTTAACGCCAAATTTTGCAAGGTACCCTGCAACTTTTTGCCCAAAGCCCCCGTCTAATATGCCGTCTTCCAAAGTAATTACAATTTTATGATTATCTTTAATTTTATCTAAAGTTTCAAAATCAAGTTTAGATATGAATTTTGGATTAATTAATGTTGGGTTTAAACCCTTATTTTTTAATTCGTTGTAAACTTCAACCCCTAGTTTATAGAAATTTCCTAAACCTAAAATGGCAATGTCTTTTCCTTCAAAAACTACATTATATTTTGCTTTTGAATAATCTGTCTTATCTGTCATGCCTGTTTTTTCAAGAGAAATAGCAGGCACCCTTATAACCGTTGGTGTTGTTGATTTTTTGGTTGCATAATCAAGCATTGCCAAGTATTCTTCTTTGTTTGTGGGAGCTAAATAGTTAATGTTTGGAATATTGCTTATTAAAGACATATCAAAAGAACAAAGGTGTGTTGCATCTGCATTTGAAATTCCGCCCCAATAAACAAGAATTGTTGCAGGCGAATTATTTAAAGCTAAATCTTGCGACAGTTGGTCATATGTTCTTTGAATAAATGAGCTCATAACAGCAAATATTGGTCTTGCGCCATTTTTAGCTAAGGCAGATGTCATAGCAATGGCATGTTCTTCTGCAATGCCAACATCAACGTATTGACCTTTAAGTTTATTTCTAAATTCTTTATCAAACCCAAAAACCCCAGGCGTTGCAGCATTTACAACAACAAAAGAAGGGTCGTTTTTAGCTTCGTTTAAAATGTATTCTTTTGTAAGGTCTGTATAATTTTCAGGCATAGAAACATTTTTCCCAAAATCTTCAATGCCGTTTGGTAAAATCCAATGAAAGTATTCCCTGTTTTCTTCCGCTAATTTTAAACCTTTCCCTTTTTGAGTTTTAATGTGAACAATGGTGGGTTTATTTGTATCTTTAACTTTTTTAAAGCCTTCAATTAATTTTTCAACATCGTTTCCTTCATCAATATAAAAATATTCAAACCCTAGGGCTTTAAAGAAATTATTTTCCGATTTTCCTTTATGTTCCCTTAATTCTTTCAAATTGCCATATAAACCGCCATAGTTTTCTGCAATAGACATATCATTATCATTTACAATTATAATTATGTTACTTCCAAGTGAAGCTGCATAATCAAGCCCTTCTAAGGCTTCTCCGCCAGATAAGGAACCATCGCCAATTAGAGCAATTACATTATAATTTTCATTTTTTAAGTCTCTTGCTTTTGCAACACCAACTGCAAGAGAAACAGAAGTTGATGTATGCCCCACTTTAAATAAATCATATTCTGATTCCTCTGGTGCCGTATAGCCTGTATATTTAAAATACATTTCAGGGTTTATAAAGCCTTCTTTTCTGCCTGTTAAAATTTTATGGGGGTATGATTGGTGAGAAACATCAAAAATAATTTTATCTTTTGGCGTGTTAAAAACATAATGCATTGCAATTGTTGCTTCAACAATCCCTAAATTTGGGCCCATATGCCCGCCTGTTGTATCCACTTTTTTTATAATTAATTCTCTTATTTCGCTTGCCAAAGTTTTCATTTCATCAAAATTTAAAGCTTTAAGGTCGCTTGGAAAATTTATTTTGTCTAAAACCATAAACTGAACTCCTAATTCTTATTTTGTATAATTCTACCATATTTTAATAAGCAATTAAAACTAAATCCGCTGTTGGAATAACAAATTCGCTTCTTCTTACCATAAATTTATATTCAGGGTTTAATTTTAGAATTTCATCTTTTAATTCAAAAAAATCCTTTGGAGTATGATACATTGCAATAGCAAGAATGGGCTTTTGTGTTCGAATTAAATTTTTTGCGCCCTTAATTATTTTTGTTTCAAACCCTTCCGTATCTGCCTTTATTAAACCCAGATTGTTTCCCTTGTAATCCTCATCAAGAGTTGTTATTTCAGCATTTTCGGTATAGTTAAATTTAATTTCAATATTTTCTTTTTTGTCGCCCAAGCCCTTTGGTATAACTGTAATTTTATCTGATTTTAGCTTCTTTTTAACGCACAGAATTTTTTCTGCATTTCTTTTTAAAGGTTCATAAACAAAAATATTAGAGTTTGGGAATTTATTTGAAAAAATGTAAGCCGTGTCGCCCAAATATCCGCCGGCATCAACAACATCCCTGCCGTTTACAAGTTCAATTAAATTGGGAACATCTTTCATGCCGTATATTGTTTGATACATTATTGGATCAATTTTAATAATTTCTTCAAACGGTTGAATAAAGCCCTCATCGGATAATGAAAAAAGCTTTTTATCATATAAACTCCAAGATTTTTCTTCCATTGATGGAATATACCTGTTCCAATTTTTTGAATTTTTCATAAAATCGTCAATATATTGAATTGAAATCTCATCAAGCCCTTGTTTAAGATTGTTTAGTTTTTCATTAGTATCATTATTTGAAAAATATTCAAGAAATTCTTTTTGCCAGTAAAAAATAAGCTTTTTTCTGCCAAAAATATTCATTACCCCTGCATATATTTTTTCAAGCCTGTTTTTTGCTTTTCTTTTAAAAATTTGGAACAGTTCAATATAATATTTCATTTTCTTATCTCAAACAACAAAAATATCTGTTTTTAGGTTTTATTATAGCAAAAGTCAAGGAAAGAAAAATGAATTTATCGCCATGTTCAAATATTAATTTTAACGGCTACATCCCTGTTCGATATTATGCAAAAGAACAAGGGGGAGAAACGGTTTACAGAATAACATCAAGAGAAAATGTCAAAAAATGCCAAAGTTATGTTGTAAGAAATTTAAACAGAACTCTAAAAGAACAAAACGAAGGCTTTGTTGATATGTATAAAGCAATGGACAAAGATTATCAAAAACACCCTGCGGTTCGTTCATATTACGGCAAAAACGGCTGTGATGTATTTTTGGTAACAGGATATGATGCAGATAGAATTGATGAAATGGCAAAACCCATTGGCATTGCAAAAGGCGATGCAAAATCCAAAACAGGCAAAGCAAGGTCTTATGAATCAAGAAATGCATCAAGAAATTTCTTTTCTAATGTTGAAAGCTATCTTAAAAACCAATGCAGAAGAATAAAAAACAACAACGGTGAAAAGCTTGTTTTAAATGTTTTGTTTGAACCAACCTACAACAAAAAGAATGAATTTAAAAAGTTTAAATATCTAGCTGCTAATTTTACTTGTGAAAAATAATTGCCAAAAAAAATTCTTGTGTTATTATAATAACACAAAGAAGCATTAACAACTTTAAAATTAAGCAGGAAGAAACAATGCCTCAAAGCTTTTTAAATAAAAAAGTTCTGATTACTTTGACCGTAACCGGTTTGGTGGCAAAAATTGCACAGTTGCAGATGTTTGCAAGAAACAATTTTGAAATAACACCTGAACAATATGTTATTTTAGCTGTACTTGTTGAGAATGGCGAATTATACCAAAGACAAATTGCAGAAATTACATATAAAGACCGTCCGAATATAACAAGGCTTATAAATATATTAGAAGAAAAAGGTCTTGTGAAAAGGGTTGAAGATGTTCAAAAGAGAAAAGTATTTAAAATTGTAATAACGGAAAAAGGCAAAGAAATTCATAGAAAAATAAAGCCCTATATGCTTGAATTGCACAATAGTGCAGTAAATGGCATTACGAAAGAAGAACTTGAGGCTTGCATAAATACATTGTGCAAAATGCTTGATAATCTTGAGCCAAAGACAAAAATACAAACATAAGATAAGGAAAATAATTTATGAGCATTAATAGCGAAGGTGAAGTTCAAATACACCATGAAGATTTAAGACCGGCATATACAAAAAAACGTGTTATTGTGCCGTCTATTGTTGCACTTATATTTTTAATTGCAGGAATATATTTTATTATTCATTCCATGCACTTTCAATCAACAGATGACGCTTTTGTTGAAGGTCATATTATAACCGTTGCACCGAGAGTAAAAGGGCAAGTTATTAATCTTCTTGTTGATGATAATGAAGAGGTTAAAAAAGGTCAGCTTCTTGTTGAAATCGACCCAAACGATTATATAACCGCACTAAATCAAAAAGAAGCAAGTTTAGCTGCCACAAAAGCTTCTCTTAACATTGCAAACAAACAAATTAATCGTTCAGAATCAGAATTAATGAAAACAAACCATGATATAAAAGCTGCAAAGTCTAAATTAGATTTTGCTCAAAAAGATTATAAAAGATATTCTGAAATGCACAAGGAAGGTATAGCTTCAAAGCAAGAATACGATGCAGCCAAAACAAAACTTACCGTGGCGCAATCGGAATATAAATCTGCAGTTGATAATGAAAAAGCTTCAAATTCAATGTTGCAATCTGCAAAAGCAAGTAAAGAAGCAGCACTTGCTGAAATTAAAAAACTTGAAGCAGAAGTCGAACAAGCTAAATTAGACTTATCATATACAAAAATTTATGCACCTCAAGACGGACTTGTTACAAACCGTTCCGTTGAACAAGGCAATTATCTTCAAGTGGCACAGCCAATGTTAGCGGTTGTTCCCAAAAAAGTTTGGGTTGTTGCCAATTTTAAAGAAACACAATTAACTTATATGAAAAAAGGGCAGCCTGTAACAATTAAAGTTGATACATACCCAAACAAAAAATTCAAAGGAAAAGTAGACAGTATTCAAAGAGCAACAGGCGCCAAGGCAAGCTTGTTCCCGCCTGAAAATGCTGTTGGCAGCTACGTTAAAATTGTTCAAAGGGTGCCTGTAAAAATTACTTTTGAAGAAGACATTTCAGAATACAATATAGTGCCCGGCATGTCTGTTGTTCCTGAAGTTAGGATTAAATAAAAATGCCAATATCAGAAAGAATTGACCTAAAGGCTCCTCAAGAGCCGCACCCTGCACCACTTTGGCTGGTTGCTTTTACAATTCTTCTGCCAACGGCATTTACCATGCTTGCAACATCTGCCACAAACGTTGCAATTCCTCATATAGCAGGCTTTTTTGGCTCAACTTTGGATGAAGCAAATTGGGTTATAACAAGCTATATGATTGCAAATGCGGTTTTAATACCTTTAACGGGGTGGCTTGAAAACCTAATGGGAAGGGTAAACTTTCTAAAGGTTTTTATTACAATTTTTACAATAGGCTCAATTATATGCGCGCTTGCCCACAGTTTAAATTTTCTTGTGATAGGAAGAATTATACAAGGTATAGGCGGTGGTCCTATGATGCCAATATCTCAAGCCATTTTAATTGCTGCATTTCCTTTTGAAAAAAGGGGAGTTGCAATGGCTTTGTTTGGGTTTGCGGTTATGGTGTTTTCTATAATGGGCCCTACATTTGGCGGCTTCATTGTGGATAATTCCGCTTGGCAGTGGATTTATCTTATAAATATACCGGTTGGTATTTTTTCAATTATTTTGGTTCACTGCAATGTTGAAGAATTAAAAGAAAGAAAACCTGTTAAAAAAACAGATGTTGTTGGTCTTGTTGCACTTGTAGTTTGGCTTTTAACAATGCAGATTGTTTTAGATAAAGGTCAGCAATATGACTGGTTTGATACAGATTGGATTTGTTGGCTAACGGGAATTTCGGCTTCAGCCTTTGCATTTTTTATTGTTTGGGAATTAGAATGTAAAAATGCGATTGTTAATTTAAGAGTTTTTAAAGATAAAAACTTTTTTATAGGAACAATTTTGGGGTCATCAGTTAATATGATAATTTATGTTACCATTGTTCTTCTTCCCCAGTTTTTACAAAGTCTAATGGGCTACACAGCAATGCTTAGCGGCTTTTCACTTGCGCCAAGGGTAATATCTTGCCTTTTTATGCTTTTGATTATAGGAAAAATGGTTGAAAAAATTGATAACAGAATTTTGGTTTCAGTCGGATTTGTTTTTCTTGCAGTTTCAACATTTATGTATGCTAATCTCAATTTGTCAATTTCATACAGTTACGTAGTTTTGCCTAATATTTTAATGGGAATTGGTGTAATTCTTGTTTTTATTCCAATTTCAGCATTGTGTTTAGGGACATTACCAAAATCCGAACTTTCAAACGGTGCCGGGCTTCACAGTCTGTCAAAATGTGTTACGACAGCTTTTGTTGTTTCGATGTCATCTACTTTGGTTGCGAGATTGTTACAAGTTCACCAAACTTATTTAGTTGAAAATATGTCCAATTTTAACCTTGTTTTTCAAAACAGAATTTCTCATTTTGCATCAGGGTTTTCAAATACAATGTCGTCGAACCCCGCAATTCATAAAGCAGGGGCTCTTTTATACAAACAGCTTTTGGTTCAATCTAAATTAATGGCATACGTTGATGTTTTTGAAATTTTTGCCCTTATTGCAATTTGCCTTGTACCTTTGGCATTTTTCTTGAATGTTAATTTTAAAAACAACAAAAAAGGCGCTTAATTTAAGCGCCTTTTGAAATATGAAGTATATTTTATTCAATCATATCAACTCTTCTTTTGTGCCTGCCGCCTTCAAAGCCTGTTTTAAGCCACATATCAACAATATCTAATGCTAAATGCTCGCCTATAACTCTTTCGCCTAAGCATAAAACATTTGCGTTATTGTGAGCCCTTGAAACACGGGCAGAATATGTATTTTCAAGTGCAACCGCTCTAATGCCCCTAACTTTGTTTGCAGCTAAAGACATCCCAATGCCTGTTCCGCAAACTAAAATACCCTTATCGCATTTTCCTTGTGCAACTTCATTTGCAACAGCTTTTGCAATAATGGGGTAATCGCAAGCTTCTTTTGTATAAATGCCAAAATCAACAAATTCATACCCATGGGCTTTTAGATATTCTTTAATTGTTTCTTTTAAATTGAAACCACCATGGTCAGATCCGATTGCAATTTTTTGTTTTTCCATTATCTTTTGACTCCCAACAGATTATCTTTTTCTATCATAAACGATATTTTGGGGTTTGACAATTCCAATTTTAAAAAAAATTTATTTTGTGAACAAATGTAAAAAAATGAGTTAATTGCGCCCAAAACTTTAATTTTTTTAAATTTTATGCCGAAAACCATGATAATTGAAGGAAGGGAAATTATAAATGGCTTCGTTTGAAGTAAAAGATGCTAATATATTATCTAAAATATTGTTTTTAAATCAGTATCTTCAAGATATTGATAAAAAAGAATTAAAAGAAGGAACGGGTGTTTCTAAAGATAAAGTAAACGAAGACGAACTTGTTGAAATTTCATCTGAATTTGAAGAAAGTTTTGATACAGATGAATTGGAAGATGCTATTCATAAATTGCATGCTTCAATGGATTTAGATGAAAATGAAGAACTTTCAAACAATGAACTATTGAAATTTAAGGGCATTTTAGATGAAATAGGGCTAAGTTCCGGAGAATTGTTAGAGCTTTACAATAAGTATAACAAAGATGTTTCTGATGATGTAAATTCAATGGAAACAAAAGAACTGCAAGACATTGACCTTGATAAATTCAAAGAAATGATTTCAAAATACCCTAAACTTCAAGAAGTTATTGAAGAAATCGGATATGATAAATTTTTTGATTTAATTGATTCTAACAGTGACGGTAAATTAAGCACCGATGAAATCGGCAATGTTTCAGGCACAGACGACAATGCAGACAACTTTTCATATCAAGATATTCAAAAATTAATCGAAGAAAATGATTTAGAAGTCGTTGACAATAAAGAAAAAGTTGAAGAAGACATTGAATTTACACAGCTTGTAGATAAATTAAAAGATGCCCTTGGCTTTAACAATGAAGAACAACCGCTTCAACAAGTACAAACAACTCCTTCTTATACGCCTTCAGGCGGCTATTCAACAGGGGGAAGTTCAGGCGGCTATTCTTCAGGCGGAACAAGCTCCGGCGGTGTAAGTTCAGGCGGTTCAACATCAGGCACAACAGGGCTTGGCGCCAAAGAAGACCTTAATGCAAGTATTCAAGAGCTTGAACAACAAAAAGCAACCAAAGAAAGCGACCTTGAAACCTTAAACGGTGAACTTTCCGATGTTTATGAAGGCAGCGACGAATCCATTAAAGCGGCAAAAGATAATATGGATGATGCTAAAGAAGAATATGAAGAACTTTTAGCCGATGAAGCCGAAAGCAATGAAGAAGTAAAAGCTGCAAAAGATGAGCTTGAAGATAAAGAAGATGAAATTGAAAAAAATGAAGACGATATAAAAGAAGCAGACTTAAAATTAACTGAAACCAAAGAACAAATTACAACAAAGGAAAATGAAATATCTTCCTTAAAATCTGATAAATCAGCGCTTGAATCAAGTTTAGCATCGGTTAAATCTACAAAAGTAACCGAAAATAATGAAGATGAAATTAATTCTAAAATAGCTGAGCTAGAAGAAAAAATTGCTGCAAAAAATGATGAAATTAAAACAGCAGAAGACGAATTAAACGATTTAAAAGAAGATGAAAAAGAAGATGAAAAAGCATTAGACGATGCCAAAGAATTAAATGAAACCCTAAAAGGCGAAAGAGATGCCATTGAAGAAAAAATTAAAGGTCTGGTAAGTGACAAAACAAAAGAAGCACTTGAAAAATATCAAAATTTAAGAAGCGAATATGAAACAGCAAAAGAAACTGCAATTAGCGGTAAAAAGGCTGAAATTACAGCGGTTCAAGACGAAATAACAACATTAGAAACCAAAATCACTGAACTTGAAGCTCAAAAAATTCAAGAAGAAAATCAAATAAGCCCATGGGGGCAATATAATGAAGAAAGAGGGCAAGCTTTGGCAGATGCCGCTAATTCGTTATATGGAAATGTAACAAAAGGCGGCGGTTGGTGTGCAACCGGTGTTTCTCAAGCAATTCAAAAGGCGTTTGGCTATTCAACATCAGGCAACGGCTGCGATTACGGCAATGTACTTTCTCAAAGAGATGATTGGGTTGAAATTACAGATAGTGTTCAGACTTTGGAAGATTTCCAAAATCTTCCCGCAGGGGCTATTGTAAGCTGGAGCCCTTATGATACGACAAGCCTTGGCAATACTTACGGGCATGTTTATATTGCAGATGGCAATGGTCATGGTATAAGTGACTTTAAAGAAAATATAACAAGCTATTATATGGACAGAAACAGCGAATGGCGTGTATTTTTACCCACATAACGAAAGTGAAAAAATATGGAAATTAACATAGATGAAATAATATTTAATAATCAAATTCAAGGCGATGAAACTTTAAAGAAAGCGCCCGATTCTTCAACATCTTCAACAATTAATCTTAAAAAAGATGCAACGATTGAAGATGAACTTGTTGAAACATCTGAATTAACTGATGACATCGAAGAAAAAGCTGAAACTGTTGTTGGTAAAACATTAACAACAGATGAAAATACTGATAAAAAACAAGAAGAAATAACAATAGATGAATTTAAAAAGTTAATTTCAGCCAATGAAAAAATGGATGATTTAATATCGGATGCAGGTTATGATGAGGTATTTAAGCTATTTGACAAAGATAACGACGGTAAAATTTCAAAAGAAGAAATTAAAAATTTAAGCTCAAGTTCAGAATCGCTTAATGAAATTACTTATGCCGAAATGAAAAAAATTTTAAAAGAAAACCTTAATGAAAACGAAAAAGAAATTGATGAAGCCGAGTTTGAAAAGCTTTTAGAAAAATTAAAAGAAATATTTAAAGCTGAAGAAATTGAAACAAAAGAAACTGAAGCTGCTCCAATTCAACAACCACAAACCTACTCATCGAATATCGGCAATTATTCAACCGGCGGTGGCGGAAATTATTCACTAAACGGCAGTTCAGCTTCATCTTCACCTTCAAACACAGTTTCAACCGCATCTAATGAAACAGAAAAAGAAGATATAAATGCAACAATAGAAGAGCTTGAAAAACAAAAAACAGAAAAAGAGGCAACTTTAACAGAAAAAAATGAAGCTCTAAATGCTGTTTATGATGAATCTGATGAAGAAGTAGCAAATGCAAAAGATGATATGGATGAAGCTAAAGAAGAATATGATGAAGCTTTAGCAGATGAAGCTGAAAATAATCCTGAAATAAAGGCTCTAAAAGAAAAACAAGATGAAAATGATGAAAAATTAGAAGAAAATGAAGAAAGCATAAAAGAAAAAGAAACATCATTAAGTGAAAACGAACAAGCAATTTGGGATAAAGAAAATGACATTTCTAATTTAGAATCAGAATTATCATCTCTTAATTCTTCAATGGACAGCTTAAGCAGCGTTGAAGTAACAGAAAACAATGAAGAAGAATTGAACGCTAAAAAAGCAGATGTTCAAGCACAAATTGACGCTAAACAAGCTGAAATAGACAAAGCGAACGATGAATTAGAAAAATTAAACGAAGAAAAGAAAGAGCTTGAAGAAACACTTGAAGAATTAAATGAAACAAATGAAGAATTAATTGAAAACCGTGACAGAATAGAAAAAGAAATATCAAAAAAAGCTTCCGATACAGTGAAAAAGCTTTTAGAAACATATCAAGAAAAAAGAACAGCATTTGACGAAGTTAAAACCGAAAGAGCAGAAACCTTAAAAGAAGAAGTTGAAACTGCGCAAAATGATGTTCAAGAAATTGATGAGAAGATAACAGAGCTTAAAAACCAACAAAAAGAAGAAGAAAATTCGTTTACGGCAGGCAATGGCGCCGAATGGCTTAAAAAACTTCAAGAAGCAGGGGGCGATGCTTGGAATGAATTTGACACCCTTTGCTCAACCTTAGGAATGACCCAAGAAGAAACCATGGATTACCTTACAAACCTTTGCGAATCTGAAGAATGGGGCAATGGCTGCATAGACCCTGTTACATTGTGCGCTCAAATAAGGCAAGAATCAGGCTATAATGCAACGATTGTTGGCGATAGCGGCCTTGCTGTCGGCTTAGGGCAATTCCACGAATGTGCCGTTGAAGAAGTTAACAATCAATATGGAACAAATTACACATCAGCAGACAGGTCTGACCCATACAAGGCCTTAGAAATGATGGTTCTGTTGTTAAGATATGACTACTCAAGAACAGGTTCAACAGATGCCATGCTTGCAATGTATAATCAAGGAAACCCAAACGGCATAAATACATCAGGCGGGCAAAATTACGTAAATGCCGTTTATTCAAGACTTGGTTAAATTTAAACTTAAAATTGTTTAAATCAAAGAGTTTTTATGCTAAATTTTTGCCGTTAGGGGTGAAAATTATGGCAGAAATTTTTAACAATAAGATTAATTTTCTAAAGGCTCTTGCTATTTTAATTGTTGTTTCAGGGCATTTGGAATTTTCATTAATTCCAATGTTTCCGCCGTATTCTTTTCAGGTTATTTTGTTTTTCTTTATTGCAGGCATGGTGTTTAAAGAAAAATACGGCTTTTTTGAACTTGTTAAAAAAAGAATTAAAACCTTAATTATTCCATATTTTTTATATGAATTTTTTTATATCGGAATAACATTTTTAATAGCGCCTTTAGCAGGTAAATTTTGGGGCATGCCTGTAAATTTTTATAATGAACTAATCATGCCATTTTTAACAGGTCACCAATTAGATTTAATTTCACCTTTATGGTTTGTGCCTTGCTTATTTATAACTTTAATTTTATATAAACTTTTTTCATACATTAAATTTGATAACGGGGTTAGATTTTTCTTTTATTTAATCCTTTCATTTTTTGCAGCAAGTTTAGATAAATTTTCTGATAACATTTTTTATCTTCCTTTTATAAGAAGCTTTTTTGCCCTATTTTTTGTTCATTTAGGCTTTATTTATAAAAATAAAATTGAAGATAAAATAAACATTTTTACTCCGAAAATTTTATATTCCGTTTTAATTTTACAAAGTATTTTGTGGTTTTTTAATAAAGATTTTTCGCCGCTAGATGGCATTGGGCTTCATTACCTTCTGGTTTGGGGCAAATTTTATAACCCCTTTATTTCAATTTTAACAAGTTTAACAGGCATTTATATAAGCTTATTTATAGCAGATGTTATTTTTCCTTACCTTAAAAATTGGAATTTTCTTCATAAAATCGGGCAAAACAGCTACCATATAATGGCAAACCACTTGCTTGTTTTTAATATTTTAACTTATTCTTTTTTATGCATAAAAGGAATACCTTTTGATGTTAAAAATAATTCTGACATCTATTGGTTCTATTTCCCTCTAAAAACAACTTATTTTTATTTTGTTGTTGGAATTATTTCAACCGTCTATTTTGGCGAATTTTTAAAGTTTTTAAAAAGAAAAATCTTTGCTATAAAAGAATTTAACAAATAAAAAAGATTAAAAATAAAAAGAACCTCTTTTTTTAGGTTCTCTAGTCATCTTTTTAAATGGAGCGGGACTCAACTGTCCCTTATTGCTTCTATTATTAGGGACAGTTAGTGCATAAGCAAGAGGTTCCTCGTCTTAAAATAAGAAAAAGATTAAAAATAAAAAAGAACCTCTTTTTTTAGGTTCTCTAGTCATCTTTTTAAATGGAGCGGGAGACGAGGATCGAACTCGCGACATCTTCCTTGGCAAGGAAGCATTCTACCACTGAATTACTCCCGCACTTGCGTTTGTATTATCATAATACTTAATCAAGATTTTATGTCAACAGTTTTTTATTTAATAACCATAGAAAGCAAATCAGGCGGAAGCTCCATAAATTTACCTTGATTTTGTCTAAATTCTTTTTCATGAGAACTTAATTCAGAATAATTTCTTTCCATAGAGCTTCTTATCCAATCTATTGTTGAATTTCCCCAGTCTTTATATGTTTCAAGAAGTTTTTTTGCAACTTGCTTTTGAAATTCAAAATAAGTTCTTTCTTCTTTATCTAAAGGTTTTTTCAAGGTTTCATTTATTTTATCGAGCATGGAATTTGCTTTTTGAATTGTTATATTCCAATTTCTAATGCCCATTTCAGGTATTCTTGCATAATTTACAGCCGTGTCAGCAGCCTCGAATGTGTATAATAAATCCATTCTTCTTAATTCATTTTCAATAACATCTTCACTTGGATTTGATAACACAGCTGCCAAGTTTTCTTCAAATAAAACAGCTTTTGCCGGCACGCTTTCGCCCAATAAATTTGCATGATTTGAATAAAAATTTCCTTTTGCCATTAAATATTTTTTAAATATATCTTTTGAATTTAAACCCATTTCATGCCATTTTTTGATGCAATCCGGTATTCCGTTTTGCTCTAAATTACATATATTGCTTTTTAGCATAAAATTAGGATACATTTCATCGAAACAGTCGCCGGTGCTGAAAAAACTGCCTTCGCCAAAATCTATTAAGTTAATTTCACCATCGGAAAAAAGAAAATTGCCCAAGTTTAAATCGCCATGGTAAATTCCTTCTTTATCAAGAATTAAAAGTTTTTTAAAAATTGCTTCAAAGTCGTTTTCTGTTGTTAAAACGCCGGTTTTACCGTTTGCAAAGGTTGAAACAAGAATATCTTTATTATCTTTTGGGTTTTTAAAGTAATCAACATATTTTTGACAGCCGCCCAAACTATCAGGCACTTTTTTTAATACTTCCGCTTCTTTTGAAAAGCTAAATTCAGGCGAACGTGCAACTTTAACTGCAAATGTTCCGTTTGAATTTTCCAATTTATAAACAACGCCCTTTAATCCGGCATTGCTAATCGGTTTTTCATCTTGAATTATATTTATGGCATCAGCCCTTGAAACTTCTTTTTTCCCCAAAAAGGGAAGATTTGAAAAATTTTTATATGAAGAAAGGGAGCCAATTTGCGCTCTTTCATCTTTTTTTAATTCTGCTTTTTTATATTTTGGTATTTCAAAATTATTGTATAAACTGATTTTTTCTATCATTTATCCCACCTGCACTAATAAAAACACATGAATTGGAATTTTTGCCTATTTTTCTTTTAAATTAATTGTTTTTGTATTAAAATATCAACCATAAATAAGTAAGGAGATTATGTATGAGAGATTTATCACCCCTTCATAAGGCAAG
>CALUYZ010000003.1 GCA_944325175.1 Candidatus Gastranaerophilales bacterium | reverse complement strand
TTAAAACCCACCCATTTAATAACCAACTAAATTCCAAAAATCTTAAATATACCGTTTCCAACAGGCTTCACAGGCTCAGCACTGCAATATGCGCTTTTTATCCGACAAATACGCAAATTTTTTAATACACTTGCGCAATATGTACAACACCCCCGTAGGTTGGGGTTTCTACCCCAACAAACTTTATATTAAAACCACCAATTTTAACACTCGCTAAATTCCAAAAATCTTAAATATACCGCTTCCAACAGGCTTCACGGGTTCAACACTGCAATATGCGCTTTTATCCGACAAATGCGGATAATTTGCAATATCACTTGCGTCTGCACCCTCAAAATCGCAAGCATCCAACAGGGTATACCCATCACAATTTTCATTTTCGAAATAACGTGGAAATAAATCAGGATTAGAAATGCAAATTGCTTCTTTAAAAGAAACTTTTTCCTTAAACGGAATTTCATTTTCAATTTCTTCCGAACTTCTTGCATCTAAAACTTCAACATCTCTTGCATCTTCATTGTTAACATCGGCTGCTTTATTAACAACTACCCTATATGCAAAAAATTCTTCATCTTCTCTTGCATCAAAGCCGTTTTTGTCATCAAAAGAAGGAACAACAGCGCCGTTTTTAAAAATTCTTACAGGGAAAATATCAATACCTAAGAGATTTTGACCGTTTTTTTCGCCATTAACATCAATATAAACGTCAATATAAGAGTTTACTTGCTTTGAAGACAAGTTTAAAGTTTCCCAATTATTTTTTGTTGTAATACCGTAAATTGCAACACCGTTTGTAAGTCTTATATTTTGACCTTTTGTATATGCTGCATGGGAACTATCTCCGCCCACATTACAATTTACATTCCCGACAGTTACTAAATTATTAGCAAGTCTTTCACAATATTCAACCGTAGTATCAGGAAGTTCCGTAAAACTTTGGCAAGAGCCTTCATCATAACATTCTTGCATAATAACATCATTTACACTGGGTAAATTTTTCAGGACAGAATAAATATATGGTGTTTTAGAAACATCATTAGATTTAAACATAAAAATTGAAATTGCAAGAAGTATACCGCATAAGAAAAACGCAAAAATAACTTCACCCAAAATCATACCGCTTTTAAATTTATACATCAATTTTATACTATCCTTTTAAAAGAGCTGAAAGACAACTGTCGTAAGTTTCATATTCTATTATACCATTCAGCCCCATATCATCGCAACTTATTAAGCCAAAAGTTTTATTTTTAACCGTTAAAATTTTAACACCACTGTTATAAGCCCCGATAACAGCGCTTGAACCAAGAGCATTGTATGGAACAACCAAAGCTTTTATATCAGTATTTTGTATACTAAACCTGTTTACATTATCAATACGTGGCGCCTTTGCAAGCCCCATAAGCACACAAGGCAGATAAGTAGATGAAATATTTTCGGATGAAACTTTTTCATTACAAATTGTTTCTAAAATATCAATATTAGAAAATGCCGGAGCATGAGCGGTTGGCAGCTTAAATTCTTTTGCAAGAAGATGAGATATAACTGCTTCTATGCCGCCAATAGGGTCAATACCAATTCCGTTTTCATAATTAATATCATCAGCATCATCGTTAAAATAACAAACAATCGCAATGGCATCTATTCCTTTATTAACAAGGTTTTTTGCCGCTCTTAAAATTGTACTTTCATTTTTTATAACACCTGTTGAAAAATTATCTCTTATAAAAAATTCAACACCAACGGGTTCATCTGTTATTTGAATGTATGGAATATTTAGACCCTGAACTTCTTTTAGAGCGGATATTGTGTTGATATGAACGTTTAAAATATTATCAGGAATTGACTTGTCAAAAATAACTCCAATGGTATTTTCTTCGTATTTATCTAAGGGGTTTATTTTAATATTACCTTTAAAAAATTCATCGAAAAAATATCCTTCAACATAAAGCATATCGTCCGTAATAGCACTCAAAATGCCGCCATTAACAACATTTGGATGAACCAAGACATTAAAATGTTTTGCAAATTTTCTTGCAATCTTGCCGCCATCTCCTGCAAAGCCGCCAATTTCAGCGCCTATTCCTGTCGGAATTGAAATTGCAACTGTTTCCTTGTGGTTCATAATTTTCTGCCTTCTAAAGAAATTGAAATAAATAAATTTTCAAAAACATTGTTTGGTGATATTGTTGCCAATAAATGTTTTTTTGCCGTTTGAACACTTTTTATATCAGAATTTATTACGTTAAAAAGCGCTAAATTTTTTGGATTTTGCCTGATGATGTTGATGAAATATTCTTGAATTAAATCTAATATTTCAGTATATTCAATGCCGTTTTCTTCTGCATAAGCAATAATTAAAGGATAAATTTTAATACCTTCTTTAATTGAAATATTAGGATAATTTTCAAAAAATCGAGCAATATCAAAATTTGATTTTTCATAGCAAACAGGGGTTTTAAAAACCTGCGATCTTGAAACAATGGTTGAGATAATATCTTCTCTATTGTTACAAAGGAAAATAAAACTTACTTTAGAAGGCGCTTCTTCTGTAGATTTTAAAAGCGCATTAGATGCTTCCTCCTGTAATATTTTTTTATTTAATGGTTGAGGCAACCAGTCTTCTTTATTTAAAAGAAAGCCTGAATTGGAATATTTTGAAAGTCTGCTTTTGTCGTTTTCGCTTATTTTTGAAGTTTTTACATTTGAAAAAATGAAAACACGATGAAAATCAGAGGTTTCAAGAATAGACGATGTAACTTTTTCAATTTGTTTAACAGAAATTACCGTTTTGGTTAAATCATCTTTAAAGTCAACAGGGGTAACGTTTACAACAGCCGGATGTCTGCCTTCTTTAATCCAAGCACAATTAGTGCAAGTACAATCTTTAAAGCCACCTTTGGAACAATTTAAAATTCTTGCAATTTCAAGTGAGAAGAAATATTGAAAAATTGTATCAAACCCTTCAAAAATAATACTTTGAGGAAACCTTTTATCAGAGCTTAAAAGGCTTGTAAAATAATCATATACAAAAGTGTTTTTAAATATGGAATTAATCATTTGATAAAGCCCTCTAAAAGTGCTGTTTCCGGAGTTTTTAAGCCTGTCTTAATTTCATACTCTGCCGTAACTAAGTTTTTTTTCAGCTTCAAAAGCTTTTCTAAAGGCACATTTTTAATTTTATTTAAAGTCATCTTAACTGCATATTCATTTTGCTTTGTTAGCATAGCAATTTCATAACTTGAAGAATTTGAAGAATAAAGTTTAGTCAAAAGAAGTTTTGAAAAACCGGACTGCAAAAAGGCAATTATTTCTAAATAATGTGATTTTTGAAGCATTTTTGAAATTTCAAACATGGTTTTAGAATAATCTGATGCCAAAATTAAATCAATCAAAGCAAAAATATTTTGGCTTGAAGGATATAAATTTTCGACCGTATCTTTTGTAAAATTATTATCAGGATAAATAAAAAGTGAAATTTTATCCAATGCGGTGTTTAAATCTCTTAAATAAGGTCCGACTGTTCTAATTAATGTTTCAAGCGCACTATCAGGCGCTTTTAAATTAGAGTCTCTAATCATTGTTTTTAAAACAGGCAAAATTTTATATTCTTCATAAGCTTTAAATGCGCTAAACTCTTTTACTGTACCTTTTTTTTGAACAGCCTTATACAGTTTTTTTCTTGTATCAGGCTTTTTTCTATCCCCTCTTGCAATTTGACATGTGAGAATTATGTGTACTTTATCTGAAATTAAATCTATTGCTTCAATCAGCTCTGCAATTTGTTTATCGTCAAGCTTGGCTTTTTTTCCTTCAAGAAAATATTTATCCGCTTTAATTTGAATTACAATGTCGCCAAACATCATTGGCTGAGCCCTTAAAAGATAAACAAAATCTGAAAAATCGGGGTTATCTGAAACTTTAAAATTAAGCTCGCTTATATTATCGCCCAAAACGTCGTTTTTAATTTTATCTATCTCTTTTTCTATTAAAAAATCTTCTTCGCCCCAAAAAAATGATAACGGCATATTCTTTCTTTCAAATTTATACAAAAAAATTGTATCCTAAAAAGTTATTTTTTTAAATAGAAGTATAATTTTTATCTTTTGATTCAACCTTGTTGGCTTTTTTCTTTAAGGGCTGAATATCAGAATTAGAATTTTGCAAACTAACCGTAGTAATAAACCCATGCATTTTTTCATAATCAAATGCATTTTCCCATTTTGCAACAACAGCGGTAGCAACGCAGTTGCCAATCAAGTTTACGGTTGTTCTGCCCATATCTAAAATTTGATCTATTCCAAGCAAAATTGCAACACCTATAACAGGAATGTTAAAACCTGCAAGAGTGCCTGTCAAAACAACAAGTGCAACCCTTGGAACACCTGCAATACCTTTAGATGTAAGCATAAGGGTAAGCATAATTGCAAGCTGCTGGCTTAAATTAAGCTCAATACCCGCAATTTGAGCGCAAAACAGTGCAGTTAGGGAAAGATAAAGTGTAGAACCGTCTAAATTAAAAGTATAACCCGTTGGCATGACAAAACTTACAATATTTTTCGGAACACCAAATTTTTCCATTGTATCCATTGCTTTTGGAAGTGCAGCTTCAGAACTTGCAGTCGTAAAAGCAAGAAGAGCCGGTTCTTTAAGAGCAATAATTAATGATTTTAAAGACACATTAATTATTTTACATGCAACAAATAATACGCAAACAACAAACAAAATCAAAGAAGCGTAAGTTATTAAAATTAACTTTGCATAACTTGATAAAATTCCGATGCCATTTTGCCCGATAGTAGCTGATATTGCGCCAAAAACACCAAGAGGTGCAAAAAACATAACATATTCAGTGAACTTGAACATAATTTCACATGTAGAATGAAGAAAATCCAGCACCGGTCTTGCTTTTTGACCAACAGCACATATTGCAAGAGCAAAGAAAATTGCAAAAACAACAATCTGCAATAAGTTACCTTCCGCCATAGCCTTAAAAACTGAAGTTGGTATCATCTCTAAAATTAAATGACTTAAAGAATGATCAATATGCACATTTTGCATTTTTTCAACAGCTGCCATGGAAACATTTGATAAATCAATACTAAAACCAACACCCGGTTTAAATATATTTGCCATAACAAGCCCGATAATAAGCGCAAAGGTTGTAATAATTTCAAAATATATTATCGTTTTAAGACCGATTTTGCCTAAATTTTTTACATCACCATGACCTGCAATGCCAACAACAAGCGTGGCAAAAATCAAAGGTGCAATTATCATTTTAACCATTTTTAAAAAAGCATCGGCAACTGGCTGCATCTTAGAGGCATGGTAAGGGTCTAACCAGCCAAAAAGCACGCCACCAACAAGCGCCAAAAATATAAAAAGTGTTAATTTAGAACTTTTAGACAAAAATACCTCTCAATCAATGCTTCTTTTGCATGCTTTTACCGTTACGATTGTAATACAAAAAAATTTTTTTTGCTAATTTTCGGTTATTTCAAGTAACCAATTATAAACGTTAATTGTTGAAGTACAAATGTATAATTTTCTTTTAACCAAACTTTTAATAGTTTCTGCAAAACACCTGAAAAGTGCTTTATTTAAGCCTATTTCACCTTGATTGTCATCTAAAATTTTTATTATTTGATTTCTATATTCAATATCTCTTGTATTTCTTTCAATTTTATCAGCCAGAAAAACAATTTTTTCAAGCAATGTCATATTAACTCTGCCTAAAGTATGCCAACGAATTGCAGAAATTATATCATCATCCGTTATATTAAATTTTTCCCTTGCAAGATAAGCACCAACAGGCGCATGGAGAGTTTTGTAATTTTTAAGTTCATTTTTATCTAAACAAGGTATATTTTTATCAATAAATTCTCTAAGCTCGTCTGTTTTCATGCACTTTGCACAATCGTGTAAAAGCCCTGCTATTTCAGCTTTCTTAACATCAACGCCATACCTTTGTGCAAGTTCAACCGCTTCAATCATAACTCCAAGCGTGTGAAAATATCTTTCTTCGGATAAGACAGACTTTAGGTAAGTTTTAATTTCATCGATAGAGCTCATTTTCTAATATATACCTCTCTACTTTTTTATCTACTAATTCGGAAATATCGTCACCATTTTTGACTTTATCCCTTATTTCGGTTGATGAAACATCAATTTCATTTATAGAATCCATTATTTCAAAATCGAACCCCTTTTCCCTTAATTGTTCAATTTCACACCTTTTTTCGCCTTTTCTTTTCAAAACGATAAAATGAACATTTTGCTTTAAATATTGATAATTTTTCCATTTTTCAATATTTATAAAAGCGTCAAAACCAATAATATAGTTAAGTTTCTCACCAAACGGTTTATTTTTTAGAATTTCCATAACCGTTCTGTAAGAATAAGAAGGACCGCTAAGTGTATATTCAATATCTGAAACTTTTATATTTTCATCTTCGATTAGCTTTAACATATTAAACCTGTCTGAAGCAGAGGTTAAAACCTCTTTATGACAAGGAATATAGGCGGGAACAAAAAAAATTTTATTACAGCCAAACTTTGCAATAATATCTTTAGCTGTTTGTATATGCCCGATATGAACAGGATTAAAAGTTCCAAAATAATAACATTCCATAACTTTTATAATACAATAAAAATATGCAAAACTTAGATTCTCTAACATTAAAATTCTTTTTTGAAGAAAATGCCGATTTTTTAAAAAACGGTGTCATTCAAAAAATTCAGATGCCTTCAAGAAAAGAGGTGCTTTTATATATTAGAAACAAAGGGGAAAACAGAAAACTTTATATTAATATAGACCCAAAATATCCCCATTTATGTTTTATTAATGATAAAAACGATTACCTGTTAAAAATTCCAAACAAACCGCCTATGTTTTGCATGCAATTAAGAAAATATTTAGAAGGCGCAAAAATTATAGATGCTGTAATAATTCCTTATGAAAGAATAATAGAATTTCATTTTTCCACATTTGATGAATTTGGTATTGTAAATAATTCCGTTTTAGCCATTGAATTAATGGGAAAATATTCAAACATAATTTTATACAACAAAAAAACAGGGTTAATAATCGGCTCTTGCCACAATGTTTCATCAGAAAAAAGCTCGGTAAGGGAAATTTACGGCGGGATAAAATATATTCTTCCTCCTAAGCAAAACAAATTAGACATTTTAAAAACAAGCTATTCAACATTTTTAGAAAACAAAAGCAACATAAGTAACAATTTCTATTATTTTACACAACCGTTTTCAGAATTTTTAATACAAAAATCTTCAAATGAGCTTGAACTTTTTAAGCTAATGCAAAACGCAGTTTTTAACCCAAGTTTAATAAAAGAATTTTGGGCAGATGAAAATAATGATTTCAACTCAATAATTTTTAATTATTATTCAAGAGAAATAACAAAAGAAATTATCAAAAACAAAAAAATCGAATTAACCAAACAACTAAATTCTAAAATTAAAAAAGAAAATAAAATTTTAGAAGAAAAAATAAACAGCGAAAAATTTGAACACTATAAAAAAGCCGGCAATCTTATTTTACAATATATATATTTAATTAAAGAAGGCGAAAAAAAGGTTGTTCTTGAGGATATTGAAATTGAACTCGACCCCAATTTAACCAAAAGTGAAAATGCGCAAAAATATTATAAATTATACTCAAAATTAAAATCTGCAAAAGAAATATACGAAAAAAGAAAAGAAGAAGCAAAAAATAAAAAAGAATACCTTGAAAACATTTTATTTTCGGTTGAAAACGCACAAAATTCAATAGAGCTTGATGAAATTGAAGATGAAATAAATGAATACATCTTGATGAAACCAAAGCAAGACAAGCAAAAAAAGACAGTTAACATAGAAACAATCGAATATAAAGGCTATAAGATGTTGTTAGGGAAAAATAACAAGCAAAACGATTACATTATAAGAAAATTATCAAATGCCGAAGACATCTGGCTTCATGCCTATAATTGCCCGTCTTCACACCTTGTTATAAAGCAAGATGAAAAAAATATAACGGATGAAATTCTTTTATATGCCGCAAAAATTGTTAAAGAAAATTCTCCGCTAAAAAATTCAAGCAAAGCAAGCATAATCTATACAAAAAGAAAATACCTGAAAAGGCCGCCTGAAACCCCAAATGGCTATGTGACATATAGACAAGAAAAAGAAATTATCGTATAGAATACTAAAACCCTTGCAAGAGTGGATTGTTACAAAACTTAACATAAAAAATATACTTTTTTTTGGGAAAAAAGCAAATTTTTTTATTTAGAGTATTTAATTATTATTGAAGGCATGATATAATAGTTACAAATGGTGTTGTTCATATAATAATTTAAAGTGCTGTGTGTTAAAAGGAAGGGGGCATCCATGGTTGCTTTAGCAGAAAAACTCAAAGTTAAGTCACCCATTAAATCGAAATTCAATGATGAATTTCAAAATTATCTTAAACAACAATGTTTAAAAACAACATTTAATGGGGTTGAACTTGAAGCATTTAGTTGGTACAAAAAAGTCTTGGGACTAATGTAAGATTAGAGGTGTTTAAAAAGATTTCAACTAAAACCAAAAGGAAATTCCTTTTGGTTTTTTTGTTCAGCCAATTACACGAAAATACCGCTTAATAAAGCGGTATTTTATACAAGAAAGGGGAAAATTTGAATATATTATCAACACAAAGAATAATTATTTACCATACGAAGTTAAATGTTCGCTTGCAAAATGCGATAAATAAGATTTTTTAAATTCTTCGCTGCCTGCAAATTCCACAACACTTGGCGCTACAACAAGGCAAAAATACATAACACCTGCAAAAATAACTAAACTGATTGCTTCAAACATTATAAGTGCCTCGCTTTCTAAATAAACCGTTTTATCTTCCTTACAAATTAATTACGGCACAAATAATAAAAACTTTATTAAAAACATAAGTTTTGTAATAAAAATTAATATTAAAAAAGCCCTCTTAAAGGGCTTTTATACTTATTCAGCTTTTTTTCTGTATTCTTCAGGGGCATCTTCTCTTTCTTGATTCCACCTATCAAGCCCCATCTGTTTTCTAACTAATCCAATGCCCACATGAACTCTCCATTCATCCATTTTTAATTGAGCAGCTAGGATTTTATGGCACCCAATCGGAGGAAGCGGCAAAAGAGGTTCATATAAATTTTTAATTGCCATTAATTGGTCAGGAGTGAGTGCAAGTTTTCTTTTTGGCATGGAAATTTTTGGAAGCATTAACTTTTGTCTGATTAAATTAATTCCAAAAAATACTTTTTTAGGTTCAAGACCGATTGCCTGTGCAATAACTTCATGAGCATCAGGGTTTGGCAGAGGAAGCATTTTTTTGTACATTTCCTCAATTTGTGCCAACTGTTCTCTATTTACAAGCAATGCTTTTTGTTTTTGCGGAGGTCTTTTCTTGTTGAAGCCGCCTTTGTTAAATCCGCCTTGTTGAGGTCTGTTATTACCGTAAGGGCGTCTTTGATTGGAATTGTTTCTTTGGAAATTACCGCCTTGATAATTTCTTTTATTGTCATTCCTCTGGAAGCCTGAGCCCATATTATTGTACGGACGTTTATTATATCTTTGTTGCATCGGCTGAGGATTATCGCTTCCAAAGCTGTAACTTCTTAAAACTTCTGTTGCTTGTGCAGGCTTATTGTCGCCACCGGCTGAAGCTTGTGATTTATCGGGGTATAAACAATCGGGACATATAACCCTTTTTGGGTTTTTCGTTTCAAATTCCTTCCCGCATTTGATACATTTATTTGTATACATTTAAAAATTTCCTTTTGGCTCTATGCCTTTTTATTCTCCATCGAATCGTAAAATAGCAATTTAAAATAATCTCTTTAGATAAATCCCTTTCAGACAAATAAAAATTAAATCTTCGGGTATGTGGATATGCTTATTTTATACTTAAACTTAAAATTATACAAGTGTTTTATTTAAGTTTTGTAAATTAAATTTACCACACCTAAGAAACAACGCCTTTTTTGACGTTTTTTATTATCTCAGGATGGCTTGAATTTGAAAGAACAATTTCCCTATATTCGTTTTTATCTATATTTATCCCCATATTTTTTATATCAATAACAAATTTTTTCTTTTTCTTTTGCATATAAAAACTACTCCAAAATAAGATTATAAACTTCAAAAAGTTTTGTTAAATCTTTTGAATTTATTGATTCGTCAATTTTATTTTTTATTAAATCAAGCTCGTTTGAAGAAACAGTTTTTAAATTTGAGGGAAGAATAATATCCGATGTGGTTTTTACATCTTGAAAACCCTTGTTTAACATTAAAAATTCATTATAGGTTTTTAATATTGTAATAAATCTTTCATCTTTTTCATAAATGGAATTAATGTAATACTTAGCATCTCTATTAAATTTATCTTCAATAAAATCTATTAAAAAATTTGTTTCGTCAAATGCGGTTTCCTTGTCAAATTCAACGCCATAGCAAGGATTTTCTTCAAAAAACCCGTCTTGTATACTTTTCAAATAAACCGCCCACAAAAGGCAGCCAAGATAAAACGAAACATTTTGAAAAAGCATTTTCTTTAATTTTGGAAACAAAATAGAAAATTGAAATTTCTTTTGCTTAATTTGCATTGGCGTTTGAATAAACGCACTATACATAAATTCAATGTTATCGGAAACTCCCAAAATACAATCCGAATAACCGGGGTCAAATAATACAGCTTTCATAAGTTAATTCCCATATATCCTTAATTTGATTTAATCAGAAAAAAATTTTTTGAGCAACAGTTTATTATTTTATAACGCCATTGGGTCTTAATTTATCAATGTCGCAATTTAATTTTAAGACTGTATTTAATACTCTGTCTAATTCGTAATAATCAGCATTTTTATAATAACTCTCCATTTTGGCACACATTTTTTCGTTACTCATGGTTTTATTTGATAAAATGTTTGCGTATTTGCTTTTAAGCATAGCTCTTTCTTGTTCAATATCAGATTTATTTGATTGATTTTTTTCCTTTTCGCTTTTTGTTTGTTGTTGATTTACCGCAGAAGAAGGCTGTGAGCCATAATAGTTATATGTGTTATTTTGAACATTTATTTCTTGCTTGTCATCATTTGCGCTTGAAAAACCATAAGTATAAAGTGCCGGCAAATATTTTGATGTCGGTCTGTAATTAGGCTTAGCAGGCTCAAGCGGAATAGCAGGAATTGAATTGCTGTTTGATGTATTTGTAAGAGTTGTTTGCTTAATCAAACCCGTTGAATTTTGAGATTTCATAACGTCATAATTGCCTTTTATTCCTTCATTTGTGTGCAATATAGACTTATAATAACTGTTGCCTTTTGGCGCATGAACACCTTTCTGTGTATTTTGCACCTTATACGAAACCCCCGCTGCAAAAGCAAAAGACGGAATTAAACATATCAAAAATAAAATAACAATCTTTCTCATAAAAATATTATAAAATATTTTATTGTAAAATGTAATATATGGTAAACAAAAGTAAAACTGTTGAATTATTGGCACCGGCTCAAAATCTTCAATGCGCAATAGCTGCAATTAACTCGGGAGCAGATGCGGTTTATATAGGCGCACAAAATTTTGGCGCAAGAAAAAATGCTGCAAACAATTTAAACGATATAAAGAAACTGGTTGAATTTGCACATAAATTCAATGTAAAAATTTATGTTACCTTGAACACAATTTTAGATGATGATGAATTAAAAAAAGCCGTTGAAATGACCTATAAATTAGATGAAATTGGGGTTGATGCAATAATAATTCAAGATATGGGGCTTTTAAATTCAAAACTGCCTGATATTGACCTTGCAATGAGTACTCAATGCAATATAAGAACCAAAGAAAAAGTTAAATTTTTTGAAAATATTGGAATAAAAAGAGTAATCCTTGCAAGGGAATTAAGCTTAAATCAAATTAAAGAAATAAAAGACAATACAAATGTTGAGCTTGAATGTTTTATCCATGGCGCACTTTGTGTTTCATATTCAGGACAATGTTATATGAGCGCCTACATTGGCGGACGTTCTGCTAACAGGGGCGAATGTGCTCAGGCTTGCAGAAAAAAATATTCATTAATTGATTCCAAAGGAAATATTTTGGTAAAAGATAAATACTTACTTTCACTAAAAGATTTTTGTGCAAAAGATTACTTGGAAGATTTAATCAACATAGGTGTAAAATCTTTCAAAATAGAGGGCAGATTAAAAGATGAAACTTATGTTAAAAATGTGGTTTTATTCTATAGAGATTTAATAGATAAAATATGCGAAAATAAAACGTCAGAAGGCGTGATTCTAAAAGATTTTACACCAAACTTAAATAAAACATTTAACAGGGGTTATACAAGCTATTTTTTAGGCAAAAACGAAGATATTACAAGCAAAGAAACACCAAAATCCAAAGGTGAATATTTAGGAAAAGTCAGCTCCAACAACAAAAACTTTATAACAATCGATTTTACAGCCAATACAACAATTAAACCGCAAGACGGTCTTTGCTATTTATCAAAAGACGGTTTAAAAGGGTTTTTGGTGAATAAAGTTATTGGAAATAAAATTTATCCCAACAATTTTCAAGATAAATTAATGCAAGGAACAGAAATATACAGAAATCAAGATAAAGATTTTGAAAGCAAAATTAAAAATTCAAAAACAAAAAGAGTAATTTTAACTGCTTTTAAAATAAAAGAAAATGAAATTATTCTAACTGACGGATTAAATGAAATATCTCATAAAATTACAAAAGGCGACTTTGCTCAAAATAAAGAAAAAATGAAGGAAAATATCGAAAAATGCTTCAAAAAAACCGCAGACAGCATTTTTTACGCAAGCGAGATAACTTTTTTAAGCGAAAATATACCATTTTTGCCAATTTCACAGTTGAATGAAATTAGGCGCAAAATGTATCTTGCACTGGAAAATTTAAGGCTGAAAAATTATAAAAAAAATAAAGGCGGAAAAATAAAATATGCAAATTACAAAGAAACAAATACAGACTACAGGTTAAATATACACAACAAAAAAGCCTGTGAATTTTATCAAAAGTGCAACGTTAACCCTATTGAATTTTCTGTAGAAAAAACAGGAAACTATAAGGGTAAAGAAATTATGAGATGCAAATATTGCATTAGAAGAAGCTTAAATATCTGCCTTAAAAATAACCCTAAAAATAAAGAAAAATTATTTCTAAAAGACGAGAAAAACAAAAAATATCCGCTTGTTTTTGACTGTAAAAATTGCGAAATGGCAATTATTGCACCTTAGCTTTTTTTGTTTTCACTGCCTTCAAATGCAAGTTTTTGTTCGTATTGCTTTGTTAATTCAGCAATGGCGGGGTTAGTGTTATCTCCGTTATTAAATTTTTTCCTTAAAAATAAATTTAATTTCGGCTGCAAATAACCCATCATAACAGCACTTATGCCAATATTTGCAACAATGGCTGCACCTTTTAAGATTTTGGTTTGTTTAAGATATTTATTTATATCACCGGACTTTGCAGCATTTTCAACAATTTCCATTGTATTTTTTGCGGTGGCTTTTAATTTATTAGCATCAATACTTGAAAGCAAGCTTATTTGCTCAACGCCTTCTTTGGTTTTAAAAACGCTTAAATTTCCGCTTTTCTTAAATACATCAATCAAAGGTGAGTCTTGATTGTCAAAAACAAAATCAATCGCTTTTTTGGCAGTAGCATTTGCTTCTTTGTTAAATTTTTCACCCTTTACTAAGGTTTTTAATTTTTCAACCATGCCGGTTTTTTGCCCACCTGTTTGCTCGCCCATAATTTCAACCAAAGCCTTGGCATCTTGCATAAGTTTAGAAGAACCGCCTGTTTGTTTTTCAGCCTCTATCGCCTCTTTTATTGTATTTGAATCAAGCACCGAATAGTCAAGATTAATTGGCTTGTTGAAAAATTTCTTTCCGAAAAATTCCATAGTTTTTTGCAACGGCTGCGCAAGACCATATATAAAAGCAACCTCGGAAGCCTCTTTCAGACCAACTTCAAACCTCTCTCCTTCTCTTGCCTGAGCAAGCCTTGTGCCTGAAATAACACAGTCAACCAAAGAAGTGTTTGCAATGGGGTTTGACATAATAAATGTGCCAAGCCCTTTAAAAGAGGGCTCGGAGCCTTTATTTGTGCCTTTAAACGTTTGATAAACCTCATTATTATTTAATGTGTTTTTCAAAACAGATTCTTTCGCAAGTTTTTCTCTAACTTGTTTTTCAATGGCCTTTTCGGTTTGTTTCTGCTTAAAAGTAATTATCCCGTACAAACCAAGCCCCGTTAGCGCAGTTGCAATTCCAAATTTCGAAAGTGCAAGGTTTTTTGCTTTAGTTTTATTTTTAACGGTATCAGCTAAAATATCCGCCTGTTCTTTAAATTTATCGCCGAGAGAAAGAGCTTTATCTCTTGCAAATTCAACAGAATCAACCGATTCCTTTGAAAAGCCGTTAAATAATCTTTTTGCATCAACATCAGGGCTAAGACCGGCTTTTTTGTAAACAGTTTTATCAAAAATTTTCTTCAAAAAAGGAATACCGCCAAGCCATACAATGCCGGTTGCAAATTCCTCAAATGTTTTTTCTATACCGTCTCTGTTGCCGCCCTCTTTAAAATAAGTATACGATGTAAGCGAGCCTGAAGCTATATCTTTCACATACATCGGAACAAGAGAGTCACTATTGTTACCTAACTGTGTAAATACTTTTGAAATTGTCGATACTTTGGATACTTCTGCCATTTGTTGTTTTCCCTTTTACCTTAAATTACAAACCCCAAATAAGGTTCAATAACCTTTGAACCGTGGCATTTTTTCGTTTTGTATCAATTTGTTTGTTATGCATAAATGAAGTCCTTCGTTTGTTTTAAGTATTTTAAATAAAATTTATTGCTGAATTTTTGTGCAAAATTTAATTTTTGTAAATAAAAAGCCTTCTTTATAAAGAAGAAGGCTTTTAGTTATGATTTTAGAAATTAATCTTCAATATAAATCTTACAGAAAGCCAACTCTTCTTTCCATAAAAAGCGTCGTACTAAATTAATCAATGTTTCAATCATTACTGCTATCTCCATCTCTCAAGTTTAGCCATATTATTTTACAACTAATTTGATTTTTTATCAAGTATCTTTATTTATTCTTTACAAGTGCAAAATAATACCTTGTTGTAATAAACATTGTAAAATAATAAATAAACCACATAGAGATTAAATATAAAAAGCTGCTTGTAGCGTATGCTGCCTTTAGACCAAACAATACCCCTGTCGGAATAAGAATAATTGCATATAAAAGTGTCGGGATTAATGTCATTGTAATAAAGAAGAGAAGAAAAACAGAAAATATATTTTTAAAAGACAGAGTAATTGCATCTTTTATAACAGAAAGGTTATCATCCTTATCGCCATAAGCCCAGAAAATATAAGCAAATGTAAAGCCGTAAATAATAACTGATGTGAAAAATGCACTAACTGCAACAATTCCAAGAATTGAAAGCAAGTTAAAAAATTTAACAAATAAAGCAGCAAAAACCAAAAATCCGACAACTGCCGTATATAAAATTGAAGCAGCAACCCCAAAAAGAAATATCCATAAGTTAAATTTTATATAATTAAAAGTAAATTTTTCAACATAAGAATAATACACCCAAGGCTCTTGAACGGGTTTATTTTCATAAATATCTTTTGCTAAATATGAAACTGCAATAAAGCCCAATAATGACTTCCAAAATGAAAAAAAGAATAAAGCAATGCCAAAGAAAAATAAGCCAACACTTGCCATTATTCCAAAAAAGGATGCACCCATAAAAACAAAAAGAGCAGGTGATGCCATTAAAAGCATGGCAAAAACATTTAACAAAGGATAAAAACACATTTTAAAAAACGGAACTAAATTTTTAGATAAAGCGCTAAGCCCGATTTCTAAAGATGAAAACATAGAAATCGGCTTAGATGTTTCAAGATTAAAAGTTTCAAAAGACATAAAATCTCCTTTTTAGTATATAATTATTGATAAGCAAACTTATTATATCATTTTTTATGAAAAATTTATTTAGACAATTTACCAAAGATGACTTTTTCAAAAATGTCAACTTACATATCCACTCTACCTGTTCTGACGGTAGAGAAGAATTTAGCGAGCTTATCAAACAAGCGGAGAAATTGAATTTAAAATACTATTCAATTACAGACCATAATTCAATAGAAGGCTACAAACAAATCAAAAATATGCCAAACGGGCTTATAACAGGGGTTGAATTTGATTGTTATTTTGACCTCAATTTGCCGCATATTCTGGGATATAATATCGACATAAACAACCCTGAAATTATAGCACTTACTGCAAAATTTCAAAAAGGATTTCTTGAAGTACCTAAAAGAATACTCACCTCAAGAAGTCCAAAAAAAGTAATTGATGCAATTCACTCGGCAGGGGGCATTGCTGTATTAGCTCATCCTTGCTGCTATTGGTGCATAAGTTTAGACAGATTTATTCAAAAACTTGTCAAAATGGGTTTAGACGGAGTTGAGGTTTATTATCCCTATGACAGAATTACAAGAGTTGTAAAATTTCACTCAAGAAAAACAGTGAAAAAACTTGCCGAAAAATACAATCTTTTATTAACAGGCGGTGAAGATCAACATTATTCACTATTCAATATGGAGAAAAACATTAATTGGGATCGTATTCTGTAAAACTTGACCCCTCACTTTGGGTTCACTATAAAGAAATTTTAAAAGAAGAAAATTGCGAATTTAAGGTTCCTGATCATAGCTTTTTTCAAGCAAAAAGCAAAAATTGGCAATTTACTTTTTATAAAACAGGCAAAGTTTTGGTTCAAGGAAAAGATATTGATTACATAGTAAAAAAATATCTTGATAACAATTTTGAATCAGAAGCAAAACCCGAAGAAGAAGGCGACATAGCGCCATATCCGCACATTGGAGTAGATGAATCAGGCAAGGGAGATTTTTTTGGACCTCTCATTATTGCAGGGTGCTATTTAACGGAAGAACAAGCCGCATTTTTAAAAGAAAAAGGGATAAAAGATTCTAAAAAGCTCGATGACAAGAAAATTCTAACCCTATCAAACACAATTAAAGAAAATTCAATTTTTGAAATTATTGTTATAGGAAACAAAAAATATAACGAGCTTTATTCAAAATTTAAAAATTTAAACAGTTTGCTTGCATGGGGTCATTCAACAGCTATAGAAAATTTATTAAACAAAACAGACGCAAAAATTGCAATTTCAGATAAATTTGCAGACGAAAAGGTTATTTTAAAAGCCTTAAAAGAAAAAGGCAAAACAATTAAAATAATTCAACAAACAAAAGCAGAATCGGATTGTGCGGTTGCAGCAGCCTCTATACTTGCAAGAAGCGAATTTGTGAAAAGAATTTCAAATATGGAAAATCAATATGAAATGAATTTTCCAAAAGGTGCAGGTCAAAACGTCTTAATTCAAGGCAAAAAGTTTAAGGAAAAATATGGAATCGAAGAATTAAAATTTGTTTCCAAAACACATTTTAGAACATATTCAATGTTATAAATTCAAATAATGATAAATGGTTTCTTTAACTTCGCCAAAATGGTTAATGGCTAAAGCCTTATAACAGAATATTAAAATCAATAATATAAATTTTTCCGATAAATATGCTTTTTAAAACGTCTTAATTCAAGGCAAAAAGTTTAAGGAAAAATATGGAATCGAAGAATTAAAATTTGTTTCCAAAACACATTTTAGAACATATTCAATGTTATAAGTTCAAATAATGATAAATGGTTTCTTTAACTTCGCCAAAATGGTTAATGGTTAGAACAGTTATAATTGAAATAACAAGACCAAACACGGTTTTTAGAAAATCTTTCAAAACATGCTTATATACTTTTTTCTGTGTTTCAAACCTTAGTCTGTTATACATTGCAATTTCTCTTCCTGCCAAAAGACCAATAAACACCCAAGTTGTAGACATAGGAATATTGTTGGCTTGTTGGAAATAAAGAAGAATCGTTGCATAAATTATATCAATTATTGTTGCAGATCTTACGTCTTGCGTATTTGTCTTTAGCTGAACAATTTCTTGAACTTCGCCGCCTTTTTGATAGCAAACAATACCTAAAAGCATGGTAAAAGCAAATACTGATAAAATCATTTCAGGCAACGGGAGTTTTCTTGGAAGATAAACAAAAAGATTGGCGGCATCTTGCATAAGCCACTGCGACCAAAGATAAGCCGTTGCTATCCATTTTGCGATATGCCAGCCTTTTGATATTTTTTTATTTTTACTATACAAAAATACTTTTTCAACAGGTCTTGCAATTATAAAATAAATAATGATTGACACAACAAAAGCTAAAAGATAGCCCACTATAGATTTTGCAAGCATTAAACCGATAACTTGTCCTGTTGAAAAAACACTCAAAATTAAAAATGTTGTAGAAACGGGAATACCTTTTTTGGTCAGAAAAATTAAAATTAAAGGAGGCAAAACATGCCACCAATAAAAAACTTCAGGCTGCGGAATTCTTGCTAAACGTCCAAAAGCCATATCACCATTGTTAAAATACCAACCGAGGGCAAAAGTTAAAATTAATACAGTACCTGAAAAAATCCACAAAACCCAAAAAGGTTTTTCACGATTAGCACTTAAATATGTCCCAAGAGTTTGTATTACATCATTTGAAACACAGGTGTACAGGGACAAAAGAAACCCTGCAATCATAAATATAAAACTAGGTGTAAGTGATATTGATAACATACTTCCTTAAAATCATAGTATCAAAAAAATAAAATAAAACAATTCATTAAGTTAAAAAAAATTAATAAAAAATGTGTAAATAAATTTGAATTTTTTTTACGTTATGCTAACATAACAGATATAAACAGACAAAAAAGTACGGATTAATTTAATGAACCTTTTTTCATTTTTTAATAAACCCAAAAAAGAAGACATATTTGAAATTTTCCCCGACGGTATACTTGTTGTATCAATGGATGGAAAAATACTGGATATTAACAATAAGGCAGTTAAAATTTTAGGCTTTAACAAGCTTGAGATGCTTGGTTCATATTTTTCGCAATTCATTCAAGGCGGCTCCGTGCTTTTAAACAAACTGGTTCAAACAGGCACAACTTCAATTACAAAAGCTGCAACAAACAGCAAAGAAGACGTCTTTATAGAAGTTACGGCTGCAAAGAATGAAGAATTTGACAAAGTTTACGTTTCTATAAGAGATATAACCGCAAACTATAAAATGCAAAATATGATAAATGGTGAATATGAAATTGCCAAAAAAATTATTGATGAAAAAAATGCATTTTTGACAAATGTTTCAGGTGAAATTTTTTCTCTCTTAAATTCCGTTACTAATTTTTCAAAAGCTTTAAATGACGGCGTTGCCGGAGAATTAAGCGATAAAGCAAACAAATATGTAAACATTATAAGTAAAAATTCAAACGAGCTTTCTTATGATTTAACCTTGCTGTTTAAATATTTTGAGGTTGAATCCAACCTATACGAATACGATTACAGAAATTTTGACTTGGCAGACCTTTTAACGTCTATCGCTAAAAGTTATGAACCGTTTTTTGTCAAGAAAAAATTATCTTTTGCTTATGATTTTTCTTCATTTTTAACAAGAAGTGCATACGGCGACCCTGCGGCAGTTGAAGCCTTTACAAAAGCCATTTTGGATATTTCTCTAAAATCAACCGACATTGGCACGGTTACAATGAATGTCGGCAATCCGCCCATTGAATTTTTACAAGAAAAAAATATTGAAGCCAAAGATGAAAATATAAGAAAACAATATGCCCTCTTTGAAATAAAAGACTCAGGGCTTATTTTGCCGCCTGCGGCGATTGAAAACATTTACAATCCATATTATACGGATGATTCAATGAACAAAAAAGTTTTAAATGCAAAATTAGCATATTCATATTGCTACAAGCATGTTAAAAACTTAAAAGGCAATATGTGGATATATTCAAAACCCGCTCAAGGCACAATGGCTTGCATTTTACTTCCAATGGAAAAAATTTAGCCTATGGCGAAATTGTGTCTCAAAAATATTTCCAAAAGCTTTGAATCAGAAAAGGTAAAAAAGCAAGTTTTATCTGACATCAGTTTGGAAATAAAAGATAAATCTTTCTGTATTTTGCTGGGTCCGTCCGGTTGCGGAAAATCAACTCTTTTAAGGCTCATTGCCGGATTAGAAAAGCCGGACAATGGGGATATATATATAGATGACAAAAAAGTTAACGATATTCACCCCAAAGACAGGGACATAGCTTTTGTTTTTCAAAGTTATGCGCTATATCCTCATCTGACAGTATATCAAAATATGGCATTTCCGCTAAAAATCAGAGGCGAAAATAAAAAAACCATAGATGAAAAAGTAAACGAAGCTGCTTGTATACTTGGTTTAAAAGAGCTTTTAAACAGAAAACCAAAGGAGCTGTCAGGCGGTCAAAGGCAAAGAGTTGCTCTTGGCAGAGCAATAGTTAGAGATGCCAAAATTTTTCTTATGGATGAACCCTTATCAAACTTAGATGCAAAATTAAGAGCCAATATGAGGGTAGAAATCAAAAAATTACATCAAAAACTGAATACAACTTTTATTTATGTAACCCATGATCAAACAGAAGCCCTTACAATGGGCGATACGATAGTTATATTAAACGAAGGAAAAATATTCCAAAAAGATACTCCCGAAAACATTTTCAAAAGCCCGAAAAACACCTTTGTTGCGTCGTTTTCAGGAACATACCCCATGAATTTACTTGAAGCTGCAATTACAGATGAAAAAATAAAAACAGGAAAAATTGAATTCGAAATACCTGACAACTACAAAGAAAAGCTAAAAGGCAAAAATAAAATAATAATAGGTATTCGCCCTGAAAACATAAGACTTGAAAGAAAAGAAAACGATATAGCGCAAAATTTCAATATAGACTTTGTGGAAAATACAGGCGCAATTAAAGTAGTGTATTTTAAAGAAAGCAATTTAAAAGCTGTTGTTAACACGAAAGAAACAATCAGCAATGAAAAAACATTCTTCTTTAGTCTGAATGACGTTATGTATTTTGACATTCAAACTAAAGAATTAATTAGCTAAATTATTTTTTTATTAAACTAATTGAACTTCAGAATTTCTGAATTGCATATCATATAAGGCTTTATACTGACCGTTTGGAATTTGCATAAGTTCATCATGGGTGCCAATTTCAGCCAATTCGCCATCGTTTACAACCATTATTCTGTCAGCATTTTTAATTGTAGACAACCTGTGGGCAATAACAAAAACCGTTCTGTTTTGCATAAGGTTTTCAAGCGCCTTTTGCACGATTGCCTCAGATTTATTATCCAGCGCAGATGTAGCTTCATCCAAAACAATAATCGGAGCATTTTTCAATATGGCACGAGCAATAGCCACCCTTTGTCTTTGACCGCCTGACAAGCTTGCGCCACGTTCTCCAATAACGGTATCAATGCCATTTTCCAAATGCTCTAAAAATTCATCAAGATGCGCCAACCTAACGGCATTTTGTATTTCTTCTTCCGTGGCATCAAATTTTCCCATCAAAATATTTTCTCTAATTGTACCTGAAAACAGGAAGTTATCTTGAAAAACCTCTGATATATTTTGTCTTAGAGAATATAAGGAAAAATCACGAATATCAACATTATCAATTAAGATTGAACCTGATTTTACATCATAAAATCTTGGTAAAAGATTTACTATAGTACTTTTTCCACCACCAGAATTACCAACAAGCGCAACGGTTTCAAATTTCTTAACTTCAAAATTAATGTTTTTCAAAACAGGAACATTTTCTACATACTCAAAATTAACATTTTTGAATTGTATTTTATCATTTATGCCTTTTAATTCTATTGCATTATCTTTATCTTTAATTTCGGGAACTAAATCAAACAACTCAAAAACCCTTGATGCAGCAACAAAAACACCTTGCAAACCTGTTAATGTACCGCCTAAACCTTTTACGGGCTTATATAAAAGCAACAATGACGTTATAAAACTTGCAAAGCTGCCTGTTGTCATCTCGCCTGTAATTATAAGATGATTTCCAAAAAACATAACAATAGCAATACCAACGCTTGCAATGCAGTACATAATCGGGCTCATCCACCCTGCACGTTTTGATAACGACATGGTTAAGTCAAAAGATTTTCTAATCTGCTTTTCAAATTTATTAAACAATTTATCTTGAAGAGCATAGCCTGTCATGATTTTGTTACCATGGTATGTTTCATTAAAGTTGGTTGTAATACCCCCACCTAAAACAGCAGATTCATTTGAAACTTTTTTAATTCTTTTTCTAAGTAATGCTAAAGGTAAAAAGGCGATTGTTAAAACAATAACGCCCACAAAAGCAAGTTTCCAGCTTGTCCACAATAAAACAGCAATTAATCCAAGTGCTTCTGTTGCGCATGTGATTAAATTCTTAATAGAATCCACTATCGTTCTTGATGCAGTATCAGGGTCACCCAAAAACCTTGTTATTACAAGCCCTGAGGAATTATCATCAAAAAATTTCGAATCCATTTTAATTAATTTTTTAAATAAATCAATTTTAACAGAGTTTGAAATTTTATTGCTAAGCCAATCTGACAAATAAGTGTTCAGATATCTTAAAACGCCCTGCACGGTAGCAAAAGCAACAATTAAAAAGGGAATAAAATTTGCCAACAAATCTCTTGTAAGTTCAAAACCCCTTACAACCATTGTGTTTCCGTTAACAACAACATCTATATATGGTTTTAGAGCAAAAGCTGTTGCACCGTCCAATAAACCCAAAGGAATTGCCAAAGAAAATGCCAAAAAAATTCTTCCTAAGTGTGGTTTTAGATACGGGAACAATCTTGTCATTAAATATTTATAATTAAATGCAGTACTTGCAGTTGAAAATGCCAATTTCATTTTTAATCCCCTAAATAGTAAAGTGCAGCTAACATTTGAGAGCTTATAGCAAAACCCTCATCTTCTTTTTGTTTTATAAATTGTTTTATTTCTTCTTTTTGAACCAATATTCTATCAACAATAACGCCGCCGTCAGATACGGGCGGTTTAACCTGATTAGAATTTGAAATAAAAGCTTTCGCAATTAATGAAGTTTCACTTGTAAGACCACCTGAAGTTGAAACAAGTTTGGTTAAAATTTGAAATTTATCGGCAACAAGCCCTGTTTCTTCAAGAAGTTCTTTTTTAAGCGCATCTTGAACGGTTTCAGATTTTATTTCATCTCCGACAAGCCCGCTTGGAATCTCTAAACAAAATTCAGCCTTATTTTCTGCAATCAAAGGCGGTCTTTTTGTTATTAAAAACAAAACATACTCTTTATTTTCTTTTTTTATAACAGGCAAAATAACAACAACATTTTTTGCATTGTCACGTGAAACATAAACCCAATCGGGCTTATTTTCCCGCTTGTATGCCTTCAGTGTAAGAAATTCAGTCTTATATAAAATCAAATCTCTTTCTAACTCCATTTTTAATTGATATTATACTATCAAAAAACTATTTTTTATATTTATATATTTCAAAAATTAAATCATTGCCGTTTTTAATTTCACCCAATAAAAGATAATTATTTTTGGTAAAATTACAAATTTTTTGCCCAAAATCTTTACAAAATAAAGGTGTTGAATAAATTGTATAGTCAAGATTTGTGTTTACAATATAATCAGGGGGAGTTTTTTCTAAATCTTTGATAATATTTTCTTCTCCCAAAACTTCAATATGGTTTGGCAATAACTGATAATATTTTGAATTTGTTTTAAGATTTGAAAAATAATTAAAAATAGCACCATCGGGCAAAATTAAAACTGTTGCCGATTTATCCAATCTATTTAAAAATTTGTTAAAGTCAACAATAGCATCTCTTTGTTTTTTATTATCCGTATAAATTAAGCCTTTACTTGTTTCAATCGGATTTATTGCAAAAATTGCCTGAGCCATAGTGAAATATACAAAATTTAAAATAGAGATAAAAAGCAAAAATAAGGAAAGAATTTTCTTAAAATTCTCAAACTTTAAAAAATGCAAGAAAAATAAAAGGTTTACAAAAAGTCCTACAGGCATCAAAAATGCGGCATAGGCGGATGAATATATAAAATTAATTCTTATCAAAAGCGCAAATTGAACAAGAGTTAAAAATAAAAGCGGAAAATTTTTACTCTTATATGAAAAATAAAGAATATAAACACTCGACAATGATAAAAATGGAAAAATTGACAAAAAACTAAAATCTTTTATATGTACAGATGCTATAAAAAGCAAAACAAAAAGAAAAAAAGACAAAAAAGCAGTTAAAACTTTTCTTCTTTTTTTATACGGGAAATATAAAACCAAAAAGAAGGGCAAAAACAAAACTAAAAATCTAAAAAAGCCGAGGGCTTGTTGTTTTAACCACAATACAGGGTTTTTTAAAAACACGACATGGTTGTAATATGCCAAAATTTTAGACGACATAAAAGCTTTTTCAAATTTGAGATAATTAATCAAATCGGAAAAATTAAACCCTTGAATAAAAAGAATTAAAAAACTTAGAAACAAAGGCAAAAAGAAGAAAATACCGGAAATTAAAATTTCTTTTACTTTGGCTTTTTTATATAAAACCATTATTAAATAAGGAATTATAAGAAAAATATATTCAGCCTTCAGTGCAAAACAAATTCCTGAAAAGAAACAAGAAAGATATAAAAATTTATTCTCCTTTATGTATAAAAGAGAATAAAATAAAGAAGCAAAAAGAAACAAGGTTGCATAAATAAAAGCGTAGGAATAGCTTAAAATGTAGTTATAAAGGTGAGATACATTAAACATTAAAGCAAAACTTATAATTAATGCAATTAAAAAGCTCTTTTTTTCATCAACAAAAAACTTTGCTGAAAGATAAATAAAAACATTTATAACAATTACGCACAAAAAACCTGCAATTCTTAAAACATCCATATTTGAGCCAAATATTTTAAAAAGAACCGCATTTATCTGATAAGAAAGAGGAAAATAAGACAGAAAAATATCTTTAATTAAAATTTTTCCACTCAAAACCATTTCAGGCACTAAAAATTCTCTTCCGGTATCGTATAAAATGTTTCCGAATTTATAATAATTTATCCAAAAAGCAAAAATTAAAATAACGACAAGAAGGAAAATATATTTTAAATTTTTATCAAATTTGAACTCCATAAAAAAATTTTACCTTTAATTAAAAAAATGGCAATTTTTTAAACATAAATAACTTTAATAAAATAAGAGGAATTAAAAAAAGAGGATATATATGTCAGAATATTATTTAGGAAGTCTGGTTTCAGAATCAAGCTTTCTTTCAAGCCCGCAAGATTCGCTTAAAAGCGTAGCTGAAGACAATACATCGATTTTTGGAACTTTTGATTCAAGTTTTTTATCGGGCATTAACGTCATGCACTCAACAGAAAATATCAATACGCCATTTTCGTATGATAATGTAATAAATAATGTCTTTGAAGAAAACCCAAAAGAGTTTGAAACAAATTATAATTCATATTATGACGATGCAGAAGAAGACGTTTCAACCTTTGGCTTTGAATGTTGAAATGAATTTTCATTTTCAAAGCTATCAGCGTATTTTTGCAGATAGTCATCCGCTTCTTTTTGAATTCTGGCTATTGTTTCATCAATATTAACATTGGCAAATTTCCTTTGAACATCAGCTTTCTTTCTGTATAAAGCTTGAATTTTAGCGTCATAATCAATATTTGCGGTTAACTTGGCAATTTCTGCATCAATAACCCGCTTTTTATATTCTAATTCTTCAATTTCAGCTTTTGTTTGGTAATAATTAGCTATAGGGTTTTGCAAAATATTTTTTAATTGCCTTTGAATTGCGCTTTTTGCCTCTTCTATAATAAAATCAGGACCAATGGAAGAGAAATTATCAGAAAACAGCTTTCTGAATGTTTCCATATCGATTGAATCTATCATGGCAATTTTTGCCTGAAGTTCAAAGTATCTTGATGCTGTTTTTTTAGATTTTGGAGAGTCAAAATTTAAAACTTTTTCTTTTTCAAGATTTCTTTCATTTAATTCTTTAATTTTATTTGATAAAGAACCAGATGATTGTCTTAAAAAGGCAAGCTCTGTGCTGTTAGATTGACCTACAGAAGATTCTGCAACTTCAGATTGTTTTTGTTCACTTTCCAATTTGCGCTGCTTTAATTTCTTTATTTCTGCTGCCACATCTTCAACTGTTGTAATTTTTTTCCTGACAGCATCTCTTTCTTGTACTAAAGCAGTATATCTGGATGATTCATCAACAAAAGATATTTTTGCAGCATCCAATATTTCTTTTGCACTTTTTGCCTTTGCTTCAAGCTTCTTAAGGGTTTCAGACGATTCGCCATCTTTTTTGGCTTTTTTAATTTCTCTTTGAATACGTTTGTGTGCAGATGTAGCGTTCATATAATTATTATGCAATGCTTTTCTGTTCTTTTTGGAAGCTGACAGTTGATTTTCCAAGTTGAGATATTTAATGATATTTAAAAATTCATCATCTGAATAAAGCGTATCTCGAAGATTAACAAGCCCTTCAACTTTTTCAATTAAACTTTGATATTTAGACATCCATATTGTACGTTGTTCATCGATTGAACGTTGAGAGCGCTCAGGCATGGTATCAGAATTATCAGCATCTTGAGCCTCAATTTCTTCAGGTTTTTTTAACCTGAGAGCGCCGTTTGTTTCTTCATAAACGGCTTTTATAACATCGTCAATATAAGTATCATATATTTCCCAGCCGATAAATTCTTTGTTTTTAATCATAGCTGAAACCTGATTAAGATATTCTTGCAAATTAGAAGGCATTTCGGGGTGAATTTTAAACCATTCGCTATATGAAATATTTCCCCTTCTTGAATTACAATCGCTGCAAAGAGGAATGTAATTATCGGTGTTATTTTTACCGTTTTTTGATTGAGGTCTTATATGCTCTGTTGTTGCTAAAGAAGGCAAAACAAGGCGGCGTGCTATATCTGCATTTGTTCTTCTTTTATACTTAACAAAAAAGGCGTCTTTATTCATTGCAGATGTCGGCATATTTTTTGCTAAATCAGATATATAAGATGCAGTTTCTTTATCTTTGCCAACACATCTTATTTTAAATTTTTCAATTTTATCAACAAAGTTACGTCTTTTAAAATGGACAAAATCGTCAGAATTATCAATCAAACTTTCTTCATCATCCAATATACTTAAAAGTTGTTCACGTTTTTTAGAAGAAAGCCCTTCAGCTTGTTTTCTTATATCATTGATAATTGCTTTTTGAGAACATTCCAAACTTCCGATACCGTCTCTTGCTTCAAGTGTAACCAACTGAGATAAGTCCATATCCGGATTATTTTTACTGTCTGAAATTAAGATGTTTGCAATTTGTTTTTCATTTTCCCTAAAATATGGAAGTTCTTTTTCAAGTTCCTTTTGTAAATCTTCGCCAGTTTTATTTGAAACTCTTGCAACAAAAGCATTTGACTGTTTTTTGGTCAGCATAACATGACCACAGCAAGGACAAATAACCCCATAAGCCATTTTTATTTTAAAATTAGAAGGATGACACTCAACACCTTTAAAAGAAATGTTGAAATTAGAATTAAAAGCACTGCTTGGAAAAGACGAAGAAAAAATTGAACTGTATGAAGCATAACCTGCTTTTGTACCAACATTTTTATTATCGGTATTACTTTTAGTATTATTTAAAAATTTTATGTTGTTGTTCGGATAATAACCGAGCGCCCCAACCTTCATAAATTGCGCCCCAAAGTTCAAGTGTATGTAATATATTAAAATACATAAACAAGTTTTTTGCACAAAAAAAGAAATTAAGCTTAAACAAAATTTACGTTAATTTTCATAAACAATAACTTTGTTTCTTCCGCTTTCTTTTGCAATATAAAGCGCCTTGTCTGCTGTTTTATAAAGTTCTGATGCATCTTTCATGGTTGAAGAATTGTACAAGCTTACACCAACAGAAATTGTAACTGAAATTTCTTTTACACCTTCAATATTTAATTCTTCAACGTTTATTTTTTTCTTTTCAACTTGCTTTCTTAGACGTTTAGCCACCAGTTTTGCTTCATCCAATGAAGTGTTTGGAAGCAATATTGCAAATTCTTCGCCGCCATATCTTGATGCAATATCATACTCTCTTAATTCTTTTTTAATTGTCTTTGCAACTGTTTTTAAGGTTAGGTCACCTGCTGCATGACCGTAGGTATCATTTACTGATTTAAAGAAGTCAATATCTGTCATAATACAGCATAGGTTTGTTTTTTGCCTTTTTGCGTTAGAAATGGATTCATTTAATCTTTGATAAAACATATGACGGTTGTTTAAGCCTGTTAGAGCATCTAATGTGGCATTTTCAAGAGTTTTCATATATTCTTTTGCTTTATCAACGGTAATTGAAGCTTGAAGTGTTAATTGCTGCATATATTTAATTTCATTTTCATTTAAAGAATCCAAAGTATTATAGGCAACAACGGCACCTGAAATTTTACCTTTTGTAATTAGAGGAAATATACAAGTTTTACCTTCATCAAAAACTAAATAGTTTGAATTTTTTATTTTGGATAAATATTCTTTTATGTTAATTATTGAGCATTTAGCGGGCCAAATTAATTTATATTCATTTCTGTTTGCCGATTTTATAAAAACGTATATTAAATGCTCTTTAATAAAACCATCTATAATTTCGCCCATGATAGGTAAAATATAGCTTAAATCATATTGGGTTTCTGTTATTTTGGCTATATTTCTAATTGTTTCATAAAATTTTGCACTGTTTGTAACTGTTTCAAAATATCTGAGATGAACTACAGCTAATGAAATTTGCCTAATTAAAAGAGGAAGAAAATCTAAAATATTTTTTAATTGGATATTGCCTGAAATTTTAACAACACCCGTAATTTTTCCTTGCGCATAGAGAGGAAAATAAAGGTTGGAATCTTTTTCTAAATAAGAAATGTTGTTATTTTTAAATTCATGGAATACGGAAGTAAGCGCATTGGTTTTTTCATTGACAGGAAGCACTTCCCAAGGTTTAACAAAATTTTTAAGAGAAATAAGGCTGTCATCAACTGAAAAAATTTCTATATCGCTAACTTCAAAAAACCTTTTAAAAACCTGTTTTAAGCCCAATAAAAGCTCGTTTGGAGTTTTTGAAGTTTCAAAAACAACCGTCAATTCATACATTATTTTATACAAAAGGTTAAAATTTGTGTTTTCATCCTGCATTATTCGTCAAAATCCTCTTCTGATTCAAAAAGTTCTTTATTGGCGCAAGTTTTAAAGTTTTTAAACATGGCTTTATCAAATTCTTCAGATATTACAAGTTTTCCATGGATATATGTAACTTTTCCGTTGCCAAATTCTTCTTCATCCAATTTTTGTTTTAAGGGCAAATAATCAGGGTCAAGTGCCAATCTTGCATTAACTTCGTTTAAAACATCATATACATATCTTGTTTTATTGGAATCTCCTTTTGAATCAAGTAAAAGACCGGCTTTTATAAATTCTTCCGCCGAGTCGCTGTATTTTTTCATAGATTTTAAAAGAATTGCTAAATTATAATGTGCTTCGTAATTCATAGGCTCCATTTCAATGGCCTTACAGTAGCTTCTGCCTGCTGCAAAATTTCTTTTTAGAAGTTGATTTGCAATGCCTAAGTTATAATAAATATCGTACTCTTTAATTGATTTTAGAGCCTTTTCATAAGATTCAACAGCACTTAATAAAAATTTTCTTGATTTATATTTATCCTGACCAAAAATTAAAGATTTGCCTCGCCAAGCAAGCCCTTGGTTATAATAAGCAACACCTTTATTATATTTATACGTTTTTTTATTATCTATAATAAATGGAATATACATCCACTTTGGCGCTTTTTTTATTGCAGTATCATATTCTTCTATAGCTTTATCATAATTAAAAGTAGCTTCGGAAAGTACAATGGCATAGTCAATTCTTGCTATCATAAAATCAGGCTTTAGTTCAAGCGCAAGTTTATAATTTTCAAGTGCTGAATAATAGTCTTCATAGGCAACATAAAGATTTGCTAAATTATACCTTGCTCGATAATGTTTTGGGTGCAATTCCAAAGCTTTTGTATAATTATCAATCGCAGCTTGCAGTTTATGTTGTTTATAGGCTTTATCGCCCTGATAGACAAAATAAAAACTCTGAATTTTGTTTAACTGGGTTTTATAAAATTCAGGAAAAACAAAAAAGCTGATTATAAGCAATACCAAAAGAACAAGAGATACAACCCTCACGGTTGTATCTTGCATAAAATATATAATTTTCTTTAGATATTTATTCATGCTTCAAAAAGTTTAAATAATTTTTCTTGTATAATTTCTTCATCAATTTCATTTGTCATTTTATTTAAGTCTATTGCAGATTGAAATTCTTTTGCAGCATCAATTTTTCTGTTTAATAGCGCATAGCATCTGCCTAAATTGAAATGAGCAAGAGTGTATGAGGGGTTTATTTCAATAGCTTTTTTAAATAAATTCAGTGCGCGTGAAACATCATTTAAAGTATCAAGATAAATTACACCAAGATTATTTTGCGCAATATCATAGTTTGAATCGGTTTCAATCGCTAAATTGTAACAATCGATTGAATCTTGAACAGAATTATTTTCCCAATATGCCATAGCTAATCTTGTATAAATTTTAACATCACGAATACCTTCTAAAAGCGCCATGTTGTAATATTTAATTGATAAATCAAGATTGTTATCGTCAAAATAAATATCACCAAACAAAGTGTATATAGGACCTTTTTCCTTTGTTAGGGTTAGAGCATATTCTAAAACGGTGATTGCTGAAACGTAATCGTTATTAATTTTATAATATATTGCAGCCAAAGCTTGCGCAACAACGGAAGTCCACTCGTTATCAGGATTTTTTTCAATCGCCTTTTTGTACAATTCAACAGCAGTAGAATATTGTTCTAATTGAACGTATGTAAAAGCAAGAGAATTTATATAAAAAGGGTTTTCCTTATCATATTCTAATGCCATTCTAAATGCATTTGATGCATTTATATAATCTTCTTTTTTAAGATAAAGATGTCCTAATTCATAATATGGTCTTGAAAATTCAGGTAATTTTAAAACCAACATATTGTAATAATCAATTAATTCATCTATTTTTTCAGGATAAACTTGCTGCATAAAATCAATGGTATTAACAAGTTTATCAGGATGATTATTAGACAATTTGCTTGCATTTTCATAGCATTGAAGCGCAACAGTCGGACGTTTCTTTTTTATTGCGATTTTTGCCATTTTTTCATAAAATTCAGGAGCATTTTTTGTGTTATCCAAAGCATCCATATACATTTGATAGGCATCTTTGTCGAATTTAAGTTTTTCTAAAATTTTGCCCAGAGTATTGTATCTGAAATAATTAAAATCAGTCAGAATATTTTTAACAAACATTCTTATGGCAGCCCTATCAAAAATTGTTGAAAAGGAAGCTTCCGCCATATAAAAAATGCCTTTAAACTTATCTTTTATACTTTTATTTTCTTCTTTACTTAAAAGCTCCAACGCCATAATAAATTTTGCTCTTGATGAGCCTTTGGGGCTTAATTTAATCGCCTGTTTTAATTCATTTCTGGCTTCTTCTTTGTCGCCTTTAATTGAAAGAAAATATCCAAGATACATTCTTGCATCCGGATTATTTTCATCAATTTGAACTGCACATCTGCACTGTTCAATGGCAGCATCTATGCTTATTTGCTTGTTTTCATACATCAAAACAGCTAATCTGTAATAAGCACTTGCTTCGTTTGGATTTTCTTTAACGGCATCAATATATGAATTTATTGCATTTACTAAATCTTCCGCTGAACCTTTTAATAAAAATTCCTGATGATATTTTGTAGCTTTAACTAAACTATTTTCTTTTTCGTCTTTTTCAATTTGGGGGTTAATTAACATTTCTTCTACCATTTTAGCAACCAATAAAAAATTAAATTAATATTTCCATTCTTTATTATCGCAAAAACCAATCCGATTTAGCCAATTTAAAATAAAAAATCGACTGTTTACAGTATGAGGTTGAAAAATAGGCGAATTTTCGGGCATTACAGCCTTATTGACGATATAAATTTTTTAACGGGAAGAGAATCATATCCATTTTGTATTTTTGTTGACAACAAAAGCTTTGATGTTGAATTATCTGAATTTTGAATTTGTTCTTTCACTTTATTTACAAAATTTTCTTCATTTTGCGTTGTATAAACAGCAATAGTGCCATTTAATTTTAGAAACGGAATGTATTTAAAATCAGCTTCAAAATTTGCGTATGGAACATTTTTTGTTCCGGCAAAAATTTTGCCTTGTTCTGTTATAACAATATTATTTAAAGGTAAGCTCGGAGAATTAAAAAATTTATCAGATAATTTTTCAAATTTTTCTTCAATCATGCCGTTTGAAAAATCTTTTTCAGAAATTACATCAGAAGAATTTAGATCAAAAATTGTAATTTTTTGGTTTTTTGGAACATAAAGCACATTTAATTTTCTATAACCAAAAAAGTTCAAAGACCTTGTTAATACATAATCGGCAGAAACATTTTCTAAATTACCAAAATCTTTTTCTTCACTGATTAAAACGCTTCTTTCAGGTTTTGTATAATTGTCATATTTATTTTTAACAAAACTATACCCGCCGTATGCAAAAAAGCAAAATAAAATTATACAAAACAAAACCATTTTAGTAAGCTTTTTAAGACAGCCCATAATAAAATTTCCTTGCCACAATATATAGTTTTATTCTATTATTAACATAATGGAATTTCAAAATTTTTTAAAATTTGATGAAGTAAAAAAAGAAGAGCTTTCAGTTGTTTTTCGCCAATATTATGACTTTAAATCACAATATAGAGACTTTGTGCTGCTGTTTAGAATTGGCGAATTTTTTGAAACATATTTTGACGATGCTCAGGTTTTTTCAAACATACTTGGCGCAACCTTAACAAAAAGAAAATTTAATTCGCAAGGTAATGTGCTAATGGCAGGAATTCCCCATAAATCGCTTAATATGGCGATACAGAAACTGTTAAAAAACAATTATAAAATAGCAGTTGTTAATCAAACAGGCGAAAAAGATGAAAACGGCAAATTTACAAGAAAAATCACAAGAATATATACCAAAGGAACAGTTTTTGAAACTTTATTTTTAAATTCTAAAGAAAATAACTATCTGGCATCAATTTATGAATTGGAAAACGAGCTTGAGCTTTGCTATACGGACATTTCAACAGGCGATGTTTATATTACAAAAGGCAATATAGATGAAATTAAAAACGAACTTGCAAGAATAAATCCTTCCGAGCTTTTAATTTCGAAAGAAAATTCAATCATGCCTGAAATATATTCAATATACAAATTTGAACTTTTGGACAAAAGCTTTTTATCTCCTTCAAATTTAGCCAACAGTCCTTCTTTTAACTTAATTTTTAATTATTCAAACTATATTTTAGATAAATATAAAATAGAATTTGGAGAAATTAAGTTCTACAACGTAAAAAACCTTATGTCTATTGATTTTTTCACAAGAAAAAACTTAGAAATAACCAAAAATATTCTAAATAATAGTGAATATGGTTCTCTTATTTGGGCGCTTGACAAATGCAAAACACCAATGGGCAAAAGAAAACTTGCTTCAATTATAACAAGCCCCTTGTTTAATAAAAAGAAAATCGAACAAAGACAAAATGCCATTCAAATTTTACTTGAAAATAAAGACAAACTTTTAGAATTATCGGAACTTATTGCAACAACAGGAGATGCCCTCAGGCTTACATCCAAAATTTCAAACAGTTTAATAAATGAAGATGACTTTTTAATTTTAAAAGAATGTCTTATAAATATTAATCAAATAAATAAAATTTTAAAAAATCTGAAAATTGAACTTTTTGATGAGTTTAAATTTAATTCTCATGCTCTTATAGATTTTGCAGAAACTCTTGATAAAACATTTGAAATTAACACAAACGGGAACTGTATTAAAAAGGGTGCAAATGCTGAATTAGACCTTCTTTTTGACCAAAATGAAAAAATTAAAAATAAAATTATAAACTATGAAACAGAACTAAAAGAAAAAACTAAATTAAATTCACTAAAAATTCTTGAAAAAAGAGGTTCTTTTTTAATAGAGCTTCCGATAAATAAACAAGCCCCTCAAGGCGCAGATTTTAGACTTGTTAAAAAAACAAAAACCATTCAAAAATATACAACCGATAAATTAATTGAACTTGAAGAAAAACTTAGCTCGACAAATTATAAAATTGAAACACTAAAAGAAAATATTATTTCAAAATTAACTAACCATGCAAAAGAATTAAATAATGATATAAGAAGCTACGCTAAAAAAATTGCGCTTTTAGACTGCCTTATTTCTTTTGCCGAAATTTCAAGAGAATATAATTTAACAAAACCGACAATCACAAACTCGACATTTAAAATTGAAAAAGGCAGCCATATTACACTTGAAGCCATTATAAAAAATTATGAAAAACTGGATTTTAATTTTGATTTCTCAAATTTAATTTTATTGACAGGCAAAAACGGAAGCGGTAAATCAACACTTTTAAAACAAATTGCAATAACGGTTATTTTGGCACAATCAGGGCTTTTTGTGCCGGCAAAGAACATTGAAATGCCTTTATTTGACAAGCTTTTTGCAGTTTTAAATATTTCAGATGATTTCATCAGCAAAAAATCTACTCATCAAATGCAAATAAAACAAGTTGCATATTTTGCAAACAATATGACGGAAAAAAGCCTTATTTTACTTGATGAAATAGGCAAAAACACTGCCTACAAAGACGGAATTTCAATCCTTTTTGGTGTCATAAAATATTTAATTCAAACCAAAAACCCCAAAACCATTATCACAACACATTTTCTAAACATTTACAATTTATTGGAACCCTACAGAGATAAAATTGATTTTATTGAAATTTTAAATGAAAATAACAAAAGAAAAACAATCAGGGGGCTATCTTCAAACAGCTGTGGCATAGAAACCTTAAAAGAAGAAAATATCCCCGATGAAATAATTAATTTTTCATACGAAGCTTACAGATTGTAATTTTTAACAAAATTAACAGCATCATCTTTGCTTTTAATTTTGCCTTCAAGCTGCAATTCTTTTATTTCTTCAATAATTTCTTTCAATTTGCGGGACGGTTTAATATTTAAAATTTCCATAATTTTGTTACCGTCAATTAACTTTGGCATTTCTTTTAATTTAGGTGAAATTTGTATATATTTTTCCATTAATTTTTCAAGGTTAGATAAATTCGTTTGAATCATCTCAAAAGAAACAGCTGAACCCCTTGCACTCAATCTGTCTGCCCTTGCAAGCTCTAATAAATCAGGAGTATCTTCACCGATTTTTCTTATAAATCTTATAATCGCCCTTTCGGTCACATTTTCATCCTTCATTAATGCAGAAGGATAAATATGAAACTTAATCATTTTAGAAATATATTCAATTTCTTTATTTGAAAATTTTAATTTTTTTAAATAGGGAATGATTTTTTTTGCCCCAAGTTCATCATGCCCTATAAACCTATGGCGACCTGTTTCTTGCTCTATTGTCCAACAATCAGGCTTTGCAACATCATGAACAAAAGCGGCAAGTTTTAATTCAGGCTTATTTATTCTTATATTTTTAGTGGTTTCTATTAAATGGTGGAATAAATCTAAGTGATGATGAGAATTAGGCGGAATTTTTTTAATATCTTTAAAAAACGGGAAAATGACATCCAACAAGCCGGATTCATTCATAGAAAATAAAGCGTCAACTAAAAATTTTCCCTCGAAAGTTTTCATTAGCTCTTGATGAACCCTCTCAGGCGCAACATTTAAAATTAAAGAATTATTTTCTTTTATAAAATTAATTATTTCATCATCAATTCTAAACCCAAATTTTGACTGAAACCTTATGGCTCTTAGGATTCTTAAAGGGTCATCAGATAAATTTGAAATTTTATAAGTTCTTATAATTTTTTCTTGAAAATCTTTTTTGCCGCCTGTTATGTCAATAAATTTTTCATTATTTATATCAAACATAATGGCATTTATTGTAAAATCACGCCTTTTTATATCATCTTCCAAATTATTATTTAATAATTTTGCAAAATCTATGTAATCAGCCCCAAAAACAACTCTATAAATTTCATTAATTTTGTCCAGCTCAACAAAGCTGCCGCCTAAATCATCCGCTATTTTTTTAGTCAATTCAGCTAAATTGTCACATTTAATTGCAATATCTCTATCAAGAGAAATTTCACCCGATAATAAATCTCTTAAATAGCCGCCAACTAAATAAGATTCATAATTTTTAATATATGGTTTTATTTTTTCAATTAAATTATCTTGCATTTTCAACAATTCCAAACAGCCCTGCCGTTATTGCATTTGGCGCCTTTAAAATTAATTTTCCCAAAGTTACAAGTTTCAGGTTTTCTTTTTTAAAAAATTCAAACTCACTTTCTGAAAAACCTCCTTCAGGTCCAAAAACTGCAAGAATTTTTTCAGGCTTTTTATAATTTAAAAGCGCATTTTGAATATTCATCTCGTCATATTTTTCTGCAAAAATTATGATATTTTCTTTTTTGAATTTTGAAAAAATTTCACTAAATGTTGAAATATCGTAAACTTTTGGAATATCTGCCCTTTCGCATTGCTTAAAGCTTTCCATGGCAATTTTTTGCCATTTATCTGCTTTATTTTTAACGGTTTCTAATTTTGGCGCAGAATTATTTGAATAAACGGTAAAAATTTCTTTTGCCCCCAACTGAACTGCATTTTGAATTGCAAGATTCATAGCATCCTGTTTTAATGCACAAATAAGAGCGCAAAGTTCAAAATCAAGCTTTCTTTCTGATTTATGAGAGGTTAAAATTTCTGCTTGAATTTCTTTTTTTGTAAAATTTAAAATTTTTGTTTTATAAACTGTTTCAAACTCATCAATAAATTTAACTTCTTCACCTTTTTTAATTCTTAAAGCGGAAACAAGGTGCAAAACAACTTCAGGGTCCAAAACCCTTATTAAATTTTCATTTATATCTTCATTTTTTATTAAAAAATGCGGCATAGAATTATTTTATCATGTTAATATTAGAATAAAGCTTTTTTTATTGGAGGTATATTTAGATGATTATTGTAATGCGCCATGGTGCAAGCGAAGAAAATATTCAAAAAGTTGTTGATTTTATTAAAACAAAAGGAAGAGAAGCCCACATTTCAAAAGGCGAATCGCACGTTGTAATAGGGGCAGTCGGTGAAACTGCAATAGACCCCAGAGATTTTGAACTTTTAGACAACGTTAAAGAAGTAATTAAAATTTCTTCAAGCTACAAACTTGTTTCAAGAATATTTAAAAATGAAGATACCATTATTGAAGTAAATGGTGAAAAGTTTGGCGGAAATTATGTGGGCATGATTGCAGGTCCTTGCACAATCGAAAATGAAGAGCAAATAGAAGAATGTGCAAAATTAATGGCTGAAGCTGGCGTTAAAATCATAAGAGGCGGCGCCTACAAACCGAGAACCTCACCCTATGCCTTTCAAGGTTTAGGCGAAGAAGGGCTTAAAATGATAAGGCGTGCTGCCGACAAATATAATTTAGCGGTTACATCTGAAGTTATGGAAATAAGCCAAATTCCGCAATTTTTAAAATATGTCGACATCTTGCAAGTTGGCGCAAGGAATATGCAAAATTTCAATCTTTTAAAAGAATTAAGCAAAGTAAATAAACCCGTCATGTTAAAAAGAGGCTTATCTGCCACAATTAACGAATGGCTTATGGCAGCAGAATACATTTTATCAGGCGGCAACCGTGAAGTTATCTTATGTGAAAGAGGCATAAGAACCTTTGAAGTTGCAACCAGAAACACCCTTGATTTATGCGCAATTCCCGTTGTAAAAAAATTAAGCCACCTTCCAATCATTGTAGACCCCTCTCATGGCACAGGTTTAAGAGATAAAGTTGCCCCAATGTCATTAGCTTCAGTTGCAGCAGGCTGCGACGGGCTTATGATTGAAGTTCACAACAAACCGGAATGTGCCCTATGTGACGGTGCTCAATCACTATACCCCGAACAATTTTCAGAACTATACAAAAAACTTCAAAAACTCGCCCCCGTTGTAGATAAAATCATGTAAATAAAAACAGCCCTTTTATTTTAAAGGGCTGTTTAAAACTATTTATAAATACAACGAACACTAAGTAAATCATAACGAATATGGGGGTCGCGATAACCGCTAATAAAATTAACATGCCAAGCCCAGCCCTCTTTACCCAGCGAATACACAGAACCCGACCAATAAGCACCATTGCTATCCTCTAAATTAATAGCCTTTGCATTAACAAACAATGAAGCCAATTCATCTCTATCAGGCAACCTTAGGTCTTCTCCCATAGTTTTACACACTGATTGCGCATCCATTGTCCCTTCTGTCTCTGCATATTGCGGCACAGTTGATGCATAATCTGCACCATAAGGAATTGGTGCCACAACAACCGGATTCTTGCTATAAAAAGCCGTAATAAACCCGACATCCTTCCCCACTTCATTTGGACCTTCCGCCCCATTCAAATCATAAACGAAATTAACACAGATTTTATTTTGCACATGATGAACTAAATTAAAATCCGAACCACATAACGGGTTATAAAATACCGCAACAGATTCCCCATTCACAGTTTCAAATGCAGCAGCTTTCGTATCTGCCACATCGCCACCTTCACCTTCATAATGACTTCCATTTAAAAGCTTAGAATTCAGTTCACTCATCTTCTTTGGAAAATTAATCTCAGCAACCGCATCCAATGTTGTAATTTTACTTGGCAACCCGCAAGAACTCAATTTATCGGGTCCACAAACATTGTTTATTTTATAAACCTTAGATAGTGCATCCAAAATAAAACTTTCAGCTGCCGTATCTTCTGTTGCATTACCGTCGCCGTCTTCAGTATACGCTCCATACCCACCCAACGTATTCATCTGCCCAATCGCTTGCGCCAACCTTGCATGCAACGCCTTCTTCTGCGCATCCCACGCTTTTTCGTTTACGTTTACAAGCAAACTAGGCAACGTAATTGCTGCCACAATCCCAATAATCGCCAAAGTAATCAACACCTCAGCCAACGTAAAACCTTTTGTCTTTTTCATAATTTTTTCTATCCTTTCAACTTTTTAGACCAAAATATTCATTTTGTTTCAAAAGGCTCAAAAAAGTTAATTTTATTGAATAAAAGATTATGAGAAATACAAAATATTTTAAAAATATAAGGCTTGTAACTTCCAAAAAACAATGATAATATTAATACATATAAACCATTTGCACCATAATGAATATTATGGTGCATTTTTATTGCTCAATTTTAAATTCATGTACTAAAACTTCGTAGGTTGGGGTTTCTACCCCAACGAAATCTCATCTTCCGCATACATTCCATATCCGCCCGTCCTATTATTTTAGTCACTCTTAGATAAAGAACTTTTTCAACCAAAAAAATGCACCAAAATGAGTAATCTTGGTGCATTTATCTTCTTTTTCTCAATATATCATTGTTTTTAGATAAGTTCAAGAGGGTAAAATTTGACATTTTTTAAATCCTCAACACCTTAAACAGCGCACCAACAACTATTTTAACCCCATGCATCAAATTTACTCAAATTGGTGCAAAAGTTGAAAGGAAAGCAGAAAATATGAAAAAGAAAACAGGGTTTACCCTTGCTGAAATTTTGATTACTTTAGCAATTATTGGCATAGTAGCTGCAATTACGTTGCCAAGTTTACTTGTGAATGTAAATGAAAAGGCATGGGAAGCACAGAAAAAAGCTCTCCATGCAAGACTAGCACAAGCAATAGGACAGATGAACGCACTGGGTGGATATGGAACGTACACGGAGGATGAGAAAGGCGCAGCAACGGCTGATACGGCAGCTGAAAGCTTTATTTTGGATGCGCTATCAAAAGTTTATAAAATAAATAACGTTTGTGGACCCGATAAGCTTTCTTCTTGCGGAATTCCAAGTAAAATTACAACATTAAACGGAACAACAGAGTTAACTTTTCCAACCAAGATGAGCGAGTTAAACACTAAGCTTTTAAATGGAAATCATGTATCAGGTGAAGATAGTGATATGGTAGACACAAAAGCAGCCGCATTTGAAACAGTGAATGGCGAATCAATATCGGTATTTTATAACCCATTATGCAGTTCAGATACAACAGCCAATCACTACACGCAAAACAAAATGTGCGTTAATTTTATATATGACTTAAATGGAACAGAGGGTCCTAATCAAGTAGGCAAGGATATTGGATTTATTACAGCTTTTTATAATAAAAACCCTGTAGTAGTTGCACCAATTCCACATAACTCAGATTACACATCAAGAATATCACAATATACAGAAACACCCGAAAATGTTGATGCAACAACAGCGTGTAAAACGTTGGGAGAAAACCTAAGGTTGCCAGATAGGGATGAAATTGCATCCTTATTTGTAAATGCGCAACTTATCAACCTGAGTGAAAGTACCAACAACTATTGGTCGGGCTCGGTCATTTCGCTGGGCACTTCTGGGTTAGCCTGGTACCAGAGCTTCAAAATTGGCTCACGCGCCCGATATAGGCGTTCTGATACGCACTATGTGCGTTGTATTAGGAAATAATAATATCATTTTATTATTTCGCATAAATTTGACAAGATAAAAAGACTCTTTTTTACAAAAAAAAATAATAAATTTCTTTTCAACATTATTGTTTATTATCTTTGGCGTCACTTTTTTAAGTGGTGCCTTTTTGTTTTTTGATGTTTTAAAAGGGAAGGCGAAAAAACCGTTTGATGATGTTGGGCTGAAAGCCCAACCTACTTTTGTGGGGGAATTGTGGTATTAAAAAATGCACCAAAATGTTTAAGTTTGGTGCATTTTAGGTCTTTTTATTAATATAGCATTGTTTTGGATTTTGTTCAAGGTTGGGAAAAGGGGCGGATGAACTTTTTGGGTGGGTGGAAGGTGTTGCAGATATTGGGGTTTTGGTGTGTTGGAACAAAATTAAACAGATTGATGCAAAAAGTTGAAAGGATAGAATGATATGAAAAAGTTGAAAGGTTTTACGTTGGCTGAGGTGTTAATTACTTTGGCGATTATTGGAATTGTGGCGGCGATTACGTTGCCGAGTTTGTTGGTGAATGTAAATGAAAAAGCTTGGGATGCGCAGAGGAAGGCGTTGCATGCCAGAATGGCGCAAGCGATTGGGCAGATGAATACGTTAGGTGGTTATGGAACGTATACGGAAGACAAAAGCGGAAATGCAACAGAAGATACGGCGGCGGAGAGTTTTATTTTGGATGCATTGTCGAAGGTGTATAAGATAAATAACGTTTGCGGACCTGATAAATTGGGTTCGTGTGGTATTCCAAGTAAAATTACAACATTGGATGCGGTTTCAGAGATTGATTTTCCAAAGAAGATGAGTGAGCTGAATCAAAAATTGTTGAATGGAGTACATGTGGCAAATGAGGACGGTGATGTGGCAGACACAAAAGCAGCTGCGTTTGAGACGGTGAATGGGGAATCTGTTGCGGTGTTTTATAATCCATTATGTAGTTCGGATGCATCGGTTGAACATGTTGCGCAAAATAAAATGTGTATTAATTTTATTTATGACTTAAATGGTAGTGAAGGACCGAACCAAGTTGGTAAAGATATTGGATTTATTACAGCTTTTTATAATAAAAATCCGGTTGTTGTAGCGCCTGTTCCATACTTTGCAGACTATGCATCAAAAGTGCCGCAATACTCTGAGGCAGAAGAAACAGTAGATGCTCCAATGGCATGCAGAAGCACGGCAGAAGATTTAAGACTTCCTGATAGAGATGAGCTTGCGTCACTGTTTATAAATGGCCCTCTTATTAATTTAGGCAAAAGCTCGGGTAATTATTGGTCAGGGTCTGTTATTTCACAGGGAGCATCCGGATTAGTTTGGGGTCAAGATTTTGCTCTTGGTACCCGTTACAAATATGCTCGCTCCGTCGTACATTCAATACGTTGCATTAAAAAATAAATATTTTTTATGGTTTTATTTGACAAGGTTTTATAAAAAAAATTTTGTTTAGAATTATTAAATCGGTGCCATTTTAAAATGGCACCATTTAGTAAAGAAGGCGAAATTAAATGAAGCCGGTTTAGGTTTTAAATAAGTTTAAAAATTGCAACCTACATTTTAAGCGATTAATGGCAGTAATAAGAAACTTTTTCGACAATTTAAACAAAATTAAAGACAAAAAAGATAATGCTGTATTATTATATGAATTGAAGCTTTGCGGTATTTAAAATAATGCGATGCAAAATACGAGAGAGAAGAAATTGTTAATATAACAGTTAACTATACTTCCATAATTTTCAAATCGGGGCTTATTTTAAAGTCAGCAAAGACAGAGGCTTTTATGTCGTCGATAGAATACATTGGGTTGATTTCAATTAAGGTTAAGACACCGTTTTGAAATTCAAAAACTGAGCGTTCGGTTACAATCATATCAACTTCTTTATGAGCCGTAAGAGGAAGTGTGCATTTTTTTACAATTTTTACGGTACCTTTGGAAAGATGTTCCATTGCGATGATAACCTTTTTGGCACCAACGACTAAATCCATTGAACCGCCTATACCGGGGACAAATTTATTTGGAATAAGCCAGCTTGCAAGGTTTCCTTCTTCATCAACCTGCAAGGCGCCCAAAACGGTTGCGTCAATATGCCCGCCCCTCATCATCATAAATGCCATTTCTGAATCAAAAAAGCTTGCGCCCATTTTAATTCCAAAAGGGATACCGCCTGAATTAATAATTTTTTTATCAATATATTCGCCATCGGCTTTTTTACCAAGACCTAAGACACCGTTTTCAGAGTGAATTATAATGTTTATATTGCTTGGAATATAATTTGCAACCTCATTTGGAAGCCCGATGCCCAAAGTGACAACGTTGCCGTCTTTTAATTCTTTTGCCACACGTCTTGCAATAATTTCTCTAACTTTTTCTTTTGATAATACAGCGTCAACAACAGGTGCCATTTAATTATTTTCCTTATTTTCTACAATGTAATCAATAAAAATACCGGGAATTATAATTTCATTTGGGTTTAGACAATCTACAATTTCATCTGCCTGCACAACAACGGTATCTGCCGCTGTTGCCATTGTTTGGTTAAAGTTTCTCGTTGTTCCTTCAAATGCAACATTGCCGTATTTATCCACAGTTGTGCCGTATATAAAAGCAATGTCGGCACCAAGGGGTTCTTCAAAAATATATTTTTTGCCTTTAACCGTAAATGTTTGTTTGCCGTCTTCCAATATTGTGCCGACACCTGTAGGAGTTAAAATTCCGCCAAGTCCTGCACCGTATGCTCTGATTTTTTCAACCAATGTTCCCATTGGAAGAATTTCAACCTCAATTTTGCCTTCCATCATTTTTTGCCCCGTTATTGGGTTTGTGCCGATGTGCGATGTAATGATTTTCTTAACTTTATCCGTTGCAACAAGTTTGCCTTTGTCAACATTAGGATAAGATGTATCATTCAAAACAAGGGTTAAATTTGCTACATCTGTATTTATAATTTCATCTATAATTTTATCAGGCACGCCGCAATCCAAAAACCCGCCAATCATAACGGTGGAATTATTTTTTACAAGCATAGCCGCTTCTTTGGTTGAGATAATCTTTTTCAAAACAACATCCTTAAATTAACTAAAAAGATAATAACATACAATACATTTTTTTAACAGTTTTTATATTTTTATTATTCTTCTGTTTTCTTTGTATTTTGTACTGTTTTACTTTTTAGCGCACCTTCTTCATCATATTGCATTATTTCAGTTGTACCGTCTGAATAAAATCTTTTTGTGGTTTTTCTTGTTTCTGTTTCTGAACTAAATACGTCCATTTGCTTTATTGTATAATTATCGCCTTGCTTTTGAAACAGCATTGAAGCAGCTTTTTTACTAAAGTTTGCAAATATATTTATAAGCAAAATGTTTGTTGCCGGATTTTTAACCTCTGCTGCACATTTTTTATCAAAATTTAAAATACAAACAGGCAATTCTTTTCCTTGTTCGTATTGTTCAAGGGCAAAACGTTTCTTTGTAATGCCGTCATAGTATGTATAAACATTTTCATCTATATCTCTTACGGTCATTGGGTGTTCGTCATACATAAATTTTCTTAATTGATTCACATTTTTTGTATAATCCAATGTTCTAAAACCGTAATCTCTTGCAATTAGTTTGCCTGATTTATTTCTAAATACAACTCTTTCATCAGACATTGCACATTCTGCATTGGTTTTTTTATCAAAATATATTACATCATTTTCGGATGCTTTGTTTATTTTGCCTTTAACATCGTAAAAGACGGTTCTTTTTTTAGCAGTTCTGCTTTTGTCTTTAGAGGTTACATCAAAACATATTTCCTTTGTCCCATTATGAGTTTGAAAAGCAATTCTTGAACTATACCCAAAAAGGCTTTTAAATTCATCTGCAACATCTGTTTGTTCTCTATACGGAGTTATGCCGTCAAATTCATAATCTCTTTGTATGGACATAACAACAGTATTATCAGCTGCGCCTTTATAGCCCACAAGTGAGGTTTGAAAAAGTCTGCCACAGGCGTCATACATTTCCATATATTCAATATCTTTGAGGGCATTTGTCCACACGATTGTTTTGGTTTTGTCTTGGTTTAATATTTCACCGTCTTTTTTAAGATTTATAGAAATATCATCCATATCATCTCTTTGATTCCATGCTATATTTATGGAAGCTTTTGTCCCGTCTTTATATGAAGATACAATCTGCATATTTTTAGAATCGCTTACTATTCTTCCTGAATATGGCATGCCGCTTTTGGTTTGCGCCTTGTCAAAATAAAATTTTCCGCCTTGTTTTTGAAAATCAACATCGGAAACAGGGACAAAATTATACATAGTTCCTAAAAAAGAAGGTGTTAAATTCAAATTTATTGGCGCATTTTGTGTAGTCTTAGCGTTTATTTCATTTTTTTTATTTACCGTTGATAGATAATTAACATTTGAAGGAAGGGAAACTTTTTGTATATACATATCTATTCTTTCTATATTCAGACAGTAATTTTAAAACACCTGAATAAATATTTTTTCTATTTATAAATTAATAAATTTGAATTAAAGTGGTTTTGATTGTAAAATTAAAGCCATGATTTCATTTTTAGGAAAATGTGTTCAAAATTTTATAGATGCAGTTAAATATACTCTGAAAGGCAATGTAACTTTCAAGAGTGTTATTTCACAAGCAGCAATAATCGGGTTTGATTCACTGGGAATTTGCCTGATGATTGTAATTATTGCCTCATCTGTTATTGCGCTTCAAGTTTCAAAACAATTTTTACTATCAGGCGCTGATGATTACATAGGCGGCTTTTTAGGTATTGCTTTAATTCGAGAAATTGCTCCGGGTTTTGCCGCTCTTGCAATGGGTGCAAGAGCAGGAACGGCAATAACTGCACAAATTGCAAACATGAAAGTAACATCACAAGTTAATGCAATGAAGGTTTTAGGGGTCGACCCTGTAGGATATTATTTTGCGCCAAGAATAATAGCGGCGGCTTTCAGTTGTCTTTTTGTCGTAATTTTGGCAGAATTTTTTGGAGTTCTTGGCGGTATGGTTGTTTCTTACTATTCAATAGATTTACACCCGAACAGATACCTAAATTCAGTCTGGCTTATGTTTAACACAAAAGATATTTATATAAGCTTATTGAAAGGCTTTCTGTTTGGCGGCATTATTGCAACAGTTTGCGCCACGGTTGGCTATGAAACCGAAGGTGGCGCAAAAAATGTTGGTGATTCAACAACAAAATCTGCCATTTTATGTACCGTTTATTTATTATTGGCAGATTTGCTTGTGGGCTTTTTGTTTTATACAAGCAACCCTTAAATTATTTTACAAATTCAAGAAATTTTTCTTTTAAATTATCAAATGCAAAAGGAGAAAGTAAATCAACCGGTGAAATAAATTCTTTTTTATCTTCTTTTACGAGATAAACCGTAGGATAGCCTTCAACTTTATATTCTTCAACGTATTTCTTATTTTTAGGATCTTCTGCATTAACATAAGCTATTGCATATTGTTTTTTAATTTCTTTATCTTTTGTTAATTTTTTAAACGTAGGCGCTAATTTTTGGCAATAGCGACACCAGTCTGTATAAAACCAAACAATAATGGGTTTTTTGGTTTCAAGAGCTTTTTCAAAAGATTGCCCTTTGTCGTAATCTTTTGAAATGTGAATTGGTCTGTTCATATAGGCAGTTATTGCTTTTTCAGATACTATAGACAAAAGCATGCCTGTATTAATCAATGTAATAACAAAAATTGCCACAATCAGTGTTGAAAATTTTTTTTCCATTTTTTATTCCTCATCTTACCATACAGCATTTTTTATATTTTTTACCGCTTCCGCAGGGGCAAAGGTCGTTTCTGCCGACGTTTGCAAATTTATCTTCATCTTCTTCTTTGTTGTTTAAAATTTTTGAAAAAGCTTTAGAATTATACAAAATCGAAACGGAAGAAAATCTTAAATTGTCATCATAATCTTCTTTAAAAAAGCCAATGATTTCATCAATATTATCAAATTCAGAATTTGTAACCTTATTTGTAATTTGAACCAGATTATTAAATTCTTCCTCTTTTTTAATTAACAAAGAAGGCGGAATTTTATCATCTTTTAAAAAATATTTTATACAATCTTCCATATTAGTGGCATCACCTGTTTTTAAAATGTTATTAAAAGTGCCCAAAAACGGTATTACAAAAAGCCCCAAAGAAGAATCCGAAAAAAGCCCTATGTCGTATTCTTTCTCGGTACTTGAAAAGCCTAAAAGCGCATTTTGCATAAAGTTTTCGTTTTGAAATTCTTCCACCGTAAAAAAATCAAAATTTCCTAAATAAGGTTCAAATTCAACCTTTTGGCTGGAAGAACCCGTGTGGTAAAGATAGAAATTATTTAATATCGTATCTAATTGCTTATTTGAAACAATAATTTCATTTTTACCGAAACATTCGATAAAGGACGAATGAAAACTTAAATTAGACTGCTTTATTTCAAAAAGCTTGTCTTTATTGTTTAATACGGCAATTTTGGGATTTTTAATTATACACTTTACAGTTTCAAGATTTGCAAAATATTCCTTATACTGGCTTATTACATCAAAAATTTCAAGCACGTAAAAATTAGAATCAAGCTCAAAAACCCTTGCTTTGATATAATCATATAAACCAATTCCCCTTAAAGATGTGGTTTTAACCAAAGGAACCAGTGTGAAATTTTTTTCTTGCGCTAAATTATACACATCAAAGAAATTTTTAGATATTTTTTCTATTCTAAAAACTGAAACGTAGCTATTTTTAAGGGCTTCAACGGTTTTTTTATCGCAGTTTGGATTCTTTTTTGAAAAATAATCCAAAACCCTTATACCTGATTCAATCTTGCCTTCTAAAATATAATCGATTAAAACATTATTCAATTCTGCTTCTTTTTGAATTTCAATTTTATTTTTAATTAAATAATTTTCAAATTCTTTGCTTAATTTTTCATCTCTCACGATAAAATCAATTAAGCTGTCCATGGTCTTACTTATAAGCTCTGTCGTTTCAATGATTAAAGGCATATATTTTATATTTCTCCCCTTTTAAAATGAATTAAATATTCAACATTTCCGTGTTTTGCGCCTTGAATGGGCGATTTTATTAATCCACAAAAATCAAGCCCTAAATTTTTCGCATACTCTTTAATATCTTTTATTATTGTTTCATGAATCTTTTCATCTCTTACAACCCCGCCTTTTTGAATTTCCTCTCTCTTTGCTTCAAATTGAGGCTTTATCAAAAAAACAAATTCAGCATTAGAACTTACAAAGTTAACTATATTATCTAAAACTTTTTTAATTGAAATAAAAGATAAATCCATGCTTAAAAAATTAGGCATTTCATCTTCAGGCAATGTTTCGCACCCAAAAATATCAAAAAAAGTACAATTTCTTACATTTGTTTTTTCTTTTGAAATAACCCTTTTATCTTCTCTTAATTTCCAAGCTAACTGGTTATACCCAACATCAATCGCCCAAACTTTTTTAGCGCCAAACTGTAACATACAATCGGTAAAACCGCCTGTGGAAGCACCCATATCAATACAAATTCTATCTTTTAAATTTATATTAAAAGCCTTTATGGCTCCTTCAAGTTTTAAACCGCCACGAGAAACGTATGGCATAACTTTTATTTCTATTTTTTCTTTTGAATCAGGACTGAAAAGCTTGTCAGGGTCAAATTGTTCCCCTGCTTTATCGACAATTTTTTCGCCTATCTTAACATTTCCAGCCAAAATAGCAGCGCAAGCCGCATTTTTTGTTTCAAAATATCCTTTTTCAAAAAGTATTAAATCGAGTCTTTTTTTCATTTTTGAATATACATTTCATCTTGCAAGGCACAGCCTGTTATTTCACTTGTAACAAAGGTAACTTTCTTAACAGGTCCGTTTGCCTCAATCTCAAATACTCTTGGCGCTTGCGGATTTCTAATCAAACTTTGAACATTTTCATAAACCTTAATCGGGTCATTTAAGTATAAAACAACAGGAGCAATAGAGCCTTTTACAAACACTATAAATGCTGTTTTTTGTTTTAATTGCTGATTATTAAATTGTTGTTGAGTCATATTTTTAATTCCTTATTGTTAAATATTAAAAAATTCTTTTGCGGTTTTAGTTGTAATTTTATCCACATGCTCTGTTGATGTATCCTTCAAAAATGCAATTTCTTTTGCAATAAAAGGCAAATATTCAGGGGTATTTTCCATGCCTCTCATAGGGTGAGGCGCCATATAGGGGGCATCTGTTTCTAAAACAATACTTTCAAGAGGAATATTTTTCACAACTTCTTTTAATTTTCTTGAATTTTTAAAAGTTACAACACCGCCAACACCAAGAAGCCAACCTTCTTTAATGCAAGAATTGGCAAACTCAAGCGAACCTGAAAAACAATGCATTATAACCTTTTTTATTCCGGTTTCTTTTAAAATATCAAATGTATCTGAATGTGCTTCTCTTGAATGAACAATTATTGGCAAATTAAGGCTTAAAGCTATTTCAATTTGTGTTCTGAAAATTTTTTTCTGTTCTTCTTTTTGGGTTTTATCCCAATAGTAATCAAGCCCGATTTCACCTATTGCAACAATTTTTTTATTATCTTTTGCAACTTTATAAATTTCTTTTGGTGTAACTTCACTAAATTTTAAAACTTCTTCTGGATGCACGCCAACAGCACCATATATTTCGTCATATTTGGTGCAAAGGTCGGCTACATCTTTAAATTCATCCGGTGAAGATGTTGGTACTATAATTTTTTCAACCCCCGCAATAAGAGATTTCTTAATTGCTTCATCAGGGTTTTTTAACATCATTATGTGAGAATGTGTATCTATCATAAGAAAATTTTATCAGATAAACATTCTTTTTGTTAAATTTATTAACTTTTAGTCAATTTGAACGATAATCGGCTTAGTTAATTTTTCAATTAAATTTGAAATAAAGTTTACATCTTCTTTTCCGCATGCTCTATTTTTCAGATTTGCAACTTCCTTAAATAAAGGGTTGTATTCAGATAGTTCAGGGTCGAAGTCTAAGTTTAGATTTTCCATTTTTTTAACCTTCCATAAATTGTCATCCAACTTATTTTTCGGTACAAAATGAATATTCCTTTAGCTTTTATGTATTTATGTTAAAATTATTTTATGGAAGTAAAAATAAAAAATCAGGATGAAACAAAACTTTTAGCAGAATGTTTTGGTGAAAATATTAAAGAAAAAGGGGCTTTTGTTTCCTTATTTGGAGACATAGGTGCCGGCAAAACCGCATTTACAAGGTTTTTATTAAAAAGTTTAGGCGTTGTTGAAGATGTTACAAGCCCAAGCTTTGTAATTTTAAATGAATACAAAACAAAATTTTTTCCGATTTATCATTTTGATTTATATCGTTTGGAAGAAACCGGCATAAACAGCATTAAAGATGAGCTTTTAGCCTACAGTGAAGATAAAATTTTAACCCTTGTCGAATGGGCAAATTTTGGAAAAGACGAGCTTCCTGTTGATAAAATTGAGATAAATATAAAATATGACATTGAAAATTATTCAACAGAAAGAATTTTCACATTTATTGGAACAAACGAATATTATAAAAAAGTTGTTATAAAAACCATTGAAGAATTTAATAAAAAAAGGAACAAAAATTGAAATTTTTAACAGTTGATACTGCTTTAGATAAAAGCTATATCGGGCTTTTTTTAGACGGCAAAAGAATTACCACAGAAATTAAAAGCGATGAAAAAAACTACCACAGCGCTTATTTAATTAAAGTTTTGAAAGATTTACTAAATAAAAATAATGTCAATATCAATGAAATTAATTTTATCGGCACAAATACAGGAGTTGGAAGCTTTACCGGAATAAGGGTGGGCTTAACCGTTGTAAAAGTTATATCAGATCAGCTTAAAATAAAAACTGTTTCATATACAACCTCTGAGGTATTATCAAGAGCAATGAACAATAAATCTATCATGCTTGATGCAAGAAGAGGTTCTGTTTTTTATTCTAAAGACGGCATTAATATGGAACTGATTCCATACGATAAGGCATTTGAAATTTTAGAAAAAGGCGACAATTTTATATCAGATAAACAACTTTTTAATAATGAAAAATTTGACAGCTATAAAAATAAGCTTATTAAATATGAAGATGAAAATCTTAATATAGGTGAAATTGAAATAGAAATTACAAAAGAAAAAATTGAGAATAATCTGGCATTTGATTCAATAAATTTAAAACCAAATTACATCCAAACAGCACCTGTTTTTGTAAAAAAGTAAAAATTTTTCTAAAGTTTCTTGACACCAAAAAGCTGAGCGGTTACATTAAAATTATATCACCTACTATTGGATTAAGAGGCAAGAACAACCTATGTGCCGTATTGGGGCAATTAAATCAAGTGAATATTTTCATCCTTCTAAAACCTTAGAACTTATGCGCTCACAGCAAAAAGGTCATGACAATTCAGGTTTTGCGTTTGTTATGCAAGATTTAGGGGGAATTTTTGAACCTTATAAGGATTTACCTTTATTATCTATGGCATGCACCGATAAAGGCGTTAGAATTGCAGAAGATATTCTTCATTCAATCGGTTTTACAAGAATTTTGCAATGGACGCCTGACATCAACAAAAGTGCAAAAAACTTGCAAATTTCGCCTATGCCAAACTATATTTTTGGAGTTTTTAACTACCCAAAATTATACAAATATGCAACAAAGGAAGAAAAAGAACAATTATTGCTTGACACAAGGCTTCAATTAAGAATGGCGCTTGAAGAAAAAGATGAAGGCTATATATATTCTTTCTGGCCTGATGTTTTAATGTTAAAAGAAATAGGCAACCCAAAAGATATAGGGACATATTTTAATCTTCACACACCAAACAATGATTTTGTTTCAAAAATTATTACCGTTCAATGCCGTCAAAACACAAACTATGACATTGTAAGATACGCTGCACACCCTTTCTTTTTACAAGGTTATACGGTTTTAGCAAACGGCGAAAATACATTTTATGAAAAAAATAAAAATTTCCAAAAAAGCTTGCATAAAGGCTACATTGGTTTTGAATCAGATTCGCAATGCTTTTTATACACCCTTCACTATGTGAATAAAATTTTAAAATGGCCGCTTAAATATTACAAACACGTTATAACTCCTCTTGAATTCGATGAAATGCAAAAAAGAGAAGATAGCGAGGTTCTTTTAAGAATAAAAGCATCACTGGCGCATTTAGAAATAAACGGACCAAACACAATCATAGGCGTTTTGCCTGATGGCACTTTGTTTGTAACTTGCGATTCAAAGAAATTGCGCCCTGTTGTAATAGGCTCTGATGATAAAACCATTGCAATAACAAGTGAAGTTACAGGCATAAATGAAGTTTTACCAAAAAGAAATTTTGAATCCGATATATATCCAAATGAAAGAGAAATGGTTGTTATCGGAAATGATTTAAAGGTACAAAGATGGGCACAGTAGATATATCAGGAATAAACAAAGAAGATTTAACTTGGCAGATTGAGCATGATTCAAGCAAATGCACACTTTGCGGTAAATGTATTGCCGCTTGCACTTTCGGTGCAATAAAAGCTGACGTTCAAAAGAGAAAAAAAGTTATCTCAAATGGCTGCACACCAAACCCTGAAGTATCAGAAACAACGGTTCCTGTCATAAAACAAGTTGTTACAAAATCTAAAAATTGTGTCGGCTGCGGAATGTGCGCTAAAGTTTGCGGTAATGAAGCAATTAAGCCTGTTTATAACGAAAGAAACAGGATGAATGTTAAATATAGAGCGCTAAACGCAGAATCACCCAAAAGAGGCGGAAGAACCAATTTGCACACAGAAGGAAGGACCTTAGATAAAATTAAAGTGGGCAGAATTTCTCAAATGACAGACCCTTCTCTGGATGCTATGCGCCACACATTTGAACTTTTAGCGCCTTTTGGAAGAGTAATGCCGCCTGAAAATCTTCCTTTTGAAATTGACCCGATGGGAAATCTTTCATTGACCAAAAAAATTCCCACAACAAGATGGATTTACCCTATCATAATCGGAGATATGTCAATAGGGGCTTTATCTCCAAGGCTTTGGGAAGCTATTGCAATAGCTGTTGCATACCTTAATGAGGTCTATAACATTCCAATCAGAATGTGCTCAGGCGAAGGCGGTGTGCCTGAAAAACTGTTAAGGTCAAAATATTTAAAATATATGATTTTGCAGATTGCATCAGGTCATTTTGGCTGGAATAGAATCATAAATTCAATGCCATATATGACAGAAGACCCCGCAGGAATACTAATCAAAATAGGTCAAGGCGCAAAACCCGGAGATGGCGGTTTATTATTGGCTAAAAAAGTTGCAAAACATATTCAAGAAATAAGGGGTGTTCCAAAATCAGATTTACTATCGCCACCTAACCACCAAGGGCTTTATTCAATCGAAGAAAGCGTTCAAAAGATGTTTTTGTCAATGAATTCAGCTTTCAAATTTAAAGTACCGGTTGCAATTAAAGTGGCTGCATCGGTTACATCTGTTTCTGTTTACAACAATTTATTAAGAGACCCATACGACATTGTCGGCGGCTTTTTCTTAGACGGTATTGCAGGCGGCACGGGCGCTGCTCATGAAACGTCATTAGACCATACAGGGCACCCGATTGTTTCAAGGCTTAGAGATTGCTACAATGCTGCAGTGCATCAAGGAAAACAAGGTCAAATTCCGCTTTGGGCTGCAGGCGGTTTAGGCATGAAAGGAACCTTAGCGGCAGATGCCTTTAAGATGATTTGTTTAGGCGCAAACGGCGTATTTACAGGGCGATTAATGCTTCAAATTGCAGGCTGTTTAGGTGACGATTACGGCAGATGCAACGCTTGCAACACAGGTCTTTGTCCAGCAGGACTAACAACCCAAAATCCAATTCTAATGAAAAGACTTGATATAGATAAAGTTGCACAAAATATTGTTAATTATTTTCTTGCAACAGATACAGAACTTAAAAAACTTATGGCGCCCATTGGCAATTCAACATTGCCTGTTGGTCGATCTGACGCCCTTGTTACAGTTGATAAAAATGTTGCCGAAAGATTAGGCATACAGCATGTTTGCTAAAAATAAAAGGAAATTATGAACACTACTATAATTGATACTCTGCAAGATAACAAAAGACTTTCAACAAAAGAACTTCTCGATATAATTTATGAAAAAATCGAGATGGGTTTTAACGAATTTAAAATTTTAGCCTCAGGTCAGCATGATATAGGCGGGCCTTTGTGGTCAAAAGACGGCAAACCTTTGATATTCCACATTACAAACCCCGGTCAAAGAGTGGGTTCTATGGGCATGGCAGGTACAAAAATTATAGTAAAAGGTTCAGCTCCGGCTGATATCGGTTGGTTGAATTCAGGCGCTGAAATTACCGTTTTGGGTGACGCCGGTGATACCGCAGCGCATTGTCAAGCTTCAGGCAAGATTTATGTAGCAGGAAGAGTGGGAACTCGCTCGGGCGCTTTAATGAAACATGACCCAAAATTTGAAGAACCTGAATTTTGGGTGTTAAAAAACACAGGCTCATTTTCTTTTGAATTTATGGGCGGCGGGCGTGCTATTGTTTGCGGCTATGGCTGCGAGAATATGGAATCGGTTTTATCTGATAGAAGCTGCTGCGGTATGGTTGGCGGTGTTGTTTATGTTAGAGGCAATGTCAAAGGCTTAACCAATGACGTTGATATATACGAATTAGATGAAAGCGATAAAAACTTCTTAAAATCAGGTTTAATGAGGTTTTTGGGCGAAATTGACAGGCAAAATTTATATGAAGAATTAACGGAATTTTCTCAATGGAAAAAAATTCTTGCAAAACCTTATGATAAAAAAGTTAAACAAGTTCCATATTCAATTAAAGAATTTAGAGAACAAAAATGGGTTAAAGACGGCATTTTTTCTGAATTTTTTGGCTCCTACAGAGAAGTTATTGATGTAATAAACACAGGCGATAACAGATTAAGAACACCAAGTTGGGAAAACAATCTAAAAACCCCGCCATGTGAATTTAATTGCCCTGTTTCTATTCCAACCCAAAAAAGAATTGAATTAATAAGAGAAGGCAAACTTCAAGAAGCGCTCAATTTAATCTACGATTATTCTCCTTTTCCGGCAAGTGTTTGCGGACAGGTTTGCCCAAACCTTTGTATGAATGAATGTTCCAGAAAATATATAGATGAACACATTAAAATTGCACCACTTGGTATAAAATCGTTTGAAAATGTTGATATAAAAGTGGTTGAACCATATAAAAATAAAAAGGTTGCAATTATTGGTGCAGGTGTTGCAGGGCTTTCTTGCGCTTGGACACTGCAAAAAGAAGGATATAATGTAGAAGTTTTTGAAAAAGATAATGAAATAGGCGGCAAATTAAGACAAGTAATTCCTTCTGACCGCTTGAATCAAGATACATTAAATGCCGAACTTGAGATAATTAAAAATTCAGGCATTAAATTCAATCTTGGCATTACAATAGACAACGACGAATTTGAAAGAATACAAAAAGAATTTGATGTAGTAGTAGTTGCTATTGGCGCACACAATCCTGTTGTTATTCCGATTAATGGAAAAGAAAGGCTAACTAAAGGTTTAGATTTCTTAAAAGAAATAAACAAAGGCAAAAAAGTTAAAGTAGGCAATAACGTTGTTATTATTGGTGCCGGCAACGCTGCAATGGATGTTGTGATAGGCGCTTATAAAATGGGTGCTAAAAACGTTACTGCAATAGACATTCAAAAACCTTTGGCATTTGACAAAGAAATTGAACATGCAAAGTCTTTGGGTGCTAAAATTTTATACCCTTGCTTTACTGAAAGTGTTGATGAAAAAGGTGTTCACCTAAAAGACGGAACTCTTTTAAAAGCAGACACTGTTATTATTTCAATCGGTGATAGGCCGGTATTTGATTTTATTGACGAAAAATATTTGAATGAAAGAAAATTCCCTCTTGTAAATAAATTTAGTCAATCCGAAGTTTCAAAAAAACTTTTCTTTATCGGCGATTGCACGGGTCAAGGTTTATTTTGCGATGCGATAGGCAAAGGAAGAGAAGTTGCAATAAATATTGATAATTTATTTGAAAAAAATGATTTAAAAGAATTTAAAACAAAAGAAAAAATTTCATTAGATGAAGTTAAATGTGCATATTACCCGACTCTAAAGGGTTCTGACCTTTATGCAATGGATGTTTTGGACGAAAAAGACAGATGTTTAAGCTGTGGCGTTTGCAGAGATTGCAAAATGTGCATGAATTCTTGCCCAAAAGGCGCCATTGAAAGAGTCGAAATGGGTGAAGATTTTGCATATATTTCTGACCCCAACAAATGCATCGGTTGCGGCATCTGCGCAGGCGTTTGCCCTTGCGGAATATGGAAAATGACAAGCAATATTTAAAATTAAACTCTCAGATAGGTTTATTTACATATAAACAACATTTTCATAGTCGTTGTTTTAATGCTTTGATGCCCTAAAAACTCTTGTACAATTCTTAGACTTGCGCTTTTTCAAAATATGCAAAAACAATATCAATATTTAATCAGATTACACTTAAATTAAGCCCTCGGATGAGCTGATTCATAAACAGATTTCAACCTTTCCATAGAAACATGGGTGTAAATTTGTGTGTTTGCAATGCTTTAACACTCTAAAAGCTCTTGTACAATTCTCAGACTTGCGCTTTTTCAAAATATGCAAAAACAATATCAATATTTAATCAGATTACACTTAAATTAAGCCCTCGGATGAGCTGATTCATAAACAGATTTCAACCTTTCCATAGAAACATGGGTGTAAATTTGTGTGTTTGCAATGCTTTAACACTCTAAAAGCTCTTGTACAATTCTCAGACTTGCGCTTTTTCAAAATATGCAAAAACAATATCAATATTTAATCAGATTACACTTAAATTAAGCCCTCGGATGAGCTGATTCATAAACAGATTTCAACCTTTCCATAGAAACATGGGTGTAAATTTGTGTGTTTGCAATGCTTTGATGCCCTAAAAGCTCTTGCACAACCCTTAAATCTGCACCTTTTTCAATTAATCTTGTTGCAAAAGAGTGCCTAAAAATGTGCGGTGTTACGTGTTTATTTAATTCGATTGAATCAACAACAGCTTTCAGTGCTTTTCTTATTGTTTGGTTTTGAAGCCTGTAACCGTTATTATTTATAAATAAAGGGTTTTTGCCGTTGTGTTCTGTTTTATGAATTAAATTTGAAACATTTTCAATATAATTTAAAAGAAGCTCTTTTGTTTTGTTTGGAATTAAAACAATTCTTTCTTTTGCACCTTTACCAAAAACCCTTATTTCATTTTGTTCTAAATTCAAATCTTCATAATTTAAGCCTGAAAGTTCTGAAATTCTCATTCCCGTTACCCATAAAAGCTCGAATATCACTCTGTTTCTAAAGCCTGCGGGACTTGAAATTTTGATGTTTGTTAAAATGTTTTCAATTTCATCTTCAGAAAGAAAATCGGGCAAACTTTTTGGAAGTTTAGGACCTTTTGCAGTATCTGTCGGGTTAAAATCTACAATTTCCATATTGTATAAAAATCTGTAAAACGCCCTTATAGAAGCAATTTTTCTTGCTATTGTAGTTTTTGTATAGTTCATTTGTGAAATAAAATAAAGATACTCTGAAAACTTTTTGGCATCAATTTTGTTAACTTCAAGCTCGTTTAACCAAATTAAGAAGCACAAAACATCAGCACTATATGCCCTTATTGTGTGAGATGAAAAGTTTTTTTCCAATTTAAGGTAGTTTTCAAAATTTTTTAAGTAATTTTTTGATTTATTATTAACAGCCATATTTCAATTATACATATATTTTTTAAAATTAATATAAATTAAGTATTTGTTTATTGTAAAAAAAATTATAATATAATGTGGTAATTCCCTATTTTTAAGTTAACATAGATTTATAAATTATAAGAAACGGAATCGAATTGGCTAACAACTTTGAAAGTTTAAATAACCTTGAAGGAAGCATTAGAAAATCTTCTGTTGTGCAAGAAAGAACAGGCCTTGTTGCGGTTCATATGTACAAACAATTTTTAGATTTTCAAAAATCTAACCAAAACACTGCTGAAATTTTTATAAGAATGGCAGATGTTATGGATCAGGTTGTTGAATCTTTAAAACAATCTTTTAGCGTTAGAAACATTCCATCCGGCAACATTTACTATGAAATTGATTCCACAAAAACAATTGCAACAATAAACATTTTATGGCACACAATAAGTTTTACATCCCGCTTTAATATTGCACCAAAAGCACTTCCAAGAGAAGGCGGCAACCCGCTTTTTTGCGGCAGAATTTTTGCAATTAACGGCAACTTTGCAAATTTAATGCAAGGAACAAACGATTATGACGGGCAGATGAAAATTTTATTAGATAATGAAATAGCTTCCCTTTATGTGCCTGCAGAAAAAAACCAAAGCGTTATTATGACAATTAAACACAAAGATAACCAAGAATATTTCTTATCCCACGTGGATGCGCCAAGAGATTTTCTTTTAAAGGTTATTGAAATTGTTTGTGCAGGCGGTCAATTCCACGAACAAAGCCCAAAAACAAATTTCTTTTTCTAAATTTTTTCTAATTCATAAATTATAAAATTTGGGTTTTCGTTTTTGTAATATGGCTTTAAAATTAGCCTGTATTTTTTGCCGAAATAAACAGGAAACATTTTTCTATCAGATATTCCTAAATTTATTTTGTTTTCATCCAATGAAGCTGCAAATTCGTCTATTAAAAAAGTTCTTTTTTCTTTTTTCATATAGTGCTTATATTCTTCTTTTGAATATTTTTCATCGCCAAAAACATTATAAATTTTGGTTTCTTTTAAATAAGGCATAATGCCTGTTGATGTTTGAGAAAAATTATCAAGTGCATATATTTTTTTGTTGCCCTCAAATAACCCTTCTTTTTTTATGATTTCATAAATTTCTTTTGTTCTTGAATGGTAAACTTCTGATAAAAAGAGAGTATCAAAAAACATTGTTGTTATTGTAAAAAGTGAAATAAGGGCTAAAAATAAAACTTGAAATGGTTTTTGAAAAATATTTTCAGAGTTTTTATCTGTTTTATATAGCCAAACAGCTGAAATTAAATAAACGTAAAAGAAAAGGTAGTGCCACCAAGCGCCTGAATATTTAAAAGTGAATAACAAAAACATTAAAAGGTATGTTGTTGTTAAAAAGAAAAAGCTTCTTTTGTTTTTAAACAAAAATAAAAATGAAAAAAGAATGGTTAAAAGTGCAAATAATGCAGTAATTTTATTAAAAATATAGGAAAAAGTTAAATGTTTAAAATCAATATAATAAAAATATGTTATTAAATTATAGAAAAATATTTTTTCTTTAAATAATGCTTCAATATCGGGGTGGTATGCGCCAAATAATTGAACAAAAACTAAAATTGCACCAAAAAATAAAATTAAAAATGAACAAATTAAATTCTTTTTATCAATTTTTTCTTTTAAAATATCAAAAATAAAAATTAAACCTAAAGCAAATGCCCCGATTAAAGCCATTGCAGATGTATTTGCAAGCAAAATTAAAAGAAATGAAATCAAAATGGGCTTATTTTTTCTCTCCTTCCATAGCGCAAGAATTAAAAATAAAAACAATAAACCAATCGAATAGCACCTTGCAACTTGTGCAAAATACCAAAAGATAGGAAATGAAAACGTTATTAAAACCTTTTCTAACTGCCTAAACGGCGCAAACCGCCAAAAAACACCCATTGCAAGAATACAAAAAACCCAATTTAAAATATACATTGAATAAGGGTAAAACAAATCATTCTTTGAAAAAGGCATCAATAAAGCATGCCAAACAAAAAGATGCCCTTCAAATTTTTCTATTTTAAAAAGTTCAACTAAATTAAAACTTTTAGAAACCATCCAAGCGTGAGCTTCATCAAAAAATGGGGTTCTATTTAACATTAAAATAAATGTCAAAATGGCAAAAACGGCAAAAATTGCCCAAGATAGGGTTTTTGCCGTTTTATCGTTATTTTTTAAATTAAGGTTCAATTAATTTTCCTTTATTTCGCGTTCAAGGTCGGCTAAAATATTCACTGCATTTGTAATATCTTTAGCAGAACCTTGTGCCATATTTGGTTTGCCGCCGCCGTTGCCGTTCATAAGTTTTGTAATTTTAGAAACAATGTTTCCTGCAGAAATTCCTGCTTTAACAAAACCGTCTGTTACTTTTGAAATTACAACAGCGCCGCCTTCAGCTTTTTTGCAGCAAAGAACAATAATTGTTTCGCCGCCCAAGCGTTTTGCAAGCATTTCAACGCTTATTCTGATAGCACCTAATGGCATATCTTCTGCCATAGAAATAAAGAGTTTACCTTTTTGACCTTTAATTTCAACATCTTCTGCTTTTGAAATTAAAGAATCAAATTTAGCTTGAGTAATTTTATTTTGAAGTTCCGTTATTTTAGAATTTTGCTCCTTAATTTCATCTGTTAATTTTTGAATTTTAACTTCAATGTCTTCAGGCTTAATTTTGTTATTTTGTGCAATTTCAAACAATAAATCGGCTTTTTCGTTTAAGAAATTAAGTGCAGCATCAGAACAAAGCGCTTCAATTCTTCTTACACCTTGTGAAATTGCGCTTTCTGAAACAATTTTTGCAAGCCTTAGAGTTGATGTATTTGAAACGTGCGTGCCGCCGCAAAGTTCTTTAGACATTGTTTCTTTATCATTTGAAAATGAAACAACACGAACCTTCTCGCCGTACTTTTCGCCAAATAATGCCATAGCGCCCGATTTTTTGGCGGTTTCAATATCCATAATTTCGGTTTTACCTGATAAACCTTCTTTAATCCATTCGTTTATATATTTTTCAGTTTTTTTGATTTCATCTTTTGTAAGTGCCCTTGAGAATGAAAAATCGAACCTTGTTTTATTTTCTTCAACCCAAGACCCTGCCTGATGAACTTCATTTCCTAAAACTTTAATTAAAGCAGCTTGAAGAAGGTGTGCTAATGAATGGTGTTTTTTAATTTCTTCTCTTTTTTGAACGTCAATTTTGGCTTTAACGGTTTCGCCTTTTTTAATTGAACCAAAACCTCTATGAACAAAAACTTTGCCTGCTTTAAACGTTTTATTTACTTCAAAATATGAATTTCCGGATGTAATAAGCCCAAAGTCGCCGATTTGACCGCCTGATTCAGCATAAAAAGGTGTTACATCCAAAATAACATCTGCTTCATCATTTTCAATAGAATCAACATCGTTGCCGTCTTTTACAATGGCTAAAACTTTTGCATTTTCTTCGTTTGATTCATACCCTGTAAATTTTGTATCAGGGTTATTTGTATAGTTAAGGTCATCTGTTAAAACAACCTTTTGCATTGAAGCCCTTGCCATTTGTTTTTGGTTTTCCATTTCTTTTTTATAGCCTGCTTCATCAACAAGCAAACCGTTTTCTTCAGCTATTTCTTTTGTTAATTCAAAAGGAAATCCAAACGTATCATACAGTTTAAAAGCATCTGCCCCTTGAATTGTATTTTTGTTTTCTTTTTTCAAATTGGACATAATTTCTTCAATGTTATGATAGCCCCTATCCAGAGTTAATTTAAACCTTTCTTCTTCAAGTTTTACGGTTTTTAAGATTTTTTCTTTATTTTCAATTAATTCAGGGTATGCATCTTTATAATTATCAATAACCTTATTTATAACAGGTTCCATAAAAGGAAGTTCTAAACCGAGCAAATACCCATGGCGAAGCGCACGTCTTAAAATCATTCTTAAAACGTATCCTCTGCCTTCGTTTGTGGGCAAAATGCCATCTGCTATCATAAAAGAAACACACCTTGCATGGTCTGTTACTATCCTTAATGAAATATCTGTTTTTTCGTTTTCTTTATATTTTTTGCCTGAAATTTCAGAAACTTTATCTATGATAGATTTTAAAAGGTCTGTTTCAAAAGTGGATTCAACCCCTTGGCATACCATAGAAATTCTTTCTAACCCCATGCCTGTATCAACATTCTTTTTATCTAAGGGGCTTTGGTTTCCTTGTTCATCTTGAAATAATTCCGTAAATACAAGGTTCCAAATTTCAACCCAGCGGTTACATTCACAAGTTGCGATTGAACAATCATCGCTACATTTTAAGTGTTCGCCTAAGTCGTAATGAATTTCACTGCAAGGTCCGCAAGAACCTGACGCCCCCGGGGGACCCCAGAAATTGTCTTTTTTGCCTTTTCTTATGATTCTATCTTCAGGAACTCCAACAGATTTCCATATTTCAAAAGCTTCATCGTCATCAAGGTAAATTGTTACCCAAAGTCTTGATTTATCAAGCCCTAAATATTCTTCACTCGTAACAAATTCCCAAGCCCAAGGAATAACTTCTTTCTTATAGTAATCTCCAAAGCTGAAATTGCCGAGCATTTCAAAAAATGTGTGGTGTCTTGGTGTTCTGCCTACATTTTCAATATCTGAATCTTTACCGCCTGCTCTGGCGCATTTTTGGCAGCTTGTTGCTCTTGGCGGGTTATATGGGGGTTTTTCAAGCCCCAAATAATATGGCATAAATTGAACCATGCCTGCCGTTGTGAGTAAAATTGTCGGGTTATCAGGAATTAATGATGAACTTTTAACCCTTGTTGAATTATGTTTCTTTTCAAAGAAACTTAAAAACATTTCTCTTATTTCAGCTGAAGTTTTCATTATTTCTACCTTTTTTAAACAATAATTTCAGCTAAATTTTAACATAAACAAATTATTCTAAAAACAAAAAAGAAGGCGGTCGCCAAACCTAAAAGCTCGGGTGTCCGCCTGAAATTTCGTATATAATGGAGGAAGGAGTGGAAAAGAGAAGAACTAACCACTTATAATATTCCACACGAAAAATATATATAACATATATAAAAATTATATTTTAATTTTCTTTACATTTGAGATAAATCTTTTGCAGAAGTTATTACAGGGTAGTTTAAATTTATGGACACTATGCCTGAAAGCGGTATGCCACCCATAATTGGCGGCTTGTTTGCAATTTGCCCTTTAAGATACATAACGCTTGATGAACCGCCATCTAAATTTATTGCATTTATACAACCCAGTTTTTGCATAAATTTTGCAGATTCATACAATGTCATTCCGACAGAACGGTTTTCTCTGCCGTCAACCGTTGCCAAAATCAGTTCATTATCTTTTGTGTAACCAATCAGGGTTCTTGGATTTCTTCCGCTTATTGCAGTTAGTTTTTCTTCTTTTGCATCAATATAAATTTCTCCGTCTTTAATTAAAAACGGGCCGCCTGAAATAATATGTTTGCTGTTTTCAAAATATTTTGGGTATTTTACTTCAAGTTTAAGATTTCTTTGATTTTTAATATCTTGAATTACTTTTATCGGCGCAGACAAAACATAACCGCCTTCAGGTATTTGAACAGTGCCATTATAAATGCCTGTAATTTTGCCATTTTTAATTAGAGCATTTGCTCCGTATTTTGGGGGCATTGGCGCTGTTTTACCCCACCTTTGCGTATATATTATTGAATATGTGGAAAGTATTCTTGGCTGGTTAATATTATCAATTTTAAGAACTGTTTTTCTGTTTTTTAGGAAAAATTTTATATCACTTTTTCCAATAGAATACGTTCCGTCATTATTAATTGAAATTGAAGCACGATTATATATCGGACCTGTAATAACTTCATTATTTATAACAAGTGCGCCCAAAGGCACACCCGTTTGAGGTTTAAAATAGCCGCCATTTACTGCAGCTATGGTATTTGAATTTGATGCAATGTTTTGAATTTTTACTCTTGAATTAAGTTTTGAAGAAGATGCTGTTTTTGGCTCAACATCAAGGTTTGGGTTAATTTTTGTATTTATTTCCAAAATATTCACCCTAACACTTTTGTTGCCGACAGGAACAAGTCCTTTTGCGTATAGAATTCCATCTTCAAGAAACGTTACTTTAAATTTTGAATATTTTGTATTTTTCGCATCAATCCAGCTTATTTTTTCATCTTCCGTGATAATTTCCGTACTAATTTTAGCGGCAGCCTGAACTTTAACAATTTTGTCATCTAACTTTGAACTACAAACATCACCGCCAAAAAAGCCTATTGAAAGAAGGGTTATTGCAATTAAATTTAAGTTTATCCAATATGCCAATATAGAAATAAACCACCCCTTGCAGGATAACATTTTGTCATCTTGCCAAAATGAAATCAAAGATGTTTTAGCCGTTGTCATTTTTTACCAGTCAGTCTTTTCTTTTTTGTATCTTATTAAGTATTATTAGGGGATTAGTATATGAAATTCTTCGATTAGTTACGGCTTTATACTACTATTATAGCATAAATAAAAAATGACCACAACCCCTTTATTTATCGTATTTTTGACACTTATACATTTATAAAATTAAAAGTTAATGTTACATTTTGTTAAAATTTAAGCAATTTATTTATTTTATATGCATTAATGGTTTGTAAAGTAAAGTTGTGGTGTTTTATGATAAATAATTCTATCTCGTTTGGCAATTCCGACAAATCAAATGGCAGTATATTTGGCGCCATTAAAGATTCAGCTCTAAATGTCGGTTTTACGGCAGTTGCAGGCGGCGCATTAGGCGGAATTGGCGGAAAAATTGCTTCACTAACGCCTTATAAACCTTCAACATCAGCAATAGAAGCTCAATATGGTGATATGTTCTTAAAAGCGGGAATTAAAGAAGAATTACCGGAATATATTTCAAACATGGGAGACGAAGTTGCAAGCGCAGTTAAAAAAGGCACAGAACTTGTAAAAGAAGATATTGCAATAGGTGTTAAAGTTTCAAATGCAGATAAATTATATTCAATTATAAAAACCTTGCCTGAAGACGATTTAAGTAAAGATAATATACAAAAAGCATTAAAAGAATTTTTTGGCGATAAAAGCGATTTTGCCTTTAAAGATGCAAAAAAAGACGAAATTATAGAAGCAATTAAAAATAAATTTAAAGAATTAATGGAAAAATCAAAAGACATTAATAACGAATTTTCAACTCTAAAAGGGCAGTTTATTGAAAGCGCATCTAAAGATTATAGAGTGCAAACAATGGCAGAAAAAGCCGCAAAAGATTTAAGAAGAAATGCAATGGTGGGGGCAGGCATTGCTGTTGGTGTTTTTGGTGCCTTAGTTTTAAACATTTTAAAAACATACGGAATAATTGGCGCCAAACACAAACAAGCCCCTGTAAACAATGCAACAGGAGCTGTAAATAATGCCATGCAGCCTCTAAAAACAACTCAAGGCTAGATTTTCCATAATTTTAGATGTCAAAACAGAGAAATCTTTTTGATTTTGTTTTATAATCTCTAAAACCTTAACATCGCCTGAAAACATTTCAATCATTTCTTTTACCCTTGTAATAACGGGGTCTGTTGTTTTTTCAGGATAATTTGAAATAACAATTCCTAAAACTTTGATGTCGTTATTTATAAGGCAATCTATTGTCATTAATGTGTGGTTGATTGTGCCTAAATCAGGTCTTGCAACAACAATTACAGGTAGTTTTAATTTTTTAATGACATCTATCATTAAAACTCCTTTTTTAACGGGAACATAAATGCCGCCTGAGCCTTCTACAACAACATTTTGACATTCTTTTTTCATTAATTCGTAATCTGAAACAATTTTATTCAAATCAAATTCAATATTATCTATTTCCGCAGAAATTAAAGGAGTTGAGGGCGTTCTTGTTATATAAGAGCTTTTTGCAATAATATCTTCACTGCCTGTTTGAACAGAATCCGCATCATTTAATACACCTTCAATAACTCCTGATTGAAAGGGTTTTAAATAGCCGACAGTTTCATTGTGGTTTAAAAGTTCTTTGCATATTCCACGGCAAACATAGCTTTTTCCAACATCAGTATCAGAACCTGTCACAAAAATATACATAAATAACACCTCCTTCAACGCTTTTCACTATTATACCAGATTTTTTAATTAATTGAAATAAAAAAATACCGCAAAAAGCGGTATTTTAGTTTTATTCAACATATTCCTTATCTATTTTAAGGTTTCTGTCTATGTGCATTATTTCACAATCACAATTATCGATATTATCCATTTTTTCAAGCAAGGTTCTGAATTTGTCTTCCTCTTCAACCTGTTCTTCTATAAACCATTGCAAAAATACTTCCGTTGCATAATCTTTAGTATTTCTTGCGAGTTCAAAAAGTTCATTAAATAAAGAGGTAATAAATTGTTCATGAGAAAGTGCATTTTTTATTGCATCAGTCGGATTAATCCAATTTGTATCAGGTGCATCGATGGGCATTAAAGTTATTTGTTCGTTTCTTGCCACTAAGTAATTGTATATTTTTCTTGCATGGTCAAGTTCTTCTTTTGCTTGCTGCCTTACAACTTTTGCAAAACCTTCCATATTTATATTTATGAAATAATTGGACATTGCAAAGTAAAGATAAGCGGAATACATTTCTTTGTTTAATTGTTTATTCAGATTTTCAAGAAGTTTATTGTCCATAATTATTCCCCCTTACATTCAAAAAGTCCATGGATATTACAATATTCTTCTGCCGTGAAATCATCATCTGCTAAACATTTAATAATCATTTCGGGTTCTTCGTTGGGGTTAAGATATTTTCTTTTAACATATCTTTTATCTTTTGAAATTGCTTCTATGAATTGAATGTAGTGCTCTTTTTCCATTGGATGAGGAATTGAACCAACCTTTATAACATGGCTTGAACCTATATGCTCAACAACAGGAACATGCTTTTCGGATGCACCGTCTGATTCGCCTGCCCTCAAAAGTTTCATGTCTTTACCGCAGCAAACTAAAGTGCCTTCGCCTTCAATAACAACTTCTACTATGTTGCCGCAAGCATCGCATTTGTATAAATTTAATTTTTCAGTCATAATTCCCTCCTTTTTAAATAATTTTTATTTAAAAGAGAGAATATGAAATTGCCCTTTTGAATATAATCAAAATGGGCAAATTAAATTCTTTATTATTTTACTTTTTCTATTTTTCTTATGTTTTTATAGCAATAGCCAAAATAAATTATAATGCCGATTAAAACCCACAAGGGGAATAAAATGGCGCTTGTTCCAAGCGTAAATAATGAATAAACCATAAGCCCGCCGCAGAAAAGTATTCCTAAAATTGGAAATAAAGGAACAAAAGGAACCTTGAAGGGTCTTTTTCTGTTTGGGTCTGTTTTTCTTAAAATTAAAACCGCAATACAAACAATAGTAAAAGATGCAAACGTTCCAAAGTCGCAAAGTTCGGCTGAAACGTTTAAATCCATAAACAATGCACCAACAACAACAATTAACCCTGAAACCCAAGTTATAATGTGTGGTGTTTGATATTTTTTATGAACATCCTGTAAAATTTTAGGCAAAAAACCGTCTCTGCTCATTGCATATAAAATTCTTGTTGTGCCTAATTGATAAACAAGTAAAACAGAGGTTAAACCGGCAAGGGCTCCAACTGATATAAACCCTGCGATCCAATTATTTCCGGTTGCGCTCATAGCAGCTGAAATTGGTGCTAAAACGTTTATTTTATCAATAGGAACCATACCGCATAAAACAAGAGCGGTTAAAACATATACAATCGTGCATATAATAAGAGTGCCAATTAAACCAATGGGCAAATTCTTTTGAGGGTTTTTTGTTTCTTCTGCCGCAGTTGAAATGGCGTCAAAGCCAATGTATGCAAAGAAAATTATAAATGCACCTGAAATTATCCCATGAAAACCGTTTGGCGCAAATGGAACCCAATTTTCGGGTTTTACATAAAAAGCACCTGCAAAAATAAATAAAAATATAACAGCAAGCTTGATAAACACCATAACGGTTGCTGTTCTTGTAGATTCTTTAATGCCCCTTACTAAAAGCATTGTAATAATAAGAACAAGTAAAATTGCGGGAATATTTATTGCTAAAGGAATAAAACCAAATATTCTCGGTATTTCAACAGAAGGGTCTAACCCCATATCTGTATAAATTGAAACTGCCGTTCTATAATCATTTACAAGATAGATTGGTGGATTTACAAGCCAAGAAGGCAAAATATGGGAAAAACCCCTTAAAAATTCAAAGAAATATCCGCTCCAAGCAGATGCTACGGTTATATTTCCTATTGCATATTCAAGCATTAAAACCCAGCCTATCATCCAAGCCATAAATTCGCCCATAGTAGCATAAGTATATGTATAAGAGCTGCCTGCAACTGGTATCATAGAAGCAAATTCAGAATAACAAAGAGCAGAAAAAAGACAAGCAAGCATTGCGATTACCATAGAAACAACAAGTGCCGGTCCTGCTCCTAAAGATTCAGGACCTCCTGCTGCTGCGACGCCTATGATTGTAAAAATGCCTGTTCCAATAACAGCACCAATACCAAGCATAATAAGGTCAAATGCATTAAGAGTTTTCTTTAAATTTGCATGTTCGGCTGTTTTTAAAATTTCATCCGGAGATTTTTTACATAAAAGGTTTTTTTTAAAATTTTCAAAATCAAATGCCACTTTTTACTCTCCGTCTTTTCTTAAATTTTTATAGCTGTAGGCAAAATAGAAAACTATGCCCAGAAGAATCCACAATGGGAATAAAAACCTTGATGTGGTTAAAAATTTCATTGAATACAGCATAAGCCCGGTGCAGCATATTATTCCAAATAAAGGAAACCATGGTGAAAAAGGAACTTTATAAGGACGAGGTCTTTTTGGGTCGGTTTTTCTTAAAATTAAAACTGCAACACATACAATGATAAACGATGTAAATGTTCCAAAGTTACAAAGTTCGGCTGCTGTTGAAATGTTTAAAAATGTTGAACCAATAATACAAATTAGAGCTGCTAAAACCGTTATTAAATGCGGTGTTTTAAATTTGGGGTGAACCGCTTGCAAGCTTTTCGGTAAAAATTTATCTCTGCTCATAGCGTATAAAATTCTTGTAGCTGCAAGCATTAGCACCATTAAAACAGATGTTAACCCTGTTAGAGCGCCGATTGAAATTAATCCTGCAACCCAATCTTGCCCGACAGAACTAATAGCATGCGCTATTGGTGCTTGAAGGTCAATTTTATCAATAGGCATAATGCCGCATAAGACAAGTGCAACCAAAACATAAATAATGGTTGTAATTCCAAGAGAGCCAATTATACCAATGGGAAGGTTTTTTTGAGGGTTTTTGGTTTCTTCTGCTGCTGTTGCCAAGGCATCAAACCCAATGTATGCAAAGAAAATTATAAATGCGCCCATAAAAATGCCGCTAAAGCCGTTTGGTGCAAAAGGTGTCCAGTTTTCAGGTTTTACATAAAAGGCGCCTGTTACTAAAAACAGAACAATTACCATTATTTTAATTAAAACCATAAACCCTGCCATTTTAGCAGATTCTTTTATTCCCTTAATTAAAATTCCCATGATAATAAGGGTCATTAAAATCCCGGGGAAATTAAGAGAAACGGGAACTCCCAAAATGTGAGGGATGTTTGCCGCAGGGTCAATTCCTTTATCAACAAGAATGTTTGCTGCCGTTTTATAATCGTGAATAAGCCAAACAGGGGGGTTTACAATGAAATGGGGTAAATATTTTGAAAAACCTTGCAAAAATTGCATAAAATACCCTGTCCAAGCAGATGCTACCGCAATGTAGCCAACCAAATATTCAAGCATTAAAACCCAGCCTACAATCCAAGCTAAAAATTCGCCCATTGTGGCATAGGTGTATAAATAAGCACTTCCTGCAACAGGAATCATGGAAGCAAATTCAGAATAACACATTGCAGAAAATACACAAGCTAAAGAAGCCAAAACCATTGAAACAACAAGTGCAGGACCCGCACCAACCGATTCAGGACCGCCTGCTGCTGCAATGCCTACAACAGTAAAAATACCGGAACCAATTATTGCGCCAACTCCCAAAATGATTAAATCCAAAGCGCCGAGCGTTTTTTTAAGACCTGCCGAACTTGCCGATTTTAACATTTCATCAGGGTTTTTTAAAGTGAACATGTTCTTGCCTAATCTCACAAGGGTGTTCATTTCTTGAGAGTTTACTTCAAGGTCTTCAGAAAGGGAGTTTATCCCCTGAACATTTTTTTCTTCCATTAGCTTTTATTAATCCTTCGGTTTTTTATAAGACTATTGCCTTAAAAGCGGATAGCCGAGTTTCTCTCTTTGTTTAACATAAAGTTTGGCAACTTCAGATGCCATTTTTCTTACTCTGTTTATGTAGTTAATTCTTTCATCTTTACTTATAACGCCTCTTGCATCAAGCAAATTGAAAGTATGTGAACACTTTAAAACCCAATCATAGGCAGGAAGGACTATATCTGCTTCAATACAAGAATAACTTTCAGCTTCAGCTAAATCAAAGAGTTTAAAAAGCCTTTCAGCTGATGAGTATTCAAAATTATATTTAGATTGTTCAATTTCGTTTTGTAAATAAATATCGCCATATTTGAGTTTTTTATTCCACATGACATCAAAAACGGAATCTACGTTTTGAAGATACATGGCAATTCTCTCTAAACCATAGGTAATTTCAAGCGCAACGGGTTTAACTTCTAAACCGCCCACTTGTTGGAAATATGTAAATTGTGTTATTTCCATGCCATCAAGCCAAACTTCCCAGCCAACGCCTGCTGCGCCTAAGGTTGGCGATTCCCAGTTATCTTCAACAAATCTGACATCGTGTTTATTAAGGTCAATTCCCATTGCCTCTAATGATTTTAGATAAATTGTTTGAGCATCATCGGGGGAAGGTTTTAAAATTACTTGATATTGAAAATAATGCCCCAAGCGGTTTGGGTTTTCACCGTATCTTGCATCTGTCGGGCGGCGGCAAGGTTCAACCATAGCTGTTGAATATGGTTCAGGACCCAAAGCTCTTAAAAAAGTAGCGGGGTTCATTGTGCTTGCGCCCTTTTCAATGTCATAAGGCTGTTGAATAATACAGCCGTAATCTGACCAATATTTTGATAAATTTAAAATTAATTCCTGAAATGTAAGTGCCATAACTTTTGAATAGTACTACAACCATAATTTATTTACAAGTAAAAATAATATAAAGGTTAAAAATTCTTTCATAAATTATTAGTTGTTTTTTCAACTAAAACAATGGAAAATGCTTCTATTGCATTGCCTTCGCCTGCTGCATCAAGCTTTTCTTTAGTTTTTGCTTTTATTGAAATTAAATTTTTCGAAATATTAAGAGCAGCTGCTATATTTTCTTTCATTTGCTCTTTATAAGGCAATAACTTTGGCTTTTCACAAATTATTGTTGTATCAAGGTTTATTATTTTATACCCTTTTTCATTTAAAATTTTATTTGTTTCAGATAAAAGTTCAATACTGTTTGCATTTTTATATTTTGAATCGGTATCAGGGAAATGTTCCCCAATGTCGCCTTCTGCAATAGCGCCAAAAATTGAATCTATAATTGCATGAACTAAAACATCTGCATCAGAGTGACCTAATAAGCCCTTATCATAAGGAATTTTAACGCCACCTAAAATAAGGGGGCGAAAATCTGCCGTTTTATGAATATCATAGCCTTGACCTATACGCATTTTATTTCACCTGTTATATATTTTTCTATTGCATAACTTAACCCGTCTTCATTAATTGCGGGGCAGATAAAATCTGCAATTTCTTTTAATTTGGGGCTTGCATTTCCCATTGCAATTTTTATTCCCGCATTTTGAAGCATGTCAAAATCGTTATCTTGATCACCTGATGCCATAATTTCTTCTTTTTTAATGCCCCAATAATTTGAAAGAAACTTTAGGGCTTCTCCTTTCGTTGCTTTCGGGTCAGTAAATTCCAGGTAATGTTTGTGACTTCTTACAACAGTTAATCTGCCCTTAAATAGTTCCTTCATTTCTTCTTGAAGTTTTAAAAGCTCGTTTTCATCATAAACAATGGCTAAAAGTTTTGAAACAACGTTTAATTTAACTTCATCAAAAGAATTTACCACTTTATATGTTGTGTGGCGTCCTTTTGTGTAATCTTCCATAAATTTTTTATTGTCATCTTCAACAATTAAAACGTCATCATTGTATAAATTAAGGTGAAACCCTTTTTTTCTTGATGTTTCTATAACTTCTTTTGCAATTTCATTTTTAACAGATGCCTGATGAAGAATTTTATCTCCTTCTCTAATCATTGCACCTTGATAGCAAACAACGGGAGTTTTAAGTTCAAGTTGTTGTCTTACAGGGTCTGCCCCCATAAACATTCTTCCCGTTGCAAGAACAACTTTTACATTGTTATTTGTTAAAATGTGAAACAAATTTTTTAATTTTGGGGTATATTCACACTTTTCATTTAAAACTGTTCCGTCTATATCTGTTATTAAAAGTTTAATGTTATTCATAATAAGTTCGCTCATTTTTAGTTTTTATTATACAATAAAATTAATGAAGTTATTAGGAGAGAATTTTAATGGTGATGATAGAACGTCAAAAACCTGTTGAACAGGATATGGTGGAAAGAAGAAGCAATTTTAACCCTGTTGAAGAAAATTTTACAGCTGAACAAGCAAAATTAGAAGCTTCAAGATGTTTAAATTGCAAAAACCCGATGTGCAAAAAAGGCTGCCCTGTTAGCGTTAATATTCCAGAATTTATTCAAGAAGTTAAAAACGGAAATATTCAAAAAGCAGGCGAAATTATAAGAGAAACAAACATGTTGCCATCTGTTTGCGGCAGAGTTTGCCCGCAGGAAAGACAATGTGAATCAAAATGTATTTTAGGAATTAAAGGAACACCTGTTGCAATCGGTGCTTTAGAAAGATATGTTGGGGATAATTCAGAACCTGTTGAAGTTAAAATTACTCCAAACGGCAAAAAAGTTGCAATAGTAGGTTCAGGGTGTGCCGGCATGAGTGCTGCTAATGACCTTAGAAATGCAGGCTTTGATGTTACAATTTTCGAAGCACTCCATGAAACAGGCGGTGTTTTAAGATATGGTATTCCGCCATTTAGGCTTCCAAGAACCGTTTTAGACAGAGAAATCAAAGGCTTAAAAGAAAAAGGCGTTAATATTGTTAAAAACGTTGTTGTTGGTAAATCAATCACATTAAAACAACTTAAAGAAGAAGGCTATGACGCTATTTTCATCTGCTCGGGCGCAGGCTTACCAAAAATGATGGGCATTAAAGGCGAAAACTTAAACGGCGTATACAGTGCAAACGAATTTTTAACAAGAGTTAACTTAATGCATGCAAATGAACTAACCACACCAACCCCTCTAAAAGTTGGCGAAAAAGCAGCTATTATTGGCGGCGGAAACGTTGCAATGGATGCTGCAAGAACAGCCGTTAGGGTTGGATATAAAGAAGTTTACATTATGTACAGAAGAACGGAAGAAGAACTTCCTGCAAGAAAAGAAGAAATCAGGCATGCTAAAGAAGAAGGCGTTATCTTTAAATTATTAAGAGCTCCCGTTGAAATTGAAGGAGAAAATGGCGCAGTTAAATCCATGACCTTTGAAATTATGGAACTTGGCGAACCCGATGCTTCAGGCAGACGTCGCCCTGTTGGCACAGGTAAATATGAAACAATGGATTTTGATGCAGTTATTGTTTCACTAGGTACAGGTCCAAACCCAATTATTCAAGATTCAGCCAAAAATGATAACCTTGAATTAAATACAGATAAAAAAGGCTATATTATAATTAATGAAAAAGGCGAAACCTCAATTAATGAAATATACGCAGGCGGCGACGTTGCACCGTTAGGCGAATCAACCGCAATTAACGCAATGGGTGCAGGCAAACGTGCTGCAAAAACAATTATAGAAGCACTTTCATAAGCTACAATAATAAACAATAAAAAATGAGCCTAAAATAAAAAGGCTCATTTTTTTATTAAAAAATTATTTCTTAATTTCGGCTTTGTTCAATAAAATCAACTGCTTCTTCAATCGAATAAAATGTTTTTATGACATTATTTAAAAACACAAATGAAAGAGCATTTAAAATATCTTTTGAAGGTTTTACAATAACAAAATTGCCGCCTGCTTGACTTGCTGTTTTATAAACTTGCGCAAAAACTGCTGCAAACTTGTCTGAAAATATTTTAATATGTTCCATATCAAAAATTATATTCGGTTTACCTGTCAAAACATTGGCGTTAACTTCTTTTAAAATGTTTGCAATATATGTTTCATTATTTATTTTATGAACAGATAAAACACAAATATCATCGTTTATATAATATTTTTGATATTCTTCACTTGTTGCTTTAACAACGGTATCAGATATGAATTTCATAACGCTTTGATGCCAATTTGGCTGTTTTGCAATAAATTCATCAATGCCTTCACTATAGCATCTTTGAATCATGTTGGAATCATCCGTTCCCGAAACAACAAGTATCTTAAACTCTTTATTAGATTCTGTTTTCAGCTTATTTGCCATTTTTATAAGCTCTAAACCATCTTCAGCATCAGGCAAGAATAAATCAAACACCGCATAATCAAAATGTTTTTTCTTTAACTCAGAAATTGCTTCTTCTTTTGTTCTTGCAACGCAAACGTCTGTGCCGATTTTTTTCAGCATGGAAGTTAATTGATAAATTGATAATTCCATATCATCAACAATTAACACATGTAAATTTTCTGCAGTAAAGAAACTTACAGGATATGAAAAAAAGTTTAATTTTCTCTCTATTTCAATTAATGCTCTTGAAACAGTTTCTTCATTTACGGCATCAAGCGGAACATCAATACCTGAAATCTTTATAAGGTTTGCAAGTTGTTCATTTGTTAATGTAATTTCTTTCATATTTTTCATTATACATTATTTTAAAAAAAACACTACTTATTGTTAAATTTGTAATATAATTGGATTATTGGTTTTATTTTTAGAGGGAATATTATATGCAGGAAGGTTTAAATTACTCTGCGTTCGGCAAAAATGATATTAGGGGTATTTTCCCAAGTGAAGTATATTCTGAACTGTTTTTTCATACGGCAAGAGGTTATGTAAAATGGGTAAGCTCTAAGTTAACAAAATCGGGTATTTCAAGAAAACCCGATAAAATGACTTTTGTTGTTTGTATGGATGCAAGGCTTCATTCGCCTGAATTAAAAACAGCCGTTATTGAAGGCTTAACTTCAGCAGGCGCAAATGTTTTTGACATTGGTTTAGCACCAACTCCGATTGGTTATTACGGCGAATGGGCGCATTTTGATGAAGAAGTTTTAGACAATACAAAAGTTACGGGCGCATTAATTATAACCGCATCTCACAACCCAAGCGAATACAACGGATTAAAAATGACTTTTAACAAACAATCTTTATCAGAAGAAGACATTAAAGAAGTTAAAGAAAAAACAAAAGAAGTTTATGAATTAAGCAAAAACGGTCAATACGGCTACTATAAAAAAGGCTGGATTAAAAAACCCGACTTAATTTCAATGTATATTGAAAAAATGACAAATTCTTTTACAGCCAAAGGAATTAAAATTGTAACAGATTGCGCAAATGCAACGGCAGGAGTGGTTGCGCCTGAATTATACAGAAATATAGGCGCAGAAGTTATTGAGCTTTATACAGAGCCTGACGGAACTTTTCCTAATCACCACCCAAACCCAAGCGTTGAGGCAACTTTAGAAGACCTTAAAAAAACAGTTGTTGAAAATAAAGCTGATTTTGGCATAGCCTTTGACGGCGATTCAGACAGAATCGGTGTTGTAGACAATGAAGGCAAAATGATAACAGGCGACAAGCTTCTTTTAATTTATGCCACAGACCTGATAAAAGACCTTAAAATAAGAAACGAAGTTCCGACAATAGTTTCAGAAGTTAAATGTTCTCAAGTTTTATACAATGAAATTGAAAAAATGGGCGGAAAAGCCGTTATGTGTAAAACCGGTCATGGCTACATTAAAGCAAAAATGAGAGAAACAAATGCACTTTTAGCAGGGGAAATGTCAGGTCATACATTTTTTAAAGACAGATACTATGGCTTTGATGATGCAGTTTATGCGGGCTGCAGATTAATTGAAATTTTTGCAAAAAATAAAAAATTAAACCCTGAATTCAAGCTGAAAGATATGTTAAAGCCTTTTGATTCTGTTTCAATTTCACCTGAAATCAGGCTTAATTGCCCAAATGAATTTAAAAAAGAAGTTTTGGAAGAAATTAAAGAACAAGTTAATGACGAACTTTTTGGCGAAAAAATTAAAGACATTATTACCCTGGACGGACTTAGAATTGTTTTTGAAGACGGTTTTGCCCTCATTAGACAATCAAACACAGAGCCTGTTTTCACTCTAAGGTTTGAGGCAACCAAAAAAGAAAAATGCAAGCAATATGAAAATGCGCTTGTTAATTTGACAAATTCACTTGTAGATAAAATTAAAAGCATAAAAGTTTAATACAAATAAAAACCCGCTTATTTAGCGGGTAAATTTTTTTATGTATCCTCTTTTGTGGTAGTAAAATGTGGCAAATGTGGTTTAATTCTCTCTAATCTCTCTTTTTATCTCTCTAATTTCTCTCTTGTACTTATATAAAGTTTTATATGCAAAAAATATTGCTTTTTTATATACTCATAGCTTAATATTTCTTAACAAATAAAATTATGTATTACTAACTTCATCTTTATAATGTTGAAGTTCTTGCAATGCTTCATTTAAAAGCCTTTCTTCATCGTAATCTGAAGGCGGTTCAACCATTTGTTTAAAACCAAAACCATACTGAAAAGCAGATGGCACTTGAGTTACAATATGCTCATATTCGCCCAAAATTGAATTCACGCAATGCAAAACACCCGGTCCCACAACTGCTAAATCACCTTCTTTTAATAACTGCGTTTTGCTTTGACCGTTTTTAACAACATTTAAAATGGCAGCACCGGATGATATAACATAAATTTCAGTTTGTCTTTTTTCTTCTAAGTTCGGATGAGCATGAAGTTTTTCTTCTCTCCTTATACTTTTTATAGGAATTGCACCTTCATCATCAAATTGCACCATAGAAACACCAATGAATGGCGTATTTCCTTCCGAAGATTGCAAAACCGTAGAATTTGTAACCCAATTTGTTTTTTCATGGGTCCAGTTGTTTAATTTGTCATTAAGATTATAAATTGCCATATTTTCATTTATAAATTTTAAGCCTGAAATATCAAAGCCTGTCAGATTTTCCTTTTTCCATGCTTCAACAATTTCATTTTCTTCATCTTTATTAAATCCGGCATCATATAATCTGCCTCTTAAAATGTCTTCGTTTCCAAAAACTTCTTTCCAGTATACATAATCATTAACGCCTTTATTTGTATCAAATAAAATGCCCGCTTTTTTCATTCTTTCAATATATTCAGGTTTGAATGACGAAGCATTATTTTTTAGCGCAAATCTGGCATCCATTTTTGCTTGCCTTGCTTGTCTGTATATTGGCATTAATTTTTTAATTTCTGTTTCATCGAAACCTTTTTCTTGTAAAAGTTTTTCAATATATTCAGGTTTATAAAAAGGTCTAAACCTTAAATATCCGTCAGCTTTTGCTTCTATAAAACCTTCTTGAAAAAGTTTATCGACGATGTGTTTAGCGTTTTCAACTTCTTTTCTTTCATCATCATTTAATAAATCTTTTTTATCATAAAGTGCATATACAAGCCCGTTTCTTGCTTCTTGTTTGTTTATGCCCTTTGAATTTAAAAAGCCTTCATCCCTTAAATTTTCACTCAAAAGGACGTTTGGTGTAAATTCACCGTTAAATAAATGTGAATTGTACCAAATTAACTCTAAAAATTTATTTCTTATATTTATATCTTTCGCATTTTTGCCGTATCTTTCGTACCAATCATAATCTTTTTTAGATACCAAAAGCATTGGATAACCCTTTTTTACGTTTATCTTTGCTTTTGTTCCGGCATTTAAAAGAATTGCAGCATTTTCAGGCAACTCGATTGTTTTTCCGTCAACTTCTACATTGCCTTCAGCCTTTCTTGGAAAAATTATCTGAGTATCATACTCGAATTCATCATATTTATTAAGATAATCAACTGCTGCATCGCCATATATAATTTCTGTTTGAGAATCAAAATCTATAACATAAGATTCATTTTTCTTTGTAACAAGCAAGGGGACGTCTTTTTCTTCACCTGTAATTATGTATGCTTGCTTAATTTTTGGAGCATTGCCTGTAAAATTTACTTGCGGTGCAAAATTAGCACGACAGCTTTGACCTGAAACATTTTTCATAAAATCTTGTGAGCCAAAATTTAGAGAATTACGGCTCGACTTAGATTCTTTATTGGGTGAAAATACATTGTTATTAATATAATTTAATGAATTAATTTGCAATTTTATACCTAAATTCCTTCCTATATCTATAAAGTTGTTTTTTTGTTAATCTTTGACAAAATAAAATAAATTATGAACAAATGTAACAAGAAAAAATTAAAACACTAATATTTAAAAGTTTTAATTTCATAAAAATTACACTATATGTAGGTTTTTTGCAAACTAAAGTATAATTTTTGTAAAATAAGGCAAAAGTTTTATTAAAACATGCCGATATAATTCATGGGAAGAAAAAATTTCTTTTCTGACATTAAATAGGAAAACAAGGTAAGATTAATGGAAAATGCCAAAAACCGAGAAGAATTGGATATTTTAAAAGACGGAGGCGTCTCATTATTTTCAAGGTCATTAGACCTTATGAATGATGACCCTTTGGAAGAAATTTTTGCGCTTAACTTGGGCGACTTTCTTTGTGAAAGTTTAATTAATGATGAACTTGCAGGCAAAATTTCAAATAAAAAAGATAAAGTTGAAGGTCTAAAAGCACAATTAAGGGAATTGATTTCAATATATTCAATAGATTCAACCCTTTCTTTACTTGGCTTTAAAAAGCATGAAGATTATATAATTTACGATTCAATCGCAAGGGCAATAAAATTAATGCTCACATTGGATGAGTGCAATATTTATCTTTCACAAAAAAAACAACCTCTAAAATTGGCAGGCACATCTAAAAATTTACTAAGAGGCAGAGTTAATAAAAATATAAGAGAATGTTTTGAAAAGGAAGAAATAGTAACAATTCAAAATAAAACAAAAATTGTTCAAATTTTTCCTATGAAAAATAACTTTGAGTGCATTGGTTCAATAGAAATTAAAAGACCATTAAACAAACCCTTGGAAGAAGAATACGTTGATTTATTAAAAATAACAGCAGGGCTTTTTGTAACTTCTTTGGGAATACAAAAATTAATTGATGAAGTAAAAAAAGTTTTAGCAAACGATGTTATATCAACTTCCGAGCTTCAAAATTTAAGAGCACAACTGACTGCAATAATAGGTGATTTGCAAGACCAACAGCAAGCATTTGTCGAAACAATGGCAAGAGCAGTTGATATTAAAAGCAGATACAAAAACAGCCATTCTAAATCTGTTGCGGAATTATCCAAAGAACTCTGTATAGAGCTTGGCTTAAATGAAAAAACAACAGACTTAATATATTACGCCGGTTTATTACAAAATATTGGCAAAATTACATTAAATGAACAATTATTTACCAAAAAAGATAAACTTTCAAAAGAAGAATGGGATAAATTGCAAGAATATCCAAATGCCGGTGTAAGTTTGCTTATGAATATAAACTTTTTATCAGAAGTTGTTCCTTATGTTTATTATCAAAAGGAACGCTACAATGGCTCAGGTAAACCTGAAGGCTTGAAGGGTTTATCTATTCCTTTCGGTTCAAGAATTATAGCGCTTGCAGACGCTTATTGCGCTTTAATTCAAGATAGAAGCCACAGAAAAGCAAAAACAAACAAAGAAGCGCTTGAAATTTTAAAAAGCGAATGTGGCACAAAATGGGACCCTGTCGTATATGAGGCTTTAGAAAAAATAAGATAAATTATTTCATTAACGATTTAACACTATATTCAAGTTTACCTTTGAAAATTTTATCTATATTTTCTTTTAGCTCTGAATCGGGGTTAACCCAAAGTCTTTTGTTGGCTAAAATTTGCACTCTTTTATCAGGCGTATCTGAATCAGGGTCTTCAAAATCTATTACAACGGGGCTATTTCCGCCATATTTTGACAATAACCCTTTTAGGTATTCATTTTCTTCAAATTCAAATTTTTGAAGCATTTTAATTGTAACTAAATTAACGTTTTGAATGGGCTGAGCTTCTAAAACCGCAATGTTTATTTCATCTCCCTCTCTAACATTTACTCTGCCTGTTAAAATAACTTTTTCATCATTTGCAAGAATTGAACCAAATTGTTCTGTTATTTTTGGGAATGAAATAAATTCAACTCTGCCGCCTGATAAGTCTTCAATCGTTCCTATTTTTAAAATTTTTGAAGGGTCTTTTCTTGTGGGTTTTGAAATAACTTTTGATAATAACCCGCAAATTGTAACTGTTTTATCTTTTTCAGGTGATTGAATAATTTCAGATAGAGTATCTGTTGTTAAATATTTTAAGGTATCTCTAATGCTTGATAACGGGTGGCTTGAAACGTAAATTCCCATTAAATCGTGTTCAAATTGTTGAATTTCAGTATCAAGATATTCATCATCAGAACTTCCTGATAGTTCAAAAGTTGGAAGCCCAATATCTTGAGCTTGTTCGCCCAAAGCAGCAAAAAGGCTTACTTGCCCGTTTTTAGATGCGGCTTTTTTCTGGGCTACATCTTTATTTATTCTTTCCATATTTTCAACAAGCTGTTTTCTTGATTTTTCAATGCTTGAAAATGCGCCCACTTTAATTAAGGCTTCTAATGTCAGCTTGTTAACGCCTCTGCCATCCATTCTTTCGCAGTAATCATATAAAGATTCAAATTCTTTTTCTTTTCTTAACTCCATAATTTCATCAACAACGCCACGACCTACGTTTTTAATTGAAGCTAAACCAAATCTTATGTTGTTGCCGTCAGGTGTAAAATCGGCATCAGATTTATTAATATCAGGCGGTAAAACTTCAATTCCTAATGCTTGGCATTGAAGAATGTAGGTTTGAGTTTTTTCTTGATTGTTTGCTTGAGATGTTAAGTTCGCTGCCATCCATTCAACAGGATAATGTGCTTTTAGATATGCCGTTTGATAGGCAACAAAAGCATAAGCAGATGAATGGGCTTTGTTGAAGCAGTATTTTGCAAAGCTTTCAATCTGTTCAAATAAGTGGCTTGCATCTTCCTCTGTCATTCCTTTTGTAGATGATGCTTTTACAAAACGCACTTTTTGTTCCGCCATTTGTTGAAGTTTCTTTTTACCCATCATACGGCGAACCATATCCGCATCACCAAGTGAATAATCCGCAAGGGTTTGGAAAATTTGCATAATCTGCTCTTGATACAAAATGGTTCCGTAGGTATCTTTTAAAATGTTTTGTAATAATGGGTGAGCGTATTCTATTTTTTGGCGACCGTGTTTTCTATCAACGAAATCTTTTACCATGCCGGCTTCCAATGGCCCCGGCCTAAATAGAGCAACCAAAGCGCCCAAGTCTTCAAAAACAGACGGTTTTAATTCTTTAACAAGCCTTTTCATCCCCGGCGATTCAAGCTGGAATACACTGTCCGTATCGCCTTTTTTCAATAATTCAAAAGTTTTTTCATCATCAAGAGGAATTTTATTAATATCAAAATCAATGCCTTTTCTTTTTTTAATCATATCAAGGCAATCTCTAATGATTGTTAAAGTTTCAAGGCCAAGGAAGTCCATTTTCAAAAGCCCGATTTTTTCAATGCCTGCCATCGGGTATTGTGTGGTTGTGGATTTTTCTTTTGAAAGCGCTACGGGAATAATGTTTGACATTGGTTTTGGCGCAATAATAACACCCGCTGCGTGAGTGCCCACTTGGTTTTTTAGGCCTTCAATATGAAGCGCTTCATCTATTAATTTTTTAGCTTCGGGGTTTGTATCATATAATTTTCTAAATTCTGTACCTTCAGCTAAAGCATCATTTAATTTTGTACCGGGGACAGACGGAATTAACCCCGCCCAAGTGTTACTTGTTGTAAAATCAACATCATAAACCCTTGCAACAGCTTTTAAGGCTGCCTTTGCAGCCAATGTGCCGAAGGTTATAATTTGACAAACATGGTCTTCTCCCCACCTGCTTGAAACATAATCTATAACTTCGCCCCTTCTTCTTTTGCAAAAGTCAATGTCTATATCAGGCATTGAAATTCTTTCAGGGTTTAAGAATCTTTCAAACAAGAGATTATGCTCAATAGGGTCAAGTTCCGTAATACCTAATGAATATGCAACTATACTTCCTGCTGCAGAGCCTCTGCCAGGTCCAACAGGGATATTATGTTCTTTTGCCCAGTTGATAAAATCCCAAGTTAATAAAAAGTATGCAGGAAAACCCATTTTGAAAATAACAGATTTTTCATATTCATATCTTTCAACTATAGATTCTGGAACAGGGTCGCCGTATCTTTCTTTTAAACCTTTTTTACAGAGAAAATCAAAATATTCTTCTTCCGTCATATTATCTGGACACGGGTATTTTGGCAGATATTCTTTTGTTTTGCCAAATTCCAATTTGTCCATTTTAAAATCAATTTTATCTGCAATTTCAACCGTTGTTTCAATACATTTGTTGAAATAATCTTCATCCATCCAAGAAAACGCTTGTCTTAATTCGTCAACAGTTTTAACGTAAAATTCATTAACAGAAAATTTAAAGCGGTTTTGGTCGTTTTTAGATGATTTTGTTTGTTCGCAAAGAAGCGTATCATGCCAGAGGGCATCTTCTGCTCTTAAATAGTGAGAATCGTTTGTAATAACGGTTTTAATGTTATATTTTTTTGCAACTTCCATTAAAAATGGGTTTGAATCTTTTTGTTCTTTAAGCCCATGGTCTTGAAGTTCAATGTAATAATCATCGCCAAACAAATTTTTATAATATTCAACCCTTTTAATTGCTTCTTCTTTGTTGCCGTCTAAAAATATTCTTGCAACTTCGCCTTGAATACAAGCAGATAGACAAATAACATCATCTTTATATTTTTCAAGCATCTCGTGGTTTATACGGGGTTTATAATAATAAGCTTTAGTAGATGCTATTGAATTTAATTCACATAAATTGTGGTAGCCGTTTTGGTTTTTTGCAAGCAAAATTAAATGGTACATTGTTTTTTTGCTTCTATCTTCCAAAACATCACCGTCACAAACGTAAAATTCACAACCAATAATAGGTTTAACGGCTTCAATTTTTTTCTTTAGTTCTTGAACATCATCAGTCAACATGTGCGACATAAGTTCATTTTTTGCAATGAACATATCAGCGCAGCCAAACATAACGCCATGGTCTGTAATTGCAACGGCCGGCATATCGTTTTCTGCTGCAAATTTGTACAAATCAGGGATTTTTATAGCCCCGTCCAATAAACTGTATTCTGTGTGAAGATGCAAAGGAACGTATTTCATAATTAAAATGTACCATAACCTTTTTCATGGTACCTCTTAATTTTAACTAATATTAAATTAAATTTTTTAACACTTAATTTTAGCTTAATTTTATTTTATAATTGATTGGCTTTTAAAAATAAAAGGTTATATATGATTGAATTAAAAATTGAAAATGAAATTAAAGATATAGTTAAAGAAACAAACCTTACCCACATTGCAATTATTATGGACGGTAACAGGCGCTGGGCAAAAGAAAAAGGCTTGCCAACTGCCATGGGGCATAAAAAAGGCGTTGAAAGCCTTAAAAAGGTTGTAAAAGCGGCAGATGAATTTGGCATAAAATATTTAACAATGTACGCTTTTTCAACAGAAAACTGGAACAGAAAAAAAGAAGAAGTTGATTTTTTAATGAACCTTCTTGCAATTACAATGAAAAATGAAACAAAAGAATTAAATGAAAATAACGTTAAAATAAGCTTTATCGGCAATTTATCGGCATTAAACAAAAATTTGCAAGATGTTTTATTAAACGCAAAAGAAGTAACAAAAAATAATACTGGCGTAAACCTTCAAATTGCAATAAATTATGGCGCAAGAGATGAAATTGTAACGGCTGTTAATGAAATTTTAAAATCAGGAATAAAAGAAGTTGATGCCAACTTATTTGAAAAATTTTTATACACAAAAGATATTCCAAACCCCGACCTTTTAATTAGAACGGGCGGAGAATTAAGAGTTAGCAACTATCTTTTATGGCAAATAGCATATTCTGAAATTTATGTAACTAAAAAATATTGGCCTGAATTTGACAAAGAAGCCTTAATTGAAGCGGTAAAATCATTTAAAGAAAGACAAAGAAGATATGGCGGATAAAATTACAATAACTTTAGGAACATCTAACCCTCATAAGGTTTTTGAAATAAATAAAATTGCAAATCCTTTTAATATTGAGTTTATTCCGCTATCAGCCGAAAATTTTAACCCAAATGAAAACGGCGAAACTTTTGAAGAAAACGCAAAAATAAAAGCTGTTGAAGCATCCAAAGTTTCAAATACGGGCAAATATTTTATGGCGGATGATTCAGGTCTTTGTGTTGATTTTCTAAATGGCGCCCCCGGGATTCATTCCGCAAGATACGCCGAGACCCCTGACAAAAGAATAGAAAAACTTTTATTCAATCTAAAAGAAGATAAAAACAGATGCGCACATTTTGTTTGTGCCTTGTGCCTTGTTGATGATAAAGGTGAAGTTTTGCATACGGAAAAAGGAATAGTGAAGGGTAAAATTTCATATTCCAAAAAAGGAACAAACGGCTTTGGATACGACCCTGTTTTTCTTGTTGACGGTATAAATAAAACAATGGCAGAATTAACGGAAGATGAGAAAAATACATTATCTCATAGAGGACAAGCGCTTTTTAATATGATACAATGGATTAAGAGTAATCTGAATTAAGGGCAAAATAATGGAAGATAAATTCGAAGAAAAAAATGAAAATAACAGTGAAAAAGGGCACATGCGCTGGTATGATAAAGACCCTGTCTTAAAAGAAGCGCTTGATCTTTTAAGGTTATCTGCACCTGATGAAAGAAAAGAAGCGCAAGATTACATTCTAAAGCTTCAAGAAGAAGTTGCAGCAGATGTTATTGAAAGAATTTATGAAATGGTTACTCAATATGCAGGCAAAGGCAATCGTTGGTATGATAACGACCCTGTAATGCTTAGAGCAGTTGAAATTTTACGCCATGCAGACCCGAAAACACAAAGAATAGCTGCATTAAAAATTTTGCAGTCATTAGAAATGAAAAAAGACAATTAAAAATGAATGACGTTCAAAACCAATTAGATTCAAGAAATATAGACATACAAAAAGTGGGAGTTAAAGATGTTGAACTCCCCTTAATTATTCAAAGAAAATCGGAAGAAGGCAAAGACATTACTCAAACCGTTTATGCCAAAGCAAAAATGAGCGTTTCGCTTCCAAAACAATTCAAAGGAACGCACATGTCAAGATTTGTCGAAGTTTTGGAAGAAGAAAGAGAAAAAAACCTTCTTGGCGTTGATATTAAAAAACTTCTTTTAAAAGTCAAAAAAAAACTTAGTGCAAATTGCGCCTATGCTAAATTTGACTTTAAATATTTCATAGAAAAACAAGCACCTGTAAGTAAAAGGAAATCTTTAATGTGTTATGATTCCTACTTTGAAGGAATTTCAAACAACGATGATTATAAATTTTATTTAGGGGTGAAAGTTCCTGTAACCACTTTGTGCCCTTGTTCAAAAGAAATTTCAAAATATGGGGCGCATAACCAAAGAGCGCTTGTTAAAGTAAAAATTTCATATAGCGAAAAAAACCACATCTGGCTTGAAGATTTAATTCAATGGATTGAAGAATCGGCTTCATCTGAATTATATTCATTATTAAAAAGGGAAGATGAAAAATTTGTAACAGAAAAAGCCTATGAAAACCCGAGATTTGTTGAAGACCTTTTAAGAGATGTTGTTTTAAAATTGCAAAACAATGAAATTATAAATGAATTTGAAGTTGAAATTGAAGCATTAGAATCAATTCATAACCACAACGCTTGGGCTTATCAAAAATTTTCAAGGTAGGTTTTACAATATTTTTTAATTGAACAAATTTCGCATTTTGGGTTTATTGGTTTACAGATGTTTTGCCCATGGGTTACAAGCAATGTGTTAAAATCTATCCAATATTTTTCAGGCAAAACTTCTCTTAATTTCATTTCGGTTTCATCGGGTGTTTTTGTTTTAACATAGCCTAATCTGTTTGTAATTCTATGAACATGAACATCAACACAAATTGCAGGAATATTAAAGCCCTTTGTCATAACTAAATTAGCTGTTTTTCTGCCCACACCTTTGAACTTTATAAGTTCATCAATAGATTTTGGCACTTTTGAATTATATTTTTCAACTAAAATTTTTGATAGTTCTATAATTTGCTCAGCCTTATTTTTATAAAAACCGACAGGATAAATTGCTTTTGCCAAAGTTTCAACATCCAATTTCGCAATTTCATCGGGGGTTTTACCGAGTTTAAGCATATTCATTGAACAAGGATAAGTTGTTTTATCATTGGTTCTTAAAGATAAAATACAGCAAATCAGAACTAAATACGGGTCACCAACATTTTCCATAAACTTTACAAACTCTGTTTGAACTACCCTATGCGTCTTATTATCTTTTTTTAATTCTTCGATTATATTATCTATATCTGCCATAATTTACCTTTTTGACAACAATTTTAAATGAAATTATAATACAAAAAAGCTTTTAAAAATAAGGAGATATAATAATGTCAAATGCAATAGAATTAGATGATTCAAACTTTGAAAAAGAGGTTTTAAATTCCGAAGGTGTTAAAATTGTTGATTTTTGGGCGCCTTGGTGCGGTCCTTGCAGAAAAATGGGACCAATTTTAGATGAGGTTGCAGAAGAATTAAAAGACAAAGTTAAAGTTTATAAAATAAACACAGATGAAAATGTTAAAACAGCAACTGAATATATGATTTCAAGTATTCCATGCCTCTATATTTTTCAAAATGGCGAACCTAAAGAAACTCTTGTGGGGCTAATGCCAAAATCTCATATAATTTCAAATGTTCAAAAATATTTATAATTAAATTTCTATATACTAAAAAGCCCCTTTGTTTAAGGGGCTTAATATTTATTTATTAACACCCTTTAAAAGGTCAACATTACAAGCACGAAAATATGAAATTAACTTTCTCATAGCCTCTATATTTTTCAAAATGGCGAACCTAAAGAAACTCTTGTGGGGCTAATGCCAAAATCTCATATAATTTCAAATGTTCAAAAATATTTATAATTAAATTTCTATATACTAAAAAGCCCCTTTGTTTAAGGGGCTTAATATTTATTTATTAACACCCTTTAAAAGGTCAACATTACAAGCACGAAAATATGAAATTAACTTTCTCATAGCCTCTATATTTTTCAAAATGGCGAACCTAAAGAAACTCTTGTGGGGCTAATGCCAAAATCTCATATAATTTCAAATGTTCAAAAATATTTATAATTAAATTTCTATATACTAAAAAGCCCCTTTGTTTAAGGGGCTTAATATTTATTTGCCGATGCTTTCCAAAACTGAATTCAATACATCAAAAAGTTCGGCTCTTTCCATTTCGTTTAATTCAACCAAAGGGCGTCTTACAAAATTTTCAATCATCTTTAATCTTGATAAAACAGCCTTAACAGGCACAGGGTTTGGCGCCATAAAAAGTTTCCTGAACAATGGATACAATTTTTGGTGCATATTTCTTGCAGCCTTAACTTGACCCGATTTATAGTTATGAATTAAAGATTTAATTTCATCACCTACAACATGGGATGCAACTGAAATTACCCCATGCGCACCTAAAGATAGCATAGGCAGCGTTAAGCTGTCATCCCCGCAATAAATCGCAAAATCATCAGGGCAGAGGGATTTTAGCTCTGTTATAATATCCATATCAGGGAAGCTTTGTTTTAGAGCAACAATGTTTGGAAATTCTTTTGCCAAAAATGCTGCCGTTTGAGGTGTCATATTAACACCGGTTCTTCCGGGGATATTATACATAATAATAGGAATATCAACTGCACGTGCAATAGCGCTAAAATGTTCAATTATTCCCTGTTGGTTTGGCTTATTATAATATGGAACAACCGATAAAATAGCATCAGCTCCAAGCTCAACCGCTTTTTTGCTTGAATCTACGGCGGTTCTTGTTGAATTTGAACCTGCGCCCATTATAACTTTTCTTGCACCCTGAACGGTAGATTTTACCTGATACAATATTTCATATTCCTCTTCATGGGTTAAAGTAGGGCTTTCACCCGTTGTTCCGGCAACCAAAATTGCATCAGAATTTGAATTAATCAGGTGACGAACAAGTTTCTCCAAAGCTTCAAAGTCCACTTCCCTTTTTTCATTAAAGGGAGTAACCATTGCTGTTATAACCTCGCCTGCATCGTATCTTAAATTCATGTTCTATTCCTTATTAATATAATCCCATTTCAATAACTTTCATTGCTAACCTTACTGTGTTAAGTGCAGCACCGATTCTCAAATTGTCTGCAACACAGAATAAATCTATTGCATTTTCAAAAGCTAAAGATTTTCTTATTCTGCCAACATAAACAGGGTCTTTTCCTGCACATTCTTTTGGCGTAGGGTATACAAAATTATCAATATCATCTTCTAATTTAACACCGTAAGCGTTTGCTAAAATTTCTTTTGTTTTTTCCGGTGTTATTTCATTTTCAAATTCAATGGTAACTGCTTCAGAATGTCCTCTGTATACAGGAACTCTTACTGCAGTACAAGAAATAGGAACATTTTCGCTCAAATGAAGAATTTTTCTGGTTTCATTTGTAACTTTCATTTCTTCTTTTGTATAGCCGTTTTCCGTAAAAGAATCAATTTGAGGAATCAAATTGAAACCTATTTCATGCTTAAACGCTTTTGGTTCATAAGGCATGCCTATCAAATTAACTTTTGTATTGTCGGTTAATTCGTTAATTGCAGCCAAACCTGCGCCTGAAACGGCTTGATAGGTTGAAACAATTAATCTTTTAATTTTAGCGTAATCATTTAACGGCTTTAAAACAAGCATTAATTGTGAAGTTGAGCAGTTAGGATTTGCAATAATTCCTTTATGATTTTTAAGGTCGTCATCGTTAACGCCTGCTATAACTAAAGGAACATCTTTATCCATTCTGAATGCGCTTGAATTATCAATAAAAACTGCACCTCTTTTTGCAGCTTCAGGAGCCAATTTCAAACTTGTTGAACCGCCGGCGGATGCTAAAACAATATTCACATTTTCAAAAGATTCGGGTTTTGCTTCTTCTACAATGTATTCTTTGCCCATAAATGTTATTTTTGAGCCTGCGGAACGATAAGAAGACAAAAATTTAATTTCATTAAATTCAACTTTTTGTTCTTCCAAAATAGATAAAATTTCTCTTCCAACAACGCCTGTTGCGCCAAGTACTGCTAAATTAGGTTTTTTCATAGTATATTCTCCAATCCGAAGACAAAGTCATTTTCTCTGTAAACATGTTTAATTGCAAGGATAACACCGGGCATAAAACATTCTCTGTTTGATGTATCGTGTTTAATTGTTAAAACTTGCCCGTTTGCACCAAAAATTACTTCTTGAGAAGCAACAAACCCGGGCATCCTAACAGAATGAATGTTTATGTTGCCGTAGCTTTCAGCCCCTCTCGCACCTTGAATAAGTTCTGTATCTTTAATATTTCCTTTTTTAAAGTCAGAATTGGCTTCTGCCATCATTTTGGCAGTTTTAATTGCAGTTCCTGAAGGTGCATCTTTTTTTTGATTGTGATGAAGTTCAATTATTTCTGCATTATTAAAATATTTTGCAGCCATTTTTGAAAACATCATCATTAAAACTGCACCGGTTGCAAAGTTTGGAGCAATTAAGCAGCCTGTGTTATATTCCAAAGACAGTTTTTTCAATTCATCAATTTGTTCATCAGATAAACCTGTAGTACCAATAACAGGCTTTACTTTATTTTTTATATATAATTTCGCATTTTCAAAAACAATGGAAGGTTCAGTAAAATCAACAATTACATCGGGTTTGTTTACCTCTATTGATTTTAAAATGTCAGATTCAATATTAACTGACTCAAAAACATTTTTTCCGGTTTCCAATTTATCAATGGCACAAACAAGAGCGGTTTCATTATCGTTTATAACTGCTTTAACAACTTCTTGTCCCATTCTGCCTAAAGCACCGGTTACTCCGACTTTAATCAACGCTAATACCTCATTATACATTTTGCTCACATATTATCTCACAAAAAGTTATTAAATTCAATAAAATTTCACTCTAAAACTTTATCAATAAAGGTGTTTTTATTAAACTTGCAATTTATTTTTATTGCTTGTATCATGACATACATAAAAGTTAATACAATTTTTAATTTAAAGGAGTTATTAAATGAAAGTTACTATTGAAGACGGTTGCATCGCTTGCGGCGCTTGCGAATCATTCTGCCCTGACGTATTTAAAGTAGAAGATGTTGCAGTTGCTGACAATTCAAAAGTTGCAGGCAACGAAGACGCTGTTAAAGAAGCTGCTGAAGGCTGCCCTGTAAGCGTTATCGTTGTTGAAGAATAGTTTTTTAATAAAACTTTAAAAAACCGCTCGTTTTAAACGGGCGGTTTTTATACTGTATGAATAAATCTGTCTGCTTTCTCTTTTGCTTCATTGGCATAATCATCAAGAGTGATAATTGTTTTTGGAACATTTTCTATTCCATTTACTTCCTGATATTTTTTATTAATTTGTTTACCCAAAATATTAGCGCCAAAGCCAGTCAGAGCGCCTAATATTAAAGCCTTTGCACCCCCTACCATTCTTGTTGTCATAGTAATTGTTGTGCCCAGAGAAACCGCCAAAGGAATTCCTGTTGTTAAAGTTACGCCTACTTTTTCTTCCTTTGTGTCTGCTTGTGCCGTATATAAACCCAAAGTGGCAATGGTTCCTGCCGTGCTGAGTATATCGGAAGGCGCGCATCCGTAATTTATATCTCTTATTTTTTCAAAGAAATCTGTTTTTTCTTTCGAAAATGCTTTATTGAAAGCCTTTTCAGCTTTTTTTAGAATTGTTTTATTGTTAACTGATGAATTTTCCAATATTTTTCCTGCAAGCTCAATATATTCTTGAGCTTCACTTTCACTTAGCCCCATATTTTTGTATGGCAGCATAAGTTCTTCTTGAATTCTTTTTGCCTCTTTTAATCTTGCTTCTGCAAGCGCTTCTTTTGAAAGCTTTCTTGCGCCTTGCATAAGACCTTCATCTTTAATATCTTTTATTGTTTTCCAAGCGTCATCATCAAGCCTTTGAATTGAATCGTCAATCTTTGATATTCTTGATTGTATAGCCTCGTTTGAAGTAAAATCACTCAAACCTTGTCTTCTTTTTTGGACAAGTTCTGTTAATCTTTCAAGGGTTGTTTTGTCAACATCTGCTTTTTTTGCTGCCTCTAAAACTGCATCGTCTGCAAGAGAAACGGCATTTTTTGCATTTGAATATGTTTTATTTAATGTTTTGAGCGCTGCTTTTTTATATATTCCTGATGCCCAAGCGTCAAATTTTTCATATCCGGGAATTTTCATAAGCACATGTCTTATTATTGAATCTTTGGCATTACTTATATTATCTGCACCCTTTTGAAATTCAGTAAGATTTTCAGCTGAAACCTTAGAATTTTTTATAGTTTCACCTGTTTTTTTACCGCCATCAACTATCGCATTTTTTACTTTAGATATATTTTGCTTAACTGCTTTAAAAACACCGCCTTTGTGTCTAAAAGAAGCAATAATCGCTGCTGCAACGCTTATTCCCATTGAAGCGCCAAGAGCATACTTAGCAATTTTTCCTTTTTTGGTTTCTTCTTCGCCTTCTTTTTGAAATGCATCCGGTTTTTGTGCCACATTTATTGCAGCCGTATCATTATTGGTGCTATTATTTACACCAATTTGAGAATTGATACCTGCTTTTTGCATATAAGATTGTAATAAGCTGCTTTGAACTATATTATTTTGCATAAAAAACCGATTAGTCAGTTACCTTTTTATGTATATAAAAACAACTAAAACATAAAAATTGCCAAACTGTTTATTTTTTATTCGACATTAAAAGCGATTCTATTGAATACTTTGCAAGGGGCTTTTTTGTTCCTCTGTCCATAAAAATTAACCAATGTTTATTTTTTTTACTTGTAACTGAAAAAGAAATTTTTCCAACAGCCTTTTCTCCGCTTCTGATTGCTTTAAACCAAATATCATTATCCGTAAAAGGAGAGGGGTAATAAATTTTTTTTACATCATCGGTTAGAGCAATGTCAAAGGGGTAAAAATCTATATCACTATTGTTTGTTATTTTTAACTGAATTGTAATAAAATCATCATCACCAAAGGGGTCTTTTGTAAATTTTGCGCTATATATTTCAACATCTAAACCATTCAGATAAATATCATCCTCTTTAAATGCTTCACTTGAAAAAACAGGAAGGTCAACTTCACCCAATATTTCAATTTCAAATTCATCCCCAGGAGCAAGATGAGCAATATCGCCTTTTTTGTTCAACATTGAAACAAGCCCTATTGCGCCCCCAATGGCGGCACCACCTGCTGCAGTCATACCATGAGAAGCTATTGCAGCCTCTATTCCAAACAAATTAATACTCATAAGCCCGCCTATTGCGCCTGTAACCAAAGTAACACCCGCATGTTGAGCTACATTTTTAGCGGTTCCTATGGCTAAATTTTCTTTTGTTGTCAAATTGCCTTGAATTGGTATTTTTCTGCCATCCGGTGTTACCATATAATCAAAAGCGGTGAGCATGTAGCCATCTCTGTTTAATTTTTTCGGGTCATTAATTTGTTGTATAATACCATGGACAATAGTCCCTTTTGGAATAATAACGCCTTTTTTGCCTGCAACATTTTCTGTAATTTCTGCAAAAAATTCATCCCCTGCTTCATTAATAGAGCCGCTAATAACATGAGATACAGTCAATTTTACTTTATCTTTTTTATCAAGCTTATCAATTTCGCCTGTAAACATTTTATTGTCAACAAATTCACCTTCTTCTACAACAGAGCCTTTAAGGGTTTCAGAGAAACAAGGTGTATAACCTGAAAACAGGCTAATAATAATTAATGCAGATAAAATTTTTTTGACGGTTTGTTTCATAATAATAAATTATACTATGTTTCAAAAATTGTCACATGACAAATTAAATGTGTAAAATCTAAAAAAAGGAGATTTTTATGTCAGATTGTATATTTTGCAAAATTGCAAACGGCGAATTCAAAACAGAATTTGTTTATGAAACCGAAAATGTTGTTGTTTTTAAAGACATCAACCCCGTTGCGCCAACTCATTTACTCGTTGTTCCCAAAAAACACTATTCAAATTTATCTGAAGTAGATGATAAAAATTTATTAAAAGAACTTATGGAAACAGTTCAAAATGTTGTTAAAAAGTTAAATATTGAAAGTTACAGAACTGTAATAAATACAGGTAAAGATGCCGGTCAAGAGGTTTTTCACCTGCATATACATATAATTTCAGGAAGAAAATTAGGCTCACTTGGTTAAAAAACTTTACATTTTTCTTTAAATAAGCAATTTTTATTTAAGAACACTCTTAATTAAAAATATAGAAAAAAGGAGTTTATATGTATTCCGAAGAATTTATGGCTTATCTTGCCGCTTATCAAAAAGAAGAAAAAAAGCCCGAAAAAAATGACAAACCGCCATTTTTTATGGTATGGTTAAAATCCATATTAAGAATGGTTTAATTTTTTAATGGATAAAAACTTAATTAGAACTAACAATAAACTTTTAAGAAAACAGCTGAATATAAAAAAAGCGTCTGATATAATTCTTTCAAAAATTTGCTCTTTGAAAGAATTTTTGGATGCAAAAAATGTCTTAATTTTCTATCCTCTTAAATATGAAATAAATCTTTTACCTTTATTGGAATTTAAAGATAAAAATTTTTATTTACCAAAAGTAGAAGGTGATAATCTTTTAATTTGCCCGTATTCAAATAATTTAAAAAAATCTTCTTTTAATGTTATGGAACCTGTTGATAACATTTTTTGCAAAAATTTATCAATAATAGACACAGCCTTTATACCGGCCCTTGCCGTTGATAAAAATATGAACAGAATAGGCTATGGCAAAGGCTATTATGACAGGCTTTTTTCAGATACTTCATTTAAGGCAAAAAAAATTGTTGTAATTAATAAAGAACTTGTGGTTGATAACATTAATGCAAACATTTTTGATAAAAAAATAGATTTTTATATAACAGACTAATTTTTTTATATGTTCGTTTCTTTTTTTAAAAAAAAGTTGTATAATTAATTTTATGGGACTTTTTGATTGGATAAAAAATTCAAGCGACGCTCTGAAGCAAATTGAAGATAAGATGTACCAGCAAAAAAGCGATTTTATTGAGGTATATCAAAGAAATATTGCGCTTGAAAAGGAAATTGCACTTAGAACGGAAGAATTAAGAAAAGCAAACCAAACCCTTTTAACTTTAGAGCATGTTTGGGATATGATGAACTCATCAAGGCCCCTATCAAGCGTTTTAGAAACAATCGTATCAAGCCTTCATGGTGAATTTGGCTATATTTACAGCTGCATTTTGCAAAAACAACTAGATACTCAAGGCAGCTTTTTTGCATTTAGAACATATCTTCAAAATTCTTTTTCCGATGAACTCGACAAATGCCTTCCAAACAACCTTTTTGAAACAAGATTTGTAATTAAAGAAGGCGATGAGCTGAATGAAGTTTTAAAAAACCATGAGATTATGTATTTTGATAATCTAAAAAAGGTTCTAGGCGAAATTTTACCGTTCGAGCTAAGCGATGAAAAAATTGAAGAATTCAAGCAAAAAAATCCGGCAAAATCGTTAATTGCTCTTCCTATAGTATCTAAAGGCTTTACGGGTCTTTTAATTGTATTTTCGCCAAGAGAAGATGCCAAGGATTCTGAATTAAACTTCCTTAATCTTTTTGCAAGGCAAATTGAACTTGCAATTACCATTGCAAATCTTTTCGAAACAGTAAAAAAACAAGCGGTTACAGACCCATTAACAGAATTATTTAACAGAAGATTTTATGAAGATGCGCTATCAAGAGAAGCTGTCCGTGCGCTAAGGCTAAATCAACCTTTCAGCCTAATTTCACTTGATTTGGACAAATTAAAACATATAAACGATACCCTTGGTCATGCAGCCGGAGATGCAGCCATAAAAGCCGTTGCAAGAGTTATAAATAAAAATTCAAGGTCAGTAGATGTTCCAAGCAGAGTTGGCGGTGAAGAATTTACAATAATCTTACCCGGAGTTGATTCACAAGGCGCAATGGTTGCAGCAGAAAGAATCAGAGCATCTTTAGAACAAGAACATGTTGAAGGCGTAGGGCAAGTTACCGCAAGTATAGGTGTTGCCACATTTATTGAAATGACGACAGATGTTGATGAATTGGTTGAAATTGCAGATAAAGCAATGTATTTTGCAAAACAAAACGGCAGAAATCAGGTTAAATTAGCAGAAGCACAAGAATCTGTTTCATGGCAAAACATTGCAATCGATGCATTTGTTCAGATTTTAGACCAACATAAAATTCCCTTCGGCAAAAAAACCGCAAACGAACTTATTAAAAAACTTCAATCAAAACAAGAAACAAACAACGGTATATTTGCAAAAGAGCTTTTGTTTGACGTTGTGGATGCTATCTCAAAAACATACACTCCATACTACACTTCAGGCACAACAAAACAAAAAATAGAGCTTGCTTATGCTATAGCTAAAAGGTTTGAATTAACAAAAGCAGATATGGATAAACTAAAACTTGCCATGCTTTTATACGACATTGGCAATGTAATGATACCGACAGATGTTCTTTCTAAAACTACCCCTTTAACAAAAGAAGAAAAAGAAGTTATTACAAAACATCCGATTTTAGGCGCTCAAGAAATTTTAAAACCGATAAGCCATGTTTCAAGCATAATTCCTATTATTGAGCATCACCACGAAAATTGGGACGGTTCGGGATACCCTGACAACAAAAAAGGTGATGATATTCCTTTAATTTCTCAAATTATTTTAATCGTGGATTCATTCTTTGCAATGATATCGGAAAGACCGTACAGAAAAGCTTTTACAAGAGAAGAAGCAATTATTGAAATTCAAAACCTTGCAGGAAAAAAATATTCAGAGGAATTGGTCAGAGAATTCAAAAATGCCATTAAAGATATTTATATGGAATAAATTTGCATGCGGCTTTTTTTGATAATATAATCTTATTATAAATAATAAGGAAGAGGTTTTTTAGATGGTAAATTCCGTAGTAGTAGTTGGCAGAGTGGGTCAAGCACCCGAAATGAAATATTTTGATTCAGGCAAAGTGAAAGTTACTTTTTCAGTTGCCGTTAACAGGTGGGATTCAAAAGCAAAAGAGGAAGTTACCGACTGGTTTAATATAGAAATTTGGGACAAACAGGCAGAATTTGCCGGCGAATGGGTTAAAAAAGGTTCACTTGTGGGCATTGAAGGCAGATTAGCCTCAAGCAAATGGACAACACCTGACGGCGAAACACTTGAAAGATACTTAATCAGATGCACCAACATCAGATTAATGGGTTCTAAAAGAGAAGAGAATTAGTATATGGCTATAACAGGCACCATTGGCATTATTGCCGATGATTTAACAGGTGCAAATGATACAGCACTTCAATTTTTTATAAAAGGTTCAAATACAGAAATTGTTTTCGATACGGATGAAATTATTCAAAATCATCCCAATGTAGGCACGTTTGCGCTAACGACAGAAACAAGAAATATAGATGCAAAAACTGCTGCCAAAAAAGTTTGGGAAAGCGCAAGAAAACTGAAAGATAACTTTTCTGTCGAATATTTCTATAAAAAAATTGATTCAACATTAAGGGGAAATATTGCCGTTGAAACCTTAGCCATGCTTGATGCCATAGGATACGATGCAGCGGTTATTGCGCCCGCTTTTATCAGAGAAGGAAGAATTACAATAGGCGGCTATCAATTACTAAAAGGCGTGCCAATAGAAAGAACCGATGCAGCAAGAGATTCATACGCTCCTATTTATGATTCATACATTCCTGATATCTTAAAGAAAAAAGTTAATGAAAATTTATACGACACCATTGCAACAATTCAATTAAACATTGTAGCAAAAGGCGCAGGACCAATTACAACAAAATTAAACGAACTTGTATCTCAAGGTAAAAAATTGATTGTGGTTGATGCAGTTTCTGCCATTGATTTAGAACAAATCGTGCTGGCTATTACAAAAAGTCAGTTCAATATTTTGCCGGTTGGCTCTGCCGGTCTTGCAAACGCTTTGGGCAATGTTTGGTTACCTGAAAACAACAAACCGCCGGTTCAAAAAGTTATTCCAAAATTACCAAAACTTATTTTATCCGGTTCAAAAAATTCTATGACAACAGCGCAAATAAATAAGCTGTTATTGGACGATGATATAAATAATGTTTATTGTATTGATTTAAAATTGCAAGATATTTTATCCAATGATTATGCAATAATGGCGGATAGAATTGTACAAAATTTCGGCAAAAGTAACATCGTAGTTGCGCATGTTTCTAAAATTGAAGAAGAAATGCTTGAAGAAAAAGGCAAAGAGCTCCTTATTGACGAAGGCATTACAAAAGAGGCGTTAGCATCTATGATAACCGATTATTTAGCTAATATTTCATTAAATGTAAAAAATAAAGCAGAATGTATTTTAATCACAATAGGCGGCGAAACATCTTATAAATGTACAAATATATTAAATTGCGGTTATCTGCAAGTTACAGACAGCATTTTGCCTGCAATTTCACTTTGTATGGATTCAAACGCCGGCTTTATTGTTACAAAATCAGGAAATATGGGTTCAATTACAGCTTTAGTGGATATAATTAACTATTTCAAAAACCATGAACAAAAATAAAATAGCTATAACAACAGGCGACCCGCTTGGAATTGGGGAAGAAATAACATATAAGGCTCTTTTAGAATTAAGACCGCCTGTAGATAAAATTGTAATCATAGGAAAAAACTTAGGCTTAGGATATGAAACTATTGAGCTTAATCAAAAAGATATTGGCAAATATTGTTTTGAATGTTTAAGAACAGCAGCAGACCTTGCACGGTTAGGGCAAATTCAAGGCATAGTAACTGCGCCTGTTTCAAAAGAACAACTGAATAAATCAGGCTATCATTATTCAGGGCAAACAGAAATTCTTGAAAAGCTGTTATCTGATAACGAAAATGAAAAGGCAGAAATGCTTTTTATTGCAAAAGAATTAAGGGTAATGCTTTTAACAAGACATGTGCCGTTAAAAAATATTGAAATAACTAAAGATATGATTATTCAAAAAGTTCAAAGGCTAAATAAATTTCTAAAAGAAAAATGCAATATTCAATATCCAAAAATTGCCCTTTGTGCGCTTAACCCCCATGCGGGCGAAAACGGCATTTTGGGTCATGAAGAAATAGATACAATAATTCCTGCGGTTAATTCGCTAAATTCGCTTGGTATTTTTGCATACGGTCCATATAGTGCTGACGGGCTTTTTTCTAATGCCGGCAAAAAATATCTTCAAGATAAAAAACAAGATTATGATGCATACGTTGCAATGTACCATGATCAGGGTTTGTGTGCCGTTAAGGCGCTAACAGGGAATGATGCCGTTAACACAACAATAGGGCTTAGCATTATAAGAACATCCCCCTCATCAGGCACAGCTTATGATATTAAAGGCAAAAATATTGCAAATTTTGACGGCATGGTTGACGCCATAAAGGTTATTTTAAAGTTAATATAATTTCATCCGTTATATAGTGTATATTTTTGATTATAACTTCTATAAATTCCCCTAAATATTATAATCAAAATAGGTTAATTTAACTTATAAGGGAATATAATATGTCTTCTTTTAACATAAACGGCCCTTCAAATAACCAACCTATGGTGCAAAGTTCCCAAAACCTCGGAAAAGACGGTGGCGGTGGCGGCAACACAGGCTATATGAATATGCGCAAAAGAAAAGGAAAGGATAACAACAACGAAGAAGACAATTCCGTATTTTTAGAAGAACAACCTGAAGATTCCTTTGTAAAATCTGAAAACAATACTGATAAAAAAACAAAAAAGAAGTTTTTTGGTGCAATTTCAAGATTTATTAAAACAAAAAATAAAGATGAAGTTAAAGATTCATTTGTCAAACAAGATAATAAAACCATTGATGAAGATGAAATAAGAGAAGAAGAATACGAAGAATATAAACCATATAAAATTCAAATAAACAAACAAAACGATATTTTATCTGATGATGATGAATATGAAATTGCAGATGATGACGACTATTATGGCAATATAGATGTTTAATTTTGACTTTTTTTAACAAAAAAGAAGTTTTTTGGTGCAATTACAAGATTTATTAAAACAAAAAACAAAGATGAAGTTAAAGATTCATTTGTCAAACAAGATAATAAAACCATTGATGAAGATGAAATAAGAGAAGAAGAATACGAAGAATATAAACCATATAAAATTCAAATAAACAAACAAAACGATATTTTATCTGATGATGATGAATATGAAATTGCAGATGATGACGACTATTATGGCAATATAGATGTTTAATTTTGACTTTTTTAATTAAAAAATTAAATATCTGATATGAAAATTCAACTAAAAGAAATAATTAAAAATTTGTTTAAATGCAGACACATTGGCGCTCTTTTATATTCAAACGAAGGTTATTGTCCAAGGTGCGGTAAATATTTAAAAAAAAGCTATTACATAGTAAGATGTTCACATTGTCAAATAAAAAGGACAGCCAAAAAAGAGTTTGGAAACATTATTCCCGAAGATAAATTTTGTACAAATTGCGGCGAAAGCGATTTTTACATTGAAAAATATGAAAAGCTGAATTTTGTAGATATAAATTATGCGATTGAAGTTAAAGAAGAAATAATTCAAGAGCAAAAGAATTTTGACTTTGAAATTTGGGTTGAAAATAAGGATTTTGAAAAAAAAGATAACAAAATGAGCAATGAGAAAATGTTTTTACCAAGGCAAGCTAAATTTTTAACCACAGAGGCTTAGTTATTTTCAATTTTTGAAACAACCTGATTTCTTCCGTTTTCTTTTGCAATATAAAGACATTTATCGGCATATTCTATAAGCCCTTGAACAGAATCAGAATCAAAAGGCGCGCTTGCAACTCCTAAGCTAATTGTAACATGGGTCCAATCACCCGTTGCAAGTTCAAATTCTTTATTTCTGACAGCTTCGCATATTTTTTGAGCAACGATATAAGCTTCTTCTTTTTTAGTGTTAGACAAAATAACACTCATTTCTTCGCCGCCGTATCTGCAAGGAATATCAGTTGACCTTATATTTTTCTTAATTGTTTGAGCCACTTGTCTTAAAACAGCGTCGCCTGATTGATGACCGTATTTATCGTTAAATTTTTTAAAGAAGTCAATATCAACCATAATTAAAGAAAAAGGCGTATTGTATCTTTTTGCATTATCTATATTTAACTTCATTTGCTCTTGAAAATATCTGTGGTTGTACATATCTGTTAAACCGTCTGTAACAGCCAATTTATAAGTATGTTCATAATCTCTTGAGGTTACAATATACTTAATTGCATAACATCCGGTAACCGTACCGATTGAACAAACCAAAGGTAAAACAAGCCCAACCCACAGATTTAAAAAGTGCATTATAAGTATTGTTAAAATTGAATAAATTATTATAAGTGCAATTACACCCAAAATTGCGTAAGGCACATTTTTTGATTTCACAACAATAAAAGCGGTTAAAAGAGTTAATATTATTGTTGCAATTATATCAAACAAATTGCTTGTTTTTTTAATCAAATTATTATCAAAAATATTGTTTAAAAAAGTTGCATGGGTTTCAACACCTGCAAACATTCTGGACGTTGGGGTAGATTTAATATCGTTCAAACTTGTTGTTGTTACACCAACAAAAATAATTTTATTGTTAAATGTTGAATTCAAATAGTTTATATTATTTTCTTTAATTGCCTTGTCAGCTTCCCAAAGAGGAATATATTTAAAAGATTCTTGCTCGCCATACCAGTTGAGATAGCATCTGCCATCTTCATTTAGGGGGATTTTTCTGCCGTCAGCAAGCTTGATTGCACGGTTTTTATCTATGGTTAAATTTTTAGAATCCAATCCCAAAATATCAAGTGCCAAAAGAAAATCCAGATGCTTATAGAATTTATCTTTATAAACAAATAAAGGAATACTTGTTCTTAAAATTCCGTCTTTATCTCTTGCAACGTTAATAAAACCTATATTATCTGTTCCGTTTAATAAATCCGGTAAAATTCCCATTACATTTGTTTTATTTACAAGAGGTGCTTTTTTTAAAAATTCAAAATTACCGTTAATGTTTGTTTCTAAAGATTTTGGAAGCTCGATTGGTTTTCTTACTTCTTTTGGTCTTGAATCAAATGTCATTGAAACATAAATATTATCATTATTATTAACGGTATCTGTCAGCTTTTTATCACTGTTGCCGAAAACTTTAAAATTCTGAACAAACAAAAGATCATATACAATCGCCCTTGGTTTTGCTTGTTCAATACCATTTGAAATATGTGCCCAAAAATCTCTGGGGGCAGGCCAAGCGCCATAAGTTGAAACAATGTATTCGTAGCTTGAATCATCAACTGCTAAAATCACAATATCTTTATCTGATTTTTTATACTGTGAAATTATTTGTTGACGAAAATCAAATGTTTTATTTTCAATTTCAAGTAAAAAATTCCAGATGTTGAATAATTTAAAAAGAAAAACAAGAAAAGCTATAACAAATGTGACAGCTATTAGAAAAAAAATATTTTTTAAAAATTTTTCCTTCATAAGAATTAATTATAATTGATATTTTCAAAAAATTCCAATTCGTCAATAATGTTACAAACAGGGTTTAGCTCGTTGAATGAAAACTTAATGTCATGATTAATTAAAAACTTAATCAATGAGTGAGTATCCACACCTTGTTCGTATTTCCCGAATGATAAATATTTGATGAGACATTTCTCGTTTGTGTTCATAATATTGCTATTATGCATGATGAGCATGGTAATAAAATCAACCGTAAAGTTTGTTTTTTTAGATATTTTTACTTCATTTGACTGATTTACATTTTATTAATCATTGAAAAAACTTGTGGCAAAACCTATTTTATCTTTTTTCGCCATAGGTTTATAAGGTTTTTCATCAATTTTTTCTTCACCGGTTGTTTCTATTGCCTTTTTAAAATCACAAATATCTATGTCTGCTCTTCCTCTATCAAGCGCATTTAAAGCGGCTAAATTTGCTATTATATTTATGCTGCTTGAAGAATATCCTTGAAGCGATTGTGCAATAGATTTAATTTTTTCATCTTCGCCAAGAATTTTTTTACCTTTTGTTTTTGCAGATAAATTATTCCTGATTAACGCCTCTCTGTGTTCTTGCTCAGGCAAACCAACATATCTTTTCATATCAAAACGGCGCCTGATTGCAGGGTCCATTAAATCGTATTTGTTTGTTGCGCCTATAACGATTGTATTATGAGCTTTGGCACTTTCTATGCATTTCAAAAGTGTTGCAACAGCTTTTGTATCTTCGCCGTTGCTTGATTCATCCCTGTTTGATGTCATAGCGTCAATTTCATCCATAAATATAAAAACAGGTTTTTCTGATTTATCGCCTTCCGTAAATACCGTATCAAAGGCATTTTTAATATTATTTGCAGTTTGATTTACATATTTTGAACCCGTATTGCCGCTATTTATAACGTAAACTTTACTGTCGGTTTCTGCTGCAAGAGCTTCGATTATGTATGTTTTACCGCACCCCGGAGGTCCATATAGCAATATACCTGAAGGAATTCTTTTGCCGTATTCTTCAAAATCAAGCTTTGCTTGTTGCGGATTATTTACAGGTTCAATTATATTTTCAATTAATTCTTTTTTTAAAGAATCCATTCCCATAACATCTTGCATGCCCTTTGGTGAAAATTCAGTTTTTGCAAGGGTTTCAATTACAGGTGCCGTATCTGTTGAAGTTGCTTTTGCCATATCATCGGGCGTATCTTGAAAAGCTTCCATAAAGGTTGCTTTGCCAATTTCTGCATATTGTCTGTTTTGTTCAAGTTCAACTTGCATTTCTTCTTTGGTTTTTCCAAGATTGGAATTCCAAAGTTTAAGCCTGTCTATAACACTTGCTCTCCAGTTGTCTTCAGAATTTTTACATCTGTTTAGAGCTGATGAATAATAGCTGTATTCAGATTGAATATATTTATCGCTATCATCAAATAAAAGAACTATGTGCGATAACAAGGTGTCTTTCAGTGCAACAAAAAAATCGACATAATTTGAAATGGAATACATAGGGCCATATTTTTTTTCATTTGCTCTAATTACATCTTCCATTTTATTGCAAGTATCAGAACACAATAAAAGCGCATCTCTTAATTCAGGTTCTTGAATACGGGCAGCATTTTGTTCTAAATATTCTTGGCTTTTTTTGGAGTAGCCAAAACTGACAGGTGTTATGTTGTTAATTCTCAATCTCTTATCCTTCGTATAATATGTGTTAGTTAATGAAAACCTGTCAAGAAATATTTTTGCTATTTTTCATAATATCCTACATAAGGAATATTTCTCATATATTCATTATAATCAAGCCCAAAACCGACAATGAATTTATCATCTACATCAAATGCCGAAAAATCAGGTTCAATATCAAACTTTCTCGCACATTTCTTGTCAAACATGACAGCTAATTTAACATCATTAACATTACATTTTGTTTTAAGATAATCAAGTAAAAATTTTAAAGTCAAACCTGTATCCATAATATCTTCAACAACTAAAACTTTTTGATTTTCAAGTGGGGGTAAAGATACATTAAGGGCAGAAACTCTGCCTGATGAACATTCAGAGCATCCGTAGCTTGATAAGCTGACAAATTCCATACGAACAGGCATTTTTAAATATTTAACAAGCTCGCAAAAAAACATAACTGCACCTTTTAAAACACAAATTGCAACTATTGGCTCATCTTCTTTATATTGTGCGTTAATTTCTTGCGCAAGCTCTTTTATTCTTTCTTTTAGCCTGTTTTCATCAATTAAAGTTTTTAGTTGTTTTTCCATATTAAAATTCCTTTACCGTTATTTTATAACATTTTTTATCATTTGTATCTACTTTTAATTTTTCACTCATAGAAACACCTGCTATATACATTATTTCATTTTTAATTGCAATTAAAGGTATTTTATCCCTTAATTCCGAAGGAATTTTTTTCTTTATAAAATATGTTTTTAATTTTTGGGGTGAATTAGAACCAAAAGGAGTGAAAATATCGCCTTCTTTTCTTGTTCGTATTACATATTTTTTGCTTTTATCAAGTTTGATAAAACAATTTTTTTCAAAAACCTTAGGCAGCTCAACTTCTTCAAGATTAATTTCGTAATTCAAAAATTTATTTTTTTCTTGTAAATTAATTTGAAAAAAATCAGGCTTTTGTTTTGTATTTAAGATATAAATTTCATTGTTATAAATTTTTAAAAATAAATTCAGCCCGATTGAAATTTTGCCGACTGATTTATTTTTTATAAAACGAACAACTTTATCTATGGTTTTAAAATCTCGGTTTTTTATAATTCCTTTCAGGTATCTGTTTATTATTTCATATTGAATTTCAACATTTTGCGCCAAAAATTTTTCCCTGTTTATTTTGGCATTTTGAATAATTTTCTTTTGAACATTTAAAATAACATCGTCGATAATTTTTTGACTTTTAGTGTTTAGGTCTATAAAGTTTGAAATTGAATTAATAACTTCAGGGTTAATTTCTTGCATAAGAGGAAGAATTTTTTTCCTGATTAAATTTCTTTTATATTTTGTATCAAAGTTAGATTTATCAACCGCAAATTCAAGATTGTTTTCACTTGCATATTTTTCAATCTCGCATCTTTCCGTATTAATTAAGGGTCTGTAGAATAAATTTCTTCTTTTTGGAATTGAATTAAGACCGCTTGGACCTGTTCCTTTAATTAACCTATAAATAAGGGTTTCGACATTATCATTTTTGTTGTGCGCCAAAAAAATTGCATCTGCCATAAATTTTTCTGCACAATTTTCAAAAAATTTATACCTGAGTTCTCTTGCAACTGTTTCCGTTTTTTTTGCATTTTTAGAAAGAGTTTCACAATAGAATTCAACGTTTTTTTCTTTAGCAAGGCGCCTTGCAAGCTCTTCATCTTTTTTGGAATCTTCCCCTCTCCAATTATGATTAAGATGAATTGCAACCGGTTTTATATTTTCTATTTTAGATAGAATGTCAAGCAAAGTGGCGCTGTCGACACCGCCTGAGAATCCTAAAAGAATTGTTTTATTCTCTAAATTATTTTCTTTTATAAAATTTTTAACAAGATTAATCATTTAATAATTCTTTTGTTTTTCTGACAAATTCTTTTGCAATTTTTAATTTTTCATCTTCGGACAAATTTTCTGTCATCTTTCTTGCAAAGCTGCCATAGCCTATTGAACATTGTAGCCCGACATTTTTGGCTAATTCAGCCGTAAATTCGTTACAGCCGCCTGATAAAATAACATCATATCCTAAACTTTTTATAAATAAGCCAAAAGCAACAGTTTCAATGGTACCTGATAAACTGTTATTTGCACCATTCATGGAATTGCCGTCTGCTTGAACCAAAAACTCTCTTTCGCCTGACATTTCTTTTAATTTAGCAAGAATTTTTTCCGCTTTTGAATTTGAAAAATATTTTCTATTGAAACAAATGCTGATTTTTGAATTTTTGGCACACTTTGAATTATCAAGAGCTTTTATGATTTTTTTAAATTCATCTTTAATGGTTTTTTTATCTTTAATTGAAATATGAATTTCAACCGTATCCAACTTGACATCTTTTTTAAGTAAATCATAAAAACTGTGGTCAATTTCATCATACAGATGTATTGCACCATATTTGCATGCCTTTTTGCAGTGGGCACAACCGATACACTTTGTTTCATCTATATTTGGCGGGTTTATTGCGCCTTCAATGCAAGATTTAACGCATTTATTGCACAGTTTACATTTAATGGAATCAATTTGCGCTTTTTTGCCATGAAAATCTCCTTCTATGGCATAAGAAGTGCAAAAATCATAATCTTCTAATTTTAAACCGTTTTCAACTATTGCTTCTTGAATCAAAGGAACAACTGCAGGCGAAACATCAAAAATATCGGCGCCCGCTTTTGCCCAAAGGAAAACAAGGCTTTTCACCTTGTTTTTATCTTTGTTTCCTAAACCTGTAATTAGTTTAAATTTTCCATTCATAATTTAAAAATTAATCAGGTAATGTTCCATGAACAACTGCAACATCTTCACCTTCAAGTTCAAACACTTTGCATAAAGCTTCAGTTGCCTGTTTTGCATGCATTTTTTCAACAAGACAGCTGATTTTAATTTCAGATGTTGAAATCATCTTAATGTTGATACCTTCTTTTGCTAATGATTCAAACATTTGAGCCGCAATACCCGGACGGTCAATCATGCCGGCACCCACTATTGAAATTTTTGCAATATCTTCATCAATATGAATATTTGAAGGATTCATAATAGATGTTATTTCTTCTTTTAATGACATGAACTTTTGAAGATCATCTTTATCTATTGTGAAAGCTATGTCATTAGTATTATTTGAGCTTCTTGCATAGGATTGAATAATCATATCAACTGAAAGTTCATATTTTGCAAGTAAAGAGAACAATTTACCTGCATTACCGGGTCTGTCCGGAATATCGCATATAACAACCCTTACTTGTGATTTGTCGCAAGCAAGCCCAGTGACGGGTTTATAAATTTCCATTTTTTCAACTCCTATAACAAGTGTTCCTAAATCGTCTAATTTGAATGAACTTCTTAACCTCATCGGCACTTGAAACTGTTTTGCAGTTTCAACAGACCTCGGGTGAAGAACATTTGCGCCAACCCTTGCAAGTTCAAGCATTTCTTCATAAGAAATAACTTTTAATTTTCTTGCAGTAGGCACAACTCTTGGGTCTGTAGTATAAATGCCTTCAACATCAGAATAAATATCACATCTTTCGATTCCAAGGTTTTCAACCTGCAATTTTGCTGCGATTGCAACAGCAGATGTATCAGAACCGCCACGACCCAAAGTGGTTATTTCTCCATCTTTTGTAATTCCTTGAAAACCTGCAACAATAACTATGTTTCCCTCTTTAATATAAGACATTATTTTTTCTGTTTTAATGTCAACAATTCTTGCTTTTGAATGAGTATCTTCAGTGTAGATGCCAACTTGAGCGCCTGTCATGGAAACTGCTTTATAACCCATTTCTTGAATGGCTATTGCTAAAAGCGAAATGGAAATTTGTTCGCCAGTTGACATAAGCATATCCATTTCCCTTGCTGAAGGGTTTTTTGAAATATCATGAGCCAATTTTATGAGATTGTCCGTTGTGTGACCCATTGCAGAAACCACAACAACCACGTCATTTCCAAGCTCTTTTTCTCTAACTACAGCTTTTGCCACATTTTTAATTTTTTCAACATCCGCTAAAGATGTACCGCCAAATTTTTGAACTACTATTGCCATTGCTTCTTAATTTTCCTTAATTTTAATTAAATTGTCCTTAATTGCTAATACCTTGGAGTCAACTCCACCTTCATTATGCAGTGAAATTATTTTATCACAAATATTTATAGTTTCATCAATTAATTCAAGATTATTACTTTTTGTTATCTTAGCTTCATTAATAAGAGCCGTTAAATATAAAATATCAGAGTCATCTTTTGAATTTTCTTTTTGTGCAAATTGGCTGTAAATTGCTTCAGCTTCTTCTATTTTGCCCAATTTTATAAGACATTCAACTTTTGCATATTTCGCAATTTCATACTCCGGATTAATTTCAAGGGCATCGTTTAATTTTTCCAATGCTTCAAAATATTCTCCGTTATTTAAAAGCAAAACTCCATACATTAAAAGAATTTTAATATCATTTTTATTATTTATGTATGCACCCCTGATTTTTCTGATTGCATTTTGAATATCGCCTGCTTTCAAATAGGCATTGGCAAGGCTTATTTTTGCATCTATATTGTTTGGATTATATTCAACCGCCTTTTTCCAATATTCAAGCGCTTCTTCTTTATTGCCCATAAGCTCAAAACAAGATGCAATGTTTAGGTAAATATAACCGGCATTTATATTGCTTGCAACGGCTTTTTTATAATATTCGACAGCATGCTCATAATCGTTTCTTCTTAAATAATATTGCCCTAAATTATATAAAGCTATCAAATGGTCCGGTTTTATTTCAATGGTTTTTTCAAGCATTTTAGAAGCTTGTTCTTCTTGTTCTGTCTTAAAATATGAAATAGATAAAGCATAATAGGCGAGGTGATTTTTTTCATCAAGCTCTATTGCTTTTTTTAATTTATCAAAAGATTCTTCCCATTTTTTAAAATATTGAAATGAAACCCCCCAAGAATAATAAAATTGAGAGTTCACTTCACATTCTTTTAGTGCATTAGGATAAACCGATAAACATTCATTTTCATTTTTTAGCTGCAACCAGCTTTCTGCAAGCGCAATATATGTTTCAGGACGTTTCGGATTAATTGCAATAGATTTTTTTGCATATTTTATAGCATCTTTAAATTGACCCGTTAAAAAAGAAATAGATGCAAGGTGATAGTAAGCATCAGAATGAAAAGGGTCAAGCGAAACCGCCTTTTTAAGCCTGTCTATTGCATTTATATAGTCTTTACACTGAGAACACAAAACCCCCCATAAAAACCAGCCTTGTGTATTTCCGGGGTTTATATGACAGGCGGTTTTAAAATCTGTATGTGCTTCTTTAATTTTACCTGTTTTGGCATAAAAAATTGCACGATTTATATAAGTTTGAGAGTTTCTGGGGTTAATTTTAATTGAAATTGAAAACGCTTTTTTTGCCTCTTCAAAATTTTCCATTTCAGAATAAACAGACCCCAAAACTTGATATGCTTTTGCATTTTCATTATCTAATTTTGTAGCTTTTTTAAGATAATTAAGCGCAAGCTCATATTTATTTTCTTTTGCAAGTACTATTGCAAGGTTCACATAAGAATCTGAATTTGCATAAGGCATCTCAACACTTTTTTCCAATAGTTCCAATGCCTTTTTTTCATCTCCGACATCTAAAAGTTTTATGCCCCAGTTCATATAAGCATAAGAAGGCATTGAAACTTCGCCTGCATTTTCTTTATAAAGATTTATAAAATCATCAAGCTTATTTATCTTTTTTACCAGTTTTTTAATAAAATCCAGCATAGATAGTATAATACTATTCATTTCAAAAACTATCAAGCTTGTTAAAAACAGTAAACTAAAACATCTTTTTTGCAATGTCTGTTATATAAGGCACATAAGGAAGTTTGCCAAAAAGTGAAATAAAAGACAGATAACATAAGAATAATAAAATTATATAGTTTATGAAATTTAAGGTATTAAAAATCGGCATTTCAAAAAGAAAAACATGTAATTTCAAAAATAAAGTTCCAACAAAAGGAATTGCTGTTAATAAGCCTATAAAAATGCTGTATGCAAGGCTTATAATTGCATATAAAATAGACAAAACAAAAGATTGTATTAAATTGCATGTTAAATATCCGCTCATTGGTTTTTTAACAACAAAAACGCTAATCAAAAACCAAATCATGCCAACCGTGCCAAGAGTTAAATATGACCCGGCTGCAATAATTCTTTCAAAAAAAGGAACCTCTGTTTTATGCTGCATTATTTATTTTTCCTTCAATAAATTCACTTAAAATATCAATGTATATAAGGGTAATTTCTGCATTATCTTTGGTAGATTTCATTGCAAGCCTGTAATAATTAATTGCCTCTTTCATATTTGAATTAAGCATATAAGCATTTGCAATAAAAACATATACCATTGTTTTATTTTCAGTAAGCTCTAAGCTTCTTTTGTATGTATCAATGGCTTCATCGTATCTTTTTTCGTTTAAAAGAAGATGAGCCAAAAGCATATAAGCATTTGATTTTTTAGGTTCTAATTCAATCGCATTTTTATAATATTTAATGGCTTCATCAAATTCTTTTTCATCCGAATGAAAAATAGCTCTGCAAACCCAAGCAGAATAATAATCCGGCTTTATTTCAACAGCTTTTTGAAAAAATTCTCCAGCTTCATTTTTTCTTTCCATTTGAACATACAAATTTGCAAGCGCAAGTGCAACCTGTTCATTATCATTTTTTATTGCAAAAGATTTTTTATAATTTTCTTCTGCCAGCTTGAAATCGCCCATTCTTTGGCACAAGGTGCCATAATTTGCAAGACATTCCGAATTATCAGGCTCGAATTGAAGAGCACGAAGGAAAAAGCCTTTCGCATCAGGATATTTACCGTTATCAGAATACAAAATGCCCATTGCATTATAAATTGCAGCATTATTCATTCCTGTTTTAATTGCACTTTTATATTCTCGAACAGCATCTTCAAAATCATTTATTTCTGCATAAACATTTCCTGCGTTATAGTGCAACAAGCTGTTTTCAGGCTCAATTTCAATACCTTTTGAATAAAATTTAAGCGCCTCTTTAAATTCTTTTGTATAAAATTTAATACTGCCTGAATTTAAAAGTGCTTGAATATCATTTTCATTTTTCTTTAAAATTTCCTGATAAATATTAAAAGCAGAATTATAATCTTGCTTATCTATATACAAATCTGCAAGCGCTCTGTAGTTATTAAGATTGTTTGGGTCGTTTTTTATTTCCTCAACCAAACTTTTAATTTTATCTTCATGCATAATAAATACCCTTATTTTAAATTATTTTAATTATACCAAATCGGACACAACTTGGCACAATTATTAAAATTGTTTTTATTATATAATATATTTTATGAAAAACATTTTATTTATAATTGATGAAATTGAATTTAAGTATTTTGAATTTAATGTTTTAGTTACAGATTTTTGGATGATTAAAACATTTCTTGAACAAGGTTACAAAGTTGACATAACAACAAAACACGAGCTTTTTTTAGAGGGCAATAAACCGTTTTCGCTTGTTTATTCAACAAATGTAAAGCATAATAATATTTTTAAATCCGACAGCAAAATAAAAAATTGTTTAAATAATTATGATGTAATATTTACACGTCCTGACCCCCCTGTAGACATTGATTTTATTAATGCAACCTATGTATTGGATTATTTAGACGAAAAAGTTTTTTGTATAAATTCAAACAAGGCATTAAGAAATATAAACGAAAAGCTTTATATAAATAAATTTCCGCAATTAGCACCGAAAAATATTGTTACATCCGAAAGTTCACTTATAAAAGAATTTTTATTCGAAAATGAAGAAATTATAATAAAACCATTAAATAAATGCTTTTCATCAGGAGTTTTTTACCTTAATTCAAAAGATAAAAACATAAATGCAATAATTTCAACAGCAACGGACAACGGCAAAACAAAAGTCATGGTTCAAAAATTTTTAAAAGAAATTGAAAAGGGTGATAAAAGGCTTATTTTTATCGCAGGCGAAATTATGGACTATGCAGTCACAAAAGTTGCAACAAATAACGATTTTAAGTTTAATGAACATAAAAAAGAAAACTTGATTTTGGGCAATTTAACACCTGAGCAAAAAAATATGGAAAAAATTATTTCAAAAACACTTATGGATGACGGGGTTTATATGGCAGGCTTAGATGTTATAGGTGACAAAATAATAGAAATAAATATCACAAGCCCATGCTTTTTTATAAATGAAATTAACTCTTTGTATAATATAAATTTTGAAAATGTAATTTTTGAAAAAACCGAAAAGCTTATTACAAGGCATACAGAAAGGCATTTATCAACATGTTAAGATTTTTTTATAAATGCGCAAAAAAAATTTTTTACATGTTTTAATTAGGTACCATGAGAATTAACAAATCAATACTACCGAATAATACAACAATGCATGGCGGCACAATCAATTATGAGAAGCAAAAGCCAAGCAAAGCTGCAGAGCACTTGCATAATAGTACAGATAAATATGACAACTTTAGACCCGCAGAGCGTGTAAGCTTAGGCGGGTCTAAAATTTTAGATGAAACAAACACAACTTCTTTTGATAAAACATCTTTTACCGGCAAAGAGAAAATTGTAAAAACAACAGCAGAAATGGTAAAAGATATAACAAAAGAGGCAATAAATAAAGGCGCTATGGAAAATGTTCCGGCTTGGGCAGATAAAATGGGCGGGGCAAATTGGTTCAAAGGCGTTTTAAAAAGCGTTGATAAAAGTGAAACTTTTTATGAAGCTCTGACAGCGCTTGTTGTTGCAGGCATGTTAAAACCTGTTTGTGTTCTTGCCATGCCGGGTGCTGAAATGGAAGACAAACAAATGTCCGCAACCAAAAATTCCGTTTCCGCTTTCATTGGTTTTGGCTTATCAAATCTAATTTTAGGACCATTTTCATCGGCAGTTAATAAAGTTGTAAAAAGTTTAGATTCAAAAGACCCGACAAAATACATAAAAGATGCAAATTATGTCGACGCCCTTAAAAATGAAGAACTTATCACCCTTGCAAACGGCACTAAATTAAAAAGCACTTTAGGCGATGCCTTTAAAACCACTTATAAAAAAATACCCGATATTGGCGTTTCTCCGATGAAAGCTGCTCTTACGATTGCGCTTACGCCATATATCTTAAAGCTTCTGTTTGGTAAAGATAAAAAGTCCAAACAAGTTAAGAAAAACCCGATTGAAAACCCAATGAATAAAATGACCGTTATGAACACAATCAGAATGAATTCAAATGAAATTCACACTAACCAACCTTCATTCAACGGTTCAGACAATAAAAACACAAATTCCAATATTTCATTTACGGGAAATTCACAAAATTCTAATCCTTCCTTCAAGGGAAATATAGCTTCTGAAGTTGCAGACAATACATCTGATATATTTGCTTCAGGAGTTAAAAAGACCATAGAATTTGCCAAAAAACAAGAGCCGCCAAAAGGCTTCAAAAAATTAAAAAGCATGTATAATGCAATTTTTGATGAACATATTGCAAAAGGCATCGGCTGGATAGCACCCAGAAAAGTGGGTCAAAAACTTGTAGAAACAACTGCCAGATTTGAAAAACCCTCTGCAAGGTGGTCAGACTTAGCATCTTTTGCAATTACATATTTTTACGTAAGTAATACCGCTAAATCTGAAAAAATAGAGGAAGAAAGAAAGCTTCCTTTGATGATAAATAACTGTATGGTAACAGCAGCATCATCTACTGCAGCATTTTTAATTGACAAATATACAGATAAACCGATGGAAGACCTATTAAGAAGCTATGTCAAACATAACGATGCAGAGCTTTACAATAAAGCAAACGGCAAAATTGTAGAATCATTGAAAATTGCCCTTGAAGAAGGCAAAGAAAATATAGATTTAGATGCTATGAAACGTCATTCAGACGAGCTTTTATCAGGCGGCTGGGATAATTTCTCAGACGCACTTAAAGATTCAATCAAAGCCCTAAAGGACAATGATATTGTACAAAGAGCCATAAAAGAAAATATAATCGAAAATGATGATATTGCAAAATTGGCTGCTTCAGGATTTGAAAAACAAGCAAAATCAATTTATGGAAACATTTCAAAAGCAAAATCATTAACTGTATTCACTTTAACGGTAAGATTTTTGGTTACGGTTTTAATGACCCCTGTTATAGGCAGAGTTGTTGCCTTTGTTAACAAAAAAATAGGAAAAACAAATGACGAAGACAATAAAAACCAAAACAATTACTCAAACGGACCAATTCCCGGTTCTGAAACGTTTGGCATGAAAGACTATATGAAAACCCTATCAGGCGTTACCATTCCAAACACAACAAATTCAAACGTCTTTGATATTGAAGATAACAAAAATTCCTCTGTTCAAGAAAATTTAACCGTCGAAAAAGATGACGACGATGATGATGAAGACAAAGATGATGATTAATGTTTTTTAAAATCTTTTTTCATGGTTTAATAGCTTTATCTGATAGTATTAAAGCGAGGATATGAAAAATGATTGTTGTAATGGAACCAAACGCAACAGACAAAGAGGTTGAAAAAGTTGTTCAATACCTTGAAAAGCACGGTTTTAGAGTAAATATAAACTATGGCGATGTTTTAAAAGTTATTGCCGCCATTGGCGATAAAAGAATTTTAAGTCCGCAAATTATAGCAGGCTTTGACGGCGTTAAAACGGTTAAATCAATACAAGAACCATATAAATTAGCTTCAAGAACTGCACATCCGGAAGATACCGTCATTAAATTTCCAAATGGTGTAAAAATTGGCGGAAAAGAAAAGCCTGTCTTAATGGTTGGGCCATGTTCCGTTGAAAAAGATATAGAAAGCCTTCTTGAAATTGCAAGAGCAGCAAAAGAAATGGGCTGCGAATTTTTAAGAGGCGGCGCTTTTAAACCAAGAACTTCACCCTACGATTTTCAAGGCTTAGAAGAAAGAGGGCTTGAATTTTTAGCTGAAGCAAGAAGGCAAACAGGGCTTCTTGTCGTAACGGAAGTTATGGATACAATGGATATTCCTCTTGTCAATCAATATGCAGACATTTTACAAGTTGGCGCAAGAAATATGCAAAACTTTAAATTGTTAAAGGCTCTTGGACATATTAAAAAACCTGTTATGTTAAAAAGGGGTCCGGCTGCTTCAATTAAAGAATTTTTACTTGCTGCAGAACATATTATGTATAACGGTAACCCTAATGTTATTCTTTGCGAACGTGGAATAAAAGGCTATGATAACGATTTCACAAGAAATACATTAGATATAGCAGCAGTTCCTATTTTAAGAAAATATTCTCATCTTCCAATTATTGTAGACCCATCCCATGGCACAGGAAGAAGATATTTAATCGAACCTATGGGAAAAGCCGCACTCATTGCAGGCGCTCATGGCCTTATGTATGAAATTCATAATGACCCTGACAATGCAAGTTCAGACGGCGCTCAAAGCTTAGATTTGAATATGTTCCGTGAAGTTACAAGAAAATTTAATAAGCTTATCGGAAGAATTGACTATGATAATAAAAATGCATAAATAAATAATGACGATAAAAAAACTCCCTTTTGAAGGGAGTTTTTTATTTAAAAGATTTAACTAATTTCTTGAATTTAATTTTGACAAAAGTTTTAAAAACTCAATGTATAGCCAAACTAAAGTTACCATTAAAGAAAAGCCGCCATACCATTCAAAACCTTTATCCAGCCCCATATTTTTAGCACTTTCAATTATATGAAAGTCAACTATAAGGTTAAATGCAGCAATTAAGCAAACAACGGCGCTAAAACCTATTCCAAAAGGAGTTGCCCCCATTAACAGAGATGATGATGTCGGATTAAAAAGGCTGATTACAAATGTTGTAAGATAAACAACCAAAACCGCAAAAGTTGCAATTATGATTGCACTTTTAAATTTTTCCGTACATTTGATAATTCTTGCAGAATATAAAAATAGCATTGCAAATAATGTTGCCAAAGTTGCAAGCACAGCTTGACCTACAAGTGCAATTCCGCCTTTTGCCGCAAATAATGCGCTTACACCGCCTATAAAAAGACCTTCCAAGCAAGAATAAAGCATAGTAAGCGGAGCTAAAATTTTTGAATTTCTTGCAAAAATAATTATCATTGCAACAATAAAACCGCCAATAGCACCAACGGTTCCAAGCATTGAGGCTTTATCCAAAAAGCCGTTTACGATAAGTGAAAAAGTGTAAGAAGCGGCAGTTAGAAGAATCAGGAATAAAAATACCGTTTTTAAAACCACTCCTGAAATTGTCATAACTTCAAAAGAACCTTCATTTGCTCTAAAGCTCTCCACTGCTCTTTCATTCAATACGGGGTTTGACATGTTAATTTTTCTCCTTAATTAATTGAATAATTATATCATACATTAGCTTTTCAAAAAATAGTAGTTAGTAAACAAAAAAATAATATTTTGTAAAATAGGACTTGAAAAAAATATTTTTGATGTACAATTTCCTTGAACAACATTTTATTAAAAGGCATATTATGATAGAAGCAATTAACACCAGTAGTTTTGGTGCCTTTGGCGTGCCAAATAATTTTTTTGTGCACCCTTATTCGGCAACAAAACCAACAACTTACGTACCCGCATTTAAACAAACCGACTTTCAAAATGCTCCGACATTTTGTTCTGATCGTTTTATTCGCACAATTAACGTCGGAAACAAAAAACTAAATCCTGTCCTGGGCGCACTTGAATCTTTTGCCATTCGCTTTGCGCCAAAGCTCTATATAGACAGATTTATGAATGAAAAATCTCTAAAAAGAGCTGTTGCTATGAATCCTCAAATTGCAAATATCTTAGCAACAAAAGGTTTAGGCGTAAAAATTGAAGTAGCAAATGCAACAGGAAAAGCGCAAGAGCATTTTTTAAGAACGTACGCCGAAACAAAGAAATTGGGAAAACAACTGCCAAAGGAAGATTATGCAACACTTATGCAAGCTGCACTTTTGCATGATATAGGGAAAGCGTTTATTCCAAGAGAAATTTTAGATAAACCGGCAGCACTAACTCCTGAAGAAAGAAGCATTGTTGATTTGCATGCAAAAATCGGCGCAGAAGTTTTAAAAACCTTTAATATGCAACCCAAAACAATAGAGGCTGTAAGATTACACCATACGGGCTGCTTAGACCCTGCCAAACAAGATAATACGGTCGCTCAAATACTCTCGGTCGCAGATGTTTATACAGCCTTAAAAGAAGAAAGGCCTTACAAAAAGCCCTTTAGTAACGAACAAGTAAAAAGCATAATGCAAGGCGACCCAAAATTAAATCAGGAAATTGTTTCCGAACTAATATCTTTTGAAAAATTATAATAAACACATTAAATACGAGAAAAACCGCCTTAACAATAAGGCGGTTTAATTTTTCATACTTCTTCTTTTGTTGGACTTTTCTATGCGTTAAATGCTGATACAATCGGAATGTTTGTGCTTGTTGATGTTTGAATTTTGCTTATATATACGAAAGTCCAGGAAAACATTACTATTGTCATCAATAATAAGCTTGAAAGAAGAATATTTACCACTTTTATTTCGCTCATTTTTCTACCCCGTCTTTAGGTTTTACCCTATGTTCTTTACTTTTCTACTCCATTATCCTTTTATTAAGCCACTAAATTTAAGCCGCCATGTGCAAGTTGTCCTGCGGATTCTTCATATTTAAAATCTTTAATATCATTATTTGCAAGCTGCCCTGCTGATTCTTCAAATAAGTTTCCTGATGGTTCATTATTGCTTGCCAAAGTTCCTGAAGTTTCTTCTAATCCGCTAGAGGCACCTATGCCGCTTGCACCGTTAAAACCGGCAGCAAAAATGTTATCTTCAAATTGAAATTTTTCTTTGTCGACTTTTGATACGCTGCCTATTGACGAATTTGAATAGCCACCGCCAACTGAACCGATTGCATCTATTGACATATCTTACTCCTTATTTCTGTTCTTATTGGGATACAATTATATAAAAACGATATATCTTTTATGATTTCAATATATCTTATTTTTGTTACAATTCTATACAAATGGGCAAAAAGCACATCTGACAATAAATATATGGCTTTTTTGTAATGTTAATAATGTTTACAAAAAACAAATTATTATTAAAGAATAAATTGTGTGAAGCCGATAGAAGTTCTATAAGAACTTGATATAAAGAAGGATTGACAATGCTTAATAATATTAAATCGTTTGGTTTTAATGTAATTCCTGAAAACAGACAAAGGACAGCAGAAGCAACCGTAAATACCGTAGAAAGCGCTATTTCCGGTTTATGGGAACCAATTTTAGGATATTTAAAAGAAAATGAAAATGTTTTTTCAGGCGAGGTTTTAAGCGAAATTGACAGAATAAACAATCAAACAATGCGCCTTGGCATGACTTTAAATGCCGACAATCAAAAAACAACAATTAACTATGAAAGCTAAGTAATTCTAAGTTGTAAGTGTAAGTGAAAATAAAATCAGCCTTAATTTTAAGGCTGATTTTTTGTGTTTCAAAAAAGTTTTTTTCATTGTAAAATAGCACTATAAAATTTTATCTTTTAAAAGGAGTTTAAAATGAAAAAATCAATTAAAGATTTAGGCGACATCAAAGGAAAAAAAGCTCTTGTCAGAGTTGATATCAACGTTCCTTTGGATGAAAACAAAAATGTAACAGATGACACAAGAATTCAAGCAATTTTACCTACCCTTAATTTCTTAAAAGAAAAAGGCGCAAAAATTGTTTTAATGGCACACTTGGGAAGACCAAAAGGCGAAAAGAATCCTGAATTTACTTTAGCCCCTGTTGCAAAATATATGTCAAAACTTTTGGGTGAAGATGTTATGTTTATCCCCGATGTTGATGTTGCGGCTGATATGTTAAAAGATTTAAAAGAAGGCCAAATCGCACTTCTTGAAAATATCAGATACTATAAAGCAGAAGAAGCAAAAGATGATGATATGACTTTTGCAAACAAACTTGCAGAACTTGGTGATTTCTATGTAAACGATGCATTTGGCGCAGCTCACAGAAACCACACTTCAACCGCTAAATTAGCAAGAGTTTTAAAACCCGCAGTTTCAGGTTTATTAATGGAAAAAGAAATCAGATGTCTATCAGAAGCCTTAGATAACCCAACAAGACCTTTTACAGCTGTTGTAGGCGGTGCTAAAGTTTCATCTAAAATCGGCGTTTTAGAAAACTTAATTGATAAAGTTGACAACTTAATAATAGGCGGCGGTATGGCTTATACTTTTGTTAAAGCAAACGGCGGCAAAATCGGTAATTCAATTTGCGAAGACGACCAATTAGAAGTTGCAAAAGCAATCGAGAAAAAAGCCGCAGAAAAAAATGTTAAACTTGTTATGGCAACCGATGTTCTCGCTACTGATGATTTTTCAGGCAACGGCACAAACAAATTTGTCAAAATTAATGAAATTCCTGACGGCTTTGAAGGCGTTGATGCAGGACCTGAATCAAGAAAAGCTTTCGCTGAAGTTCTTAAAAATTCAAAAACAATTTTAATGAACGGTCCTGTTGGTGCTTTTGAAAATCCAAAATTTGCAGAAGGCACAAAAGCTGTTTTGGAAGCCATAGTAGAAGCAACCAAAAACGGCGCAACATCTGTTATTGGCGGTGGCGATTCAGTTTCTGCAGCAAAGAAATTTGCAAAAGCTGAAGATTTCACCCACGTTTCAACCGGCGGCGGCGCTTCCCTCGAATTTATCGAAGGAAAAATTCTTCCCGGCGTTGCAGCATTAGATGATAAATAAAATGTAAACTAATACAAAAAACCACACAATGATAAAATCAAAACCTTATCCTTGTGTGGTTTTTTATCGCCTTAATTCAATAAAAATAAGCAACTGTAAAAATTATCTTACATATAACAGCTTTACTCATCAAAACATATAAACAATTATTTTCTTATGCACATAACAGGATACTTATGAAACCTGGGTCCACGATTACGAGCACCGGTATCAAATCCCACAACCCAAGCCATTCCTGATGCGCCTATGGAAATAATTGAACTTGACCAATATCCGCCTTCAACATCAAAAAGATTAATCAAAGCCGAATTAACAAACAATGACGCAAGCTCATCCCTATCAGGAGTTCTTAAATCATCAGCAATCGTCTTACATGCAGCTAATACATCAACCACACCGGTTCCATCATCATAGCTTGATACTGAAGATGCAAAAGTGCTACCAAAAAATGCTGGCGCCACCACAACAGGATTTCTATTATAAAAAGCTGTAATAAACCCAACATCTTTGCCAACCTGATTAGGACCTTCTTTACCGTTTAAGTCATATACAAAGTTAACACACATTTTATTCTGCACAAAATGGTCAGCCGACGTATCAGAACTACACAAAGGATTATAAAAAACCGCAATAGACTCGCCATTTACTGTCTCAAATGCTGCAGCTTTCGTATCCGCCACATCACCGTCTTCATTTGCATGATGTTGTCCATTTAAAAGCTTAGAATTCAGTTCACTCATCATGGTTGGAAATGTAATCTCAGCAACCGCATCCAATGTTGTAATTTTACTCGGAATACCACAAGAACTTAGTTTATCAGGTCCACAAACGTTATTAATTTTGTAAACTTTTGATAGCGCATCCAAAATAAAACTCTCAGCGGCGGTATCAACTGTTTCATCATCAGTTTCGCCTTTTGTATAGGTTCCATAACCGCCTAGGGTGTTCATTTGACCTATGGCTTGCGCCAGTCTGGCATGCAACGCCTTCTTCTGCGCATCCCACGCTTTTTCGTTTACGTTTACAAGCAAACTAGGTAACGTAATCGCTGCCACAATCCCAATAATCGCCAAAGTAATCAACACCTCAGCTAAAGTAAACCCCTTTTTCTTTTTCATATTTTGCTTTCCTTTCAACTTTTTAGACCAAAATATTCATTATGTTTCAAAAAACCGAAAAAGGTTAATTCTATTGAATAGCAGCCTACTAAAAATACACAATATTTCAAAATTATAAGGCTTGTAACTTCCAAAAAACAATGATAATATGAATGTATATAAACCATTTGCACCATAATGAATATTATGGTGCATTTTTATTGCTTAATTTTAAATTCATACACTAAAACTTCGTAGGTTGGGGTTTCTACCCCAACGAAATCTCATCTTCCGCATACATTCCATATCCACCCGTCCTATTATTTTAGTCACTCTTAGATAAAGAACTTTTTCAACCAAAAAAATGCACCAAAATGAGTAATCTTGGTGCATTTATCTTCTTTTTCTCAATATATCATTGTTTTTAGATTAGTTCAAGAGGGTAAAATTTGACATTTTTTAAATCCTCAACACCTTAAACAGCACACCAACAACTATTTTAACCCCTTGCATCAAATTTACTCAAATTGGTGCAAAGTTGAAAGGATAAAATCCACATAACACATTGAAGGCAATATAAAATAATGATAATATTAGAATATGTGAAGTAATACTTATCATATATTCCTGTTGGAATTATTTAGCAATAGAAAGGTAATTATTTATGAAAAAGAAAAAAGGGTTTACATTAGCTGAAATTCTTATTACTTTAGCTATTATTGGCATAGTAGCAGCAATTACTTTGCCAAGCTTACTTGTGAATGTTAATGAAAAAGCATGGGATGCTCAAAAAAGGGCGCTTCATGCAAGACTAGCACAAGCAATAGGACAGATGAACGCATTGGGCGGCTATGGAACCTATACAGAAGATGCAGAAGGAACTGCAACGGCTGATACGGCAGCTGAAAGCTTTATTTTGGATGCTCTATCAAAGGTTTACAAAATTAACAACGTTTGTGGACCCGATAAATTAAGTTCTTGCGGTATTCCAAGTAAAATTACAACATATGATGCTAAATCTGAAATTGCATTTCCATCTAAAATGAGTGAGTTAAATTCAAAGCTGTTAAATGGGCTGCATTGGTCGGGCGAAGACGGTGATATGGCAGACACAAAAGCGGCAGCGTTTGAGACTGTAAATGGGGAATCAATAGCGGTGTTTTATAATCCGTTATGTAGTTCTGACACAACAGCTACTCACTACATTCAAAACAAAATGTGCGTTAACTTTGTGTATGACCTAAACGGTGCTGAAGGACCAAACCAAGTGGGCAAAGACGTTGGTTTTATTACCGCTTTATACAACAAAAATCCTGTTGTTGTGTCGCCTGTACCATATAGTAGCGATTATACGGTAGTGGTTCCACAGTATACAGACGCTGCAGACAAAACGGATGCACAAACAGCTTGTAAAACAATGGGAGAAGACCTAAGGTTACCCGATAGAGATGAACTTGCATCGCTATTTATTAATGCTCCTCTTATTAATAATTTAACATCTAACGGATATTGGTCAGGTTCGGTTGATTCACTCGGTACTTCCGGATTGGCTTGGGGTCTACATTTTAACGATGGTCTTCGTCCACGCTACGCACGTTCACTTCCAATTTATGTTCGTTGCATTGTAAGATAAAATGTATTTGATTATATGCAGACTAAACAATGGCATCATCGATAAAATAGAAAGGTAATTATTCATGAATAAGAAAACAGGTTTTACGCTGGCTGAGGTGTTGATTACTTTGGCGATTATTGGGATTGTGGCGGCGATTACGTTGCCTAGTTTATTGGTGAATGTTAATGAAAAAGCATGGGATGCTCAAAAAAGGGCGCTTCATGCAAGACTGGCGCAAGCGATTGGGCAGATGAATACGTTAGGTGGGTATGGAACGTATACGGAAGATGAAGACGGAACTGCAACAGAAGATACGGCAGCTGAAAGTTTTATTTTAGATGCGTTGTCGAAGGTGTATAAGATAAACAATGTTTGCGGGCCTGATAAATTGGGTTCGTGTGGGGTGCCAAGTAAAATTGCAACGTTAAATGGAACATCTGAGCTTGTATTTCCGACAAAAATGAGTGAGTTGAATTCTAAGCTTTTAAATGGGCTTCATATATCATCTAATGAAAACGGTGATATGGCGGATACAAAGGCGGCTGCTTTTGAGACGGTGAATGGTGAGTCGGTGGCGGTTTTTTATAATCCGTTGTGCGGTTCGGATTCTTCTTTGATTCATTTTGCACAAAATAAAATGTGTGTTAATTTCGTTTATGATTTGAATGGGGCGGAAGGTCCCAATGAAGTGGGGAAAGATGTTGGGTTTATAACAGCTTTTTATAATAGAAACCCTGTTGTGGTTGCACCTATACCTTATGGAGTTGATTATTCATCAAGGGTTCCTTCTTATAGTGCAGATGAAAATGCTGTTGATGCATCTATGGCATGTAAAGTTCAGGGAGAAAATTTAAGATTGCCGGATAGAGATGAAATTGCATCATTATTTGTTAATGCGCCCTTAATTAATTTGAGCGAAAGCACATATACTTTTTGGTCAGGCTCTATAATTTCTACGGGTTCAGACGGTTTGGCTTGGACACAGTACTTTGGAACGGGCGATAGAAACCGTGTTAAAAGAAGCGAAACAACTTATGTGCGTTGTGTAATAAAATAAAATTATCTAAATATTCCAATATAATGTTTTTTGCTAAATGCTATATTTTTCTCTAACTCTGTTTAAAAAAGAATTATAGTCTTTTTCGGTTAAATAGTATGGAGAAATTGCACTTAGGGGTTCTTTTTTTTCGCCCATTTGAAAACCGGCTTTTTCGTAAAAACCATTATTTGTGCTTGCTAATGCAACCTTTTTACACCCTGTTTTTTTGGCATAATCCACTGCTGTATATAATGCTATTTCACCGGCACCTCTTATTGAACTTGTTTTATTATCAGCAATTTCAGGGGCAGATTGTATAAAATCGATTTTGCAAATTCTTTCGCCGTTTTCTTGTTTGTTTTCAACTTGTAAAATTGATTTTACACCTGTTGTTTCTATTTTATTGTCATTTCCAAGTGCAATTACAAAAAATTTTTTATTTTTTCCTCTGTGGTAAAAATCAGAAATAATGTCCATAAATTGTGTTTTTGACCAGAGGGTGTTTAGGTTTGAGATTAATCTGTCATCGTTTGGTGAATAATCTAATTCAACAACTTGTGCTGAAATTGTGCTTTTCGTGGCACTATTTTTTAAGTTTACATTCATTGTATGTTTGGATGTAAAACTTAGTGTATTGTTCTTTTTAAAACCGTCATAGGGTATATTTTTTGTGGGTGTAAAATTTCTTTTTGGCAAATTTTGAATGTTTATCATGGTATATTTTTGAATTTTTTATATATAAAACTTATGAGTTAAAATAAAAAAAGAAACAAAATTGCCAAATTTGTTAAGTTTTACAACAAACCATTATTTTTCAATATTTCTTCAATAGAATTTAGAATCAATTCGCCCGTTTTCTTTTTGGGCGAAGTTAAAAAATGCTCGCCTGTGCCGCCTATGATGTAATTCAAATTAACATTATATTTTCTGTGTAAAATTTCTAATTTTTCGTTATTCAAAAGGCTTTTTCCTGTTTCAATGTTTGAATAAAATTGTTTAGAGATACCTAATGAGGTGCCAAATTCTTCTTGAGTTAAGGCTAACTCCTGCCTTATTTGTTTTAAGCGTTCACCCTGTCGTTGCATAAAATATTCCTATTGGTATGTATATATATTGACAAGTATTGTTATTTATGTATAATGTAAATATGAGCGATTTATAATCTCAATGTTTCTAATATACCATAATTAACTATGGTAAGGGCAACTTTTGCCTTATTTTTTGTGCAATTTTTACATAAAAAAGGATAATCGTATGAAAAAGGCTTTCACTTTGGCGGAAATTTTAATAACTTTAGCGATAATTGGTGTTGTAGCTGCCATTTCAATACCATCTGTTATTTCAAATTCTGAACAGCAGCAATTTAAAACAGGATTAAAAAAGGCTGTTTCAGTTTTAAATAGTGCAATTTCAATGAATATAGCTTTGGAAGGTGAAAGCCCTTATGATAATTCTTATTTGCCACAATATTTAATGCGTCACATGTCTATTTTGAAAACAACAAGTCAAACTTCATTTATGGTGCGCACAAATAGTGCCTTAGGCGGTCTTTTTTTGGGCAGCAACGGTGCATTTTATACAACTGACGGTATGAGATTTGAATTTAACGGCGCCAATGATTTATACGAAGGCAAAAATAAGCTTCATGAATCCGAGCAATTTGCCTGCACAGCCACTAATACTTTGGTAAATTTAAGTAAAGATGAAATGCATGAACAGTTTGGTAATGTATATTGTAATGGCTGCGGAAGCTATGGTTTAAAGGATAATCCTAATAATACCATATCTCCGCCCTGTCTTATTTTGGTTGATGTTAATGGAGATAGAAAGCCAACTCCGGGAAATGTCGACTGCAATGATATGGAATGTGCCAAAACTTCAAATTTATACAAAACACCGGCGCCAAATGATAAAATTCTAAGAGATATTTTTACAATTTTAATAACGGAAGACAGGGCTATACCCTACGGTGTTGTTGCACAAAAGGCGATGTATCAGGCGCAAAAATAAGTATAGCTATTTTAAGTTGTTTATTTTAACGACATTATTATAGGTTTCTTTTGCCTGATAGCTGCTTCTGGCTAAAGGTTCGCTCACACAAGCCTTAAAGCCTAAATCCAGAGCAATTTGTTTCATTTCCTTGAAATCTTCTATGCTATAGTATTTATCAACTTTTAAATGCAACTTAGAGGGTCTGATATATTGCCCTATTGTTAAGATGTCAACTTTAGAATTCAAAATATCTTTCATTGTTTGAATAATTTCATCTTTTGTTTCGCCTAAGCCAACCATAATTCCTGTTTTTGTTATAATTTTGGGATTATTTTCTTTTATGTAAGATAAAACATCTAAAGAACGAGTATAGTCTGCTTTTGGGCGAGCAATTTTATAAAGCCTCGGAACAGTTTCCATATTGTGATTAAAAACTTCGGGGGCAGCCTTTATGATTGTATCCAAAGCTTCTTTGCTGCCTAAAAAATCGGGTGTTAGAATTTCAATTTCAATCGAGCTTGAATTTTTTCTTATTTCATTAATTGTTTGTGCAAAATGATTTGCTCCGCCGTCTTTAATATCATCTCTTGTTACAGAGGTTATTACAACATATTGCAAATTTAATTCTTTTATTGCATTTGCTACATTTTTTGGCTCAAGGGCATTTAAGGGGTCCGGAATACCGCCTGTTATATTACAAAATCTGCAATTTCTGGTACAAGTTTTTCCCATAATTAAAAACGTTGCAGTAAGACAACCATAACATGCGCTTTTGTTTGGGCATCTTGCATTGTCACAAACCGTGTTTAAATTATATTTTGATAAAATTTTTCTGACACTTTTATTTTCTTTGTTGTCTAAACTTGCAATAGGTCGTTTAAGATACTCAGGGAGCCTTAGATAGTCTTTATCCATTTAAAATTGTCTCCAAAATGCCTTCAGAATATGTGGGATGCGCAAAAACTATATCTTTAATATCGGAAACTTTATAATTTGTAAGCATCATAATTTGAATTTGACTTATAAGGCTTGATGCCTCATTTGATACAATGTGTGCGCCTTTTATTAAATCGTTTTTGGTGATAATTTTAATAAAACCGTCTGTTTGATTATCACACCAAGATTTTGCAAGAAACGAGATTGGAAGATTATATATTTTATAATCGTCAAAATTTTCAATATCTTGCTCGTTAATGCCGATAGATGCAGCTTCCGGAGTTCCGTATATAACAGACGGAATTAATTCATTTTCGGTTAATTTTGCTTCTTTGCCAAGAATTTTATTCATAACAAAATCTGCTTGCATGGATGCTGTGTGGGCTAATTGTTTGGTTGATGAAATATCGCCTGTAACATAAACATTTTTATAGTTTGTTGTAAGGTCTGAGTTTATTTTCAAATTCTCAGGTACGATTTTTTTCCTGCCAACAGCAACAAGAAGAATATCTGCCATAATTTCTGCATTATCATCTAAAATTAACTTGCCTTCTTTATAAAAAGTTGCGGTTTTTCCCGTATAAATTTTAATTTTTTTCTGCTTGAAAATTCTTGTTATTCTTTTTTGAATATCGACATCCATTAAAGGCAAAATTGTTGGTGCTTTTTCAATAACGGAAACTTCAACACCTAAATTGAAAAAAATTCTTGCCCATTCGATTCCGATAGCGCCTGTTCCTATTATTGCAATGCTTTTTGGTAATTTTTCAAGGTTTAAAATGTCATCTGAGCTTAAAATATCTTTTTTATTAAACTTAAAATCGCATAATTCAAATGGGGTTGAACCCGTTGCTATTATTATATTTTTTGCCCTGTAACCATTTACTTCTAAATTTTCAAAATCAACTTTTGCTTCTTCTTTTATAATTTTAATGCCCTTTTTGACAAGTTCATTTTCAGCACCTTTAGAGAGTTTTGCAATAATTGAGTTTTTAATTTCAACCATTTTTGAAATATCGGGCTCGATTGCGCCATTTATAATAACACCGTCTTTTATTGCATTTTTAGCGCAAAAAAAGCTGTTTGATGTATGCAAAAATGATTTTGTCGGTACACAACCTTTGTTTAGACAGCAACCGCCAACATTTTCTTTTTCAAATGCAAGAACGGTTAAACCGTTTTTTGCTGCAATATTTGCAGCTTTTATTCCTGCAGGACCAAGACCGACAATAATTAAATCAAAAATTTCTTCCATAAAAATCCTTATTTTGAAATTTTAAGCCCCAAAATGGGGCTTAAATTAGTTATTCAATTCTTTCTTTAAAAGTTCGTTTAACATAGCAGGGTTTGCTCTGCCTTTTGTTTCTTTCATAACTTGTCCTACAAAGAAACCAAAAAGCTTATCTTTGCCGCTTTTATAAGCTTCAACCTGACTTTTATTGTTTTCTAAAACTTTTTTCACAATTTCTAAAATTGCACCTTCATCAGATAAAACGCTTAAGCCTTTCTTTTCAACTAATTTTTCAGCGTCTTCTCCTGTTTTTAAAATTTCAACAACAAGAGATTTTGCAATGTTATTTGAAATGGTGCCTTTTTCAAGTAAGCCTAAAAGTTTTTGGAAATTTTCAACCGTCAATTTTGAATCATTGATTGAAATTTTTTCTTCTTTTAAATATGCGGCAATTTCACCTGTTAAGAAGTTAGAAGCAGTTTTTGGGTTAACGTTTCCTTTAATTACTTCATCATAAAAAAGTGCTAAATCCATTTGATTTACTATAACATTTGCGTCATATTCAGATAAGCCAAGCCCCATATACCTTTCAACTTTTGCTTTTGGAAGCTCGGGCATTTTTGCTTTAACTCTTTCAATCCATTCATCATCAATTTCTAATGGCATTAAATCAGGCTCAGGGAAATATCTGTAATCATGGGCATCTTCTTTTCCTCTCATAGAAGATGTTATGCCCTTGTTATCATCCCAAAGCCTTGTTTCTTGAACAACTTCGCCGCCGTCTTCAACAATTTCAATTTGTCTGTCTATTTCATATTCGATTGCTCTTTGAAGCGCACGGAAGCTGTTTACGTTTTTAATTTCCGCACGTGTGCCAAATTCTTTTTGACCTTTTGGGCGAATTGAAATGTTGGCATCACATCTCATGGAACCTTCTTCTAAGTTGCCGTCGCAAACGCCAATATATCTTAAATTGTTTCTTAACTGTTCCATATATTCTCTTGCTTCATCAGAGCTTCTCATATCAGGTTCTGAAACAATTTCTAATAACGGTGTTCCTGCACGGTTTAAATCCACCAAAGAATAAGCGGAGCCATAAATGCCTGTGGAGCCTGCATGAACTAATTTGCCTGCATCTTCTTCTAAGTGCGCTCTTGTAATTTTAATTGTTTTATTTGAAATTTTAATTTCGCCACCAATACAAATGGGTTCATCATATTGAGAAATTTGATACCCTTTTGGAAGGTCGGGGTAGAAATATTGTTTTCTATCAAATTTGCATCTTCTTGCAATTTTAGAATTTAAGGCTAAGCCAACCAAAATTGCCATATCAACAACGCCTTTGTTTAAAACGGGTAAAACGCCTGGCATGCCTAATGTAATGGGTGAAGTTTCAGTGTTTGGGTCATGCCCGAATTCAGCACCATCCGGTGCAAAAATTTTAGATTTTGTTTTTAATTGAGCATGAACTTCTAAGCCGATTACAACTTCATATTTATCTCTTAAATTTGTTTCAGTCATTTTTATTTCCTTTTTAAAGGGTATATCTGTCTTAAATTCTATCATAAAAATATGGTGAAAAAAGTGTTAACAATTTGTTACAAAAAGGAAAATTTTTAGCACTTATTTTTTTCCTTGAAATTTTATTTTAATATAGATAAAATCAGGATTTTTTTAGCATGCAAAATCAGATTAATACACAATATTTGCCACAGGGCAATTATAATCAATATCAAATGATGCCTCAAACTCCTGTTTATCAGGCTTCAGGTTCTTATCCGACAGCGCCTAGTGTTGGTGCGGTTAATATACAAATTTATAATCCTACGGCAAACCCGCAAGGCATCTATCAGCCATACCCATATAACTACAACAATATGTTTCAACAGCAGCAAATGATGCCCTCTATTCAACCAAGCCAATACGATAAAGGCGATATTAACCCTTCAATGAATCAAACAATGAATTTAAACAATAATCAAGAAGGCATTGCAGCGCAGTCAGAAAATACGGAAGCTAAAAAAACTGAAGAAAAAAAAGAAAATAAGCCAAAAGTGGCTTTAACCGATGATTATATTAAAACTCTTGAAAATTACTTAAATTCTCAAGATAAAAAAATAAGATTAATGGGTGCAAAAGAGCTTTTTGAACGCTTTAAAGAAGACGAAACAAGAAAAGATGATGCAGCATTGACCGCATTATTAAACAAAACCTTACAAGATCCGGCTGAAACGGTTAAATTTGTTGCGCTAATGGCACTTGATGCAGGCTATGCAACAGGTAACGATGAAACGGCTCAAATTTTAACTCAAATGCAACAATCAAATTCAAGCTATGGGGAAGATGCAGCACTTGCTTCTCAAATTCTTCTTAAAATGAGCGGATACAAAGCAAATGCAGATGCAGCAGCGCTTAATAAAGAGGCAAACTTAAACCAAAATCAACCCTTGAATAACAATCAAACGACCCCGCAAGTTCAAGCAAATATGCCTGAACCTTCTTTGCAAGCCGTAACTAGTCAAGCAGAAGCACTTGATACAAAATTACCGCCAACCGAAACTGATACCTTGTTAAAACCAAACAGTGCATCAATGAACCAAAATATGCAAATAAATAATGACGGCACAGCCAATATGAATCAACAAATGGTGCCACCAAATAGTCAGGCGGTGGCATAATGGCATTTAATTTTATCGCAAATGCAGCTTCTATAATGTCTATAACTTCAAGTGCAATCGAAGCAGGCGAACTTGCAGCAAGAAACGCAAGCCAAACAGCAAGAACTGCCGTTGCAATTAAAGATATTAACGATTACACGGGCGATTCCATGCTTAATAAATCAAGTGAAAAACATAATGCCATGAAACAATTTGTAAGAAACGGTGATTTTTTCACAGGTTTTTATCGAGCAGGCGGCGCCATTACAGGTTTTTGTAAAGGGTTATACGACGGCATGAAAGGTAATTGGTTGTCTGTAGGCTTTTCAGCATTAACTTTGGCATCTAAGAAAAAAGCGCCAAAAATGGTTGGGCTTATCGGCATGACATGCTCTATGGCTTATGACTTCATTAAAAACGGTACAAACCTTTTTACAAAGAAGAATATAATTGAAAAATAGCGAAATTGTAAAATAATGTAAAGCACTAAAATTCAATAATAGCTTAAAAAAACAAATAATTACAAGAAAAAAACAGATATTATAGCAATAGAAAATATTCAGAATACTTATAAAGACGTCAAATTGATAAAATTTCAAAAAGGAGATATATAAAACTATGATGCAGACAGTAGGCTCACCTTATTATCCGACACAAACAGCACCAAGTGCAAGTGCAGTTAACATTCAAATTTTTGAACCGAAAGCATATTCCGGACAACCGTCAAATAATACTTCCGCTCCGGTTTATCAATACCCTCAACAATCAGTTTATACACAGCCTTATATGAACCAATATCAGCAATACATGCCACAAGCGCCAATGTATATGCCGCAAGCTCAAGAGGTACAACAACTCCCCCAGCAATCGATGCCGGCACCGGTGTTAACACAGGCTCCGGCAACTGAACAGGCTCCTGTTGCGCCTCAAACCATAGAAAATCAAACTTCCGTTGCACCTCAAACGCCGGTTGAACAACAAGCTCCTGCCCAACAACCTGATATACAGGTTCAACAGCCTACTGAACAAAACCAAAATACAGTTGATGTAAATTCATTAATTGCCGGTTTAAAAAGCACAGATAATAAAACCCAAGAAGATGCAATTACAAAAATTGCAAACTTGAGCCAAGGCACACCTGATATGCAAAGTGCAGTTTTATCGGAACCTGTAATGAGAGGCTTAGCAGACATTGTTAAACAAGATACATCCACCCTTCAAGGACCGACGGATGCTCAAGTGGCAGCAATAAATAAAGCTGCATCAGGTGCTAAATTAACTCCTGAAGAAGAAGCTTTGACAAAAGAATTAGCACCAAAAACTTTAGCTGATAAAAACAGAGTAATTTCAATGTTCACTCTTGCAATGTTACAGAAAAACCAAAGAGATGAAATTGACAGATACAATGCAACTCAAGACCAAAACAATCAACTTCCTCAACTCAAATTAAATGATTTAATTGGTTTCACTGAAATTGAAAATGCTGCAAGAAACGACAATGAAAAAGAAGTTAAATTAGCTGCAATTCAAGCTCTTTCATACGTTGCAAAACCTGAAGACAGAGAAACGGTTGAACCTGTTTTAAAAGCCGCAATGAATGACCCTGAACCGTTAATTCAACAGGCAGCAAATGAAGTTCTTGCAAATATAGGCGCTATTCCTCAAGATGCAATAGCTTCTGCTGATGCACAAGGCGCTAAATCACAAGAACCGGTTGATGTTTCAAAAATGTCAAGAAAAGAAAGAAAAGCATACGAAAAAGCTCAGAAGGAAGCAGCCAAACTTGAAAAAGAACAAGGGGCTGAATCTCAAAAAGTGGCTTAACCAAACAAACACAGATAAAAAAGAACCGTTTAGATTAAACGGTTCTTTTTAGTTTTTAAATTTTAAAATAAAAGTAGTACCTTTATTTAATTTTGATTTTAATTTAATTTCGCCATTTAACATTTTGACAAATTCTTTTGTAATGGTTAACCCTAAACCGGTTGAAGAATATTTTTTTGTATAGATATTATCTAATTGAACAAATTTTTCAAAAATTTTATTTTGATTTTTTTTATCTATGCCAATTCCAAAATCTTGAATTTCAATATAAAATTGGTTTTCTTTTTTATAGGTTTTAATTATGACTTTTGAATTTTCATAAGAAAATTTAATTGCGTTGGTTAATAAATTGCAGACAATCTGTTTTAATTTTTGATAATCTGTTGAAAGCTTGCCTTCATAACTATCAAGAAATTTAATTATTATATTTTTCTCATTTGCCAGTGGCTCAGTTGTATTTATCACTTCTTTTATTATGTCTTGCGGGGAATATATACCTAAATTAAGTTTCATTCCCTTAGCTTCAATTTTTGTCATATCTAAAATGTCATTTATAAGACCTGTAAGGTGAATGGCGGAAGTTAAAATTTTGTTCGTATAGCTTTTTTGTTTTTCATTTAATTCTCCAAGCATTTCGCTGTTTAGGGCGGTAGAAAAGCCAATAATTGAATTTAGTGGAGTTCTTAATTCATGAGAAACATTTGCCAAAAATTCGCTTCTTATTTTATCGGTTTCAATTAATTTTTCGTTTTGTTCTTCAAGTTTTTTTGTTGCAAGGTTTTTTTCCAAAATTGCATTTTGCAGAATTGATAATTGGTTTTGAAAAATTTTTGAAATTTCGAAATCTTTAATAATGTATGAAATTTCAAGACAATATTTTTTTGCTTTTTCTTTTTCTTGTTTTGTAAAATTTTCTTTTTTGACAAATAAAAAATATCCGATTATGCTGTTTTGCATTTTTATTGGAATTTTTAGTTTGCTAAAAGCATCTTTTTTGTTAATTTTAGGGGCATAATTTGAAAATTCTTCGTTAAAAAAATGTTTGTAAGATAAAACGTATTTCCCTTGTGTTTTATAAAAAAATGCACAATATGAAAAATCGAATTCTTTTTTTAATTTTAAAAAGCAATCAAAATAGAATTTATCGGATTCTTTATAATTTTCTTCATTAAAATAGGCGGTAGTTAAAAGGTTATCATTCATAACTTTTAATTATATACCGCCTGTTTTAATTAATCAAAATTGTTAAATTGTAAGCCTGTAACCACCCTTTGTGGCATTAACAAGAACATCTTCAATAATTTTTGCTCTTAAGTTTTTAATGTATTTGTAAACGTAATCTGTAGGAAGATTTAAAACTTTAGCTAAATCTTTAGCATAAACAATAGTATCTGTGTTTTGAATAAAATAATCCAAAACTTTTTGTTCTCTTTCGGTTAATGGTTTGTTGAAGTTTAATCTTCTTGTTTTATCTTTTATTGAAACTTCTCTGTATGCTTTATCTTGTTCCATTTCAACTGATTTTTTAGCAATTTCAATAACTGTTTCTTTTGGTGTTTCTCTTCTTACATCAGAAATATATTTAGAAGAACTTGAATTTTGATTTTTAAGAACTATATCAACAATATCATTTGTTTGTTTTTCACCTTTAAGGGTTTTACCTAGTCTTCTTGCGTATTCTTCAAGAGTGATTCTTTCTAATGAACTTCTCCACTGTTTAATTTCTTCTTTGCTTAAATATTCACTCATTTATTAACTTCCCCTTATAAGAATTAATTCCGATTAATCTATTTATAGCATGGTTGAATGGTAAAAATCATAAAATATTTTGTAATGTAAAAATTAATTTTTACTATTGACAAAAATGTTTGTGCTGTAAAATGCGCATAAAATTAGGGGTTTAACAATCGTATAATCTGCATGCCACTTGAGAACCATCTTGCTGTTGACATAATTTAAAAATTTTATCTTCACAAATTTGTTCTTTATAATCGCATCTTTTATGAAATTCACAACCTGAAATATATTCTGTAATCGGGCTTGGGGAGCCTTTTATATTTTTAAGCCTTTTTAATTTGTTATATGGAAGTGCCTCTATTAATGCTTTTGTATAAGGATGTTTGGGGTTTTTAAAAAGCGTTTTAACGCTTGCTGTTTCAACAACTCTTCCCATATACATAATTGAAATAAAATCTGCATATTTATTAACAACACCTAAATCATGGGAAATTAAAATAATAGATTTACCTTGTTTTTTAATTTCCAAAAGCAAATTTAAAATTTGTGCCTGAATTGTAACGTCTAATGCTGTTGTGGGCTCATCTGCAATAATAATATCGGGGTTTAGAGAAAGCGCTATTGCAATTATAACTCTTTGTCTTAAGCCGCCTGATAGTTCATACGGGTAAACTTTTAATTTTTTTTCAGCGTCAGATATTCCTACATTTTTTAAATTCTTAATTGCAATTTCAATAGCTTCTTCTTTTGTGCAATCACAATGTGCCAAAATGGTTTCTACCATTTGATTTTGAATTGTATATAGGGGATTTAGGCTTGTCATTGGGTCTTGCGGAACAAGAGCAATTTTTTTGCCCCTTATTTTATTAATTTCACTTTCTTTTAAATTTAAAAGATTAATGCCGTTGTATAAAATTTCGCCGCTTGTTATTTTGGCATTTTTGGGTAAAAGTTTAATTATGCTCATAACAGACATTGTTTTGCCCGAGCCTGATTCGCCTATAATAGAATGGATTGACCCTTTTTTAAGCTCGAAAGAGAAATCTTTTACGGCGCTATAAAAGTTATCCTCAATATTAAAACCTAAATTTAGATTGTTTATTTTTAAAAGAGTTTCCATAGAAAAAATTATATCATTTTTAAAATTTTAAATATAGGCTTATTTGGCTATTTCTTCTTTGATTTCTTCATTTTTATTTTCTTGAAACTTTTGGCGCATTTTCTTTCTTCTCATTAAATCGACAAAAGCTTCCAATCTTGTTAAATAGCCTGCTTTACCTGTTTGTTCATCCATAATTAAAGATAAAATTGGAATACCGACATCTTCCCTCATTTTGGGGAATATATTTTGCGACATAATTTCAGGCATACAGGTAAACGGTGAAACATGGATTAAGCCGTCAACCCCTCTTTCGCTTGCATACATAACATCTGAAATACATTCTAAGGCATCACCCCCTATATCTCTCATTAAATAGGGTTTTGCAAGCCTAAATGCCCTTTCTAAGTGTGTTTCGCCTTTTTTGCAGAATTTTGGAATAATTGCATCCCTTAAAAAGCCGGAAACGGTCAAACTTCTTCTTGTTTGAACGCCCATTTTGCCAAGTTCTTTTTCAATGTTTTGATTTGCAAAGGGGTCTAAAACAAGGAAAATTTCACCTGTCAAGTCAACATGAAGAACATCTCTGTTTGGGTCAATCTTAACTTGCGAAATTTCCTTTAAACCTTCTTTTAGGGCTTTTTTCAAGTCTTTTGTATAATCGGCTTTATCAATTAATTTTAAAGCTTTTTTATAGGCTTTTTCGGCGTCGCCTGTATTAATTTCTCTTGCTCTGTAGTAAGAATAAAAATTTTCAATCTCATCTATTGCAAAAACTTTTCTAACTGCTATATTTATGGCTCTTATGATTGTTATGGGGTTTTTGTTGCCTGTTAATTCGGTCAAAAAATTCCACATGCCTTTAAAACCATCGTATAAATTCATTTCAATAAAATTTGCTTCATAGCCCATATCAGCTAAAACGTTTTTTATGCTTTTGCCGTATTCACCAAGTCTGCAAATGCCGGGGGATGTAATCATGGCAACGTAATCAGCACCGCCATCTATTGCTTCCATAAAATTTCCTAAAATTAGCTTGTAAGGAAGACAAATTGCTTCAGGCGAATTTTTTGTTCCCAAAGAAAGAGTTTTTTTGCTTGTATATGGCGGCACAAAAGGTTCAATTCCCATTTTCCTTAAAGCGGCAGACCAAGCAATAGAAATGGTTCCCATGTGTGGAAAAGCAACTTTAATGGGTTTTTTTGCGGTTTTTTCCATATTGGTTTTTGACATTTTTCACTCCCCATTTTGAAACAAATTTGTTTTAAACAAAAACATTGTACATGAAAAAAAATAAAAATTAAAACAAAACAGGTGCAAAATAAATTGCACCTGTCTCAAACCATGCTTATTTATGGCATTTTACTTTCATACTGTTTCTTTCCATCACGTAATATATACTGTATATTTCAAAAGTATATAATAATATTTCGGTTTTCATAGGTTAAAACTTGAATAAATGTTACAAAACTTAAATATTTCTTTTATTTTTTTGTGAACACTTGAATTAACCTTATGTTTATTATAATTTTTTAGATAGGATTTGAATAATTCGTATGGTAAGTTTTACCAGCCTTTTTGACCATAGGGGCAGAAATTCAAAATCCTCTGTGTTACTAAAACTTTGAAAGGACAAAACTATGGCAATCAATTTAGTTGAACTATTGGATGCAGGTGTGCACTTTGGCCACCAAACACAAAAATGGAACCCCAAAATGAAACCCTATATCTTTGGGGCAAAAAACGGTATTTACATTTTAGATTTAAGAAAAACAGCTGAAAAATTAGAAGCTGCTTATAATATCGTTAGAGAATACGCTGCAAAAGGCAAAAATGTTCTTTTTGTAGGTACTAAAAAACAAGCAACCGACGTTGTAGCTCAAGAAGCTGTTAGAGCAGGTGCTTATTATGTTAACAGAAGATGGCTCGGCGGCATGATGACAAACTTTGAAACAATCAGAGCAAGAGTTAACAAATTAAGAGAACTTGAAAGCTTTATTGAATCAGGCGCAGCTCAAAAATTGCCTAAAAAAGAAATTGCACAATTAAACAGACAACTTGCAAAATTATCAAAAACATTAGGCGGCATTAAAGAAATGAAAGGTATGCCCGATATCGTTTTTGTTGTTGACCAAGGCAAAGAACTTATTGCAATTAAAGAAGCTAACAAATTAAACATTCCTGTTATTTGCTTAGCAGATACAAACGCAGACCCGGATGGCATTGATTACCTTATCCCCGGTAACGATGATGCAATTAGAAGCATTAAATTAGTTGCTTCAAAAATTGCAGACGCTGTTTTAGAAGGCAAAGAATTAAGACAAAACAAAGCAACATCAGGCAAAATTGAAAAAATCGAAGCAAAAGATGCCGGTGTTGAAGAAAAACAAGCTGAAGAAGCAAACGTATAAGTTACAAGTTTTGGGGCAGACAAAAAGCCTGCCCCTTTTTTAATTTAAAGGAGTGAATTATGGAAATAAAAGCCTCAATGGTGAAAGAACTGAGAGATAAAACAGGCGCCGGCATGATGGATGCTAAAAAAGCACTTGTTGAAGCAAACGGCGATATGGAAAAAGCAAGCGAAATTTTAAGACAAAAAGGCATTGCTTCAGCCGATAAAAAAATGGGCAGAATTGCTGCAGAAGGCGTTGTTTCAACATTTATTCAAGATAAAGTTGGCGCTATGGTTGAAATTAACTGCGAAACAGACTTCGTTGCAAAAAATGAAGGTTTCAAAGAAGTTGCAGCAAACATTGCAAAAGTTATTGTTGAAAAAAACCCAGCAGATGTTGACGCCCTAAACAAAACAGCTATGGCAGACGGCACAGTTGTTGAAGATTACATTAAAGCTCAAATTGCAAAAATCGGCGAAAAAATTACAATCAGAAGATTTGTTAGATATGATGACAATTCTTGCGTTGCAACTTATGTTCACAACAATAAAATCGGTGTTTTATTGGAAGTTAAAGCTGAAAATTGCACAGATGAAACAAAAGCAATCGCAAAAGATATTTGCTTACATATAGCATCTTCTGCTCCTGAATTTGTTTCAAGAGAAGAAATTCCCGAAAGCGTTATTGCTGAAGAAAAAAGAATTGAAATGGGCAAAGAAGACTTAGCTAAAAAACCTGAAAACATTAGAGAAAAAATTGTTGAAGGCAGAATTAACAAATTAATGGCTTCAAGATGTCTTTTAGAACAACCTTTCGTTAAAAACCCTGATGAAACTGTTCAACAATTAATTGAAGGCAAACTTTCAATAGTTAAATTCGAAAGATACGTTCTTGGCGAAGGCTTAGAAAAAAGACAAGATAATTTCGCAGAAGAAGTTATGAATCAAATTAAAGGATAACAATTCCCATAAATACAAAAAAGCCGAGATAATACTCGGCTTTTTTTGCTTATTAACTATTTATTCACACATCTTATTTCCGTTGAATATGCACGAGAACATGTGTTACGATGCCCTTGATTAAAGGCTAAACACCAAGCATATCCACTATTCCCTGGCGAAATAACGGAACTAGACCAGTATGATGTTGCTTCACTGCTTATATTTATCAAAACCTGATTTACAAACATTGAACCAAGCTCATCTCTATTTGGCAGCCTCAAATTTTCACCCTGTGCCTTACAAGATGCAGGCGCATTTATAGATGTATTTTTATTTGCATTAGTGCCATAAGCAATAGGTGCTACAACAATAGGATTTTTGTTATAAAAAGCAGTAATAAATCCGACATCTTTGCCAACCTGATTAGGACCTTCTGTGCCATTCAAATCATAAATAAAATTTACACACATTTTATTCTGCGTATAATGGCTTCCGGAGCTATCTGAACTACATAACGGATTATAGAATACTGCTATTGATTCCCCATTCACAGTTTCAAACGCAGCAGCTTTCGTATCTGCCACATCGCCTTCTTCATTCACCTGATGATTCCCATTTAAAAGGTTTACATTCAACTCACTCATCTTAGTTGGAAAATTAATCTCAGCAACCGCATCCAATGTTGTAATTTTACTTGGAATACCACACGAACCCAATTTATCAGGTCCGCAAACGTTATTTATCTTATACACCTTCGACAATGCATCCAAAATAAAACTCTCCGCCGCCGTATCTTCTGTTGCAGTTCCGTCTTCATCTTCCGTATACGTTCCATAACCGCCTAGGGTATTAATTTGTCCGATGGCTTGAGCTAGTCTGGCATGCAATGCCTTCTTCTGCGCATCCCATGCTTTTTCATTTACATTCACAAGTAAACTTGGCAACGTAATTGCAGCTACTATGCCAATAATAGCTAAAGTAATCAGAATTTCAGCTAATGTAAACCCTGTTTTCTTTTTCATAAATAATTACCTTTCTATTGCTAAATAATTCCAACAGGAATATATAATGAAGTATAACTTCACATATTCTAATATTATCATTATTTTATATTGCCTTCAACGTGTTATACGTAATTTATCCTTTCAGCTTTTTTGCATCAATCTGTTTAATTTTGTTGCAACCTACCAAAACCCCAATATCCACACCACCTTCCACCCACCCAAAAAGTTCATCCGCCCCTTTTCCCAATCTTGAACAAAATCCAAAACAATGCTATATTAATAAAAAGACCTAAAATGCACCAAACTTAAACATTTTGGTGCATTTTTTAATACCACAATTCACTCGCAAAGTAGGTTGGGCTTTCAGCCCAACAGCATCAAACGGTTTTTTCGCCGTCCCTTTTAAAACATCAAAAGAACAAAAAGGCGCCACCTAAAAAAAGTGACGCCAAAGATAAAATAATAAAATTTAAAAACTATTATTAATTTTGTAAAAAAAGTCTTTTTATTTATTCTTGTCATATTATAGTTAAAATAGCTCAATGACAATTTTTATCTTTTGATACACTGTACGGAGTTAGGAGCGGAACGAGTACTGTGGTTACGGGTGCCATAACGAAAGTGCTGACCCCAGCCTGCTCCGGAGGTACCCGGCGAAATAACCGAGCCTGACCAATAGAAGTTGGAATTTTCACTTAGGTTAACAAGCGGAGCATTAATAAAAATTGATGCAAGTTCATCTCTGTCTGGAAGTCTTAGGTCTTCTCCCATGGTTTTACATACCGTATGCGCATCAACCGTTCCTGCATTTTCTGTATATTGTGGTACTGTTGATGTGTAATTTGTGCTATATGGTGCAGGTGCTACAACGACAGGGTTTTTATTGTAGAAAGCCGTGATAAAACCTACATCTTTACCTACTTGATTGGGTCCTTCTTCTCCATTTAAGTCATATACAAAGTTAACACACATTTTGTTTTGAACGTAGTGGTTAGCTGTTGTATCTGAACCACATAATGGGTTATAGAATACCGCTATAGATTCCCCGTTGACTGTTTCAAATGCAGCAGCTTTTGTATCTGCAACATCACCGCCTTCACCTGTATAATGAAGCCCATTTAAAAGTTTTTCATTCAACTCTTTCATTTTAGTTGGAAAATTAATTTCAGAAACCGCATCTAATGTTGTAATTTTACTTGGAATACCGCAAGAAGAAAGCTTATCGAGTCCGCAAACATTGTTAATTTTGTAAACTTTCGACAATGCATCCAAAATAAAACTTTCAGCTGCCGTATCTGCTGTCGCATTTCCGCTGGAGTCTTCCGTATACGTTCCATAACCACTAAGTGCGTTCATCTGCCCTATTGCTTGAGCCAGTCTTGCATGCAACGCTTTTTTCTGCGCATCCCATGCTTTTTCGTTTACATTCACAAGCAAACTTGGCAAAGTAATTGCAGCCACAATTCCTATAATTGCCAAAGTAATCAACACTTCAGCAAGTGTAAAGCCTTGCTTTTTTTTCATAAAAATACCTTTCTAACTGACTAACTAAATCAAGAATATATAATGAAGCAGCACTTCACATATTCTCATGCTATCATTATTTCATCTTGCTTTCAACATCCAGCATAAATGTATCCTTTCAACTTTTTAGACCAAAATATTCATTATGTTTCAAAAACCTTAAAAGGATTAATTTTATTGAATAAAAGATTATGAGAAATACAAAATATTTTAAAAATATAAGGCTTGTAACTTCCAAAAAACAATGATAATATTAATACATATAAACCATTTGCACCATAATGAATATTATGGTGCATTTTTATTGCTTAATTTTAAATTCATACACTAAAACTTCGTAGGTTGGGGTTTCTACCCCAACGAAATCTCATCTTCCGCATACATTCCATATCCACCCGTCCTATTATTTTAGTCACTCTTAGATAAAGAACTTTTTCAACCAAAAAAATGCACCAAAATGAGTAATCTTGGTGCATTTATCTTCTTTTTCTCAATATATCATTGTTTTTAGATTAGTTCAAGAGGGTAAAATTTGACATTTTTTAAATCCTCAACACCTTAAACAGCACACCAACAACTATTTTAACCCCTTGCATCAAATTTACTCAAATTGGTGCAAAAGTTGAAAGGAAAGCAGAAAATATGAAAAAGTTTAGAGGTTTTACGCTTGCTGAAGTTTTAATTACCTTAGCTATCATTGGAATTGTAGCTGCAATTACTTTGCCAAGTTTACTTGTGAATGTCAACGAAAAGGCATGGGATGCACAGAGGAAAGCGTTGCATGCAAGGTTGGCGCAAGCGATTGGGCAGATGAATACGTTAGGTGGGTATGGAACGTATACGGAAGATGAAGACGGAACTGCAACAGCAGATACGGCAGCTGAGAGTTTTATTTTGGATGCGCTATCAAAAGTTTACAAAATTAATAACGTTTGTGGACCCGATAAATTAAATTCTTGCGGTATTCCAAGTAAAATTACAACATTGGATGCGGTTGCCGAGATTAATTTTCCAACAAAAATGAAAGAATTAAATGCAAAACTTTTAAATGGGGCTCATAATACAGGTGAAAATGGCGATGTTGCAGATACAAAAGCTGCTGCATTTGAAACAGTTAATGGTGAATCAATAGCAGTATTCTACAATCCATTATGTAGTTCAGATACAACAGCTATTCATTATACTCAAAACAAAATGTGCGTTAACTTTATATATGACTTAAATGGAGAAGAAGGACCCAATCAAGTAGGCAAAGATGTTGGTTTCATAACAGCTTTATACAACAAAAATCCTGTTGTTGTGGCGCCAGTTCCATATAGCACGGATTATGCATCTGCTGTACCACAATATACAGAAACAGAGGGTCAAATAGACGCACCAAGAGCTTGTATAGCTATGGGAGAAGATCTAAGACTCCCCGATAGAGATGAACTTGCATCATTATTTGTAAACGCGCCTCTTGTCAACCTGGGTGAAAGTACAAACGGCTATTGGTCAAGCTCAGTCATTTCGCTAGGTACTTTGGGGGTAGCCTGGGGTCAAGCCTTCACTAGTGGCTACCGTAGTCATACCGGTCGTCCTAATACCCACTACGTACGCTGCATCAGAAGATAAATTATCATTTTGGCGTTTTGCTAAAATGTGACAATCTTTTCAACTTTATTATTTTATCTTTGGCGTCACTTTTTTTAGGTGGCGCTTTTTTGTTTTTTGATGTTTTAAAAGGGACGGCGAAAAAACCGTTTGATGCTGTTGGGCTGAAAGCCCAACCTACTTTTGTGGGGGAATTGTGGTATTAAAAAATGCACCAAAATGTTTAAGTTTGGTGCATTTTAGGTCTTTTTATTAATATAGCATTGTTTTGGATTTTGTTCAAGATTGGGAAAAGGGGCGGATGAACTTTTTGGGTGGGTGGAAGGTGGTGCAGATATTGGGGTTTTGGTGGGTTGCAACAAAATTAAACAGATTGATGCAAAAAGTTGAAAGGATAGAATGATATGAAAAAGTTTAGAGGTTTTACGTTGGCTGAGGTGTTGATAACTTTGGCGATTATTGGGATTGTGGCGGCAATTACGTTGCCGAGTTTGTTGGTAAATGTTAACGAAAAAGCGTGGGATGCGCAGAGGAAGGCGTTGCATGCGAGGTTGGCGCAAGCGATTGGGCAGATGAATACGTTGGGTGGGTATGGAACGTATACGGAAGATGAAGAAGGCAGCGCGACAGAAGATACGGCGGCGGAGAGTTTTATTTTGGATGCGTTGTCGAAGGTATATAAAATTAATAATGTTTGTGGGGCAGAGAAGTTTGATTCTTGCGGTATTCCAAGCAAAGTTACAACGTTGGGTGCAGCATCAGAGATTAATTTTCCAAAGAAGATGAGCGAGCTTAATGCAAAATTATTTCAAGGTGCTCATGGAATAGGAGAAACAGGAGATATGGTTGATACAAAAGTTGCAGCATTTGAAACGATAAACGGCGAATCTGTTGCAGTTTTTTATAATCCGTTATGCGGGTCTAAAGAAACTTTTGATCATTATGCATATAACAAATTGTGCGTTAATTTTATTTATGATTTGAATGGGGGTGAAGGTCCAAATGAAGTTGGGAAGGATGTTGGGTTTGTTACGGTTTTATATAATAAAAATGCATCTGTTGTTTCTCCAATGCCATACTACAAAGATTATTCAACCACAGTAACAAATTATAGCGATAATTCAGAAACTATAGATGCAGCAAATGCTTGTATGGCAATGGGAGAAGATTTAAGACTTCCAAACATAGATGAACTTTCTTCCATGTATATCAACGGTTTGTTAATTAATTTAAGCGAAGAAGTTCGTTCATATTGGTCAAGCTCAATTATATCAACTGGTGCAAACGGTTTAGCATGGCGACAAGGCGCATTTTACGGCAACGTAAGCCAAACCGCACGTTCGACTAAAACTTACGTACGTTGCGTTAAAAAATAAATATGCGATACAAAAACTCAAGCAAAATACACCTTTTGATGGATGAAAAAATATATTTAGATAGTCTAAACTGTTATTGTTGAGGTGTATAGTATATGGAAAAAGATTGTTCTAAATGCTCTTTAAAAAGAGCGGATGTTTTTGTTCCGCAAACAAACGGTTCAATATCAAATTCTTTAATTCAAAACTGGACACAACAAGCATTTGAATGTTACAGCATAAACTGTGACTGCACATTATGTTCGATTGACAGAAAAAAATATTCATTTGTCTGTCAAATGCCAAAAGTTATAAAAGAACTTTTGAAAAACAACATTCAACCCGATATAAGTTTATTCACAGGCTAAAATTTCCATTTGTTAATCTCCTTTCTTAACACAAAAACAACACTGTTTTTAAGAAAAATGCCCGAAAAAACGCATACTTAAAGACTATTAAAGCCCTTTAATTTAAGGGCTTTTATTTTATCTGGTTTTTTCAAAAAATATTTTTAGTGCATCGTTTTCGCCTTGAGGAATTATTATTTCATCTCTTATAAAATTTTTATCATCTTCATTTCTTTGAAATTTAAGACTGTTGGAATAATATATTTTATTCATTATGGTTAAAATGAAAAATATAACAAGAGAAGAAATCACAACCCCAAGCATTGCAAATGCAAACTTTTTCAAGGTAAATTTAAGATTATCGTTGGTATCATTTAGAACATCTTCTTTAACTTCTTCATTTGCATTTGGAGTCATAACCTTAACATCTTCAACTTTTGGAGTTTTGACTTCTTTTGTTGAATTTTGAAGAGCCTCATCTATAGTAAGATCAATATCACTATTTTGAATTTCTGTTGCATTATCAAGAGAATAAACAGCGCTACTATAGTTTACACCTATAAAAAGAGGTGTAAAAAACAATAGCAAAATTAACAAAATTTTATTCGCTAACTTCAACATCAACAGCCTTTCTTGAAGTTTTTCTCGGTGTTCTTTTTCTTTTTGGTTTTGAAGCTTCTTTGGTTTCTGTTTCTGCTTCGTTGTTTGTATCAGCCTGCGGCTTATCTTCAATTATATCAGATTTTTTTGCATCTGAATCAGCTTCTGTTTGAGCCTCTTGTTTTTGTTCTTTTTTTACGGCTTTTTTAGTTTTTCTTGAAACTCTTTTTTGAGGCTTTTCTTTTTCTTCAACTTTAACTTCATCAGCTTTAATATCAGCTTGTGTGTTCTCTTCTTGAACAGGGGTATCATTAGTATTTTCAACCTGAATGTCAAGATTTTGAACCTGTTTTTCTTCAATATTTTCGTTTATGGTTTCAGATAAAATTTGATTCATAACTTCTTGAACCTCAGGGGATAGTTCGCCTTGTTCTTTTTTCATGTTTGAATCTTTGTTTTCATTTTGGAATTTATTATTTTTGAAATTGTTTCTGTCGTTTTTATTAAATTTATTATTTTTATTTTTTTGGAAATTGCCGCCATTGTTGTTATTTTGGTTATTATTTTGGCTTTGGAAAGGACCTTTAATTTTGTTAATTTTTGCCCTTTGTTCGCCTGTTTGCAAGCTTGACATAAACTTCAAATCTTCAATAACAAAACCTTGTCCTTGGCATTTATCACATTTTGTCGTAAAAATTTCAGAAATGCTTTGGCCTTGTCTGTGCCTTGTTAATTCAACAAGCCCAAGGTCAGATAATTGCCCTATTTGCGGTTTTGCTTTATCAGATTCAAGCGCAAGTTCAAAATATTCAAGAAGTTTTAATTTGTCTTCCCTTGTTGCCATATCAATAAAATCTACTACAACCATGCCGCCAATGTTTCTTAATTTTAATTGCCTTGCAATTTCATCTGCGGCTTGAAGGTTTGTTTTTAAAATAGTTTCTGCTTGAGAGCCTGAACTTGTAAATTTGCCGGAGTTAACATCTATAACAGTAAGAGCTTCTGTTTGCTGAATGAAGAGGTATCCGCCCAAAGGAAGGTTAACTTTTGTTTGAAGCGCATTCATAATTTCTTTATGAACTCCTTCTGCAACAAGCAAAGGGTCAGAACCTTTGTGCATTGAAACTTTAACTTTCATATTCCAATGCTGTAAAAGCTGAGTGGTTCTATGAAGCGCAAAAGATGTATCTACAACAATTTCATCAGTGTCTTCGGTGCATGCTTCTCTTATAACTTTATATAAAAGGTCTTGGTCACGATATAAAAGGCAAGGGGGGTTAGATGTATCTGCTGCAGTTACAATAGAATTCCATTTTTCAAGAAGCATTTCCATATCTTCCTGAATTTCTTGATCAGATTGCCCTTCAGCTTCGGTTCTTACAATAACACCCACACCAACAGGTTTTAGAAGGCTTACAATAGATTTTAGCCTTGCTCTTTCTTTATTTGAAACAATTTTTCTTGAAACGTTAATACCTGTTTCATCAGGTAACAAAACAAGAAATCTGCCGGGCAAGCTTAAAGAAGTTGTAACCCTTGGACCCTTATGCCCTGTCGGTTCTTTTACAACTTGGACAATTAATTTTTGTTTTGGCTGAACTTTTTCTGTCAGCGTACCTTTTCCTTTTATGTCATCCGTGTGAATAAAGCCCATTTTATCTTTCATGCCAACATTTACAAATGCAGCTTCAATACTTGGTAAAACATTATCTACAATAGATAAATAGACATCTCCTAATAATACATCGCCTTTTGTAATAAAAAATTCGGAAACTTTGCCGTTTTCCATAACGGCAGCAATGCTATCTCTTTCTGAAATTACAATTTTTTTTGACATAATTTTAAATCCTTATACAATTTTTAAAAATTGCACCAATGCACCTTCGCAAACTAAAAGTTGCACAAATATAGGAAGCACAAAAAGCGCAAATTTAATATACTATATCCGTTTACTGATATTTTCAACCTTGTGACAAACGCACTTTGAAAATTATCACAAATAAATCATACTACATTTATTCAAAATTTAAAATACCCTACATTTTGTTTAATATACATTATTATTTAATAACGTAAACATTTATTAAATAATTTGCACAACTATTTTTTTTGTGTAATAATTCAAAACGTTAATAGTCTAACCATTCCTTTCTTGACTTATGCGGTTTTTGAAATTTCAAGACCGCATTTTTATTTATTAAGAAATTTTGTATTTTAAAATTTGGATATTAAAATATTAAGTATGAGAATTTTAGGAATCGACCCCGGTATTCAAATTACTGGCTATTCAATTTTGGATGTTGAGGGTGAAAATTACAATATAATAGCCTCAGGCAGCATAAGAACAGAAAAAGAACAAGGGATACAAAACAGGCTGTCTGAAATTTTTCATGACATTATAAGCATTTGTAAAATGTATGAACCTGATTGCGCCGCTATTGAAGAACTTTTCTTTTTCAAAAACCAAAAAACAATAATTCCTGTAGCTGAAGCAAGAGGAGTTATTTTAGCTGCATTAAATGAAATGAACGTTTCTATGGGGGAATACACGCCATTAGTTGTAAAACAAGTTATAACAGGTCATGGAAGAGCCACAAAAGAAGAAGTAAGAGATATGGTAAAAAGGTTTGTTGAACTAAACAAAAACACAAAACTGGATGACACTATTGATTCCATAGCCATTGCAATATGCCATGCCAGAAACCTTGAAGCAAAGAGAGGTTAAAAATGGAAATTATAAGCTTTAAATATTTAAAAAGTTTAGCAATTTATTCTGCAATTTTAGGCGCATCTTGCGCTATAATTTCTTTAATTCCTTTTTTAATGCCGATTATTTCTTTATTTTTCCTTCCCTTTTTAGGGGCAATTACACCAATAATTTTACTTATAAAGCTTGATAATTTTAATTCTGATGAAAACAAAACTTTCGCAATTTTAGGTTCACTTTCAGGCTTTTTTATCTGCCTTTCGTATTGCATTGTTTTTGTTCCTTTGGTTTTTTTAATTCACCTTATTTTTAAAAGTTATTATGATTATGGTATTCAATACCTCAATTTATTTCTCTCTATTTTATTTTTTATCATGATTGCAATAGTTTACGTTCTAACAAATGCGGTTCTGGGACTTATTATTGGAATTATTTATAATTATATAAAGTTAAACAAGCAAAACATTTGATTTTTCTTATATATAGATGAGAAAATAAAATTATGAGAAAAATTAAGCTAAAAAATATAAAAAGGTTTAAATTTGGCGCCCCCTTATTTAGAACAAATATAAGGGCAGGGTTTCAAAACGTTGCAAATGATGACATTGAAAAAAGAGTTTCACTGGATAGAATTTTTGAAATTCAAAGCCCTTCAACCTTTATATTCAGAGTTTCGGGCGATTCTATGGTAGATTTTGGCATTTATGAAGACGACCTTGCCATTGTTAAAAAAACAACAGATATTAAAAATAATGATATTGTTGTTGCAAACGTTGATGGCGCATATACAATTAAAATTTACAAAGAAAAAGGCGGAAATATTTGGCTGGAAGGGGCAAGCCCAATGTATAAAAACATAAAACCAAAATTTAAGCTTGAAATTTTTGGCAAAGTTATAGGCATTACAAGAAAAATATAAATGGAAAACATTTTACTTATAGATTGCAACAATTTTTTTGCCTCTTGCGAAGAACTTTTTAACCCGTCTTTAAAAGGAAAGGCAATTTGTGTTTTAAGCAATAATGACGGCTGCGTTGTTGCAAGGTCTAACGCTGCAAAAAATTTAGGAGTTCCTATGGGAATACCCTATTTTATGGCAAAAAAGAAGTTTAAAAATGTAATTTATTTATCTGGCGACCTTAAAAAATATTCTGAAATTTCAAAAAGAATAATGAAAAAATTATACGATTTCACCCCGTCTGTTGAACAATATTCAATAGATGAAGCCTTTTTAGATATTAAAGGCTGCCTAAATTGCCATAAAAAAACGCCCGTTGAGCTTGCAGTTCAAATAAGAAAAGAAATTAAAGAAGAAATAGGAATTGATGTTTCTGTTGGCGTTTCAAAAACAAAAACTTTATCTAAAATTGCAAGTGAAATTGCAAAAAATCAAATAAGAAAAAATATTCAAACAGAAACTTTAGGGGTGTATGAAATAAACAAAAATAATTTAGATAAAATTTTAGAAAATACTCCCATTCAAGAGGTTTGGGGAATAGGCTCCAATCTTCATAAATTTTTTAGAAAGCATAACATAATAAATGCTAAAATGTTTGTAAAGCTTGATGATTCCTTTATTCAAAGAAATTTAGGAAAAAAGGGGCAAGAATTAAAAATGGAACTTATCGGGATAAAAGCATATCCTGTTATTGATTATTATGTTGCCCCAAAAAGCATTTCAAAAAGTTCATCATTTAGTGAATTTACAACAGATAAAGCTTATATAATAAACGAATTAAACGGGCATCTTCATAGGGTTTGCATTAAACTAAGAAACCACAATTTAAGAGCGGGCGTTTTATCTGTAATGCTTCGAACAAAAGATTTTAGAGTGGATAGTGAAAAATTTGTTTTTGATACCCCAAAAGACAGCGAATTTGAACTTTACGAAACAATGCACAGACTTTTTGAATTTTTGTATAAAGAAGGGGTAATCTACCGCTCATCAGGAGTTACCGTTTCAAAATTAACGGATAAGGAAGATATTCAATTAATTTTATTTGAATCAGAAGCCGATAAAAAGAAAAAGAAGCTATCAAGCGCTTGGGATAAAATTGAGCAAAAATTTGGCTATGGCGCGCTTTCTGTCGGCATAAAAAAGAAAAAAGAAGAAGAAAAATAAATTTGCACATTAGCAAAATTTATTATAAAATCAAGGCATAACGTTCCGGGATCGTCTAGCGGCAGGACAGCAGACTCTGGATCTGCTTACGGTGGTTCGAATCCATCTCCCGGAGAAAATAAAAAGACCGAAAACATTTAGCTTTCGGTCTTTTTTATATGGTTTATTTTTTATCCTCTTTTTGGAATTCTCATTGCATAGAATGACCTTAAAACAAAGACTATTGCAATAAGCAAAAATACTGCGCCGGCAATTTTTGAATATTTCATAAATTCGCTGCTGATTGCAATTTCCATTGCAAGAAGCCCAAACAAGGTTGTGAATTTAATTATAGGGTTCATTGCAACAGATGATGTATCTTTGAAGGGGTCGCCAACGGTATCGCCCACAACAGTTGCATCGTGGAGAGGCGTCCCTTTTTCTTCAAGGTCAACTTCAACAATTTTTTTGGCATTATCCCAGCAGCCGCCTGCGTTTGCCATAAATACAGCCTGAAACAAACCAAAAACAGCTATAGCAATTAAATAGCTTACAAAGAATGAAACAGGCGCATTGCTTGATGTTGTTGGAGATGATAAAAATGCAAGTGCAAGAGCAAAAGCAAAGAGTGCTACAAATATGTTAAACATGCCTTTTTGAGCATATTGTGTGCATATTTTAACAACTTCTTTTGAATTTTCAAGGTTTGCTTTTTTATCATCAGCTTCGCCAAGTTTAATGTTCTTTTTAATAAATTCAACCGCACTGTAAGCACCCGTTGTAACAGCTTGCATTGAAGCGCCACTGAACCAATAAATAACGGCACCGCCTGTTATAAAACCAATTAAAGTGTATGGATTTAAAAGGTTTAAAATGCTTTCAGGTGTGATATTTAAGGTTTCTTTAATTACAAGAATTAAAGAGAAAATCATAGTTGTTGCACCAACAACAGCCGTTCCTATTAAAACAGGCTTACTTGTTGCTTTAAAGGTGTTACCTGCACCGTCATTTTCTTCTAAGTATTTTTTAGCATTATTGAAATCGGGTTTAAAACCGTAATTTTTTTCAATTTCTTCTCCGATATTAGGAACTTCTTCAATTAATGATAATTCATAAACTGATTGAGCATTATCTGTTACAGGGCCATAGCTGTCAACTGCGATTGTAACAGGTCCCATTCCTAAGAAGCCAAAAGCAACAAGACCAAACGCAAAAACAGAAGGATAAATCATAATATTATCTATATAAAGACTTGCAAAATAAGCAAGGCCCATTAATAAAACAATGATTGCGCCAATCCAAAAACCTGAAAAATTACCTGATACAATACCTGATAAAATGGTTAATGATGCGCCGCCTTCACGAGAAGCGGTTACAACTTCTTTTGTGTGCTTTGCTTTTGGGCTTGTGAAAATTTTGGTCATTTCAGGAATTAAAGCAGCACCTAATGTACCACATGAAATAATTAAAGATAAAATGAACCATAAATTATTTTCTATGCCGCCTAATAACCATTTACTAACTGAAAAAGTCATAATGATTGATAAAATGGATGTTAACCAAACAAGGTTTGTAAGTGGAACTTCAAAATCAAACCTTTTATTTTCACTTTCGCATTTTTTAGCGTAAAAATGAGTGATGATTTTATTAAACCAATATGCAACAACAGAAGTTGCAATCATCAAAAATCTCATTGTGAAAATCCAAGCTAAAAGCTGAATTTGATATTCTTTAAAAACACCCAATAAAATGAAGCTTACAAGCGCAACGCCCGTTACACCATAAGTTTCAAAGCCATCTGCCGATGGGCCGATTGAATCGCCTGCGTTATCGCCTGTACAATCTGCAATAACTCCAGGGTTTCTTGGGTCATCTTCTTTAATTCCGAACTGAATTTTCATCAAATCAGAACCAATATCTGCAATTTTTGTAAAAATGCCGCCTGCAACCCTAAGAGCTGATGCGCCTAAGCTTTCACCGATTGCAAAACCGATAAAGCAAGCGCCTGCAAGGTTTCCTGGCACAAACAATAAAATTACAAGCATTAAAATTAATTCAACCGAAACAAGCAAAACCCCAATGCTCATGCCTGCTTTCAATGGCACATTCAAGCAATTTAAGGGTTTTGATTTTAGGGCTAAAAATGAGGTTCTTGCGTTTGCTAATGTATTCATTCTGATACCAAACCAAGCAACAAGATATGAACCCAAAATGCCTATAACAGACCATAAAAGAATTAATAAAACGCTTTTTATGCCCATTTTTTCTAAAACACCAAAGTAATAAGCAATACAAAGCGCAATTAAAATTTCTAATACGATTAAAAATTTGCCCTGTTGAACAAGGTATGTTTTGCAAGTTTCAAAAATTGTTGTTCCCACTTGTTCCATTACAGGGTGAACAGGAATTTTTTTAACTCTTGCAAATTCAATTAACCCGAAAATTGCCCCGATAACAGCAACACCGATACCAACCAACAAAAGGTGGTAATTAAAGGGGTCTGTTTTAAAATCGGGAACTACAAGCGAAGCTTCGCTTGCAAATACGGGAGTTGAAAAAAGCAAAACGGCAATTAAGCTAAATGCCTTTTTTAAAAAATTTTTCATAAAAATTCTTCCCTTTATAAACTCTAATTCAAACTGAATTATAATATATGAATGTGGTTTATGGCAAGGAAAATAGGGAAAATTCAGCCAAAAGGAAGATTTTAATTTAAAATATCTCTTAATTTTTTAATTTTATCTCTAATTTCAGCCGCCCTTTCAAAATCTAAAAGTTTTGCTGCCTTCATCATATCTTTTTCAAGTTTATTTAAAAGTTTTGGCAAATCTTTTTTGTCTATTTTTAATTCAGTCATAGATTCTGCTATTATATCTTCAACGTTTCTATAACTTTGAACAAGCGCCAATAAATTGTTTTCAACGGGTTTTTTAATTGTTTTTGGGGTTATATTATGGTCTTTATTATATTTTAATTGAATTTCACGTCTTCTTTTTGTTTCATCAATAGCAGTTTTCATGGAATCTGTTATTTTATCCGCATACATTATAACTTTGCCGTTAACGTTTCTTGCAGAACGCCCTATAGTTTGAATTAAAGATGTTTCGCACCTTAAAAAGCCTTCTTTATCTGCATCCATAATGGCGACCAAAGAAACCTCAGGAACATCAAGCCCTTCTCTTAAAAGGTTTACACCAATTAAAACATCAAAAACACCGAGTCTTAAATCTCTTAAAATTTCAACCCTTTCTATTGATTGAATTTCAGAGTGCAAATAGCGAACTTTAACGCCTTTTGAATTAAGGTATTCAGATAAATCTTCTGCCATTTTTTTTGTTAATGTGGTTACAAAAACTCTTTCATTTTTTTCAACCACTTTTTCAATTTCATTGATTAAGTCATTCACTTGCCCTTCTGTCGGGTGAAGTTCAATTATAGGGTCAACAAGCCCTGTGGGGCGAATTATTTGCTCTACCATAGAATCTGAAACTTCTTTTTCAAAATCTCCAGGCGTTGCTGAAATAAAAATTTTCTGATTGATTTTTCCCCAAAATTCATCAAAGGTTAAGGGGCGGTTATCTTTTGCACAAGGAAGCCTAAACCCGTAATCAACCAAAACATCTTTTCTTGAAGAGTCCCCAAAATACATTCCTTTTAATTGGGGCAATGTTACGTGAGATTCATCTATAACAACAAGAAAATCCTCTCTGAAATAATCCAATAAAGTTGCGGGGGGAGTTCCTTTTTCCCTTCTTTCCAAAATTCTTGAATAGTTTTCAATGCCTGAGCAATAGCCCATTTCTTTAATCATTTCAATGTCATAGTTTACTCTTTGCTCTAACCTTTGGGCTTCAACGAGTTTATTTTGAGAATAAAGTTCCCCTAAGCGTTCTTTTAATTCTTCTCTAATCATCCTTATGGATTCTTCTTGGTTGTCATCATCCGCTAAATAATGAACCGCAGGGTAGATAACAGTTTCAGAAACGGTTTCTATAACTTCACCTGTTGTTGCATCTATTCTTGAAATTTTTTCTATTTCATCGCCAAAAAGAGAAATTCTTGTTATAACTTTTTCAAAAGCAGGCATGATTTCAATTAAATCGCCCCTAACTCTAAATGTTGCTCTTTTTAATTCAACATCGTTTCTTTCATATCTTGTTAAAACAAGATGGTTTAATAATGCTTTTCTATCTATTTCATCGCCAATATGAAGTGTGACAGCACCTTTAAAATAATTTTCAGGCAAGCCTAAACCATAAATGCAGCTAACAGAAGCTACAACTATAACATCGTTTCTTTCATATAAACTTCTTGTTGTGTTGTGGCGAAGCCTATCTATTTCATCATTTATGGAAGCCGTTTTTTCAATGTAGGTATCTGTTCTTGGAATGTAGGCTTCGGGCTGATAATAATCATAATATGATATAAAATATTCAACCGCATTATTTGGAAAAAGTTCTTTAAATTCGCCGTATAATTGAGCGGCAAGCGTTTTATTATGGGCAATAACAAGGGTTGGTTTTTGAACTTTTTCAATAACATTTGCTATTGTAAAAGTTTTGCCAGACCCTGTTACCCCTAAAAGCGTTTGGTTTTTAAAACCTTTATTTATGCCATCAACCAATTCTTTAATTGCTTTTGGCTGATCGCCCGATGGCTTATGATTTGAAACTATTTGAAATTTATTTTCTTTTGGCATAAATAAATTGTTGCACTTAAAATGTTAAATTTCAACATTTTCATGGTTTTCAACAGGTTTTAGAGATTGACCTATTGCTTTTTCCAAACTAGCTTTTGCACTATTGTATGTATAAATATTTGAAACGTATGCAAGTTTTGCATTTTCATAAGTTACTTGAGATTCTTTTAATTCAACCGCATCGCAAACGCCTGCTTTATATCTTCCTTGAGATAATTCAAAGCTTTCTCTTGCTTGCTGTACTGCAACTTTTGATGCTGCTATTCTTTCTCTTGCATCGTTTAATTGAACGTATGCCGTTTGAATTTCATAATAAATATCATTAACGGAAGCTTTGGTGTTATATTGTTGTTGCTTCATTTCAGCTTTTGCCTGTTTAATTTGAGATGTGATTGTAACAGGGTTTATAACAGGAAATTCAAAATAGCCGCCAAGGGAATACCAAGTGGTATCTGTGAAATGGTCACGACCACCCATAGAAAGGTCAGCTGAAACTGAAATTTTTGGCATATAAGTTTTTTTAGCTAATTTTACATATTCATCTGCCATTTTCATTTGTAAAATTGCCATTTTAAGATCAGGACGAGCTTTATTTGCAATTTCAATAGCACCTTTCATTGTAATATCGGTTGCTTCATAAGGCATAACCGTATTTACAACGTAGGGTTCAATAAACGGAGTACCCATAACGTTATTTAATTTTGAAACTGCAAGGTCAACTGCATTTGTTGCTTCAATGTAATTTGCCTTAGCATCTGCTAAATTGGCTGATGCTATTGTTACATCCACTTTTGGTCTTGTACCGATTTCATAAAATGCAAGTGCTTGTTTATACATTGTTTCGTATTGTTCAACCGTTTCTTGCCTTACTTGCTTAGCACTCAAAGCGTATAAAAGGTTGTAATAAGCGTCTTTAACATCGCAAACGACAGAATTTACAACAGATTCAATATTTTGTTTTGCATTTTCCCATTCAAGTTTATTAATTGTATATTGATTTTGTGTAACGCCAAAGTCATAAACTAACTGTGAAAGCGAAATTGTGCCAAGCAAATATTTTGTATAAGTTGGAATTTTAAAGCCTGAAGGCATACCTGACATATCGGGTTTATTTCTCATAATGCCCGTTGAGGTTGAAAGACTCGGTGTATAGTTTGCGATTGTTTGAACTTTATTTTCCTTAACGGCAGATGAATTTGCATAAGCCGCTTGAATTTTTGGGTTATTATTTAAGGCAAGTTCAAGACAATCTGCCAAAGATAATTCTTCTGATTTTGAAACGGCACCTTGAATTGTAATGTGCTTTTCTTCGACATCACCAACCGGAAGATAACCGTTTTCAGGAATTAAGTATTCAGAATAATCGTTTTTATCTTTCTTTTCTTTTTTAACTTTTCTTCTTTCAAGTTTTTCGCCTTTTTTATCTAAGGTTATTTCTTCTTGATTATTGTCGCTTGAAACTGCGGGAAGTTCTTTTGCTTCTTGTTCTTTTTTAACTTCCTCTTGCTGTTTTTTATCGTTTACATCTGTTTTAGCTTCTTTTTGTTCGATATTATCTTGAACAACAGGAACAGGCGCTGTCACGTTTGCATCTTGCTCGGAAATTAAAATAGGATTATCGGCAAGCGCAATATTAACACTAAAAGCTAATGGCAACAATAAATATAAAAATTTTCCATATAATTTTTTATTGGAATTTTTCATTTTCTCTTATTTCCTCAATATGTTTTTGCTTTCTTAATTGACTTTGTTCTTTTGCTCTTTCTCTTTGATTTTGAATATGAGCGTAAAATGCGGGAACCAAAATTGCACCAACGGTAACAGCAACTATCATACCGCCAAACACTGCCGTTCCTAATGATTTTCTGGATTCAGCACCTGCACCAGACGCTACAACCAAAGGCACCATACCTAAGATGAACGCAATACCTGTCATCATAACAGCTCTGAACCTTATATTTGCAGCTTCCATAGCAGCTTCATATACAGTTTTATTTTCGTCTTCCCTTGCAACTTTTGCAAACTCAACAATTAATATTGCCTGTTTTGCTGCAAGACCTATTAACATGATAAGCCCTATTTGAGCATAAATGTCAAGTTGGTTTCCTGTAACGTATTGAAGGAATAGCGCCCCCAACATTGCAATAGGTGTGATTAACATAACACCAACAGGCAGCATCCAGCTTTCATATAAAGCTACAAGGAACAGATAAACAAACACTAAACTCATCATAAGAACTGATGTTGTTTGACCTGTTGATTCAATTTCTTGAAGTGATGTACCGGACCATGCAAAGCTCAAATCAGATTTCAATTTATCTTTTGAAATTTTTATCATTTCGTTAATTGCATCACCTGATGATTGACCTTTTGCAGGGTTACCTTGAATTTGAATTGAATTATACATGTTAAATTTAGTAACACTATATGGACCCGTAACAGGAGTAATTTTCAAAACAGAACTTAAAGGCGCAGATTTGCCGTCATTTGTTTTTACATAAACCTTATCCATATCTGAAGGAACGCCCCTATAGGGTTCATCAGCTTGCATCATTACCCTAAATACTCTGCCTTGAAGGTTGAAGTCGTTTACATAATATGCGCCAAATTGTGAGGATAGGGCTGCTACGACTTCTGATTCAGATATATTTTGAGCCTTTAATTTTTGATAATCAATATCGATTAAAAACTGTGGAATATTTGCGTTAAATTGGGTAAATACGCTTGATAATTTAGGGCTTTGGTTAGCGGCTGCCATTAAAGATATAGCTTCATTATAAAGTTCTTGCGGGGTTCTGCCGCCTTTATCCAACAGTTGATATTCAAAACCGCCAAACATACTCATACCTGAAATTGCAGGCGGAACGAAGGTTACAATCTGGGCTTCATTATATTGAGATGTAATTTTTGCAATACTTTTCTTATAATCAGCCAAAGTTGTTGCCCATTTTGCTTTTTCTTCAGGGCTCATAAACAATTTTCTCAATTTTGAAGGGCCTTTTCTTTCTTCAAAGGATTCAAAAATTGTGAATATCAAGGCTGTGTTATCGCCGTTCATACCGACAATACTACCAATTTGTCTGATACCAGGGAGCTCCATTAATTGTTTTTCAATATCAAGTGAAAGATCGGATGTTTTTGACAATGAAGTGCCGTCCGGCATGATTATGTTTGTCAAAATTGCGCCCATATCTTCTTCAGGCAAAAAGCCTGTTGGAATTAATCTGAACAAACCGCCAAGACCCAAAAGAATTAATATATAAACCAAAAGGGTTTTGCCGCCTCTTCTTATAAAATAATCGGAACCGTCCAAGAAAACTTTCTTAATTCTGTCAAAAAATCTGTTATATTTTTTAATACAAATTTCCCAAGCTGAAGCAATAAATTCACCCCAAGCTCTGATTTTTTCTTTTGTTGTTTTAGGGTGGCATTTTGACCAGTAATCAGAATATAATTCTCTGAATTTTTCATGGAAAGTTCTTGTCGGTATTTCATCTTTGCCCCTTAAAATGGTTGCACAAAGTGCAGGAGCCAAAGTTAAAGCTACAACAACCGAAAAGCCGATTGAAGCAGCGATAGTAACAGCAAATTGCAAGAACATCTTACCTGAAATACCTGAAATAAAACAGCAAGGAACAAATACTGCCATCAAAACAAGAGATGTTGCAACTACAGCACCTGTGATTTCTTGCATTGAAATAATTGTTGCTTCTTTTGGAGAAACACCCATTTCAATGTGTCTTTGAACGTTTTCAACAACAACGATACTATCGTCAACAACAGTACCTACCGCAAGTACAAACCCAAACAGGGTTAAAGTATTAACAGATATACCGCACACGGCAAAAATTGCCAATGTACCTATCAAAGAAACAGGAATTGAAACAAATGGAATTAAAGATGTTCTCCAGTCGCCCAAAAACATATAAACAACGATAGTAACCAAAATAACAGCTAAAACAATCGCATGAACAACTTCTGCCAAGGATTCTTTGATTGTTTCTGTTGTATCTCTTAATATTTTATAGCTGATGCCGTCAGGAAAACTTTTTGATAATTCAGCCATTTTATTGTTACAATCTCTTGCAACCTGAATTGCGTTAGCGTCTGATAATTGCATAACAGACATAACGGCAATTTCTTTACCGTCTAATCTGCCTATACTTGAATAACTTTCACCGCCAAGTTCAACTCTTGCAATATCTTTAATTCTAATAGATGAACCGTCTGTATTTGACCTTACAATAATATTTGCAAATTGTTCAGGCGTTGTTAATCTGCCTGTTGTTTTTAAGGTTATTTTCATCTGATGCTTATTAATAAGAGGTTCTGCACCAATGTCACCTGCCGGAATTTGAACGTTTTGTCCTTGAATTGCGTTTTGAACCTCTAAGGGTGAAACATTTAGAGCAGCCATTTTATTTGCATCAAGCCAAACTCTTATTGAATAATCTCTTGCGCCAAAAACGTTAACCTGACCAACACCATTTACACGGGCAAGTTCATCTTTTAAATATATTGATGCATAGTTAGAAACATCAATCAAACTTTTTGAATCATCGGGTGAATAAACGGCATACATAACAAGACCGGCACCTTGTGTAGACCTTTTTGTTGTTAAGCCGTATCTTTGAACGTCAGAAGGAAGCCTTGGTGTTGCCAAAGAAACCCTGTTTTGAACGTTTACAAGCGCCATATCAGGGTCGGTACCTGTTTTAAAGAATACGTTTAGTTGATAAGTACCGTTACTTGAAGTACTTGTCATATAAATCATATCTTCTACACCGTTTACTTGCGCTTCAATAGGCTGTGCTACGGTTGATTCAACAACTTCTGAGCTTGCACCTGTATATGTTGCCTGAACAACAACCTGAGGCGGTGTAATATCAGGGTATTCTTCCAAAGGAAGGTTTTTAAGACATATAAGCCCTACTAAAACTATAACCAGTGATAAAACTATGGCAAATCTTGGTCTTTCTATAAAAAATTTGGCAAACATTACTTAATTATTCCTCTTGTTTTTTTGCTTCTTTAGTATCTGAATTTGATTTTTCGCTATCAACGGCTTGTTTTTGAATTACATTAACGGGAATTCCGTCTCTAACTTTTATAATACCTGTTTCAACGTATTTTTCATCTTTATTTATACCGGATTTAATAATCCAGTTATTGCCCTGTTCACCGTCTGTTTCAATAGATCTTTTGTGAGCAATGTTATTTTCATCAACAACAAACAAATATCTGCCGTTTGTATCTTGTAAAACAGCGGTCATAGGAACTGCCATTCTTTTGATTTTCTTATTTGAATAAACTTTAACATTCACAAAATCCCCGGGGATTAAAGTTGATTCAGGGTTTGGGAAAGTTGCTCTTAATGTAATTGAACCTGTGGTTTCCGATATTACGTTATCAAAGAAATCCGCATTACCTGTTTTATTGTAGATAGAACCATCGGGAAGTTTGATTTCAACTTTAATCGGTTTTTTGTTTTTAGAATCAGGAATAATTTCATCTTCTTTCAAAGAAGCAAAAATACCTGAATCAAGTGAATATGTAACATAAATCGGGTCAATACTTACAACTTTTGTTAAAACCGTATTTGGAGATGACAGGAAGTTGCCGACAGTTACAACAGGCAAGCTGATTTTACCTGTAATAGGTGCTGTTACTCTTGTGTATGATAAAAGCCTTTTTGCATCATTCACGGCAGCAATATTTGCTTTTACGGTTGCATTTGCAGCATCTCTTGCAGCAAGTGCGTTATCATATTCCGATTTTGAAACAAAATCGTTTGCAACAAGTTCTTTTGTTCTTTCAAAATCTTTTTGTGCTTGATATTGTTGAGCTTTAGCAGTATCTAAATTTGCCTTTGCTTTTTCATAAGCAATTTGAAATTCGGTTGGATCAATTATATAAAGAAGCTGACCTTTTTTAACTAAATCGCCGTCTTTGTAATGCTGGCTCATAATCATACCCTGAACACGAGCTATAACATCTGCTGATTTAACTGCAACAACTCTGCCCGGAGCTTCAATCACACTTGAGGTTTCAATGTCAAAAGGAGTGTTTATTTCAACATTTGGAACCATTGATTTTTTAATTGACTCACTTTGTTCTTTTTCTGAATTTTTTGTTTCAAAGAATCTAAAGGCAATACTAAAAAGTAAAATTGCAATAATTGTAACTGAAATTGTAATTTTTTTATTCATTTTTTTCACCATATTCAAATACACATATGACTAACATTATAAAGATAATAACACTATAATTAAGCTTCGGGCAACATAATAGGCTACTCCGTATGTACGATTTTATATATTCCGGCAAGAAAAATATTAGCATTTATATGTTTCTTTTGCAACATGTTTCTTAAAATACATATATTTATACTAGCAAATTATTTTATTCAGAATCGTTATAGAAAAGTTAGGTAAATATAAAGGTCTGGTTTTAAAACGAAAAGAAATTAATTGTACCCTTTTTGGGCAGTATTTCACTTAAACTTTCAGAGGTTAATTCCTTTGATAAAATGCGTCAACATAAAATTAAACAGTTTACAAAATGAGAAAATTATGGATATTAAAGAATACATTAAAAAAGTAAATAAAAAGGTTAGAAAAGCTGATAAAAAAGCAAGAAACCCGTTTTTGGAATGTAATTTCGCCTACAACCCTTTTATGAGCGCTATTGAGCAAACATACATTTGGGTTGAACAAAAAAAATGGCATTAAGAATTGTTAATGGCTTCATTTATGCACTCTTTTTATGATAGGATTTAATAAAATCGGAATTAAAAAGAGGAATTTATGAAAACACTAAGCCTTGTTATACCAATATATAACGAAGAAAAAACATTAAGAAATATAATTTTTGAAGTTATTGAAAAAATAAAATCGGATGAAATTAATTTAGAGTTAGTTTTAGTTGATGATTGTTCATCTGATAACAGCTTAAAAATAGCAAAAGAAATTGCAGATGAAATTCCCTTTGTTAAAGTTTTTCACCACGAAAAAAATCAAGGTAAAGGAGCTGCCTTAAAAACCGGCTTTATGAGCGCAACAGGGGATTATATCGGTATTCAAGATGCTGATATGGAATATGACCCCAAAGATTACCTCAAACTTTTAAAACCGCTATTAGAAGATAAAGCCGATGTTGTTTACGGCAGCAGATATTTAAAACCCGATACAAGGCGCATTTTATATTTTTGGCACACCTTTATGAATAAAGGCTTAACCCTTTTAACAAATATGTATACAAACCTTGATATAACAGATATGGAAACCTGTTATAAACTTTTTAAAAGAGAAGTTATTCAAGAAATTGCACCAAACTTAAAAGAAAACAGGTTTGGCTTTGAGCCTGAAGTTACAATTTATGTTTCAAAAGGAAAATATAGATTATATGAATGTGCCATAAGTTACAATCCAAGAACCTTTGAAGAAGGCAAAAAAATTGGCGCAAAAGACGGTTTAAGGGCCTTATATTGCATTTTTCACTATGGCGGGCACGTGGCACCCGTTCCAATGCAAATTTTATTATACCTTTTTATAGGCGGCGTTTCAGCTATTGCAAACATTTTATTCTTTATGATTTTTAACCACTATAAAATGGATTTAGTTTACAGTGTTTGGTTTGCATTTATAATTTCTGCAATGATAAATTATTTCCTTTGCATTGCAATTTTATTCAGACACAAAGCAAGATGGACAACATTTGGCGAAATTGTTTCATACATTATAACATTAGTCATTATGGGCGCACTTGATTATATTTGCACCTATGGGCTTATTTTTGTTGGGCTTTCAAGCTTTTGGTCAAAAACAATTTCAAGTTTAATCGGCGTTGTCGGCAATTTTGTTTTAAGAAAATATTTTGTATTTCAGGAAAAAACAAAAAAATGATGCTTGATATACCTTTAAAAAACATTCTGACAGCATTAAAAAATAGAGAGCTTCCCATAGCCAAACTTGCAATTTTAATTATAATAATTGCAGGGGTTATTTTAAGAATTAAAATTTACCTTTTTAACCAAGGTTTATGGGGAGATGAGCTTGCTTTAGTATATTACAATTTTATGAAAAAAAGTTTTTTGGAACTTTTTCAACCGCTTAACAATAATCAAGTTGCCCCACCATTATTTTTAATTACAACAAAATTCTTTTTTGAAATGGGAAGAAGCATTAATGCTTGGCTATATGCAGATTTAGGCGCCAAACTTTTTCCTTTTATTTGCTCCTTTTTATCTGTTTTTGGGTTCTATTTTCTATTAAACAAAGTTTTTAAAAATAAAATTTATATAGCAATTTGCACGCTTCTTTTTTGTTTTAACCCGATTGCACTAAGTTATGCACAAGAAGTTAAACAATATTCAACAGACCTTTTATTTTCAATTTTGTTAATTTATATATTTTATTCAATTAATTTTAAACAAGATTCAATTAAAAAAATTTCAATATATTCTCTTATATTATTAATTTCAATATGGTTTTCAACTTCTGCTATTTTTGTTATTATGGCAGGTTTTTGCTATTTAATATTTGATTTTATAAAAAACAAAACTTACGATAAAAAGTTCTTATTTTTCGCTATTCCGTTTGCTGTAAATTTTTTAATTTGGTATTTCATATATTATCTTCCCGTAAAAGAGTTTAATTACGACTATATGTTTAATTTTTGGGGAAAAGAAGCACAGAAATTTTTGGTATATGATGTTTTTGGAATTTTTAACCGTGAGCTAAAGGCTTTAACTTCTTTTAATTATATACTTCCTGCCCTTGGAGTTGGAATTTTAATTTTAATATATAAGAAAAAATTAAAAATTTTAGCATTAACATTTTTGCCTGTAATTTTTTGTTCAATAGCTTCTTATATGTATTTTTACCCCTTTGAATTAAGGTTAATTTTGTTTCTTTTGCCATCAATTATAATAGTTTCAACTTCATTTTTGCTTTTAATTGAAGAAAACAAGAAAAATGTTTTTGCGATTTTTATTTTCACTTTAATTGCAACAGCCTTGCAGTTTGAACATTCGGTTTCAGAAAATATATATTTCAAAACAAGCGTTAGAAAACAGGTGGAATATATAATTAAAAACAGAAATAAATTTGAAAAAATATATACATTTCATATTCCTGAATTTGAGTATTATTCCAAAATATTAAATATGAATTTAAAATGTATTTCTTTATATTACCCGTTTGAGAAAGAAAAGGCAGATTTATTTGTTAATTCTTTAGAAAAAAATAAAACACACCTTCTTTTAATACCAACACTTGCAGGGCTAAGCGAAGAATTTCCGATAAATATGAAAACTTATATGAAAAACAATAAAAAGGTAGAAATTATTGAAACGATTGCTGCTTCAAACAATGGTAATTTTTACATAATGAAATTTAGAACAAAATAAAAAACCCCTTATCATTTTGACAAGGGGTTTTTGCTGTGTATTAAAATTAAAACTATTTAATTTCAACAGTAGCGCCAGCTTCTTCAAGTTTTTTCTTGAGTTCGTCAGCTTCTTCTTTTTTAACGTTTTCTTTAATCGGTTTAGGAGCGCCATCAACTAAATCTTTAGCTTCTTTTAAGCCAAGACCCGTGATTTCTCTAACTAATTTAAGTACCGGAATTTTGTTAGCGCCAGCTGAAGCCAAAACAACAGTTACTTCAGAAGGTGCATCAGCAGCAGCTTCAGCAGCACCGGCAGCAGGAGCAGCAGCAACTGCAACAGGAGCAGCAGCTGAAACGCCAAATTTTTCTTCCATAGCTTTAACTAATTCTGCAGCTTCGATTAAAGTTAATTTTTCGATTGATTCTAAAATAGCTTCTACATTGCTCATTATTTTTTTCTCCTTATTTTAATTTTCTAACTTACGCTTTTGTTTTTGCTACAGCATCGATTGCTCGAACAAGTGCGCTCATGACGCCATTGATAGAGTAAACAATGCCTGAAGCGGGCGAATTGATTGAACCGAGGATTTTTGCATAAAGTTCTTCTTTTGAAGGAAGATTTGCAAGTTTTTTTGCTTCTTCAGCACTTAAAAGGTTGCCATCCAAAACAGCGCCAACGATTTCGCCTTTTTTAGATTCTTTAATAAATTTAGAAACAATTTTTGCAGCAGCTACTTCATCGCCAAAACCAAATGCAATAGCTGAAGGACCTTTTAACAAAGGTTCGATTGCTTCAAAATTTGTGCCTTTTGATGCGATTTTGCAAAGTGTGTTTTTGGTTACCGTGTAATCGCAATTTTCTTTTTGCAATTTTCTTCTTAAATCGGTAATTTCTTCAACACTATACCCACGGTAATCGGTAACAACCGCAACTTTAGCATTTTCAAAGCTTTTTTTGAACATTTCAATTTTTTCGTTTTTGAAAGCTTTTGTTGTCATAATGTTAACCTTTCTTTTGGGTGTTTACATAAATAAAATTTGTATGCACAAAAACGGTAAACAACTATAAGGTTTTTATTTCTACCTGAGCAGGAGATTAAGACAAAATTGCCGCCTGCCGTCTTTGGCATAATATAAAGTTATACAAAACAAAAAATATTGTCAAATCAAATTTATTTTTTGTAACAATACTTTGAAAAAGCTTAAAATTCATGGTAATAATTGAATATATCTATTTTTTAAGAAGATATATATGGAAAATTCAAGAGAAAAAATTGAACACAACGTTAAATTACGGCAGTATCTCGGTCTGATTAACAAAATTGCCAAGGTGGAGTATAAATCAATGGCGGCTCAGCATTTGATAGAATTTGATGAGCTTGTGAATATTGGCATACAAACAGTTGATGTTTTGTTTTTATCTCAAAATGAAACAAAAGAAGAATATAACGAATCATATTTAACAACGGCAATTAAATGGGCAATAAGAAACGAATTAAGGCGCCGTTACCGCTGGCATGGGGTTAAAACCCATACCGATTCAAGCATAGAACCTGACAGAAACGAATTAAGAGAAGCAATTTATAAAACAATTCTATCAACCGATGAAATGCTTGAAAATGAAAAACCGTTTGAAGTTAAAGACCAAAGAAGAAACCCCGAAGAAACTTGCGAGTTCAATCAAATGTCTGTTATGCTTCGAAAAGCAATAGCAGAGCTTCCAAAGCGTGAAAGAGAATTAATTGAAGCAAAATTTTTCAAAGAAAAAAAACTAATGGAACTATCTGAAGAATTTTCAATTTCAGCTTCAAGAATTTCAAGAATTATAAAATCAGGGCTTGATAAAGTCAGAGATTATTTAATTCAAAACGATTTAACATAAAATTACAAACAGGTTTTCTTTTTAATGTTTTCTTGGCATTATTGTTTTTGTATAAAACATTTTTAAGTTATGAAAATAAAACCTGAAAACTACAATTATCACCAGCCTGAATTTAGGGGAATATACAACAATAAAGCCTTTTTGAAGGGGTTAGAAACAATATCTGACCATGGGACAAGTTTTGCAATAACAACGTCTTTATTATCCTCGCTTTTTTTACGACCGTTTGCAATTCAACTGGCACCAAATGTTGAAAAAGAAAATAAAAAATATGCAAGCGGAAACTCTGTAGCATCGGGCATTGCACGTTTTATAACGGTTGAAGCCATAGCACTTCCCATTGAAAGCGCAATTAAAAATATAGACAAAAATCCTGAAAATTTCTTAAAAAAAGAAACCGTTGATAATTTTAAAAATGGAGCCAAAAGCCTTATTGAATCAAAAGATTACAAATTTATAACTCAAATTTTAAAACTGGGGGTAAATTTTTTAACAGCAGTTCCAAAATCTATGTTAACTATCGCGCTAATGCCTGTTATTATGGATAAAATAATAAATAAAAAAAACAGCTTAGAAAAAAAAGCAGATGAGAATATTTTAAAAAAAGAAAATTATAATCAGGTTTTTTCGCCTTTTTTTAAAGGGAAAATGCAAGATAGTTTATCAAAAGGTATAGGTAAAATTCTTGATAATAAAAACGTTCAAAATTTAGCTCACAAATTTAGCAAAAATGACCAAAACATTGCAAGAAACATGTCTATGGCAACCGATGTTTTATTAACCTCAGCCTTTGCACTGCAAACAAAAAGAAACAAAAAAATTGAAGAAAAAAGAAAAAAGCCGCTTATTTTAAACAATGCCATTTCTACGGGAATAACACTTTCATGCGGCTATATAATTGACAATTTAATTCAAAAAGGCGGCAAAAATTTTCTTGAAAAATTTAAAGAGGCAAATAAAGGCAACCCAAAACTTCATAAATACATAGAAGGTCTGAATATTTTAAGACCAACGGTTATTTTTGCAGGGCTTTATTATGGAATTTTGCCGATTATTTCAACATTTTTAGCGGAAAAAACAGATAAATTAACAAATAAAATTAATGAAAAATAAACTTGCCGTGAAATTAATCAACCCTTCTTTGATTCACCTGAGTGAAAAGAAGCAATTTTGGTTGCAATTAATGGCGTTAGTATTCTTTTTGCGCCAACTGAAGCTAAAACAAGCGTAGAAATAGCGTTAAATGCAGCTTTTGCATGTTTTAATTCTTTCGGTGAATTTTTTAAAGATTTAAAAAGTTTATCTGCAAAAAAGTTTTGAAACTTTTCGCTTGAAACAACAAAACCGGCGCCAATCTGGGTTACAGCCGTTGCAACACAAGTTGCAGCATCCATTTTGGCAGTAAAATTTTTCTTATCTTCAGGTATCTCTTTATTATTTAAAGTATTTTTCACCCTTAGAGCGTATGCAAAAACATCCTTTGAAACACTTGTAATCAAAAGTGTTCTTGCAAGCAGTTTTGGGTCTGTACTGCTTTTTATTATATGGTTTTTTACAGGGGGTAAATTCGCCAATCCAGATGCAAGTTTTTGTATCATACACTACCCCCTATATTATTTTTTCTATCAGCCACGAAAGTTTTTATATCAGGCATTTTTACCATTTTTGAATTACCCGAGGCAGTTCTTGATGCATATATTTTGTTCATAATTTTTGGATGAATATAATTTTCAATCGCACACAACAAAGGTGTTAGCGCAAGAGCAGCAACAAAACATATTCTGTTTTGCAAATGAAATTTATTTTGTCTTGCATGCTCAAAATTTTTAAACGATGTCATAATTGCTTCTTTTGCTTTATCATCAGCCCCTTTTACAATTTCAACAATATCTTCGGCAGCTTTTTTAGAATATCCTGTGGTTTTTATTTCTTCAATAAAATTTTTAGAATTTTCTTTTATTGAAGCAGATTTCTTTGAAATTTTTTCAAAAGTATCTATAAATTTTTCTCTTTGCAATTTTTCATTATACGAAAACCCGTTTTTTGCGTTTTTTTTATTGTCAAAAAAGCCCTTATCGGCTAATTCACCAACAATTTTTGAACCAACCATTAAAACAGGAACTTCTAAACCCAGTTGAATAAAAGCAGCAACAGGGTTTTTAAAAGCGGAAAATTCTTTTTTATCTTTCGGCTCATTGCTTGCAAGCATAATAACGGCAGGCACAACAACAGCTTTGCCCAAAAAATCACAGGCGATACTTGTGCCTTCACCTATATCTCCGGATTTTGCAAACGATTTAGCAATTTTTGAAGTTATACTTGAAGTACCTTTAAAACTGTTGTTATTAATGCTTGTTAAATTTTGAACTTTCATGACTTCACATTTAATATAAAACCAAAACAGATATTTTTTTTGCCCTAAATGCAAAAGTTGATTATTTTATTTTAAATTGCTATTATAATATGTAAACTTATAAAAATTACTTGTTATATTGTTTATGAATTAGGGAATGATATTTTTATGAAAACGGATAGATTTTTTGTAGTTGAGATTGTTGACAAATTCTCAAGGATGGTTATGCTGTTCTTCGCCGGCTTGGTTCTAGGCGCAGTACTTGCCTTGGGGTATTATTATATCCTTGAACCTTCTATTGGCGGAACCGTAAGCTTTCTTGCCATTTATTGCGCAATTTTTGTTGCTTACGTATCAATTACAAATTCTATGAGAAAAATAACAAAAGTAGAAATTTTCAAAGACAAGCTATCATTTGTTTTTGAAAAGAAAAACGAAATTTCATCAAGAAAAGATGTTTATTTTAGCGATATAAAATCTTACAAAATATCACCCTTATCAGATAAGAAAAATCTTAAAAAAGAAGTTCCCGATAAAGATAAATTTTCACTAAGGGTTTTTGGCTTTAAAACAACCGTTGAATTAAACAATGGCGAAACAATACAATTTCAAGACAGTTGTTCTGACGGCGTTTTGATTTATTCTCCTTCATACATTTACAGAATGATTGATGTTAAACGTTTTAACCCCGCTTTTCCTTTAATTTTAGAAAACTTTGAATCAAAAAAAGAGCCTGAAAACTTTAATTATCAATTCAAATATTATGAAGAATTAAACACTAACTTACCGCTTATCAAAAATAAAAGATACTTATTATGCCTTATAAAATACACCATTGTTTTTACGCTTGTTGTTGTAATTCTTGCTTCGCTTGCAATTTGGCTGTGTTCATATTTTAAAGTTTTAGGCAGTCAGGCTGATATATATATGTTCATTTATTCTGCAACAACAATATTAACAGGAATATTAATTCCCATGTGGCTTGTTGCCGGTTTAAGTTCATTTTGCGGCGGTAAATTTAATTCAAGAGCAAAAAATACAATCGAAAAAATTATTAAAGAATAGCCCCTATGATTATATCAACCACCGCATTAGTTTTAAGAATATTATCAAACCCGATAGCAAATTTTTTACAGAAAAAATTAACGGTAAAAGAATCATCTCTTACCGTTAATTTTTGGTCATATTTATTTATGGCGGCTTTTTGTGTGCCATTTATAGAGCATAATCAAATTTTAGGGTATGATTTCAATTTTTATCTGCTTGTAGCTCTTGCCGGACTCCTTTGTTTTTTAGGCACAATTTGTCTTATAAAGGCATTATCTTTAGGGGAATTATCTGTTTTAGGTCCTATTAATTCTTATAAATCAATTATAGGCTTAATTTTCGCATTTTTTATATTAGGTGAAATTCCAAACCTAAAAAGTTTAATCGGTTTTTTGCTTATAATTGGGGCAAGTTTTTTGTTTGTTGATGAAAAAGGCAAGTTTATTTTTAACAAAAGCGTACTGTTAAGGCTTTTAGCGCTTGTTTTTACAGGCATAGAAGCCGTTATTTTAAAACAAATTATTATAAATTCAAGCCCAACGGTTTCTTTTATATGGTGGGCAATTTCAGGGCTTATATTTTCTTTTGTTTTTGCTTTAATTCAAAAAAAATTAAAACCCGCTTCAATTAAAACTGTTCAAATTTGTTTAATTATAGGCATTTTGCTTTCAATTATGCAATTATCAACAAATATAGTGTTTGAAAATTTTAATGTCGGGCTTTCTTTATCATTGTTTCAACTATCAAGTATAGTTTCATTGTTTTTAGGGTTCAAATTTTTAAAAGAAAAAGGAATTTTAAGAAAAACAACAGGCACAATCATTATGATAATTGGTTCTGTTTTAATTTTATTAAAATAAAAATCCGACACTTTTTAAGTATCGGATTTTTAAAACTTATATTAAAAGCTTATTTTTCTTCATTCCAAGAATAAAGTTTTCTTAATTCTTTACCAACTGCTTCTAATTGGTGTTCAGCTTTTAATCTTCTTGTAGCTGTGAAGTGAGCTCTGCCTGATTTATTTTCAGCAATCCATTTTTGTGCAAATGTGCCGTCTTGAATTTCAGATAGAACTTTTTTCATTTCTTTTTTGGTTTCTTCCGTAATTAACCTTTTGCCGGTTTCATAATCGCCAAATTCAGCAGTGTCTGAAATTGAATAGCGCATTTTTGAAAAACCGCCTTGGTAAATAAGGTCAACGATTAATTTCATTTCGTGAATACATTCAAAGTAAGCATTTTCAGGTGAATAGCCAGCTTCAACAAGTGTTTCAAAACCTGCTTGCATTAAGGCTGTAACACCGCCGCATAAAACTGCTTGTTCGCCAAAAAGGTCTGTTTCTGTTTCAACTCTGAATGTTGTTTCCAAAACGCCTGCTCTGGCACCACCTATACCCATTGCATAAGCAAGGCCGATTTCTTTAGCTTTGCCTGTTGCATCTTGATGAACGGCAATTAAGCAAGGAACGCCTTTGCCTTCAACATATTCGCTTCTAACTGTGTGGCCGGGGCCTTTTGGTGCAATCATAATAACGTTAACATCAGCCGGAGGAACAATTTGAGCAAAGTGAATATTAAAACCATGAGCAAATGCTAAAGTTTTGCCTGCGGTTAAATAAGGAGCAATTTCCGTTTTGTAAACATCTGCTTGTTTTTCATCAGGCAATAAAATCATAATAACATCAGCTTGTTTAGTAGCTTCACTAACGGTTGCAACTTTTAAACCTGCATCTTCAGCTTTTTTCCAAGATTTTGAACCTTCATACAAGCCAACAACAACATTAATGCCTGAATCATGAAGATTAAGAGCATGTGCATGACCTTGGCTGCCATAGCCGATTATGGCAACTGTTTTATCTTTCAATAAAGACAAATTGCAATCTTGAGCATAGTAAATTTTTGTCATAATCATTTCTCCTTAAAATAATGAAGTTATTTATAGCCCCTAGTGTAGCCCTTAATAAACTATTAGTCAATCAATTATTTTCAATATATAATTCAAGTATTGAAGGAGAAAAAAATTGAATAACTTATCTGACATAAATAATGCAATAATAAATATTTCACTTTTAACCGTTTATAAGAATTTTTTATCTGATGAAGTTTGTATAAAATTTGTTGTATTGCTTGAAGCAATCAGAGAAAATGAGGAATTTGCAAAAGTTGTTGAACTCTATACAGATTTTATTTCAGAATTATATAAATCAGAGTTTAAAGGCGATTTTTCAAGCTATATAAGAAATTTTGTTTTATCAGATAACAACCCCGTTTCAATCGAATGTGCCAAAAATAATATTTCAAACATTCCAAGATATATTTTAGGTGCATTTGAATATGAACTTAGAATTTTATCAGATATTGCAAGCATTAAATTTGAAGATATAAGAGAAGTTTTATTTGCACACTATCCTTTGGCAAAAGACGCCATAAATTCAATTCCTTCATTTGATTCTTACAAATTATTATTCACAAAAGATCAAATTCAAGAAAGCTATAAAAAAGAAGGATACGGCATTATCTCAAAATATTCTGCCTTTAAATACAGTTATGAAGAATTTTTAAAACCGGTTTTAACCCCTGATGACATTACATTAGACAACCTCAAATTGTATTCTTACCAAAAAAATATTTTAAAAGAAAATACACTATCTTTTATTAACGGCAAAAAAGCAAACAACATTTTATTATATGGCGACAGAGGCTGCGGCAAATCGTCATCTGTTAAAGCAATAGCAAATGAATACAAAAATTTAGGTCTTAAAATTATTCAAATCTACAAAGAAGACATTTCAAGCTTAGAAACTTTAAGTGAATATCTGGCAAATTTTCCCTCTAAATTTATTATATTTATAGACGACCTTGTTTTTGATGAAAATGACGAAGCCTTTTCATCCGCAAAAGCAGTATTAGAAGGCTCTTTAAGCAAACACCCGAACAATGTTTTAATCTATGCAACAACAAACAGAAGGCACTTAATTAAAGAAACCTTTTTGGCTCGTGAAGGAAATGAAGTTCACTTGAATGATACAATGGATGAAGCAGCGTCACTTTCTGACAGGTTTGGAATTACAATCACCTTCTCATCTCCTGACAAAAAGAACTACCTTGAAATTGTTAAACAACTTGCAGATGAGCTGAATATTAAAGAAGATGAAGAAAAATTGTTCAGACAAGCTGAAGCTTTTGCGCTTTTAAAGGGTAATAGAGCGCCAAGAATTGCAAGGCAGTTTTTAATGGCATATCAAAACAACACCCTAAATTAAACCTTGAAGTTTAATTTGTTTTTCATTATAATTAAATCAAGTTAGTTGTATTTGGAGAATTTAATGAATATCAATTTAATTGCTTTAGAGGATGGATTAATAGTTTTAAGCGTAGGCTTTTTTACGGTTTTTGTTTTTCTTGGCGTTTTAATTTTTGCAATGAACATCATGGGAAACTTAATTAAATATTTGAACAAACTTTTTCCTGTAGCTGCACCTGTAGGCGTTGCCGTTAAAAAACAATCCGCAGGTGTTGATGAAGAAATTGCAGTTGCAATCGCTGCAGCGCTTTTAAAACAAAATCATTAATAAAAAGTTTTGCCCCTTAATTCTAAGGGGCTTTTTTGTGTCTATTTTCATTAAACTTCTTTACAAAGTTTAATATTATTTTTTTATGGGCGCAATTTTCAATATATCATTTGTTTTAGTTTATATATAAGTCTTTTTAATGGAAAAGGAAGTATTACAGATGGCATTTTTTGGAATGTATCCAAGCAAATATATAGGTGGCAACCCCTACGGTCTTTGCGGGTTGAACAATTTTAGTACATCTTCCTTTTTTATGGGTGCTCATCCAAACAGCATAAATTCAGGGAACGTAAATTATTTTAGCGGAAATGCTCAAGGTGTAAATGCAGCTCAGGGAACAACACAAATTCAAAACAACCAAAATGCAGCACAAAATAATAACAATAAACAAGCACCTGTTCAAGATACATACCAACCCCAAACAATGAGCGCTCAAGTTCAAAATTTACAAAACATTTTAAATAGCGCAAAAAATGAACAAGGTATAATAGGCAAAACTTGGGACGGAATTAAAAGCTTCACGGGTTTAGGCTTATCCGAAAAGAAATGTCAAACATACATTGCAAATGTTCAAAATGGCAATATGAGCTATGATGAAGCATTTTCTAAAATATCAAAATATTCAAGCAAACAAAAAAGCGGCGTAAACCTTATTACAGGAATTACAACAGGAGTGGCAACAGCGGCAGCTCTTGGTTTTGCGCCACTTACAGGCGGAGCTTCAATTCTGGCTGCAGCAGGAATAGGTGCAGCAACTAAAGCAGGATTAAAAACCGCTGACAGAGCAACCAATAACATCCAAAACGATGCATTAAATCTGAAACAAATTGCAAAAGACGGTTTATCAGGCGCCCTTGACGGTGCTGTTTCAACAGCAACGATAGGAATAGGCAAAGAAGCCGTTTTAAGCGCAAAAACAGCAAAAGAAGCAATGAAACAAGGTATAATTGCAGGCGCTAAAGGCGGAGCAATATCGGGCGCAGCAATGGGCGCAGGCGATTATTCAATAGATTGTGCATTTGGCGACCAGAAATTTGAAGCAGATAATTTAATTTTAAATACAACATACGGTGCAGTGGCAGGCGCTGCAACAGGCGCAATTATAGGCGGTATTCAAGGTAAAAAATCGTTCAAGCCGGAAGAACCAAACCCGCCAAAAGTCGATGCACCTGACACCAACCCGCCCAAAGGCGATGCGCCCGATATTGAAGCAAAAACAGGTGAAACAAAAACGGGCGATGCACCTGATGTTGAAGCACCAAAGGCAGATACACCTGATGTAGAAACACAAACGGGTGATATTCAACCCGAAAAAGCACCTGAAATTGAAGCACAAGGAACAAATGCACCTGAAATTGAAACGCAAACAGTTGA
>CALUYZ010000002.1 GCA_944325175.1 Candidatus Gastranaerophilales bacterium | reverse complement strand
TTCAAAACGAAATGAACCTTCATTCGCATTTTTCAGGGTTAATTGAAAAGTGGGTTTCTTCTAATTTAATTGAAGATTCTGACCAAACAAAAACTTGGAATGAACTTTTTGAAGATAATGAATTCTCGGAAGGCGATGTTGTTCGAGCCTTTAAAAGGACAATAGACTTATTAAGGCAATTTGCAATAATAGAAAATGTTGATGTTGAAATAAGCGAAAATGCAAAAGCTGCAATAAGGGCAATAAATAAAGAGCCTGTTAATATAGATTAATCTTGCCTTACAGGTAAAATGACCCTAAAAATTGAACCTTCATTTTTTTTAGATTCAACCTCAATTAAACCTTTGTGCTTTTTTATAATTTTATTGGATAAATAAAGCCCCAAACCCGTTGAAACTCTTGCGCTTTTATTTGTTATCGAATAATATTTGTTAAAAATTTTTTTAATGTTTTCTTCATCAATTCCTTCGCCGTAATCTATAATATCTATTGAAAAATTATCTGCCGTTTTATTTAGGTGGATGTCGATTTTATCTGTTTTTGTTGAATGTTTAATTGAATTCATAATTAAATTACAAATAACTCTTTTAATTAAAAACGGGTCAAAATCTGCTATAATCGGGGTTTTTGAATGAAAATGAATTTCTTTTCCCATTGGTTTAATTACATTTTCAAAACCATTTATGCAGTTAATTAAAAATTCTTCAACATTAATTTCTTTTTCAATTTTTAATTCAATTCCTTTGTGTTCAATTTTATAAGTTTCTAAAATTGAATTTACCATTTCATAAAGATCGTTATTAGATTCTTTCAATTTTAAAATAACTTCTTTTTGGGTATCTGTAAGTGTGCCAAATTTATCTTGTAAAAAAAGGTCAAAAGTTTTATCTTGTGCAATAATAGGCACTTTTAAGTCATGCGTCAGTGCTGCAATAAATTCTTCTTTTAAATTGTAGTTTTCTTTTTCTTTTTCTCTGTATTCATTAATCACAAGGTCTCTATCATAAATACTTTCAAATAAATTATTCAAACTTTTATAAAGCCCCAGTGTATCATTTTTTTCATTTAATTTGATTTGAAAATTTCCGTATCTTGCAGAATTAATCTTATTTTTTGCAAATTTAATTTTTTCTTTAATTTTTGCATTTTCAGAAGTAAGCTTTATAAGTTTAACCACAAGAAAACTTACAGAAACAGTTATTATAAAAAGCAGACATAAAGTTAATATAAGAAAAATTTCCATAGGGTAATTTTAGCATTTTTTGCATTATAGGTAAAATAAAAAAGTTCAAAATTTTTTTTTACAAGTTTTAAGACAGTTACGAACAATATTTAGAAAGGAATTGAGATGAATTTATCCGTTTCGCCGATAAAATTTTCTTCACCCAATAATGCAGCTCATATAAACTTTGGAATGGCAAAATTTACAAACGAAGGCATGCGCTATGCAGACTCTCAAAAAGATGTTTATACACCATTTGCAGACCCTGTAGAATTTCAAGATGCTAAATTTTTTAATAAGAAATCTTTCTTTTCAAAAGCACCCTTTGCAAAATATATGGGCTCTATGATTCCCCACAAAAAAGAAGCAGATGCCATAAAAACACAAGAAGTTGCAAAAACAATCGTTGAATGTGGTGCAACCAAAAACAGTTTTTCAAATGCAAGATTTATTAAACAAATGCTCACAACAAAAACTCAGCTGGATAAAATGCATCAAACAGCAAGAGCAAAAATTCAAAGTGCGGCACAAGAAGTTCTTGCTCTAAACTGGAATAACCCTTTATTATCTAAAGATGAAACAAAAGCGCTTGCAAGATACGCATACGATGAAACAACAGATGAAGGCAAAAGAATTATAGCATCTTTAGACGGTGTTATAGATAATAGCGATGCAAAAGCAACAAGAAAATAAATAAAAAATAAATTATATAAAATAGTGCAAGCCCATATTTAGGTATCTTGCCTGTTTTATTGTCTTTAAAATAGGAATAACAGGAAAATGAGAATAAATCCAATTAGCTGTAATAATGCACTTTACAATACAAATTCAAAAATAAACAGTAATAATAAAAATAATTTTCTGCAAAACAATAATAAAAATTTGCCCTCAGTAAGTGCAAATTATATGCTGGCATTTATGGGCGGAAAAAGCCTTAATTTAGAGCAAACAGTAAGACAAATCGAGCAGTTTGGAAGTTTCCCGCCCGATATTAAAGAAAATGCATACGAAATAATTAATGCCAAAAACCCTGATAATAAAACACTTATTGATATTCACAGGGAAAAATATGACGGACTTAACTATCTTGACAGTTTGGATGAGATAAAAGAACTATATCCTGAATTTAGCAATGTTTTGTCTGATAAACAGGTTGAAATACGTTCAGGCACTTTTATGGATGATGTAAAACAGGGAAAAATACCATATTTTGATAAAAATCAAGATATAGCCGTGCAGCTTTTGCAAATGTATTGGGGTGACGGGTTTTCGCTTAACGACCTTAAAACCCAGTTTGCAGGCAAAAATATAAACAGTGTTTTTGAAAAACTTAACATTCCAAAGACAGATAGAACTTATGGCTATTATCTTAAATTTTCAGATAAACAATACAACGAACGCTTTACCTCAAAAATGTCTGAAAGATTAAAAGGGCAACATAGGGAAAATATCACAAGAAAAGAAGGCGTGTATATTCCAAGAGGTCCTTTAACAGCTGAACATAAGGCAAATATTTCAAAAGGCTTAATTGAATATTATGCAAAGCATCCTGAAAAAACCTTAGAATTATCCGAAAGACAAAAAAACTTTTATGAAGAACACCCCGAAGAAAAAATAAAATTCTCTCAAGTTATGTTAAGAGCTTGGGGCTTAAAAGAAGCAAAACCGATTAAAAAAGCTTTGTCTAAATTTATAAAAAGACCCCTGACAGATGAAGAATTGAGCAACATTTTTTCTCAAACCAATGAAACAAAAACACAGCTAAGAGCCTTTTGGAATAAAAACAAATGGGCAAAAGAAGAATTTTCAAAATGCATGAAAAAATCTTGGATAAGACAAAAAGAACTGGATGAAATGGGCTTAATTTATGAACCTTTTTATATTGCAAATTTAATTCCAAAAAGAATGAGAATAAAAATAGGCAAAGAAATGGCACCAAGCAACAAAAACTTTGCAGATGTTCCCACAAGCGTTATTCCAAACGCAAAAGAATTAGACATTAATCCGCATTTGAAAACTCCTGTCGGAGATGATGAAATGAAAAAAGCAGGCAAGATGACAGATGATTATTTTATGGCACACCCTGAAGAACAAGATGTTCTTGCAGATACTCTTGATATTGCGTTTGCACTTGCAATAAAAGAAATGACGGAAGAAAAAGTAAAAGATAAAAATAAATATCCGGCTTTTGCTGAAATAACGGCTAATTGGCGTGCTACAGCTTATAAAAGGTGGGTTGAACATGTTCAAACAGGAATTGATGAACTTGTAAATACATATTCAACCTGTATGAATATATGTTGGTATAACAACGATTTATCCTCTGCTAAAAAATTAGATGAAGCTGTTGAAAGAGCCTATGATATAGTTACAACAAAAAATCAAACCGCAAAAGACAGAACCGTAGCCGAAGTTATAAAGTCGTTAATAAAAATGGGAATTGTTGAAGGAAGCACTTTTCTTTAATTAATTTTCTTTTTTAATTCAACTATATTTTTATAAGATTCTAAAATGCAAGAAGGCAAAATTGCTCCTTCAATAAGCCCGTTTTTAATAATCAAATTAATTTTTCTTGCTAATTTGTCATCTTCGTTTGCTCTATTTGAAAATAAAAGAATATTTTCACCCGCATTAATTGCAAGAGGAACAATTTCATACAGTTCATAATTTTTTTTGATTGCACCCATATCAAGGTCATCTGTTATTGTGACACCTTTAAAATCTGTTTGTATTCTTAAAAATTTTTCAATCGTATTATAAGAAAGGCTTGAGGGGTATCTTGCATCTATATTTTTATTATAAAGATGTGAAACCATAACGGTTTGCGTGGGTTTTAGATTTGCAAGTTCAATGTATGGAATTAATTCTTCATCTTTATATGTATTTGTAATATCCACAAAGCCTAAATGCGTATCGCCCGTCGGGGAGCCATGACCCGGGAAATGTTTAATTGAGGTTGCAATTTTTTTATCATCAAAAGCTTTTATAAATTCTTTTGCATAAGATATAACAACTTTTGGGTCTTTTGAATAGCTTCTTTCCTTTGTTTCTATTATTGAATCTTTATTAATTGCTAAATCTACACAAGGAGCAAAATTAAGGTTTATATTCATATCAGACAATTCTTTTGCCATATTTGAATATTCCATGTAGGCTTCTTTTGTTGTTAATTTTGAAACTTCTTTTGCGGATTTAAAATTTTTAAACCCGTTATTTTCATTCATTCTTAAAACGTTGCCGCCTTCCATATCAACTGAAATAAAAGGCTTTATTTTTGCCTTTGAATTTTTAAGGGCGGTTGTCATTTTTAAAAATTCTTCTTTATTTTTAATGTTATCTTCAAAGAAAATAACCCCGCCAATTTCGCCCTTTTCAACCTGATTTAATACCGTTTTAAAGCCTTTGGATTTAACCGTATTTCCCCTAAACCCCAAAATTATCATCTGCCCTATCATTTCATCAACATCAGCGGCATTTGAGGCATTATTGAGGGCAAAAATAATTAAGACAAACAGTGCAGCTAAAATTTTTTTCATAAAATAAACTCCCAAGTATGAATTATTTTAGCATAAAAATTATGGCTTATAGTTTTCAACAATTTTATCTATATCAATAATTCCTTCATCAAAAAGAAGTTCAACTTGATTAATGTTATAATCAATCACGGCTTGCAGATATTCAATTCTTGCAACGGTTTTTTGACTTTGAGCTTGAATTACATCAATTAAAATACCTGTCCCTGCATCCAGCCTCATTTCAGCCAGCTTAACCGATTCTGTTGCATAGCCAACCTGTTCGCTTGTTAATTCAATTCTTTTTAAAAGAAGTTTTGAATTATAGTATGAATCTAAAAGCTCTTCTTTTATATTTCTTAATTTGATTATTAAATCATATTCAGTGGAATTTATTTCATGGGTTTTTGCTTTTGCTCTTGTTATTGTTCCTGCACCTAAATTTGTTCCTAAATTCCAATCTACATAAAGACCCAATACATTTGCAACTCCTAAACCTGCTTTTGCGGTACCTTGATTTTGAAATTGGTAAAAAACCCTTGGTTTTGGTGAAAATTCAGTATATATTGTTCTTCTTTCATTTTTCATGGCAAGAATTTTATTCTTAATTGCTTTTATATCTTTTCTGTTTTCACTTGCTACATTATACAGTTCTTCTATTGTTATATTTTCATCTACAAGTTTGTTTGTCGTAACCTCTTTTTCAATAGGATACAAAGTGGTTTCAACCTCAATGCCCATCATATTGGCAAGTTTTGCCTGTCTTAGCCTGAATTCGTTCATAGCTTCAACAAGGCTTCTTTTTGCGCTTGCAACTTCATTTTCTTGTCTTATAACATCAAACTTTGTTCCAAGCCCTGCTGATTCTAAATTTTCCGTTAATTTTAATTGCGCTATTCTTTCATATAAATTTTTAATATGAATTTCAATATTTATTTTTGCTTGTAATAGCTGCCAATAGTATATTGCAGTGTATTTTAAAGTTTCTTCTTTGCTGAATTGTAATTTTTCTTTTTGTTCGTATTTATTATATTTTGCAACCTTAGCTTCAAAAATTTGTTTACCGCCTTCAAACAAATTGTGCCTTACAAGCATTATGGAAGACAGTGCCGTTTCATTGAATCTGTCAACTAAGGCTGAACCTACTAAAACTTGTCCGTTATAATATATTGAATACCAAGAATATGAAAGCTCGGGCAAAAATTTTGTTAAAGAATTTTTATAGCCGTATTCAGCGCTTTTATATGTTTCAAATTTACTTTTAATGCCAAAATTATTGCTAAGAGCCACATCCAAACATTCATCAAGACTGACGGGGGTTTGTTTTTGTTCTAAAAAATCTACAATGGCATATTCCAGTTTAATTTCTCTGTTTGTGTTTTTGTAATATTCGCTAAAGCTTTTTTCAAATTCAATGTCGGTAAAGTCGTAAACCTCTGCGTTTACGGGGTTAAAGCAAAAAATAGTCAGAAATAAAATTATAATTATCCTATTTTTCATAGCTTATAAAAAATACTCAAATTTTAAAGAAAAAATAATACACTTTATGGGCTAATGCTTTTGTGATATTATTTTTTTGAATTTCGAAAACATTAAATTAAGAAAGAAAAAGGAAAATGACAGAAACTATTGAAAACCTTTCAACTACCTATAATGCAAGAGAAGTTGAAAATGAAATTTATAAATTTTGGGAAGACAATGAATTTTTTAAAGCTGATAATAAAAGCAAAAAGCCCCCTTATTCAATAGTTATCCCACCACCAAACGTAACCGGTATTTTGCATATGGGCCATGCTCTAGATGGCACCCTGCAAGATATTTTAACAAGATATAAAAGAATGAACGGCTTTGAAGCTCTTTGGCTTCCTGGCTGTGACCATGCAGGCATTGCAACACAAAACGTTGTTGAAAAAGAACTTGCAAAAGAAAATAAAACCCGCCACGACATTGGAAGAGAAGAATTTCTTAAAATTACTTGGGATTGGGCAAATAAACATAAATCAAGAATTTTAGGCCAATTTAAAACATTGGGCGCTTCGTTTGACCTTTCCCGTGCAAGGTTTACTTTAGATGAAGGCTGCTCTAAGGCGGTTAAAAAAGTTTTTGTAGACCTTTATAATAAAGGCTTAATTTATAAAGGCTCCTACATTGTAAACTGGTGCCCAAGGTGCCAATCTGCAATATCTGATATTGAAACCGAATATGAAACAGAACAAGGGCACTTGTGGGAAATTTCATACCCCATAAAAGATGAAATGGGTGCTATTGTTATTGCAACAACAAGGCCTGAAACAATGTTTGGCGATGTTGCAGTTGCAGTTAACCCTAATGATTACAAATATAAAGATTTAATCGGAAAAACTTGTGTAATTCCCCTAACAGGGCGTGAAATTCCAATTATTGCAGATGAATACGTTGATAAATCTTTTGGAACAGGTGCTCTAAAAATTACACCTGCCCATGACCCAAACGACTTTGAAGTTGGTAAACGCCACAATTTGCCTTTCATAAAAGTTATTGACGAACAAGGCAAAATGATTGCAAGAAGCGAAGTTCACCCAGAACTCCATGGCCTTGACAGATATGAAGCAAGAAAAAGAACCATAAGAATGTTAAAAGACCATGAGGTTCTTGTTAAAATTGATGACCACGAACATAACGTGGGCAAATGCCAAAGGTGCAACACAACTATTGAACCTTTATTATCTGAACAATGGTTTGTAAAAATGGAACCGCTTGCAAAAGCTGCCATTGAAAAAGTTAAGGACGGTTCAATTCAATTTATTCCAAAACGTTGGGAAAAGAACTATTTAATGTGGATGGAAAACATCCGTGATTGGTGCATTTCAAGGCAACTTTGGTGGGGGCATCAAATTCCTGCATATCATCATAATAAAACAGGCGAAATAGTTGTTGCTCTTGAAAACCCCGACCCAAACAATTATACTCAAGAAACAGATGTTCTTGACACTTGGTTTTCAAGCGGCTTATGGCCTTTTGAAACAATGGGCTGGCCTGATACAAATTCAGACGACTTTAAAAAATTCTACCCTACATCAACTTTAGTTACAGGGTTTGATATTATTTTCTTCTGGGTTGCAAGAATGATTACCATGGGGCTTGAATTTACGAAAGTTCCGCCGTTTAAAACGGTTTATATCCATGGCCTTATCAGAGATGAATTTGGGCAGAAAATGTCAAAATCAAAAGGCAACACAATAGACCCTGTTTTATCTATTGAAAAATACGGCTGTGACGCTGTAAGGTTTACATTAGCAAACCTTTGCACTTATGGCGGGCAAGATATTAAATTATCCGATGAAAAATTTGAGTTTGGCAGAAACTTTGCAAACAAAGTTTGGAATGCTTCAAGGTTCGTTTTAATGAATTTAGAGGAAAAAGAACCTGTTTTAGATAGCTCTAAATTCACAATCGCAGATAAATGGATTTTAACAAAATTAAACGAAACCATAAAAGAAGTAAAAGATGACCTTGAAAACTTTAGAATTGGCGAAGTTACAACAGTTTTATATGATTTCTTCTGGAATTGCTATTGCGATTGGTATGTTGAATTATCTAAAATTGAAAAAAATGAAGCCGTTTTAACTTATGTTTTAGATGAATTTTTAAGGCTTTTACACCCGATTATGCCTCATTTAACGGAAAAAATTTGGCAATTAATGCCGATTAAAAAAGATAAAAAAGCAATTATGTTATCTGATTACCCAACATATAGAGAAGATTTAGTCTTCAATAATGAAGCAAAAGCAATGGAAACCGTTTATGATGCAATTAGAAGCATTAGAAATATAAGGTCTAAATTTAATATTTCACCTTCAGTTAAAGTTAATGTTAAAATTCAAGGCGAAGAAGCTTTATATAAAACGGTTGAAAGCTATCTAAAACGCTTAGCAAGAGTTGAAAACATTGAATATATTAATAATGAAAATGAAGTTGATAAACAAGCTGCAAGCGCTGTTGTTCAAAATTCAAAAATCATTGTGCCTTTAGTTGGGCTTATTGATATAAATGAAGAAATAAACAGGCAAAATAAAAAGCTTGATAAATTAAATAAAGAAAAAGCTTCTTTGGTTGGCAGAATAAACAATCAAAAATTTGTTGAAAGTGCGCCAGCTGATGTTGTTCAAAAAACAAAAGACAGAATAGCTGAAATTGAAGCTGAAGCAGGAGCTATTTCAGATTTAATTAAAAATTTATCATAAAGTTTTTAATTTATTTCTTTTTAATTGGCGCATAAATTTTTTATGCGCCTTTTGAAGTTTTTTGCAGTTTGATGAACTTAATTCTTGGTGGCAAACGTATTCAGCTTCAAAATTTATATTTTCAATTAAATCACAATATTCTTCATCAATTAAAATTAAGGCTGCTTCAATTTCTTCTTTTGTTTTTGCTTCTTTTAAATTGTTTTCTAAATAATAAACTTTATTATCTGAAATTTGCTTTATTAAATTTAATAAATTTCTTTCACTGTTTGGAACTTCTAAAAGTGAAAGATAGCTATAATAAAAAGAATGAAAATATTGGGCAACTTCGCCCCCAAATGCGCTTTTTGGGCATGCAAACAAAAATAAAAACAGAAGAATTTTAGCTAAATTTTTTTTCATATCACCATTATATTCTTAAATAAAATTTATAAATTACCCTTTTTATTTAATTATTTTAAAAAATTTGTTGACGTAGAATTTTGTTCTTGGTAATCTATTTAAGTCGGCAGTTGATGAGCCGATTTTAACTTGAAAAGTAAATACTTATTATTTGCGCTTGTAGCTCAGCCTTGGTGAGGCAGTCAGCCGAACCAACAAAATATGAGCACTCCCAAAGGGGAGGGTGATACCGGCTGAGATACAAGAAAATGAAAATTAAATAACAATTATTTGCGCTTGTAGCTCAGCAGGTAGAGCACTCCCCTTTTAAGGGATAGGTCGCGCGTTCGAATCGCGCCAAGCGCAATTTTTTATTTTTTTTATTTGCCTAACGGCAAATGCTCAGCAGGTAGAGCCCCTCCAAAATACGTGTTTTACTTTCAGTAAAACACTACAAAGAGTAAGGCTCAATTAAAATTTCGCCTAACTCCTTGCATACGTTTTGGAGTCCTTCCTTTTAAGGGATAGGTCGCGCGCATCGATATCGCTGCAACAGCGCAATTTTTTATTGGTTTTTTGCTTTCTTTCCGCCTGTGGGTATTTCGCAAAACTCACTATCGCTTCCGCTGTCGTTCGTTTGCTCAATTATCCTACGGCGGCTATCAATAGTTTCGGTTTGTGTCGGGTTCATCACCCGCCAAAACCTTCACTCTGGCTTGCGCTTTCTTTCCGCCTGTCAAATCAGTAAAAATAGAGCTTATGCGACAAAGTCGCACCGCTTCTTATTTTTACTAAGATTTGTTCATTCATTCCGCTTGCGCTTCATTCATAACGGCGGCTATCAACAGTTTCGGGCAAAATTCATCATTTTGCCCTTCACTCTGGCTTACGCTTTCTTTCCGCCTGTGGGTATTTCGCAAAACTCACTATCGCTTCTGCTGTCGTTCGTTTGCTCAATTATCCTACGGCGGCTATTGTACCGTTTCGGGCAATGCATAACACGTTGAATCCTCTTGAAATTCCCGGCGGCTCACTAATTTTGAACTACACTTTTGAAACCTAAAAGGTTTCAGTCGCTTCGTCAATCGTCTTCGTTCAGGCTTTGCCTTCACATCCATGCTACGGAATTTCGCTTCACATGCCTATATTTTTTACAAACAATGCCCAATAAAAGGTGTATTTGTTTATGATTATTCTTTCAAAGAAATTTTTTTTATAGTATAATCAACCCGTTAGTATTAGAGAAGAGATTATGGCTTCAAACAGAAAAGTTTCTTCATCCTTAAAAGTTGGTATTTTAACAGTTACCGCGCTTATAATTCTTATTTTCACCGTGCTTTGGATTAAAGGCAGAAGCTTATCGTCGGGTGAAAGAATTGAAGTAATTTTCCATGATATAAATGGTATTCGCGCAGGCTCCGGTGTTCAGATGATGGGGCTTAGAATCGGTCAAATTGAAGAAATAATTCCCGTTGTAGACGGTAAAGACAGCCACGTTAAAGTTAAGTTTGTTATTACTGAAAAGGGTGTTAAAATCCCCCATGCTTCAACAATTTCAATTCAGCAATCGGGGCTTATCGGCGAACAATTTTTAGAAGTCATGCCGCCAAAAGTTAATTATATTTATATGGAAACAAACAAAACATCTACCAATATCAAAGAAGGTCAAGATGTTTATATGGTTTTATCAGATAAATTTACAAAAATAGGCAAAGTTGAAGATGCAAGGGTTATCCCAACTTCCGCTGCTCCATTGGAATACAGGTCAAAATTTAAAACAAAAAATACTCTAAAAATTGGCTATACAATAGATTTACCGGGGCTTATTTTGGATAATTCCAACATTGCAGCATATCTTACAGCTAATAATACTCTAAGATTTGAACTTAAAAACGGCGCTAAAATGGAAGCACCAATGACAGATTCCCCCTATACAATAATTGAACCTATGAGAATAAGCGATTTTCTTGAACTTCAATATAAGGCTGCTCATTCTCTTGCAAGTGTTAATGACAGGGTTATGGAAATTCTATCCGACGATTTTGTGACAGACATCAGAGAATCTGTTGTAAATATTAATGATTTAACTAAAAAAGCAACAACCACAATAGATAAAGCAATGGCATTAATTGATTCATCTAAGGAAGAATTAGATGCAGTTTTAAAACAAACAAATATTTTGACCAAAAAACTTACTGTTTTATCTGATAATTTGAACGATATTGTTGGCGATAAAGAAGTACAGCAAGATTTAAGAAACACAATAAAATCTGTCGGCAGATTGTCAGATAATATGAATAAAATCATAGAAACTCCTGAAACCAAAGAAATGCTTTCAGATTTAGGCGAAATTTCAAGGAATTTAGCGGATATTTCTTGCTACATTAATGAATTTGCAGGCGATGAAAAATTAAGAAAAGATCTTAAAGAATCTGTTTCCGGCATCAATAATGCAGTAAAAGAAGTGAACGAAAACTTGAAAAAAGTAAACGAAGTTTCAGGCGAAGAACAGCTTACAATAAATAATTCAATTAAAGATGCAATGATAACAACAAGAAACCTAAGAAAATTCTCTGAAAAATTGAATAAAAGGTTCTTATTGTTCAGGCTGATGTTTTAATTATGGCATTTAACATAAAAAAGAAAATAACAGATTTTCACTATGGTAAAAAATCAGCACTTTTAACAATTTTGTTTATTTTGCCTACCGTTTTTTATTTTCTTTTTATAAATATAAAAAATTTTTTATACAAAATAAACCTTTTAAAAGAAACTGTTGTTGAACCATTTGTAATTTGTGTTGGCAACCTAACAACGGGTGGTGTTGGCAAAACCCCTGTTGTAATTGAACTTGCAAATTTTTTGGCAGAAAAAAACTTAAAAGTTGCAATTTTATCAAGGGGCTATCAAGGCAAATTGGACAATAAAAAAGTTAACTTAATTAAAAATTTTGATGAAATTTTAATTGATGACCCAATTTTATCAGGCGATGAAGTTAATTTAATTTCAAAAAAAACAAAAAATGTTGTTGTTGTAACTTCATCCGATAGAATAAAAGCTGCAAAATACCTGAAAGAAAATTTTGACATTCAAGTTATTATTATGGATGACGGGTTTTCAAACAGAAAAATAAAAAAGAATTTATCCCTTCTCTTGATAGATTCAAAAAGTGCGTTTGGAAACGGTTTTTGCCTTCCTATGGGGCCTTTAAGAGAACCTTTATCTGAAATTAAAAGGGCAGATAAAATTATTGTTGTTCAAAAAGGGGGAAGCGGCGAAATTAACCCCTATATAACAAAAAACATTAAAGATTTTGAAATATGTAAAATGATAAAAGGCGAAATTTATAACATTAAAACAGGCGAAATTTTAGATAAAAAAGAAGCTTTAGCTTTTTCAGGAATCGGTGCGCCTGATAAATTTTATTCCATTTTAGATGACCTTGAAATTAAAAAAACAATAAGCTTTGATGACCATTTTGAATACAATCAAAAAACCGTTGATATGATAAATGAAGAATTAAAAAGCCTTAATTTAAAAGCGGCAATTACAACAGAAAAAGATATGGTAAAAATTTTAAAATTCCAAAATGTTGATAATTTTTATGCTCTTAAATTAAAGCCTTTAGTTGATTTTAATAAAATTTCAGATAACGTTAATTTATTTAATTAAAGCCTGAACTTCTTTAAAATTGGGGTTTTTAGAACCAGTCAGCCACATAAATAAAACCATTTCTAAAGATAAGGTTAAAATTCCAAGCTGAGATAAATTCTTCATTGCAAGAAGTTTTTCTTCATCTTTTCTTGAATGTGAAATATCATAAACAACAAAAACTTCATAACCCATTTCTTTTAGCTCAATCGCCGTTTGAAAAACACAAATGTGCGCTTCAATTCCAAATAAAACAACCTGTTTTTTGCCTGTTTTTTTAATGGCTTCAAAAATTTCATCTTCTTTTACAACAGAAAAATTTGTTTTTTCAAAAGGAAGATATTTTTCCCCTAAAATTTCTTGAACCTCTTGAATTGTAGCGCCTAAGCCCTTCGGGTATTGCTCTGTTGTAATTGTATCAATATTTAAAATTTTTGCGGTTCTCACAATTTTTTTTGTTTTTTCAACCATTTCATTTTGGTTTTTTTCATTCAACATTTTAACAAGTTTATCTTGCACATCTATCATAATTAAAATTGAATCTTTTGAATTTAACATTTTGTATCCTTTTTTTAATATTTTTTCTTTATAAAATTTGTATGCTAAAATTATCCTATGAAAAAAATATTTTATACAATTTTATTTTATTTTCTTATCACACCTTTTGTTTTTGCACAAAATGTTTTAGTTGAAAGCATGACAGAATTTAGTCAAAATGACACCGAAAAAGTTTTCAGTGCAAAAGTTGTTGAAGAAACAGAACTTTCAGACGGCAAAATTATTAAAGCAAATTCAATTATAAACGGCACAATAATAAAAACAGTAGACGCTAAAAGAGGCAAAAGAAACGCATACATTGTAATTCAGCCTGAATCTTTTGAAATAGACGGGGTTGTTCATTTAATAGAAGATGAAAACTTAGAAGCCAAAGTTGTCGGATATTCAAAAATCGACTATAAAAAAACGGCGCTGGATGCAGGTCTTGCTGTCGGCGGCTATTTTGTAAAAGGTTTAAGTCAGGTTTTTTATTTTTCTAAAGGTTTAATTATTCCCGATGAAGATAAATCAAGAATAAAAACCGCTTTTCATAATGTTTATGAAAATACACCTTTTGTTTATATCGAAAAAGGGGCAGAGGTTGACATAGACAAGGGCGATTTATTGGTGCTAAAGGTTTATCATTCAGATGTTCCAAAATGGAGAGTAATTAAAAGAAATAAATAATTTTAGGCAAAAATAAATCTTTTTTTGTTTTTATTAAGATAGATAAGTGTTGTGTTAGGAATAAATAGTCTATGAGAATTGAAAAAGTTGGATTTACCCCTCTTTCTTTTGGCAAAAAACTTGAAGAACACAGAAGCTGGGGTGCAAGAGTAGCTACAGAAGATAATCAAAAAGAAAATTCAAGCTTTAAAATATATGTTTATCCTGATTCAAAAGGTGTTGTTGCGGGCGTCATAAAACCTGACGGCTCGAAAAAAGAATATGAACTGAAAAACCAAGGAAACGGTGTTTTTGCAAAAACAGATATTAAAAAAGGGGAAATTTCTCCCGGCGATAAATATTACTATACAATCTACAAAGGCTCAGGCGAAGTTGACACGGTAAAAGACCCGTACACATTTAAACAAGAAGAATTAATAGGTGCATCAACAATTTATGACCAATCTGCCTACAGGTGGCAAAATGATGCGCAATGGAAAAACAGCCCTGAACGAATTACAAGAACAGCAAACGGCAACGGTAAGCTATCAGTAAGAGATGCAAGAATATATGCCCTTAACCCCGATTCTTTTACCGATAAAAGAAGCTATGAAGGCGTTAAAGACAAATTAAAAGAAATTAAAGAAATGGGCTTTAATACAGTTGAAATTATGCATGTTGAAAACACCTATTCGTATAATTGGGGCTATGACGGTGTTGACAAAATGGCAGCTTCAGATTATTTAGGCGGACCTGACAAATTAAAAGAACTTGTTGATGAAGCCCATAAAGAAGGTTTGAACGTTGTATTTGATATTATTCCAAACCATTTAGGTCCTGACGGTGCGCAATTAAAAACAACCGGTCCATACATAAAAGGTCCTAATGATTTTGGTGAAGCTTTTAACTTTGAGGGTGAAAATTCAGAATATGTAAGAGATTACATTATAAATTCCGCCATGAACTGGATTGAAAATTATCACGTTGACGGGCTTCGCCTTGATATGACAAAATATATGCAATCTGATTTAACCTTGAAACAAATGGCTGCAGAAATTAACTATCACTACCCCGATGCCTTTTTAATCGCAGAAGACGGCAGAGGCGGGGTTAGCATAGATAATAACGGTAATTATTGGACAAATAGCGAAGAAGTTCATGACAAAAGAGTTACAAGCCCCCTTTGGGCAGAGGAATATGGCGCAGGAAAAAATGAAGAAGAGCATACAAAAGCAATTCAAAGAATTATAAGAGGCGATGCCAATTTATCCAGAATAGGCATGGATTCTGAATGGGATTTTAACTTTTATCATCAACTGGATTCAATTTTATATGCGCCAAATACCACCAATTTAATAAATGCGGCTCTAAACGCCCAGCATAGTGTAAAATATGTTAAAAGCCACGATGAAATTGGCAACTATGAAGGTACAAGAGCTGTTTCAAAATTAATGGTTCCCAAATTAAGACTTAACGATTCAATGGCACTTAGCCAAAGAGATATTGAAAGAGCCAAAGATTATGCAAAAAGTAAGGGAAAATCTTTTGAAGAAGCAATTTATATCGTAACTTGCCAAAAAGCGCAACTGGCATCTGAAGATTTAGCAATAAAATTCCAAAAAGGCGAACTTGATAAATATGAAGTAGTGCCAAATATGTCAAGAGAAGAAGCTCAAAAGCAAAGGGACAGGCTGCAAGCTTATGTACTCTCACCTTTGGGAATAAATTCTTCTTCAAAAATAACCTATAACAGAATTAAAAAAGCATTTAATGATTCAATGGCGCAAAATAAAATGGCGCTTGCGCTTACATATTCAACACCCGGTCCGAAAATGACCTTCCAAGGTGATGAAAACGCAGATTTGACGCCGTTTAGATTCTTTAGACAATTTGAATCTGTTCCTTATGAAGAATATTTATATACTGAAAAAGGTTATGAACCCGGCATGGACGCCCTCAGAGAATCTACATTGGGGGAAATAAATTATTCAGAAAGCGGCAAAAAAAGAATGGAACAATTTGCAAATCTTGCAAAAGACTTAAACAAGCTGAATAATGAAAATTCTGCAATAAGAACAGGCTATATTGATAAATCAACCATTATTGATCATCCCATGTCCCAAGTTATCGGCTATTGTTCAAAAGATACTGCCACAAACAATGAAATATTTACAATAACAAACGCAGGCGAAACAAATTACAGGGAAGAAAAAGACAATGAATATTGGATTAAATTCCCCAAAGGTCGCTGGGTTGAAGTTTTAAACACAGATGACGAAAAATATGGCGGCAGCGCAAGACATTTAAACAAAGACGAAGTAATTCACGGTGACGGCAGCACAAACAGACCCATTAATATGGCAGGGTACTCCACAATTTGCTTTAAACGTGTAGGTTAATTTTTAAAACCAAACAAATAGGGCTTAATTTATAAGCCCTATTTTCTCTGCTTAATTATACCCTTCATAACATAATCTGCCCCGCAGATTAAAACTTCTTAAATATCCCCCCTCAACCCAATTAAAATCTCTTATCCGTTTCAAACACTCACCCAAAACCATCCATAAACCCAAACATTTACTCCAATCTTTAAGAAAACATTTTTCTTTTCAACTTCTCACCCTTTTTCACAAACAAAAAATGCACCAAAATGAACGATATTGGTGCATTTAACTTCTTTTTCTCAATATATTATTGTTTCCACATTAATTCAAGAGGTTAAAACCTCAATATTTTCTATTTTCTAATCTTCAAAATGCATAAACAATAAGGCTTTTAGCCACTTGCATCAAATTCGTTCAAATTGGTGCAAAGTTGAAAGGATAAATTCCTTATAACACATTGAAGGCAAGATTAAATAATGATAATATTAGAATATGTGAAGTATTACTTATCATATATTCCTGTTGGGATTATTTAGCAATAGAAAGGTAATTTTTTATGAAAAGAAAAACAGGGTTTACACTAGCTGAAATTCTGATTATTTTAGCAATTATAGGCATAGTGGCAGCAATTACTTTACCAAGTTTATTGGTGAATGTAAACGAAAAAGCATGGGATGCACAAAAGAAAGCACTTCATGCAAGATTAGCTCAAGCTATTGGACAGATGAATACCCTAGGCGGATATGGAACGTATACAGAAGATGCAGAAGGCACTGCAACGGCTGATACCGCTGCTGAAAGTTTTATTTTAGATGCGCTATCAAAAGTTTATAAAATTAACAATGTTTGCGGACCTGATAAATTAAGTTCTTGCGGTATTCCGAGCAAAATTACAACACTAAACGGTGAAGCCGAGATAACATTTCCGACTAAAATAAGCGAATTAAATGAAAAATTAGTAAATGGAGGTCATGCAAACGGCGAAGACGGCGATGTTGCAGATACAAAAGCGGCTGCATTTGAAACAGTTAATGGTGAATCAATAGCTGTATTTTATAATCCTCTTTGCAGTTCTGACACATCTGCTAATCATTATGTTCAAAATAAAATGTGTGTTAATTTTGTATACGATTTAAACGGTGCAGAGGGACCCAATCAAGTGGGCAAAGATGTTGGTTTTATTACAGCGCTTTATAATAAAAACCCTATTGTTGCAGCACCTATACCGTACAGTACAGATTATACAACAACAGTACCGCATTACTCTGAAAATTCTGAAACAGTTGATGCATCGGCAGCATGTAAGCTTATGGCAGAAGACTTAAGATTACCAGATAGGGACGAATTAGCGTCTTTATTTATTAATGCTCCATTGATAAATTTAGGCGAAAGTACAAGTTACTATTGGTCGGGCTCAGTAATATCATCTGGCAATAGCGGATTGGCTTGGAGTTCATTATTCACACGTGGTCACCGCAACCGCAATGCACGATCACTTACTTATTCAGTCAGATGTGTCAGAAAATAAAATACTCAGTAGGTTGGGGTTTCGACCCCAACTTTTATAGTTGGCTGATTTTGTTGTTGTGTATAAGTTAAGAATTATTTATTTTTTAAATTGAATAAGGTTTCTTTTTATTTTTTATATATGGAACGCTAAAAACCATTATTTAGGTTCTTTAATTTTATGATTTCTGTTTGCTTTAAAGCTCCTCTTTTTGTTGCTTGATTTTGCCCCTTTTTTAATATAATATTAGTTTGATTATTGACATTTATGAATAGAAAGTGGAGTTATTTATGTCAGAAAGAAAATTAGTCGGAACAGGCGAAATGTTCAAAAAAGCACTCGCAGGCGGTTATGCTATTGGTGCTTACAATGTTAACAACATGGAAATTTTGCAAGGTATTGCAGAAGCTGCTGAAGAAACAAGATCACCAATTATTCTTCAAGTTTCAGCAGGTGCTAGAAAATATGCAAACCAAACATATTTAATCAAATTAGTTGAAGCAGCTTTGGCTACAACAACAGTACCTATCGCACTTCACTTAGACCACGGTGCAGATTTTGAAATTTGCAAAGCTTGTATTGATGGCGGTTTTTCTTCAGTTATGATTGACGGTTCAAGATTCCCATTTGAAGAAAACGTTGCCTTAACTAAAAAAGTTGTTGAATACGCTCACGAAAGAGGCGTTTCGGTTGAAGCAGAACTTGGCAAATTAGCTGGCGTTGAAGATGACGTTAATGTTGATGCTAAAGATGCTAAATACACAAACGTTAAAGAAGCTGTTGAATTTGTTAAACAAACAGGCTGCGATTCATTAGCTATTGCAATCGGTACATCTCACGGCGCTTACAAATTCAAAGGCGAAGCTAAACTTGACTTTGACAGATTAAAAGAAATTAAAGACGCTCTTAAAGAAGCCGGTTTTGGCGATTATCCTATCGTTCTTCACGGTTCATCATCTGTTCCTAAAGAATTTGTTGAAAAATGCAACAAATTTGGCGGCAACTTGCCTGATGCACAAGGTGTTCCTGAAGATATGTTAAATTATGCTTCAAAACACGGTGTAGCTAAAATTAACATCGATACAGACTTAAGATTAGCTATGACATCAACAATCAGAGAATTCTTTATTGAACATCCTGAAAAATTTGACCCAAGAGAATATATGGGTCCTGGCAGAACTGCTGTTAAAGAAATGGTTAAACACAAAATGATTAACGTTTTAGGCACAGCAGGCCATGCTGATGACTAATTAAAAGTCTAAAAAGTTTAAAAACCTGTCTTAGAAATAAGGCAGGTTTTTGTTGTTTTTATATTTTTTGCAAAAAATGCTCTTTTGAATTCTTTCCTTGCTATTCCTTCTAATGCGCCTTTTTAAAACTCAACTCTCGATTGTTAAAGGTATTTTTTTTGCTCACTTTGGTTAAAGGCTTATTAAAATTATAAAAATCTTAACTTACAAGATTTATGCCTTTTTTGTATGTTAAGATGTTAAAATCAAAGGAAAGAATTTATGTTTAGAGAAATGCGAAGAATTAAGCAACAGCTTCCGGAAGGCGAATGTTTTGAAATTTTAAAAACAGAAACAAGGGGTGTTCTTTCTTTAATTGGCGATTTTGGCTACCCATACGGCGTTCCTGTTAATTTTTATTTATCCGATGATAATAAAATTTATTTTCACGGTGCAAAACAGGGGCATAAAATTGATGCAATCAAAAATGATAATAAAGTTTGCTTTACGGTTTACACAAAAGGTGTTCAAAGCAGTACAAAACCGGGGTTAGATGTTAAAAGCGTTATTGTTTTCGGAAAAATAAAAATTGTGGAAGATAAAAATACAACAGTTGAAATTTGCCGTAAACTTGCATATAGGTTTCCTTTTGCAGATAAAAATTATATTGAAGATGAAATTAAAAATTTTTCAAAGTTTGTTTGCGTTCTTGAATTAATTCCGGAACACATAACGGGCAAAATTATAAACGAAAGTTAACAAAAGAGGTATATTTTGAAATATTGCTATAATTGCGGGCAAAAACTCATATTAAAAGAAAATTTTAACTGCGGCATAAGCGAAGGGTTTGTTCCTTATTGTGAAAATTGTTCTGAATTTCGCTTTCCGTTTTTTAATGTTGCTGTCAGCACCGTTATTTTTAACAAAGATTATTCAAAAACGCTTTTAATAAAACAATATGGCAGAGATTTCAACATTCTTGTTGCAGGATATGTTGAAAAGACTGAAACTCTTGAACAAGCCCTTATAAGAGAAATAAAAGAAGAAGTGGGGCTTAGGGTTTCAAAATTTTTCTTTAATGCAAGCAGATATTATGAAAAATCTAACAGCTTAATTTGCAATTTCATTGTTTCAGTTGAAGATGAAAATTTTAAATTAAACTCTGAAGTTGATTTTGCTAAATGGTATTTTTTAGACGAAGCAAAAGAAGTAATTTTAAAAAACGGGCTTGCTGAAACTTTCTTTTTAGCTTCTTTAGAAAAAATTGAACAAAAAAATAGCCCCCTCTTTATTTAGAAGGGGTTATTTTTTAAATTATGTTTTAGTTTAATGCTTTTTTAACTTCTTTTTTGTAAATTTCAACGTTTGGCTGTAAAACTTCAGGCATTGCAACATCAGCTGATGTTACATCGTTTTCTTTTCTTCTTAAAATGTTTCCTGTATATAAAGTTTCAAAATGTTTTAATTCAATTAATTGAGCCAAAGTTTTTAAGTCAAAACCATTAATTTCAACGATTGAAACAGGGTGCATATTAGAATATGCATTAATAACGCCAACTAAAACTGCATTTGTTGTTTTATCTTCTGTTTTTGCATAAACAAATGTAAAGAATGAATCTTTATTATTAACATCTAAATCTGCTTCTGCGTTGTAGTGAAGATACCCCGGTCCAACGTTTGTATCTGTTGAAATTCTTGCTTTTAGAGATTCATTTTTAAGTTGTTTTTCCCACAATGTTGTTCCCATAAAAGCATCGCCAAAATATTCAACAAAATGTTTAGTATTTCCTTTTAATCTTGAATCAACGTTAAATGCTGCCATTTGAAGTGCAGGGTTTTTATTAATGTCTTCATTCAAATAAATTTGTTGTGCTTCTAAAGATGAATTTAAAAGCCCAACAACATCTTCTTTTGTATAATTTGCCCAAAATAGGGTGAATAATGTTGCATCATCAAAAATAGAAAATCTGCCGCCAACATCATCGTGAACGTAGCCTGAGCCCATTAAATCGCCTTTATCAACAAGCCTTCTTAATGCGCTTTTTTCGCTTGAAGCGTCTGTCATTGCAACAAATCTGTCTGAAACATCTTCTTTATTTAAGTGTTTTTGCATTAAGGCTTTTGCACAATTATATGCTGTTGTTGTTTCAAGTGTTCCGCCTGATTTTGAAACAACCAAGAATAATGTTTTATCTAAGTTTAATTTTTTTGCAAATCTTTCAAAACTAACAGGGTCAACTGATGAATAAAAATGAATGTTATCATCAACACCAAGCATTTTAACCAAAGATTCAGTTGTGTGTCTTGAACCGCCGATGCCTAAAATTGCAAGGTCAGTGAAACCGCCTTTTTTTGCTTTTTCAAATAAAGAATATAAAACATCAATATTTTTAATTTGGTTTTCTTGCAAAACGCCAATCCAATTTAAAAATTGACCGCTTTTGCCTTTTCTTTCTTTAATTTCAGCCACTGCATTTTCAGCTAAAACTTTGTAATCATCAAAATTAACGTCACTATTAAATTTAACGCTAAGGTTCATTTTGGTTAATGTTTCCATTTTTCCCCCTTTACTAATTTTTATCAAAAATATTTTACCATTAATATAAATTTTTATTAATCGGGTTTTTTGAAAAGAAAATTATTCAAGTTATAATAAACTTATGGGTGATGAAGACAAGCAATTTGAGGCCTCTCAACAAAAGTTGAGAAAAGCAAGAAAAGAAGGGCAAGTTGTTAAATCTAAAGATTTTTCAACAGCTATTTCATTAATTGTCATGTTTATGGTGATTTATTCCCTAGGGCCTTTTATTTGGCAGCAAATTGCAGGGCTTTTTTCAAACCTTTATGAACAAATTCCAAACGCAAGGTTTGAAGAAATAGGCATCAGATATTTAATGTTTGTAACTTTAATTCCCACTTTGCTTATAATTATTCCGATTATTTGTTTATCTGCAATTATTTCAATATTGGGCGATTTAATTCAAGTTGGTCCCCTGTTTACAATGGCACCTTTAATGCCAAAACCCGATAAATTAAACCCTACTAAATATTTTAAAAATTTAATGAGTCCAAAAACTTTGTTTGAGCTTGTGAAAAATATTGCAAAAGTTGTTATTTTGGGGCTTATAGGGTGGATGGTTTATATGGAGCATTTCCCTGCAATTTTAGGATTAGCCGTTGTTGAAAACGAATTTGCAACACTTGTTGCATTTGGTAAATTAATAACAGACTTTATTCTAAAAGCAGGTATTGCCTTTTTGGTTATTGCTGCAATGGATTACGGCGTTACCAAATGGAAATTTATGCAAGATCAAAAAATGTCTTTTAAAGAAGTTAAAGACGAATACAAAAACTCTGAAGGCGACCCTCACGTTAAAGCTGCCCTAAGGCAAAAAAGGCAGCAATTATTAAGACAAGCCATGAAAGATTCTGTGCCTGATGCAGATTTTGTTGTTACAAACCCAATCCACGTTGCTTGTGCCATTAAATATGATGCAGAAACTATGGAATCGCCCACTTTGGTTGCAAAAGGGGCAGAACTTTTTGCAAAAGAAATTAAAGAAATTGCAATCAAGCACGATGTTCCCGTCATTGAAAACCCCCCTGTTGCACGTGCTTTATATCGTTTAGTTGAAGTTAACCGTCAAATTCCGCCGGATCTTTATAAAGCGGTTGCTGAAATATTGATTTTTGTTTACAACTCTAAAAAACAAAAGCATGAAAAAATGCGTGCTCAAATTGAAGAAATGAAAAAAATTCAAGAAAAAAATGATAACAAATATTACAAAAAGGATGATACAACGGGCGAAAATGATGTGAACTAATTCAAATAACCGGTTCTATTTGCAATTAACTCTAAAAGATTGTAAAATTTACTTAAAATACGGTATTTTATACAAAAAAACAATATGACAGTGCAATCAAGATTAAAAGATTATATTGATATAATCCAAAAAGTGGCAAAAGTGGAGTATAGAAGGATACCTTCGCACATGGTGGAGTGCGAAGAACTTGTTTCTATCGGCATTATTGCCATTCAAGCTTTAATTAAAAATAAAACCGATGAACAGTTGGAAAAATATAATTCATCCTACATTGCAACTGCCGTCAGGTGGGCAATTAGAAATGAGCTTAGAAACAGATATAAATGGTACACTTTAAAACACAAAAGCGAAGAATCCGATTCAATAGGCGCAAGCGATGAATCAGCTCAAAGCGAAGGTGTTTCAAGCTTGGATGTTTCTCCCACAAAAGTAAGAGAAGCAATTTATGAAACAATTTTATCAATAGATTCAATAGCATCAGCTTCATCTGATAATGATTCACCATTTGATTTTATTAAAGATACTCACGCAACACCGGATGAAAACGCTGAAATTACGGAATTAGGAAGAATAATAAGGGAAGCAATAGCAAAATTACCGCAAAAAGACAGAACCATTGTTGAATACAGGTTCTATAGAAACATGCAGGTAAAACAAATTGCGCAAATGGTCGGGCTTTCAAGCTCAAGAATAACAAGGATAGTTCAGGCGTCGTTAAATACTGTCCGAGAATATCTTGAAAAAAGAGGGCTTTCATACTGATTTATATTATCTAAGGAAGGACAATAGAATAATGCAAACAACAGAAATTCAAAAAATAAGCAAAGAATACAAACAAATAGTATCCGATGCTCTTAAAGTTTTAGGTAAAAAACATATGGCACTAATTTGCCATGGGGTTAGTTTTCCCTCATTAAATGGCGAAAACACAGGCTTTGGTACATATAATTCAAATGCTGCAAAAAAACTTTTTGAATTTGTTGGCAATATGTTTAACGTTATTCAATTAGGTCCAAACGGCAAAACAAAATCATCAGACCCATCTCCGTATACAGGAACGGTTTTTTCACAAAACCCTTTATTTATTGATTTAAAAAGTTTAACCGAAAGCAAATACCATAAGCTTTTAAGCTTAGAAACATTTAATAATATTGTTGAAAATAATCCCAAAAAAGGGACAAACAGAGCTGCTTATGCCTATGTAACCGAAGCTTACAAAAAAGCATTTAATGAAATTTATAAAAATTATTTAAAATTAAACGATAAAAATTTCAAAAAAGAATTTGAAAACTTTAAAAAAGAAAATGCTTATTGGTTAGATACTGATGCACTTTATGAAGCATTATCAATAGAAAATAATTCTGAATACTGGCCAAAATGGAAAAATGAACTTGATAAGAACCTTTTCTATAAGGCAGATAAAAAAGAAGCAGAAAAAAGAATTGATGAAATAAATAAAAAATATAAAGATGTAATTGAAGAATACAAATTAATTCAATTTATTTTGGCAAAACAGGCACAAGAAACAAAAGAATACACTAAAAGAAACGGTCTAAAAATGATAGCAGACAGACAAGTTGCATTTTCAGACCGTGACTGCTGGGCTTATCAATCTTTGTTTTTAGACGGCTGGTCATTGGGCTGCCCGCCTGATTATTTCTCAAAAGACGGTCAAGCTTGGGATTTTAACGTAATGGACCCTGAAAAACTCTTTAACCCTGATGGCACTTTAGGAAAAGGCGGCGAATTACTTAAAAAGCTTTATTTAAAAATGTTTAAAGAAAACCCGGGCGGTGTTAGAATTGACCACACAGTAGGTTTAATCGACCCTTGGGTTTATAAAAAAGGTTCAAAACCAAAAGTTGAAGAAGGTGCAGGAAGATTATATTCATCCCCAAATCACCCTGAATTATCAAAATATTCAATCATATCATCAGATGATACAGATTCTAATTTTAAACCTGATGAAGAAAAATGGGTTAGAAAACTATCAGATGAACAAATTAAACTTTATGGCAGAATGATTGAAAAAATTGTTATTCAAAGCGCTATTGAAGCAGGGCTTGATAAATCGGCGATTGTGGCAGAAGACCTTGGCACTTTGACATATCCTGTTGTAAGGGTTATGGAAAAATATGGTTTAGCCGGCATGAAGTTGGTTCAATTTGTTATTGCAACGGAAGAAGACCACCCGTACAGATGCAAAAATATTGTTTCAAATTCTTGGGCAATGACAGGAACCCATGATAACCGCCCCATAAGACTTTGGGCAAAAGATATGATAAATACCGAAGCTGACACCCCTCATGTTAATAATTTAATGGCAGACCTTTATTCTGAATTTGACGGGCAAGATATGATAAGGCACAAATTATATACAGATGATAAATTCCTTGCCTTTTCAAAATTAGTTGAAGTTTTTGCATCAAAAGCGGAAAATATTCAAATATTTTTCACGGATTTCTTCGGACTTCAAGAAACCTATAATGTGCCGGGCACTTCAGGCGATAAAAACTGGTCTTTAAGAATACCCGATAATTTTGAAGAAGTTTATTATAACAACCTTCAAAACTTTGAAGCGCTTAATTTGCCTTTAGCTTTAAGCTATGCAATTAAAGCAAGGGGCAGAGAATTTGCAAATCAACATAAGGAATTATTGGAAAAATTGGAAAGTTTGGCATAAAAAATGAAGAAATTTTTTAAACCTTTAATTTTATTAGCGGCATTTGTTTTTTCAATAAATGCATCATTTGCTGATTTTTCTTTTAACGATATGGAATTGAAGTTTGCACAAGTTTCGGATGTGCATACTTCAAATTCCTCTGATACATCCTATAAGGTTTTATCACATTCAAAAGAGCTTTTAAAATCTGCAATAGAAGATATTAATAAAATTAAAGGGCTTGATTTTGTTGTGTTCACGGGCGATATGACAAATGAACCCACAAGGGAACTTTACAGAGATTTCTTTACAATTATGCAAAAATTGAACTATCCTTCAATTTTGGTTTTAGGCAACCACGACAGTTCAATGTCAGGGGAAAATCCAAACTATATGAACAAAGATGTTGTTCATCAGATTTTAAAAATGGCTAATCCTTATCAAAATTATGATAGGCCATACTTTGCCTATTCCCCCGCTAAAGATTACAGAGTAATTGTTTTAGACACAACCATAGGCATTGAAAATTCAAACGGAATGTTATCTGAAGAACAGCTTAACTTTTTAGATAATGAAATTAATGAAAATCAAGATAAGGTAATTTTGATTTTTCAGCATCATCCTGTTATTGAGCCTTTTAAATCTGAAAATCATAAACTTGTTAATTCAGAAAATTATTTAGCAGTTTTAAAAAAATATGAAAAAGTTCCAATCGCTGTTTTTGCAGGGCATTACCACGCTGCAAGAATTGTAAGAAAAGGAAATGTCATATTTGTTGCAACACCTTCTTTAGTTACATACCCAAACGCTTTTAGAACAGTGAGCATTACAAATTATAATGACAGAGTAATTTTCAATTTTAATTTCCATGAAACAAAATTAAAAGATGTTCAAGAATTAAGCAAATCAGGTTTAATTGCATCCGCCGTTTTTAGCGGTTCTCCTTCTGATAAAAACGATGAAATTATGATTAGAAAAGGCTATGTGCCAAAGCCAAAGCTTACAAAAGAGGAAAAACTTCAACAAAAAGCACTAATCAAAGCTAAAAAAGAAGAACTAAAAGCCCAAAGAGAAGCCGAAAAACAAGCAGATAAGGCATATAAAAAAGCAATAAAAGATGCTAAAAGGGCAGAAAAAGAAAGAATGAAGCAATTAAAAGAAGAAGGGAATAATTAAATTTGAGCTTTAAGGTTAAATTTAGAGGCGTTAGAGGTTCTTATCCTACTGCAAAGTTTAGCCACCTTAGATATGGCGGCAATACCGCTTGTGTTGAGGTTAACGTCAGAGACAGGCTTATTATTTTAGATGCAGGCACGGGTATAATAGGGCTTGGTGAAAATTTAACAAGGGAACATATTCTATCAGGCAATTCAACCGATGAAAGAACCCCAATAAAAGCAACGGTTTTAATTAGTCATATTCACCAAGACCACATTCAAGGGCTTCCTTTTTTCTCTCCAATTTTTATTAAAACAACAGATTTAGAAGTTTTTGGTCCCGATACAGGCAAAGAAAAATTGAAAGATACCTTATCAACCTTGCTTTTTGATAAGGGTTTCCCCGTTTCGCTTGAAGAAATTCAAGGAAACATTAATATAAATTCATACAGCCAAAGGCAAGTAATAGTAATTAAAGAAAACAATGAGCATATTTTATTAAATGCTGCCGATTGCAAGAATAATGACTTTGATGAAAATGACATTATAATAACATCATATAAAACAACAGCACACCCTAAAAACGGTTCATTGTGCATTAAAATTCAATACAAAGGAAAAACACTTGTATATGCAACCGATAAAGAGTGCTATGTAGGCTCGGACAAAAAATTTATCGAATTTGCATACGGATGCGACCTTTTAATCCACGATGCCCAATATACACACCAAGACTACATTTCACCTATCATGCCAAAACAAGGTTACGGACATTCAACCTTTAATATGGCAATAGAAACAGCAAAACTTGCCAAAGCCAAAAAATTATATTTCTTCCATTACGACCCAACTTATGATGATAATATATTAGATATGCTGGATAAAGATTTTCAGAATATGACCGTAGATTTTAATTTCTCAAAGGAAAACCTTGAAATTGCGCTTTAAAATTATTTTTTCAATTTTTCTTTGCCTGATTTGCAACTCGTCTTTTGCAGATTTACACAAAGCATCAATAGTTGAAACGGTTGATGCAAAAAAAGCGGCGCAATTTCACAACAACATGGGAACATATTATTTCAATGACAAAGATTATTTTGCAGCCATTAAAGAATATAGAATTGCAATAGGCATAAACCCCGATAGTCAAACAACAGCAACATATTTTAATAATTTAGGAAAAGTTTATCTTTTATTGGGCGAAATTCAAGTAAAAAACGGGCTTCCCTTGCAAGGGTGGGATGATTTTTCCAAAATGGCGCAAATTTCTTTTGAAGAAGCCATTTTAAAAGATTGCATGAAGCTTGAATATTACCAAAATTTAATAAAAGCGTATAAATTAACCGGTGTTACTACAAAAAAGAAAAATTATTTTATTTCAAACAGAGATAAAAACCCTTTCAATGTAATTCCTTTGGCATTAATTTTGTCAGAAGAAGGCAATTTGCAATATGCAAATATGCTTTTAGATGATTTTGTCGTTCAAAATCCTGACATTATAATATCAAACGACCTTAAAAAAATAATTAAGCAAAATTTAGAAAAAATTAAAGAAGATTTATAAATTTTTTGTTTTTGCTTTCCTTGAAGCTTTTTTTATAGTATAATCCAATTAAAAAAGCAATGTACTTTGAAATTATGGGCTTGTGGCGCAGTTGGTAGCGCAGGAGACTCTTAATCTTTTGGTCGTGGGTTCGAGTCCCACCAGGCCCAAAACTTTTGAAATTTGAGCCATACTTTGACTAAAGTAGGCGAAAATGAAAAAGCATACGGATGTGAGTCCGTGACGCCTAAACGTTGAGTTTTGGCGGACAGGACGACACTGGACGATAGCGACGTAAGAATTTCTGAAAGAAATTCCACAGGAGCAGAACTTTTGAAATTTGAGCCATACTTTGACTAAAGTAGGCGAAAATGAAAAAGCATACGGATGTGAGTCCGTGACGCCTAAACGTTGAGTTTTGGCGGACAGGACGACACTGGACGATAGCGACGTAAGAATTTCTGAAAGAAATTCCACAGGAGCAGAACTTTTGAAATTTGAGCCGTAACTTTAATTAACGTTATTTCTATTAAATTATTTTTCGGAGGATATGTGTATGAAAAGAACTTTATTTCTAGCTTTACTTTTAGCAGTATCAGCACCTGTAATTGCTCAAAATGTAACAAATACAACAGCTGAACCAACTGCGCCCGTTCAAACAGCACCAGTTCAGGCTGCACCTGTTCAAGCTGCCCCCAATGATGCTGCAACCCCCGTTCAAGTTGCACCTGTTGAAGGCGGTGAAGCAATTAAAACAAAACAGTTTGTGCCAATAACAGATGCAATAGATAAAGCAAAAATCAAAGAAGAAGCAAAGAAAAATGCAATTCAAAAACAAAAAGCTTCAAACAAAAAAGCTGTTGAACAAAAAAGAACTGAAATTATAGAAAAAATTGATGCCACAAAAGAACAATATGAAGGCGAACAGCAAATAAATGCAATAAAAAGAGAACAAATTCAAACACAAAATGAAGTTAAAAAACAAGAATTAAAAGATACAATTCAAACCCAAAGAGAAGGTGTTCAAAACGTATTAAGACAACAAGAAGAAGACATTGAAACAATTAAGAAAAATACGGCAGAAGACTTTACGAATTTAAAAAATTCTACAACGCCCGTTGAACAATAATTTTAAAATTGCGCCCCAAAATTAAAGGGGCGCTTTTTAAATATTTGTAATAATAGCTTAATTATTTGTTATTTATGTTAAAATCATTGTTATTAAGACTTTTATGTTGGGGAGTACATGAAAGACAGAGTAACATTATTATCAATTTTATGCTTTCTTATAGCGTTTTTGGTGATATTTCAAAATTACTTTAATACTACTTGGGCTATAATTTTTCTTGTTATGTTTATGGCTTTATACATGGTTTATATGTACATAGCGGTAAAACATCAAAAAAGACGTTTAAAAAACAACCCTGTTGTTTACAATGAAAAAATAGCTCCGTTTATCAGTATTTTAATTCCTTGCCACAATGAAGCGGTTGTTATAAAAGAAACAGTTGAAAACGTTTTAAATGTTGACTATGAAAATTATGAAATAATAGTAATAGATGACCGTTCATCCGATAATACAAAAGATGTTGTTTTAGAATTAGAAAAAAAATATGATAAAGTAAAAGCACTTATCAGAAGCAATGATGCATACCCCGGTAAATCCGCCGTTTTAAACGATGCGGTTAAAATTGCAAAAGGGGAAGCATACCTTGTATTTGACGCCGATGCCAGAATTAAGCCCAATTTTATCAAGCTTCTTTTAACAAAATATGAAGGTGATGATGTTGGTGCAATTCAGGCAAGAAAAGTTATTATAAATGCAAATCAAAATTTCTTAACAGCATGCCAGTATAACGAATATGTAATGGACACCCACCTTCAAATAGGAAGAGATGCCGTTAAGGGCGCAGTTGAATTAAGGGGAAACGGTGAATTAATTAAAAAAACAGCGCTTGATGACATTGGCGGCTGGAACAATGAAACCATAACAGATGACCTTGATATGTCCACAAGGCTTCATATAAAAGGCTGGGATATAAGGTTTGTTCAAGATGCAGTTGTTTATGAAGAAGGCGTTGTTACTTTCGCTGCTCTTGTAAGACAAAGAAGGCGTTGGGTTGAAGGCTCTATCAGACGTTATCTTGAATATATTTGGGATGTTTTATTTACAAAAGATATGTCCCTAAGAGTTGGTTTTGATTTAATTGCCTATATTAGCGAATTTTTGCTTCCCGCTTGGCTTATTATAGAAATTATTGTTCAAGCCTTTCATTTTGTTAAAGGGCAGGAAAACTATATTTTATCAAGTGCTATTTTAATTGTTATCGTAGGGCTGTTTTTTGCTTCAGGTCTTGTTTACAGCTTCAGAAAATACAGTCACTACACAACATTTAAAGCTATCATTCAGGCAATAATTACATCAGCTTATTTTATTACAATATGGTTTCCTATCGTTATGTTTATTGTATTTAAAATTATTTTCACAAAAAGAACCATGGACTGGGGCAAAACTCAGCATGGCGTTGTGAAGCAAGGTTGTGGAGAGATGATATAAAAATGGAAACCGATAATAAAAACAAATGCTATCATTTTATAGCAATAGGCGGTGTTGGGCAAAGCGCATTGGCTAAAATTCTTGCAATTAAAGGGTTTAGGGTTTCAGGCTCTGATATTGTGGAATCAAAATATACAAAATCAATTCAAGATTTGGGTGTTAAAATTTCAATAGGACAAAAAAAAGAAAATATAAATGAAAATCAAATTGTAGTTTTATCTACTGCAATAAAAGAAGATAACCCTGAATTTATTGAAGCAAAAAGGCTTAATCTTCCTTTATTCCACAGGTCCGACATTTTAAAATTAATATCCGAACAATATGAAACATTTATCGGTTTTTCAGGCACCCACGGAAAAACAACTACAACAAGCCTTTGTTCCTATATTTTGGAAAAAATTAATGCACACCCTTCTTATGCTTCAGGGGGAATAATTTCAGGCTTAGATACAAATGCAAACGCATATACCGACAGTAAAATTTTTATAGCGGAATTAGATGAATCCGATGGCACAATAATAAAATATAAACCCGACTATATTGTAATCAACAATTTAGAACCTGATCATTTTGATTTTTATAAAAACGGCGAGAAAGATTTATTAAATCAGTTCCATAAATTTTTTGAAAATCTAAAACCTGCATCTAAAATTTTTGTTAACTTGGATGATGAAGGAAACAGGCGCTTTTTAAGCACAATTACAAATAAAAACATTATAACTTATTCAACTAAAGACAAAGAAGCAGATTATTTTGCAGATGAAATTAAACTTGATGAAAACATTAACTCTTTTACCCTTTGTCATAAAAAAGAGGTGAAAGGCGAAATAAAAACAGCGCTGCTTGGCATGCATAACGTTATAAATGCACTTTCTGTTATTGCTGTTTTAATGGAATTAGGGTTTAATTTAGATGAAATTAAAAAACCGTTATCGGAATTCCAAGGCGCAAAAAGGCGTTTTGAAACCGTTTTTAACAAAAATGACATTAAAATTATTGATGACTACGCTCATCATCCGACAGAAATAAAAGCAACTCTCGCAGCTCTAAAAAAACAGGCGGCAAATAAAAGAATTGTTGCAATTTTTCAACCTCACAGATATACAAGATTAAAAGCCCTTTGGAGTGAATTTTTAACCTCGTTTGATTTAGCAGATGTTTTATTTGTGGTTGATACATTTTCTGCCGGCGATAAATTCGACCCTGAATTTAACAGTGAAAATTTTGCCAAAACAATTAATCATAAAAATTCAAAATATATAAAAGGTGATATGAAAGAGGCTGCATTGGAAATTTCAAAATATATCAAAAAAAATGATTTTATTTTAACCGTTGGTGCAGGCGATGTCACAAAAATCGGGTATTTATTGGGAGATATGTATGAAACAAAAAATTGAAATTGAACATAAGGAAAATTTTGATTTATTACCATATAATACTTTAAGGGTTTCATCCGTTGCAGATGATGTTTATTTTCCATCTACAAAAGATGAATTTGTTTTGCTGTTATCCAATTTGGATAATCCCCTTATTATAGGAAAGGGTTCTAACCTTTTATTGTCATCTTTTGGTATTAAGCGCCCCGTTATTATAACAAAGCATTTGAATAAAGTTGATATTGAACCGCCCGTATTTGATGTTGAGGCGGGGGTTCCCGTAAGCAAGCTTGCTGAAATGGCACTGGAATTAAAACTCCACGGGTTTGAATTTTTTTCAGCACTTCCGGCTTCTTTAGGCGGAGCTGTTTGTATGAACGCAGGGGCTAATTCTCAAGCTGTTTCAGATTATTTCATACAAGCAGAGGTTTATGATTCCATTGAAGATAAAATTAAAACATTTTCAAAAGACGATATGCATTTTTCATACAGAAATTCTGCCCTAAAAAATCAAGACAGATACATTTTGTTGTCTGCAAAATTTGAACTTTTAAAGGGCGATGATTACGATTCAATCGAAAATTTAATGAGAGAAAATGTTGAAAAGAGAAAAGAATTTCAGCCAAGCTTAAAAGACCCGAATATTGGCTGTGTTTTTAAAAACCCTGTTAATGAAAACAATTATTCAGCAGGGCAATTATTGGATATGTGCAATTTAAAAAGCTGCCCTGTAGGGGGTGCAATGGTTTATTTCAGGCATGCAAACTTTATTATTAATTTTAACAATGCAACAAGTTTGGATTATTTAAAATTAATGAAAGAAATGCAAGATAGAGTTTTTGAAAAATTTCAAATTAAGCTTCAGCCTGAAGTAGTTTATGTTGGAGATAATAAAGACGAGGCGCAACTATGGAAGTTATTAACGGAAAAATAGATAAAAGCACAAAAATAGGCGTTCTTTGCGGGGGAATGTCAGCTGAAAGGGAAGTTTCCTTAAGAAGCGGCAAAAACGTTCTAAATGCTCTTTTAAATTTAGGGTATAAAAATTCAATTTTAATTGATGTAGATAAAAATGTTGCTCAAAAATTAAAAGAAGAAAATGTTGAAATTTGCTACAACACACTCCATGGCAGATACGGTGAAGACGGCTGTATTCAAGGGCTTTTAGAAATTATGGGGATAAAATATACAGGCTGCAATGTTAAATCAAGCGCAAATTGTATGGATAAAGAAACCACAATAAACATTTTAAGAGCAAACGGTTTGAATGTTATAAAATCTGTTTCCGTTATGAAGGGTGAAGATTTTATCAAAAAAACCAAAGAGCTGAAATTCCCTTTAATGGTAAAACCGGCTAAAGAAGGCTCAAGCATCGGCATGAATAAGGCAAATAATACGGATGAACTTATTGATGCAATGCAAATTGCCTATAAATCAGATAATAAAGTTCTAATTGAGGAATTTATAAAGGGCTATAGCGCAACAGTCGGTGTTTTAGAGGATATTGAAGCCAAAAAAACTTTTGCAACGCCAATTTTGGGGTTTGAAACAAAAACAGAATGGTATGATTACGAAGCTAAATATACGGAAGGGATGACAAAATTTGTTTTGCCCGCACCTTTTAATAAAGAATTAACCGAAACAATTCAAAATATGGCAATAAAAGCCCACAGGGCGCTTGAGTGCAGTGGTGTTTCAAGGGTAGATTTTCTTATTCAAGATGAAACGCCTTATATCTTGGAAATTAACACCAACCCCGGCATGACAGACCTTTCAGACCTTCCGGCGCAAGCAAGCCATATGGGAATAAATTATGATATGCTTGTTGAAATTGTTTTAAAAACCGCACTGATTGAAAAATAATGACTGAATTTAACAGAAGACAATACTACAGAAGAAAATCAAGAATAATGAAACTTAAACGCAAAGTGGCACTTGCCAAAAAGCGTATAAGAAGATTTAGAATGTTTATAAGAGTTTTTCTTATCTGCATGCTTTTGTATTCTTCGTATTATCTTTTAAATTTAAGAAGTTGGTATTTAAACCCTGAAGATATTATGAATTTAAACCCTGAAATTGTTAAAATTGAGGGCAACTTAATTACTCCTAAGTACAAAATATCAGATATAATACGAACATCTGAAATTCCAAACGAACAAATTTTTAAATTTTCAACAAAAGAATTGGAAAATAATCTTTCAAAATTACAATCTGTTAAAAAAGCTTATGTAAGAAGATTTTTCTTCCCTGCCAGAATAATTGTTATTATTGAAGAAAGGGTTCCTGTCTTTTTAATTTCTCCAAACATTGAATCTCAGCCAATTTCAGCCGTTACAATAGACGGGCATTTTATAGATAGGGAATATATGCCCATTCCAACGAAATTTAAAACAACAAGAATTTTAAGCTACGGCACGGATGATAACTATGAAAATTGGGATAAAAAGAAGGTTGATGAGCTTTTAAGGTTCATTAAAATAGTCGAAACTTATTCAAAGCAAAGTGTACAATATCTTGACCTTAGAAATAAAAATGATATTTACGTTAAATTGGAAGATGTTTTGCTTAGAATAGGAACTTTAGATGATACAACCGACGACAGAATAAAAACAATCCCAACCATTTTGCCTGAGGCGCTTTCTTTAAAACAACAAGTTAAATATATAGATTTAAGGTGGCGAGAATCAAGCTATATAAAACTGGATACAACCCCTGAAAAAGTTTTCGATAAAACAGAGGAATAGTTTTTTTGTAAATAATTGTTACAAAAATTAAATTTTTCAGAATAGCTGCCGTTATATTTTGTTAGATAAGATAAGGAGAATATTGCCTGAATATGGGCAATAAGGTGTCACACAGTTTATGATAGATTTATCGATTGATATTTCCTATTTAGCAAGATATTACGGCATTTCAACCGCAAGAAGTTTTGCTTGCCAATCTGGGCAAATGCAAAATATAAATGGCGGAATTGAAGACGGCATGATGACCATTGTAACGGAAGATGGCATGATAACCGTTGATGCTGCACTTTTACAAAAACTTTTAAAGGAACCTGAAAAACTTGCAAAAATTTTAAAACTTGAAGACCCTGAAAACAGATATTTGATTATTCAACAATTTAATGAAGAAGATTTAGTTAAGCTTTTACCATTTTTAACAAGCGAGCAGTTGGCATTCGGGCTTCAATATTTTACGGTTGCAGGCTTAAATGAGCTTTTAATTAATCTTCCTCAAGAACAAATGATTAACCTTTTATTGTTGCATTTTACAATGGAAGATGTTGTTCCTTTTATGCAACAAAATGAAATGGATGATTTCTTTAAAAGCACAGAGCTTGATAAAAAAGACGTTATGGAATATTTTGAAGGCTTAGAATATGAAAAATTTCAAGCTTTAATGGTAAATCAGTTTGGCTATGAATATAAAGAAAAATCTGCTAAAGAATACCTTGAAAAAATAGAAAATATGGAAGATAAAGAATATAAAAGGTTTCTTTTGGGGCTTCAACTTGAAGAAAAAGGTGAGATGATTGCGGGCTTGTGTGAAATTAACCCTGATTATTATATGCTATTTGATAATTCAATTTTAGCTCGCCCTATGATAAACAACCTTGAAAAAGAAGATTTAATTAAAACAATGACAACTCTTGACCCTGAATTTTTGGTTCCTATGATAGAAGAACTTCCAAAAGATTTAATTCAAGTTGTTGCAGTTCAAATAGACCCAAACGATTTTGCAGAAATGCTTTCAAGCGAATTTCCCGATTTAATTATGGAAATGCTTGCAGGTTAATTTTATTGTATAATAAAAGGCATGAAAAAATTATTTAAAATTTTATGTCTTTTATTGTTTATTATTTTTAGTCAGGCGGCATTTGCGCAAGACAAAACTATTGCGGTAATATCCGATGTTCACCTTACATCGGATAAAAGCGGCGAAAACAAAATGACACCTTCCATACAAAGCCTGTTAAAGGCTGTTGATATGGTAAATCAGGGCAATTTTGAACAAGTTATTTTTCTTGGCGACAATCTGAATTCTGCAAACAGATACGACCTTGCTATGTTTGCAAAAATTATAAAAAGAATTGATAAGCCGACATTTGTTATTGTCGGTAACAGAGATTTGAGCAAGACAAAAAATATGCTCAAAAAAGAATATTTTAGAATTTTAAATAAATTTTCAAATAATAAGGTGAAAACAGTTCCGAGTTATAAAAAAGACGGCGATTTTATCTACATCTTTTTATCGGGTGTAAATGAAAACATCCCTTCATACAGGGGCTATTATAAAATGGCTGAATTAGACTTTTTGGATGCAACCTTAACTAAATTCAAAGATAAAAAAGCGATTATTTTTCAACATTTTCCTATAATTGAACCCAAAGAAGATGATGTTAGAAAAATAGTGAAGCCTGAAAATTATATGAATGTTATAAATAAGCACAATAATGTTATAGCGGTTATTTCAGGGCATTACCACATGGAAAATGTTGTTGAGGAAAATGGCATAAAACATATAAGTGTTGGTTCTCTATATAATAACGGCGAATTTGAACAAATTAAATTTTTTGAAAATAAAGACGGAAGTTATACAATAACAACCAAAATTTTAACTGTTGATTAAGGGGAGTTAATGAATTTTTTTATTTCTTTTTTAAGGGAAAAATTTAGCACAAAAAGTAATTTTTTCTTTATATTGGGTTTAATTTTACTTTGTTGGTTTTTTTATTTCAACGGTCTTGGCGATTACAGGCTAATTGATATAGATGAAACAAGATATATAAATATCGCACAAAATATGTTTTATTCAAAAGATTACATAACCCCCTACCTTAATTTTGAACCGTTTTTGGAAAAACCGCCTTTGTTTTATTGGCTTGTTGTTTTGTCTTATAAAATTTTTGGTGTTGTAAACAATTTTACATCCCGTTTTCCTTTGGCAATTTTAGCAACGTTTGGCGTTTTTGTTGTTTACTTTTTTGTTTTAAATGTTGTTAAATCAAGAGTTTGCGCATTTTTATCAGCTCTTATTTTAATGTCTGCTTTTTGGTATGCATTGTTTGCTCACATTGGCATTATGGACTTAGGCTTCAGTGTTTTAACAACGGCAGCTTTTTGTTTTGGAGTTTTAACTTTATTTACACAAAATATATCTAAAAAAAGGCTTTTATGGTATTTTGGCTATCTTTTTCTTGCTCTTTCCGTTTTACAAAAAGGCTTAATAGGAATTGTGGTTCCGGGGTTACCTTTGCTTATTGTATTTTTAATATTTAAACGAGCAAAAGAAATTATAAAACCAAGCTTTATAATTCCAGGAATTTTAATATTCTTAATAGTTGCAGCCCCTTGGCACTATCTTGTATATAAAGCAAACGGTTTTGTTTGGTTTAGAGAATACATTCTAAAACACCACTTTGCAAGGTTTGTTGATTCTTCAATGGGCTTAAACAGAAAAAGACCGTTTTTATTCTATATTCCGGTTATTTTAGGCGGAATTATGCCGTATACTTTTGTTTTGCTTGCAGCTATTGTAAAATGGTTAAAATACGCAATAAAAACGATAAAAAATGCAAAGACAATAAAACCGATTTTTTCAGCCGATACAAACGACAGAAAGCTTGTTTTAATCTCATTTGTTTGGTTTTTTGTTATCTTTTTATTCTTTTCAATGTCATCTACAAAACTTCCAACATACATCCTAACTGCTTTTGCACCTTTGTCAATTTTGATTGGATATTTCATGTGGGGTTATATAAGTGAAGAAAAAAATAAAAAATATGTTGAAATTTCAAGTTTTATAACCTTTTTAATATTTTTATTATCAGGCATTTTTGGCGTTTGGTATTATTTTTCAGGAAATATAAATCAGGGCTTACCGCTTGCAATTTTGTTTATGGTTTTTCCTGTTTTTGGGTTTGTATTTTTAAAATTAAAGAAAAGATTGTGGACATTTGCCATTTTTGTTGCACTTTCTTTTTCCCTTTGTGCAATAAATTCTGCTTCTCTTTTTAATTTTGTAACTTCATTTGGGCAAAATGAAATTGAAGAATACGCACAATTTGTTAATGACAAAAAAGAAAATACAAGGCTTGTTACTTTTGATTTTTCTAAAAAATACAGCATTTTAAATTATTACAAAAAAAATAAAGTTGTTTATCTTTTAGGTGATAAAGCAACATTGTATAAAGAATTTGAAAAAGTTTTAAATGAATCAAAATTAAACAACGAAACAATTTATCTGATTTTAAGAAATAAAAATTTAACAAGTTACGACGAGAAATTTTTATCACCTCTAAAATTAATCAGAAAAGATAAAAAATATTCGCTTTATAAAATATAAAAAAATCCCCTTTCAAATGAAAGGGGATAAGATGTTTAGTGAAATTTAATTTAAGAATATAGAGAGAGTTTAGTGGAAGTTAATTTTTTAAGCCTGCATAAACGGGGTTTGAAGCAATTATTTTTCTTATTTCATTGCCTTGACCGTTATCTCTTGCGTTTAATTTAGCAATATAGTTTTCACGTTTAACAAGAGGATGTTTTAACATAACTATTGTTCTGTCACGTCTTACAAAAGCGTTCCAAGTAGAAACTTCTTTAAACCAAGCCCTTGTTTCTTCTGCTCTTGTATTTGTCATTGTATGATGTTGTGATTCATGGGCTATTAAACAAGCAATAGCTTCAGAAGGCGCACCTTTGTGTTCAGCATTAATATAAATAACAACTTTGCCGGATTGTGTTTTTGTAGTTAAAGCTTCGCAGTTTGAAGCACCATATATTGATAAATCTCTAAACATTACTCTGATTGGTTGACCTGTTGCATTTCTGCCTTTTAAAATTGCAATAACATCACCCTTGCCAACTTGTTGAAGCGCACTTAAGGCTGCTGCAATTTCAGTATTTTTTGTAATTTCGGCATAATCATTTGTGTGTCCGATATTGTTTGTGCAGAAAATCACTGCAAATATAACCGCTATTAAAAATAATTTTTTCATACCACATTTTACTCACTAAACTCTTACTTGATTGTTCGGCATCTTTTAGCCTAAACTTTATAATTTTAATTTTTATTGTTACATAAATTAACATACCCTCTAAATCCATTCTTGTAGCTATTATTGACCGTTTAAAAAAAAGTTAAAGTAAATTTATACGAGTGAATTTGTAAGAAAGAACGGTTAATTTTGTATAAAAGCACTAAAGTTTTTATATATATAATATTTTTGTGTCAAATTCCTGTTCAGTTAAGTGTTTTGGCACAAATTCCCAATGTTCAACAGGAATTTATTATCACAAAAGAAGATATTAAAAATGCCATTCCGACAGAAGCCGATGTTACTTTTACCAAAAAAACGGAACATGAGATAGAAGTTATGGAAAAAAGGCATTTTGAAAAGGTTAACGATTACGATTCTCCAAAATACAGGGTTGCAAAATTAGAAAACTATCTGTTGGGCAGAACTTGGGAATTTTCACCAATAGATAGCAGAATGGAAAGACTAAAATTGGCAAGTCAAAGAAAAATGCTGTCGGGTACAAGTTTGCCTGTCGGTATAAGACGTTATGTTTCACCGCAAAGAATTGCAAACGATTCAACCCCTATTTATGAAAACGATGATAACGTCGGTATAATTGACGGTTTGTTAAAGCTTTATATGCCTGATGCTTATCAAAGTTGGTCGAGTCGCAAAAAAAGAATGAATGAAAGATATAATGACGGCTAAAAACCGAATTGCTCCGATTGAGATAAACAACCGGAGCAATATATTTTATCAAATAATTCGTTCTTTCTAGCCGAACGTCTTGAAGCTGCCTTCAACGTTATCATCAACAACTTTTTGAACCGAATCCATTTCCGTTGAGATAGCGTTGTGTTCCGTATCAAGCTGGTCAAGCCTCATTTCAAGCATAGCATCCCTTGATTCTGCCGTTCTCATTTGCTTGTCATACTTGGCTTTCGCTGCGTCATCATCGGTTTTATCATAGGCGTGGGTTACATTGTTCAAAGCTTCAATGCTTTTTGTGTTCCACTCGCCCGTGAGTTCATCTTTTCCTGCTGCAAAGTAGAAGTTGCCTTCTTCTAAGTTTCTTTGCAAAATGCTTGTGTCGTTTACATCCTCATAAATATAAAAATCTGAAAGGGTTAATTTGCCGTTACTTGCTTCGATTTGAGCATTTCTTTCTTCTTCTGAAGGCACTACAATAAGCCCGCTTGAAGTAACAAGGTTCATTCCAAGGCCGCCATCCAATGTATTTTTTGTAATAACATCATAAGAAAGAGCAACGGTTACGTTTTGGTTTGCCGCCATATCAAATACATTTGCCGTCAAGTATTGGTTGCTGGTGGCAGCTTCATAAACATCTGCAAACAATGCCATTTGATTGGTCAAGGAAACTCTTTCTTGTGAAATTTGCCCTGCCTCATATTCATTGTCGGATAATCTTGCCGTCAATGATAGAAATCTAGCTTGGCTTGCCGCAAATCCCATTGGATTTCACCCCCTTTGTTCAGTTCTTTATATTATTCATGTCGTCAAAATTGCTAAAAACTTTATGAAAAAGAGTATTCATTTGTAACAAAACTTTACAAATAAGCACCCATACCCACCTTTATTTTTAGAAGAAAATCTTTTTTTATGTTATTTTTTTCTTATGTTCACAGGTTTGATTGAAGATTTGGGAAAGGTTACAGAAATTATTGACAAAAATGGCGGAAAGCTTTTTGCCATAGAGCTTAACCTTGATTGTTCGGAAATTAAAATTGGTGATTCCATATCAATAAACGGGGCATGTCAAACGGTTATTAAAAAAAAGAATAAAATTTTAACCTTTGAAGCAATGGCTGAAACTTTAAACAGAACCAATTTTAATTATTTAAAAATCGGCGATATTGTAAATATCGAGCGTGCAATGCAAATTAATTCAAGGCTTGATGGACACTTGGTTTCAGGGCATATAGACTGTATTTCAAAATTAAACTCAATTAAAAATGAGGGCATTGCAAAAATTTTTAATTTTGAATCAGATACAAGCTTGGTTATTGAAAAAGGTTCAATTTCCATAAACGGCATAAGCTTAACTGTTTCTAAGGTTTATGACAATTCGTTTGAGGTTTCAATTTTGCCTTATACATTTTTGAACACAAATCTTAAACATTTAAAACAAAACGATTTTGTTAATATAGAATATGATATGGTTGCAAAATATATAAAAAAATTTACCGAAAACAAAAAGGAATCTAAAATAACAAAAGAATTTTTGCTTGAAAACGGGTTTTAAGAAAGGTTGATTATGTTTGACACAATAAAAGATGCCATCGAAGATTTTAAAAAAGGCTTGCCTGTTATAGTTGCAGACGATGAAGACAGAGAAAACGAGGGCGATTTAATTCTTCCCGCCCAATTTGTAACACCCGACTGGATTAATTTCATGATTACAAATTGCCGTGGGCTTGTCTGCCATGCTATTACAAAAGAAATTGCAGAAAGATTAAACATCTCCCCTATGGTTGAACATAATACGGATATTAAAGGCACAAACTTTACCCAAAGTGTGGATGCTGACCCTAAGTTTGGAACAACCACGGGAATTTCAGCATTTGACAGAGCAAAAACAATTCAAGTAATAATTGATGAAAAATCAACCCCAAGCGACCTAAGGCGCCCCGGGCACATTTTCCCTTTAATTGCAAAAGAAGGCGGTGTTTTAAAAAGAGCAGGGCATACAGAAACGGCGGTTGATTTAGCAAGGCTTGCAGGGCTTATACCATCCGGTGTTATTTGCGAAATTACAAATGAAAATGGCACCATGGCAAGGCGAGATGATCTTGTTAAATTCAAAGAAAAACACAATATAAAATTAATTACGGTTGCAGATTTAATTGAATACCGCTTGGGGTTTGAGCGTCACGTTAAAAGAATGGTGGAAACCCCTCTTCCCACTGAATTTGGTAATTTTGTAATTTATGGCTATATAGATAAATTAACAAATGTTGAGCATGTGGCACTTGTGGCAGATGATAAATCAGATAAAACTCCTTTAATTAGAATCCACTCGGAATGTTTAACGGGCGATATTTTCCACAGTTTAAAATGTGATTGCAACCAACAATTAACAGATTCTCTTAAAATGATTTCAAAATACGGAAAAGGTGCTTTGGTTTATATAAGAGACCATGAAGGCAGAGGAATAGGGCTTATAAATAAATTAAAAGCCTATAAATTGCAAGATATGGGGCAAGATACCATTGATGCAAATATTTCTTTAGGTTTTAAATCAGATTTAAGAAACTATGGCACAGGCGCACAAATTCTTGTTGATTTAGGCTACAAGGAATTTAATTTAATTACAAATAATCCGAAAAAAATTGTGGCACTAACCGGTTATGGGCTAAAAATTAAGGAAAGAATTGCAATAGAGCCTAAAATAACTCAATTTAATAAAAGATACATAGAAACTAAAATCACAAGAATGGAGCATATGTATAAAGATGTAAACAAAGATGAGCCGATAAATAACGAAACAAAAAATCTTTGTGATATAATGAGCCTAAAACAAGGAAGATGAAAATTTAATGTATATAACAGAACCGTTATCTGAAAAATATTTTAAAATTTTTATGGGTGCATATAACGATTTTCGAATTAATTGCAAGAAAGATTATCGTTTTGAACTTGAACCTTTAATTTATGATGATTTTATTGAATATTTTAAAAAAGGCATCATTAAATGTATTCTCCTTCTTGAAGATTATATCCCAACAGCCTTTTTGGCTTATTCAGAAGCACAAAACGATGCTATTGAGCTTTATGTCATCCACTGTCTTGGTTTAGAGAATAATACAGAAAAAAGAAAAGCCCTTGTTGAAGCATTTTTAAAAGAAACCGAAGCAAAAAGAAGAACATCGCTTGTAAGCTATCCTATGCTCGGTATACAAGAAAATTTTAAAGATGAAATAAGAAGATATGGCTTCAATTTTGTTAACTTAGCGGTTTTAAATTTTCCCATAACAGATAAAAAAGAAACAAGGGCTTTAGAAAAAATAAGATTTACAGACCTTCCCATAGGCTACAAAATTGTTCAATATCGTGATTTATACAAAGAAGAATTAAGAAATTGCATTTTTAAATCTTTTTCAAATACATCTGATGTTAATTTTGACCCTCGCTTTAAAACAATCAATGGGGTGAATGATATTACAAACAAGCTTGTTGATGAAATTTACGGCAAATTTTTAAATTCTGCTTCAAAAGTTTTGCTTTATGAAAATGATGTTGTAGGTTTTTCGCTTGCGAATATTACAGGAATTCATATTGCAAACATTCCTTTAGTTGGAATAATCCCTGAACATAGAGGTTTAGGGCTTTCTGAAGTTATGGTTAAATTAACTGTTGAAGAAATTATTAAATTAAATAAACAAGGCGTTATAAATGTTGATGAACTTAACGTAAGCACAGATTATGACAATTTGCCTGCGGTAAAAATGTATGAACAGTTAGGTTTTAAAGTTACATATACATATCCGCAAGCGTATTTGCCAGTTTCGTCTTCGTTTTCTTCATTTTCATCATCATCCTCACTTTAAATTATAAAGTGCAGCAAGTTTAATATTATATAGGGGGAATTTTTTTATGAAAGACAAGGAATTTTTAATGATACCGGGACCAACACCTGTTCCTGAAAGCGTGCTTTTAGCAATGGCAAAACACCCGATAGGTCATAGAAGCAAAGAATTTTCAGCTATTTTAAGAAGAGTTGAAGAAGGCTTGAAATGGGTTTTCCAAACAAAAAATGATGTTCATATTTATACATCCTCAGGCACAGGCGCAATGTGTTCCGCATTAGGAAACCTTGTAAATAAAGGCGACAAAGTTTTATGCCTTATAATCGGCAACTTTGGCAAACGCTGGGCAAAAATTGCAAAATCAAGAGGGGCAGAAGTAATTGAGCTTGAAGTTCCTTATGGAAAAGCAATTAACCCAAATGACCTAAAAGAAATTTTAGATAAAGATGTTAATAAAGAAATTAAAATTGTAACTATGACCCACAATGAAACTTCAACAGGTGTTACAAACCCTGTTAAAGATTTGGTTGCGCTTGTTAAAGCCCATGGCGCATTAAGCGTTGTAGACGGTATAACATCTCTTGGCGCAATTAATTGCCCGATGGATGAATGGGGCATTGATGTTTTAGTTTCAGGTTCTCAAAAAGGGTTTATGATTCCCCCGGGGCTTGCATTTTTGGCAGCAAATGAAAGGGCTTTTGAAGTTCATAAAAAATGCGAATACCCTGATTTTTACTTTAATTGGACAGATTACAAGAAAAATCTTGAAAAAGACACAACCCCTTGGACTCCCGCAGTTAACTTGGTTGTTGCCTTAGATGCCGCTTTAGCTATGATGAAAGACCATGGCTTAGAAAATATTTTTGAACTTCACAAACAAAATGCAAAACTTTTAAGAGAAGGCATTAAAAACCTCGGGCTTAAACTTTTTGTGGAAGATGAATCTATTGCAAGCTATGCAATAACATCTGTTTTGCCGCCTGATGGCGTTAGTGTTCCAGATATCAGAAAAACAATGAAAGAACAATACGATATTACGGTTGCAAACGGTCAAAACGACCTTAAAGATAAAATCTTTAGAATGGGAACACTGGGCTTTGTTTCAAGAAGAGATGTTCTAACAGCTTTGGCTGCCCTAAAAGAAACAGTTGAAATACTTAAAAAATAAGGAAATTTGAAAATGAAAGTTTTAATAACAGATAAAATAAACGAAGCGGCAGTAAAAATTGTGCAAGATGTAGCTGAAGTTGATAATCTTCCTACAATGGATGAAGACGAACTATGTAAAATTATTGCTAACTATGATGCTCTTCTTGTAAGGTCGCAAACAAAAGTAACAGCTAAAATTATTGAAGCTGCTACAAATATGAAAATTATAGGCAGAGCTGGTGTTGGCGTTGATAATATTGACCTTGATGCAGCAACCAAAAAAGGCATTATTGTTGTAAATTCACCTGACGGCAACACAAACGCAGCAGCTGAGCACACGGTCGCTATGATGATGGCAATGAGCAGAAACATCCCCGTTGCAGATGCTTCCGTTAAACAAGGTTTATGGGAAAGGTCTAAATTCACAGGGGTTGAATTATACGGTAAAACTCTTGGAGTTATTGGCTTTGGTAAAATCGGTCAACACGTTGCACAAGTAGCACTTTCTTTAGGAATGAAACTTGTTGTAAACGACCCTTACACAACAAAAGAATACGTTGAAAAATTTGGCGGAAAATATATTGAACATTTGGATGATTTCTGGGCAATTCCCGATTTTATTACAATCCACACACCAAAAACAAAAGAAACAACTTCTTTAATCAATACAAACACAATAAACAGAATGAAAAAAGGCGTTAGAATTATAAACTGCGCAAGGGGTGGTATTATTGATGAAAAAGCCCTTTCTGACGCTATTGAACAAGGGCAAGTTGCAGCTGCTGCAATAGATGTTTATGAAGATGAAAAAAATGTTCAAAATTCACCCCTTTTAAAATTGGGCAATAAAATTGTTCTAACTCCGCATTTAGGGGCAAGCACAAGCGAAGCTCAAATTAACGTTGCACTTGATGTTGCAGAACAAGTTAAAGAAGTTTTATCAGGGGGCGATGCAACAAGCGCTGTTAACATTCCTGCCTTAAAACCTCAAAAATTGGAACCTGTTAAAGAATATATGCCAATAGCAGAATCTATTGCAAAAATAGCTTCTGAAATTTTAGATTCTAATTTAAGAGGAATTAAAATTGAAGTTAAAGGAACTTTAGCAAATCTTGATGTTTCACCTTTAGAGGTTGCAGTTTTAAAAGGCGTTTTATCGGCTAATTTAGTTGGTGTTAACTATGTTAATGCACCTTTAATTGCAAAACAAAGGGGTATTGATGTAACTATTCAAAAATCTCATCAAACAACAGACTACATAGGTTCTATTTCAACTAAATTGTTAACAGATAAAGAAGACATTGAAGTTTCAGGCGCTTTAATTGCTGCAGGCATTGAAAGAATTGTTAAATTAAATGATTACATTACATCAATCGAACCCGATAAATATATGCTTCTTGTTCCTCACAAAAATAAACCCAACATGATTGGACAAGTTGCTTCAGTTCTTGGATGCGACAATGTAAACATTTCAAAAATGCAAGTTGCACAAAAAAATGACTCAAAAGACGACATCAGCTTAATGATTATAAACACAGACGATATTGTTCAACCCTCAACAATAGAAAAAATAAACAAAATCGACGGCATCATTCAAGCTAAATTCATAAAACTGTAACAATAACAAAAAGGCGCTTTCAAAAAGCGCCTTTTAATTCACATAACCCCTCTTTTTACCCGTCATTAACTATTTTTTAATACAGCGAACATAACCGGTGTTGGAACGTGTGCTTCTAAAACAATCACCAATATTCATGCCTTGTGACCATGCTGTTCCTGTATTTCCATATGATATAACGGAACCTGACCAATAACCATATGCAGCTGTTTCAATATTTATTAATGGAGCATTTATAAATAATGATGCAAGTTCATCTTTATCAGGAAGTCTTAAATCTTCCCCCATTACTTTACATGCAGTAGGAGCATCTATTGCTTCTTCATCTTGTGTATATTGAACAACAGTTGATTCATAATCTCTGCTATACGGAACAGGTGCAACAACAACAGAATTTTTTCTATAAAATGCCGTCATAAACCCAACATCCTTCCCCACCTCATTAGGACCTTCCGTCCCATTCAAATCATAAACAAAATTCACACACATTTTGTACTGAGTCGTATGATTACCCAAGCTATCAGAACTGCACAAAGGATTATAAAACACAGCAACCGACTCTCCATTTGCCGTCTCAAACGCCGCCGCCTTCGTATCTGCAACCTTTTCTGTTTCATTTGTCACATGCGCGCCATTCAACATTTTTTCATTCAACTCACTCATCTTCGTTGGAAAACTAATCTCCGCTTCACCGCCCAACGTCGTAATCTTGCTTGGCATCCCGCAAGAACTCAATTTATCAGGTCCGCAAACATTGTTAATTTTATAAACTTTAGATAATGCATCCAAAATAAAACTTTCCGCCGCCGTATCTTCTGTCGCCGTTCCGTCATCATCAGTTTCAAACTGACCATACCCGCCCAACGTATTCATCTGCCCAATCGCTTGCGCCATTCTGGCATGAAACGCCTTCTTCTGCGCATCCCATGCCTTCTCATTCACATTCACAAGCAAACTCGGCAATGTAATCGCCGCCACAATCCCAATAATCGCCAAAGTAATCAACACCTCAGCCAGCGTAAAACCTTTCAACTTTTTCATATCATTCTATCCTTTCAACTTTTTGCATCAATCTGTTTAAGTTTGTTGCAACCCACCAAAACCCCAATATCTGCACCACCTTCCACCCACCCAAAAAGTTCATCCACCCTTTTTCCCAATCTTGAACAAAATCCAAAACAATGCTATATTAATAAAAAGACCTAAAATGCACCAAACTTAAACATTTTGGTGCATTTTTAATACCACAATTCCCCCACAAAGTAGGTTGGGCTTTCAGCCCAACAACATCAAATCATTTTTTTGCGCCAATTCTTTTAAAATATTGAAAAAAGCGTCGCTTAAAAAAGCGACGCTAGTTTCTTAATTAATAAAGTTGAAAAGAAACTTATTATTCGTTTTGTAAAAAAAGAGTCTTTTTGTTTGGTCTTGTCACATTTTAGCAAAATGACAAAATGGCAAATTTTTTATCTCCTGAGGCAGCGCACGTAGCGCGTAAGAGAACGATAGGTACGGCCACGGCCGCCAGTATTGAAGTTCTGGGCCCAGGCTATCCCAGAAGTGCCCAGTGAAATGACCGAGCCCGACCAATAGACGCTAGTGCTTTCACCTAGGTTGATAAGTGGAGCATTAACAAATAATGATGCAAGCTCATCTCTATCAGGAAGCCTTAGGTCTTCTCCCATGGTTTTGCATGCTGTCGGTGCATCAATTTGACCGTCTGTTTCTGTATATTGTTTTACGACTGATGTATAATCAGTGTTATATGGAATAGGTGCTACAACGACAGGACTTTTATTATAGAAGGCTGTAATAAAACCAACATCTTTACCTACTTGATTAGGTCCTTCTGTGCCGTTTAGGTCGTAGACAAAGTTAACGCACATTTTGTTAAAGGTGTAATGATCAGCTGTTGTATCTGAACTGCATAATGGGTTATAGAATACTGCTATTGATTCCCCATTCACTGTTTCAAATGCAGCAGCTTTTGTGTCTGCCACGTCACCGTCTTCACCTGTATAATGATTTCCATTTAAAAGTTTTGCATTTAACTCTTTCATCTTAGTTGGAAAATTAATTTCAGAAACTGCATCTAACGTTGTAATTTTGCTTGGAATACCACAGGAACTTAATTTATCAGGACCGCAAACGTTATTTATTTTGTAAACCTTTGACAATGCATCCAAGATAAAACTTTCAGCGGCGGTATCTGCTGTTGCGGTGCCGTCTTCATTTTCCGTATAGGTACCATAGCCCCCTAGGGTATTCATTTGCCCAATAGCTTGAGCTAGTCTTGCATGAAGAGCTTTTTTCTGTGCATCCCATGCTTTTTCATTAACATTCACAAGTAAGCTTGGCAAAGTAATCGCAGCCACTATGCCAATAATTGCCAAAGTAATCAAAACTTCAGCAAGTGTAAAGCCTGTTTTCTTTTTCATAAAAATTACCTTTCTATCTTGATTAACTAAACCATAAATATATAATGAAGTAACACTTCACATATTCTCATACTATCATTATTTCATCTTGCTTTCAACATCCAGCATAAATGTATCCTTTCAATTTTGCACCAATTTTGAACGATATTGGTGCAAGAGGGTCAAAAACTTTGTTGTTAAAGGGTTTTGAAGATTAGAAAATAGAAAATATTGAGGTTTTAACCTCTTGAATTAATGTGGAAACAATGATATATTAAGGAAAAGAAGATAAATGCACCAATATCGTTCAATTTTGGTGCATTTTTTGTTATCAAATTTCACTCTCTAAAAAGCGTCGCTTAAAAAAGCGACGCTAGTTTCTTAATTAATAAAGTTGAAAAGAAACTTATTATTCGTTTTGTAAAAAAAGAGTCTTTTTGTTTGGTCTTGTCACATTTTAGCAAAATGACAAAATGGCAAATTTTTTATCTCCTGAGGCAGCGCACGTAGCGCGTAAGAGAACGATAGGTACGGCCACGGCCGCCAGTATTGAAGTTCTGGGCCCAGGCTATCCCAGAAGTGCCCAGTGAAATGACCGAGCCCGACCAATAGACGCTAGTGCTTTCACCTAGGTTGATAAGTGGAGCATTAACAAATAATGATGCAAGCTCATCTCTATCAGGCAACCTTAGGTCTTCTCCCATGGTTTTACATGCTGTTGGCGCATCAATTTGACCAGATGTTTCCGTATATTGTTTTACAGTTGATGTGTAATCTGTGTTGTATGGAATTGGTGCTACAACGACAGGACTTTTATTATAGAAAGCTGTGATAAAACCAACATCTTTACCAACTTGATTTGGTCCTTCTTCACCATTTAGGTCATATACAAAGTTAACGCACATTTTGTTTTGAGCATAATGGTTAGCTGTTGTGTCTGAACTGCACAATGGGTTATAGAATACTGCTATAGATTCCCCGTTGACTGTTTCAAAGGCTGCAGCTTTTGTGTCTGCAACATCGCCGTCTTCACCTGTAACATGAAGCCCATTTAAAAGATTTGCATTTAACTCTTTCATTTTAGTTGGAAAATTAATTTCAGAAACTGCATCTAGTGTTGTAATCTTACTTGGAATACCGCAAGAACTTAATTTATCAGGTCCACAAACGTTATTTATTTTGTAAACCTTCGACAACGCATCCAAAATAAAACTTTCAGCTGCAGTATCTGCTGTTGCAGTGCCTTCTGCATCTTCAGTATAGGTTCCATAACCGCCTAGGGTGTTCATTTGTCCAATAGCTTGTGCTAGTCTTGCATGAAGAGCTTTTTTCTGAGCATCCCATGCCTTTTCGTTTACGTTTACAAGTAAGCTTGGTAAAGTAATTGCGGCTACTATGCCTATAATTGCTAAGGTGATTAGAATTTCAGCTAAAGTAAAGCCTGTTTTCTTTTTCATAAAAATTACCTTTCTATCTTGATTAACTAAACCATAAATATATAATGAAGTAACACTTCACATATTCTCATACTATCATTATTTCATCTTGCTTTCAACATCCAGCATAAATGTATCCTTTCAACTTTGCACCAATTTGAACGATATTGGTGCAAGAGGGTTAAAAACTTTGTTACTAATGGGTTTTGAAGATTAGAAAATAGAAAATATTGAGGTTTTAACCTCTTGAATTAATGTGGAAACAATGATATATTGAGAAAAAGAAGATAAATGCACCAATATCGTTCATTTTGGTGCATTTTTTGTTGGTGGAAGTTAATTGAAAAAATAAAAGTGATAAATTGGGTATTGAACAAAAATTAAAATAATGTTATAGTTAAGTTAAGAAGATAAATGCACTTAATCATGCTATAAGGGTGCGAAAATAATGAAAGGATAGTTTATGTACAAAAAGCAAGGCTTTACGCTTGCTGAAGTTTTGATTACTTTGGCAATTATTGGCATAGTGGCTGCGATTACTTTGCCAAGCTTACTTGTGAATGTTAATGAAAAAGCATGGGATGCACAAAAGAAAGCTCTCCATGCAAGACTGGCTCAAGCCATTGGGCAGATGAACGCACTTGGTGGGTATGGAACGTATACGGAAGATGAAGACGGAACCGCAACAACAGATACCGCCGCTGAAAGTTTTATTTTGGATGCGTTGTCGAAGGTTTACAAAATAAATAACGTTTGTGGACCTGATAAATTAAGCTCATGTGGTATTCCAAGTAAAATCACAACACTAGATGCAGTTTCTGAAATTACTTTTCCAACAAAAATGAAAGAGTTAAATGCAAAACTTTTAAATGGAAATCATTATACAGGTGAAGACGGTGACGTGGCAGACACAAAAGCTGCTGCATTTGAAACAGTGAATGGGGAATCAATAGCAGTATTTTATAACCCGTTATGTAGTTCAGACACAACAGCCAACCATTATGCTCAAAACAAAATGTGCGTTAACTTTGTATATGACTTAAATGGTGCAGAAGGACCAAATCAAGTTGGTAAAGATGTTGGTTTTATCACAGCTTTCTACAATAAAAGCCCTGTTGTTGTAGCACCAATTCCATACAACACTGATTACACATCAGTTGTAAAACAATATACGGAAACATCTGGTCAAATTGATGCACCGACAGCATGTAAAACCATGGGAGAAGACCTAAGGCTTCCTGATAGAGATGAACTAGCATCATTATTTGTTAATGCCCCACTTATCAACCTAGGTGAAAGCACTAGCCGCTATTGGTCGGGCTCGGTCATTTCGCTGGGCACTTCTGGGTTAGCCTGGTACCAGTACTTCAATAATGGCAACCGCAGCCGTCACGATCGTTCCAATACGTACTACGTGCGCTGCCTCAGGAGATAAAAAATTTGTCATTTTGTCATTTTGCTAAAATGTGACAAGACCAAACAAAAAGACTCTTTTTTTACAAAACGAATAATAAGTTTCTTTTCAACTTTATTATTTTATCTTTGGCGTCACTTATGTGACGCCTTTTCATTATTTTATCATTTTTTTTAATTTTGTATTTTATTATTTTATTATTTCAAAATGAAAATGTTTAGAAATTGAAATATTTAATAATCAATTAAGTTGAAAAAACAAGCTGTAAACCCTTTTTTGGCGTCACGACAGTGACGCCTTTTTTTATTTTCGACAATCTTTTACATTTTGCTATAATTTAAAAATGAATAAAAAGGATAAAAGAAAGTATAAAAACGTAAAATTTAAAAATGATTTTTCCCTGTTAGATATTTATCAAGCTTATTGGGATTGCAGAAAAAAGAAACGTTCAAGTGAAGCTTGTATTGAATTTGAATATAATTTAGAATCTAATATTTCTAAACTTTACCATGATTTAAAATATGGAAGATATAAAATCGGGAAAAGTATATGCTTTGTCGTGTTAAGACCAAAACCGAGGGAAGTTTGGGCGGCAGATTTTAGAGATAGGATTGTTCATCATCTTATCTATAACATTATAAAAAACAGGTTTTATTCAAATTTTATAAAAGATACATACAGCTGTATTCCAAAAAGAGGAACGCTTTTGGGTGCAAAACAACTTGCAAAATATGCACAAAGTGCAACTCAAAATTATTCAAAAGATATGTATTACCTGAAAGCGGATATTAAAAATTTCTTTGTTTCGATTGATAAAAAAATACTTTTTGAACTTGTAAAAGAAAGAGTGCCTGAAAAATGGCTTTGCGATTTAATCGAGCAGGTTATATTTAACGATCCTAAACAAAATGCAATTATCCAATCGCCAAAGTGGAAGTTTGATCTTTTGCCTTCTTATAAAAGTTTGTGGAATTGCGAACCTGATAAAGGTCTTCCGATTGGCAATTTAACAAGTCAATTTTTTAGCAATGTTTATTTGAATAAACTTGATCAATTTGTTAAGAACAAGCTGAAATGTAAATATTATTGCAGATATGTTGATGATTTTGTAATCATAGATGAGTCGCCAAAGAATTTGAATATGTACCATAAAGAAATTACAAAATTTTTAAAAAAAGAGCTTTTGCTTGAATTGCATCAAGATAAAAAAACGATAAATTTGGTTAAAAACGGTATTGATTTTATCGGATATAAAATTAAGCCAAACAGAATGTATTTGAGGCAAAAAACCCTAAGGGCAATGTTTAGAAATGTGGATAATTTTAGAAAGAATATTTTTGATATAAAAGAATCTGCTCTTGAAAATTTATTTTGCAGATTTAACAGCTATCTTGGGCAGCTTGTTTGTGTTAAGGGGTATAAAATCAGGCAAAAGTTGTGTGAAAAAATTAATTTTCCGTTCTTTTGCAATGCCGAGGATTGTAAAAAAGTTAAAAAAATGTATTTGCCAAAAGTTTTTCGGGAATATTTAGAGCTTGAAAAATAAAAAGGGAAGGTTAAAATCATTTTATCTCCTGAGGCAGCGCACGTAGTTCGTATTGGAACGATTGTTACGGTTGCGGTTGCCATTATTGAAGTTCTGGTTCCAGGCTAACCCAGAAGTGCCCAGCGAAATGACCGAGCCCGACCAATAGTTGCTAGGCGCTTCGAGCGAGATTAATAACGTATATATAAAAGTGTTTCAAATTTCAAACCTTCATTCATATATGCGTTTCAATTTTCATTGACATTGGTTTAATAAAAACCCTCGCCTACGAGATAAAACTGCACACTTTCTTCCTACACTGAAGAAGAAACTCCGGCATTATTTATGAATGATTTTAACCATCCGGTTGCTTGTTTTTCTATATTATCTCTTTTTTCAATCATAGAGACAAATCTGTTATCGGACATGATTTTTAAATCATGTGCTGCTCTTGTCAGGACGCCTATTTCCTGTGCAAGATATATAATTTCTTTTATTAAATCAACTTTATTTTTTGTGATATTTGTTTTATAAACACATTTTAAAAGTTCTATGGCACTTTTGTGAAAATGTTCACCAAGCGTGTATCTGTAATCTTTTGGAAAAGTTTTCGTGGTTTGAAGTGCTTCGATGAATAAATCATACGCAGCCTTATATATGGGTAAGTGTTCATATCTTGCCATTTATTAAATTTCTCTTTTTATCAATCTTTATTATTATAATGTATTTGTTGTGCTATTTGTCCGTATGGAATAACACTTTTGTCCGTAACTATTAATAAGAACATATCTTTTAATTTTGTATCGGTTAATTCGTTTGGACCTTTGTCACCGTTAACGTCAACCAATATTACACATGGTTGTGTATTTTGTATTTTGCTGTTGCCGCCTATTTTAAGTCCGTAGGTGCCGCAGTTTGAATCTTTAATGCTCCAAGCTATTGCATTGTCGCCTATTTTTATATTTTGGAATTCAGGGCTTCCGTTTGTTCCTTTTGGAAATTCAAATCTCATATTGTCTGCTGTGTATAATTCGGCATTTTTTGAATTTCTTTTTGATGTTTCAGATAAGCCCGATGTGTTTATATTTTTTTGCAAATAAAAATAAAGCGGGTTTGATGAATTGGTATAATATGCAGACCTTTCACCCTTTGCTATGTTTAGCGAAATTGCTTCACCTACAATGTTTATTGCTTTTTTTAAGCCTGTTTCGTATTGGTTATTATGAAAACCCTCTATGACAACGGGCAGTACAAGAACTGCAACAATGCATATAATTGTTGTACTTAAAAGTATCTCAACAAGAGTAAACCCCTTATGTTTCATTTTTTCTACCCTTTATTTAAGATTTTTTTTCGTCTTCATCAACAAGGTGCCCCAAGCTTTTTTTGCTTTTCTTTTTTAGAGCTTTTTCTTTTTCTTCAATTTTCTTTTTTAACTCTTTTTTCATACAGGCTAAATTTGCTGCATTTAGCATGGCGAGAGAATCCAAAGACCCTTTTAATTGGGCAGATCTGTCAACAAATTCGTTTTTCCTCATTTCTTCTTCAGGGGTTTCTTCTTGTGCAAAATATTCCCCGCCTTGCCCCATTTTATCATCCGTCATGGCATTTGCCATACCTGAAGCATCACCGGATTTAAAATTGAAAGCGCCACCAATGCCAAAGAAGCCTGCTGAACGATTATCAACCATTTGGTTCCCTTAATTTTACTAACCTCGTTAATTCAAAATTGTACCACTCTTTTTGTCGTGTTGCAATTTGTTAATATTTATTGTTATAAAACACAAAAAATATTTTTTTTGCACTTTATTTTGTTGAATGTTGTAAACATTTTTATAGTATGATATAAATTATTCGTTAGTTAAGTAAAGGGTTCTTTTTAAAATTGGAAAAAACGCAAATATCTTTTAAAAATAATGTAGAATTTAAGGTAAAAAATTGTTATGCACCTTTGGTTGAAAGGTTGAACGAGTATAAGAAGAATCCTGCAATAGGCTTTCATATTCCGGGGCATACAAGGGGAAGCGCTATTTTGCCACAGTTTAAAAATGTTATTGGCATGGACGCACTTTTGTGTGATACGACGGATGAATTTGATAATTTAGGAACCTTGCATCCTGCATCGGGCGCAATTAAAGAAGCAATGGATGTAGCATCTGTTTGTTATAATTCAAAAAGAACATTTTTTATAACATCGGGTTCTACTATTTCAAATTTAGCTTTGGCATTTGGGGTAATTTCTCCTGAAGATGAAATTATTGTTGCAAGAAATTCCCACAGGTCAGTTTTAACGGGAACTATTTTAACAGGCTCAAAACCATATTGGTTAATGCCCAAAAAGCTTGAAGATTGGGCAATTTACGGTTCAATTCAAACATCTGATTTGACAGAAAAGCTGAAAAATAACAGAAATGTGAAATTTGTATGGGTTACAAACCCGACCTATGAGGGTGTTGTTTCAAATATCAGAGAAATAGCTGAAATATGCCATTTTTATAAGGTTCCCTTAATTGTAGATGAAGCCCATGGTTCACTTTGGAATTTCCATGAGGATTTACCTACAAGCGCACTAAAATTAGGCGCCGATGCAGTTGTACATTCGCTTCACAAGACAGGTGGCGCTTTAACTCAAGCATCAATGCTTCATTTAGGAAAAAATTCATTGTTGGATGAAAATAAAATTGAGCATGCTCTAAAATTGTTGCATACGACAAGCCCTTCAATTCTTTTGCTTGCAAGCTTAGATGCTGCAAGAGCAAGCCTTTCATCTGATGAAGGAAGGCAATTAATTCAAAATGCTATAGACAATGCGAAGTTCTTTAGAGAACAAGCTTCAAACATTGCAGGGGTAAGTGTTTTGGGCGAAGGCAGCAGAGTTAATTTTGATGTTACAAAAATTTTCTTAAAAGTAAGAGGTTTAACCGGCAAACGTTTAGAATCTGTTTTAGAGCTTGATTTTAATATCGAGGTAGAATCAGCATCGGATGAAGGTGTTTTAATTCTGTCAAATATAGGTAACACAAGGGCGGAATTTGAATATTTATTGCTTGCAATTAAGCAAATTGCGCGAAATAATTATCCTGATTTATCTCATCTTGAAAATGTGAAATTTATGCCTTTGACCGAGCCAAACACGGTTATGACTCCAAGAGAAGCTTATTTTTCACCAAAAGAAAGAGTTAAAAAAGAAGATGCTATAGGAAGAGTTTCTGCTGAGGTGGTTGCTCTTTGCCCGCCCGGAATTTCTGTTTTGCTTCCGGGGGAAATAATATCAGAAGATCATATTCCATATTTGTCTGAATATACTGAAATTGATGTTATCAGAGAATGAAAAATGTTTTTCTTGTAATTGTGTATTTTTTGGCGCTAACCTCGGTAGCTTTTGCTGTTGATGGGCAAGTTGAGCATCCTAAAGTTAATTTGCCGCTTGAAATTTTGAATGAAGAAAAGCAAGAGGTTATAAATCCCATAAAAGAAGAAACCGAAGCTGAAAAAGAACTTAGAATTTACCGTTCGAAATTTAAAAAATCCAGATTAAAAGCAAGAACAAGCCCAAAATTAGAGCATTTGAAAACAAAAGTTGAAAACGAGCGGGATTTGCAAAAAAGAAAAGAAGAGTTTCAATTAAGAAAAGAAAAAGAGCTGATGCATTTAGATGAAGAATATGAAATTCTTGACTATAAACCCTAGTTTATAATTGCAAACACCTAAAAACTATATTATAATCAGTATATAAACTTTTGTTGAAGGGTTTGAATTATGTCAAAAAACAGTAAAAAATGTGCATTTACCATTGCTGAAATTATGATTGTATTTACGGTTATCGGTGTATTATCTGCAATTTTAATTCCGGCTTTGTTTATGTCTTCACCCGATCAAGGAAAATTGAGAGCAAAAAAAGCATTTAATACTTTGACAAGGGCTGTTGAAAATCTTACTAATTCCGGTCCTTACGATTTGAACGGGGGCATGCTTGTTGCGACAAGTTTTTCTACCGATGCCGATGATAGAAATGCATTTTTTTGTAACAATTTAGCTGAAATTTTAAATGTCAAAAGCGTTGATTGCACAAAAGATGATGTTAATGGCGCAATTACAAGCACAGACGGTTGTGCTGCTTTTGTCAGCGACACTACAAACAGAAAACAACTTTGCTTAAAAGAAAGCACTACAAATAATGTCGCAGATTATGAAACCCTTCAAAACGAATTTGATAATGCTTGCAAAAAAGCGTTTTATGACAACAATACCCCCAAAGGTGAATTTAATTTTGTAACGTCAGACGGCATTATGTGGGGAATACAAAGAACAGATTTTAACAACAATCAAACACTTACCTTAAATGCCGTAACTTCTCCTGCATTTTACAACCTTGTTTGTATTGATGTAGGTAATCATAAAAAGTCTGAATATATATATGGCGCCGGTGTAAGAAAAGACGGCAAAATTCTCGTGGGTAAAAAATTACAAGAAATTGTAACAGAAGATTATGACAAGGCAATGAATCAAAATTAATAAAAAGGAAAAGAGATGAACAATATTAAAGAAAAAGCAACAATCGGTATTTTTGGAGGTTCGGGGTTTTATTCGTTTTTAGGCGATGTTAAAGAATATACGGTTGAAACTCCTTACGGCAAAACAAGTGATAAAATTGCAATAGGAAAAATTGCAGGTAAAAATGTTGCTTTTATGCCAAGGCACGGCAGAGATCATTCAATTACCCCGGGCGATGTTAATTACAGGGCAAATGTTTGGGCAATGAAGGAAATCGGCTGTAAATATTTAATTTCACCATGTGCTGCAGGCAGCTTACAAAAAGAAATTAAACCCGGTGACATTGTTTTTTGCGACCAATTTGTTGATTGGACATTTGGCAGAAGGAAAGACACTTTTTTTGAAGGTCCTATAGTAACTCATGTTAGTGCTGCTGAAACTTATTGCCCCAATTTAAGAAAACTTGCAATTCAATCTGCGGAAAAATTAGGTTTAAGTTTTCATAAAACAGGAACAGTGGTAGTTATTAACGGTCCAAGGTTTTCAACTAAAGCAGAAAGTAAATTCTTTACATCTCAAGGCTGGGGTGTTATTAATATGACACAATATCCTGAATCTTACCTTGCAAAGGAAATGGATATGTGCCCGTTAAATATTTCATTAATAACAGATTACGATGCAGGGCTTGTTTCAGACACAGAACCCGTTAGCCATGGGGCTGTTATGGAAGTATTTAAAAATAATATAGAAAACCTAAAAGCGCTTTTAATTCAAATTATTACAGATTTTGAAGAATATGATTGCGCTTGCCACAAAACATTTGAAAATTCAAGGGTTTAGATTATGATTGCAAGACCAAGTTATCTTATATATCAGCTTTTTAACATAATTATGCTGATTATGCTGATTAGGGTTCTTTTATCATGGATTCCAAATTTTAACTGGTATAAAGAACCTTGGTATTCCGTAAGAAAATTTACTGATTATATTTTTGAACCCTTTAGAAAAGTCATTCCGCCTATTGGAATGTTGGATATTTCGCCAATTTTTGCTTTTATAGCTTTATCCCTTGCACAAAGGTTTTTATGTTCGCTTTTGGCAGGGCTTGGTTTATAAAATAAATGCCCTATATTTTAGGGTGTTTATTTTATTAAAATCATGCTTTTTGTAAAATGTTCAACAAATGGCACTTTTGTCTGCTGCATAAACTTATAAAACTTTTAAATTAATTCTTCTAAAAAAGAAAATATTTTACTCAACTTTAAGCAGGCTTTATAATTTCTTTGGCTTTATTTGCTCGTCGCTTTCAATTCTTTGTATAAATATATCATCATTTTTAAATAAAACCGTAACTATAATTTTTTAAAATAAATTCTAAAAACAAACTTGCATATTTACTTTGTTTTTGTTAGATTTAATTTGTAGGCCCTGGTAGCTCAGCTGGATAGAGCAACTGCCTTCTAAGCAGTAGGTCATGCGTTCGAATCGCATCCAGGGTAAATTCTTTTTATATAATATAATTAAGTTTCAGCCGCTTTATAGTAAGGCTGATTTTTTGTTTGTTGTGTTTTGCGAAACAATATAATAAGGTAGAGGGGATTCGAACCCCTCGGCGTTTCGTCTATAAAATCCTATTTAAAGTTAATATCAGATTGGCTTCAAGACAATACCTTACGTCCGCCTGTCCTTACCCAAAGCCAAAGTTTATTCAATAAAATGAATAGTTGAGTAAAATATTCTTTTATTGTTTTCATAAGCATTTCTCCTTTTATTTCTATTTTGATTAATAAAGGTGGAGCCAATACTGTAATTGAAAGGGTGTTTATTAACTTTTCAAATAGGCTGTATGATAGCATCTAATTTTATTATAGTTTGGAGAAAATTTTTGACAATGTTTTAAAAGGCGTCATTTTATAATGGCGCCTTTAAAAGTGTTATAAGTAAGATAAATAAGATGTTGCATTTTAACAAAATGAAAAGCGGAAATTTTTTATCTTCTGATACAGCGCACGAAGCCAACGCCAGAACGAGTGGTGCGGCCACGGCCGCCATTATCGAAACCTTGGTGCCAAGCTAACCCACGAGTGCCTAACGAAATGACTGAGCCCGACCAATAGTAGCCATTGCTTTCACCCAGGTTGATAAGAGGCGCATTAACAAAGAGTGATGCAAGTTCATCTCTATCAGGAAGCCTTAGGTCTTCTCCCATGGTTTTACATGCTGTTTGCACATCAACTGTTTCTTCTGTTTCTGTATATTGCGGCACAGCTGATGCATAATCTAAGTTATATGGAACAGGTGCTACAACGACAGGGTTTTTATTATAAAAAGCTGTAATAAACCCAACATCTTTGCCAACTTGGTTTGGTCCTTCTGCACCATTTAGGTCATATACAAAGTTAACACACATTTTGTTTTGAACATAATGATTGACTGTTGCATCTGAGCTGCATAATGGGTTATAAAATATAGCTATTGATTCACCATTAACTGTTTCAAATGCAGAGGCTTTTGTGTCTGCTACATTGCCTTCTTCACCTGCAACGTGGAGTCCATTTAACAGCTTTGTATTTAATTCGCTCATCTTTGTTGGAAAATTAATTTCAGAAACTGCATCCAACGTTGTGATTTTACTTGGAATTCCGCAAGAGGATAGCTTATCAGGTCCGCAAACGTTGTTTATTTTATACACCTTAGAGAGGGCATCTAAAATAAAACTTTCAGCGGCGTTATCTGCTGTGACTGCACCGTCACCGTCTTCCGTATACGTTCCGTAGCCGCTTAAACTGTTCATCTGCCCAATGGCTTGCGCTAATCTGGCATGTAGTGCCTTTTTCTGTGCATCCCATGCCTTCTCATTCACATTAACAAGCAAGCTGGGTAACGTAATCGCCGCCACAATCCCAATAATCGCCAAAGTAATCAGCACCTCAGCCAAAGTAAAACCCATTTTCTTTTTCATATCATTCTATCCTTTCAACTTTTTGCACCAATCTGTTTAATTTTGTTGCAACACATCGAAAGTACCATGTTTACAACGTTTTTTCCCACTCAAAAGCCCCACTCATTCTTTTTTCCAATCTTGAACAATATCCAAAACAATGCTATATTAATAAAAAGACCTAAAATGCACCAAACTTAAACATTTTGGTGCATTTTTTATTATCAAATTTTCTCCTCTAAAAAAGCGCCACTTAAAAAGTGACGCTAAAGATAAAAGAATAAAGTTGAAAATAAATTCATTATTTATCGGGCAAAAGAGTCTTTTTGTTTGGTTTTGTCACATTTTAGCAAAATGAAAATGAAGCAAATTTTATTTTCTGAGGCAGCGCACGTAGCCAGGATAAGCTCGATTGGTATGGAAGCGGTAACCAGTATTGAAGAGTTGACTCCAGCATAATCCATAGAGACCTATTGTAGTGACTGAGCTTGACCAATAACCACCTGCGCTTTCACCCAGATTAATAAGGGGTGCATTTATAAATAATGATGCAACTTCATCTCTATCAGGCAACCTTAGGTCTTCTCCCATGGTTTTACATACTGCTTGCGCATCAATTTCGCCTTCTGTTTCCGTATATTGCTTTACGGTTGAAGTGTAATCTGTGTTATATGGAACAGGTGCTACAACGACAGGGGTTTTGTTATAAAAAGCTGTGATGAATCCGACATCTTTGCCAACTTGATTTGGTCCTTCTGCACCATTTAAGTCGTAGATAAAGTTAACGCACATTTTGTTTTGAACATAGTGGTTAGCTGTTGTATCTGAACTGCATAATGGGTTATAGAATACTGCGATTGATTCCCCATTCTCTGTTTCAAATCCAGCTGCTTTTGTGTCTGCTACATCGCCGTCTTCATCTGTATAATGACTTCCATTTAAAAGTTTTTCATTCAGTTCGCTCATTTTTGTTGGAAAAGTTAATTCACTACTACCGTTTAATGTTGTGATTTTGCTTGGAATACCGCAAGAAGATAGCTTATCAGGTCCGCAAACGTTATTGATTTTGTAAACTTTTGATAGAGCATCTAAAATAAAACTTTCAGCGGCGGTATCAGCTGTTGTGGTGCCTTCTTCATCTTCAGTATAGGTTCCATATCCGCCTAAAGTGTTCATTTGTCCTATTGCTTGAGCCAGTCTTGCATGGAGAGCTTTTTTCTGTGCATCCCATGCTTTTTCGTTTACATTTACAAGTAAGCTTGGCAGGGTAATTGCTGCCACTATGCCAATAATTGCTAAAGTAATTAAAACTTCAGCAAGTGTAAACCCCTTTTTCTTTTTCATATTTTCTGCTTTCCTTTCAACTTTGCACCAATTTGAGTAAGTTTGATGCAAATGGTTAAAGGCATTGTTGTGAAAGAGTTTTGAGGATTAAAAAATAAAAAATATTAAGGTTTTGGCGTCTTGAATTAATGCGGAAATAATGATATATTAAGAAAAAGAAGTTAAATGCACCAATATTACTCATTTTGGTGCATTTTTGTTTGGTTTTAGTTGTTTATGTTGAAATAAACCTCTCTTAGGCGTTTTTTGCTTATGTGGGTGTATAGTTGGGTTGTTACGACGCTTCTGTGGCCTAAAAGTTCTTGTACGGCTCTGAGGTCTGCTCCGTTTTCAAGAAGGTGCGTTGCGAAAGAATGTCTTATTGTATGAGGGGAGATGGTTTTATTTATGGTTTCGCCTTGTTTTTTTATGAAGTTGTAAACCCATTGCCTTGAAATTTTTTCCAGTTTTTCATTTAAAAAGATATAATCTAATTCGCCTTTTGAACCGAGTTTTGCTTTTATAAGCAGGTTTCGTTCTTTCATGTATTGGTTTAGCGCTTCTTTTGCTTTTTTGCCCATAGGTACAATTCTATCTTTTGAGCCTTTTCCTGTTGTTTTTATTATATTTCCTTTAAAATCAACATTTTTAACGGTTAGATTAACAAGTTCAGAAACCCTTAGACCGGTTGCATATAAAAGTTCAAAAACGGCTTTTTCTTTTGTTGTTAAGCGGTTTTTTAAAAGTTTTTCAATTTCTTCGTAGCTAATAACTTTTGGTAATTTTTTTGGAATTTTGGGGGAAGTTACAGATAAAGAGGGGTTTGTTTTTATTTCTTTATTTGCAGCCAAAAATCTGAAAAAACCTTTAATTGAAGCTATTTTTCTTGTAACGGATGAACTTAAAAGACCATTTTCTGCTAAATGCACGGTGTATTCGCTGAAATGAATCCTTTTAATCTCTTCAGGGTTTTCTATATTTTTAAAATATTCAAAAAATCCTAAAATATCGTTTTCGTAAGCTAAAATAGTATTTTGGCTTAATCCTCTTTCAACTTCGAGATAGGTTAAATATTCGCTTATAGACTGAATTAACATATTTTAATTATTTTCTAAACCTTTTCTTGTTTCATCTTATAAATGAATGAATTTTATGGTGCTTGAACTTAACAAGTTATATTATATAATTTAGTTTATGAAAATAGTAATCTATGGCGCAGGCGATATAGCATCCATTGTTGCGACGGAATTTTTTGAAGATCATGACATAATAGTTATTGACCCTGATGTTGAAAAACTTAATCAATTTTCCCAGCTTGATTTATCAACAATTATTGGTGACGCTTCAAATATAAACGTTTTAACAAAAGCAGACATTAAAAATGCAGATGTTTTTATTGCATCAAGTGAAACAGACGAAGCAAACATTGTAGGCTGCATTATGGCAAAATATTTAAGCTGCGCCCAAACGGTTTGCCTTGTATCAAGGAAAGAATGTAAAAATTCCCTGAAAATTATAAGAGATAACGCCTTAAAAGAAGATGACATTAATATAAATTTTGTTGTTTGGCCAGAAGAATTATTAACAAGGGAAATTTTCAGCATTTTAACTGTGCCTGATGCCTTAGATGTTGAAAGTTTTCATCAAGGAAGGGCTAAGCTTCTTGAATATAGAGTAAAAGAAGATACTCCCGTTTTAGGTAAAAAATTAAAAGATATAGATTTTGAAAACGAAACTTTAGTTGTTGGCATTGCAAGAAATGATAACTTGTTTATTCCAAACGGCAACGATGAAATTCAATTAAATGATAAATGTATTTTAATGGGAACCCCTGACGGGCTTGATTTAACGGCTCTGAAATTCTTCGTGGATGAAAAATCAAGAATTAAAAACGTTGCAATTATAGGCGGCGGCACCGTTGGTTTTGAATTAGCTTCACTTTTAGAAAAAACAAAAATAAAAGTGAAATTAATTGAAAAAGATTATAAAAGGTGTGAAATATTATCTGAAAACTTGAATAAAACGCTTGTTTTAAATGCAGACGGCACAAATTCAGAGTTTTTAACCCGTGAAGGCATTGGGCAAATGGATGTTGTTATTGCGGTTACAGACAGTGACGAAAAAAACCTTTTATGCTCGCTTTTATCTAAACAAATGGGCGCTACAAGGGTTATTACAAGAGTTGAACAGTTGGCAACCGTTCCTTTGTTTGAAAACGTTGGCGTTGACGTTGCGGTTTCACCAAAGCAAGCTGCATTAAACGAAATTAAAAATCAAATTATAGATTCAAAAATGGGAATTTTGGCAACGGTTGAAAGGGGTTTAGGGAAAGTTCAAGAAATTCAAGTGAGAAATGACTTTAAAGATATTACTTTAATGGAATTAAAACTCCCCTGTAGAGCCGTTATTGCAATTATTCAAAGAGGAACAAGAATAATAATTCCAAAAGGGCAAACTTTAATTAGAGCAAATGATTCCTTGCTTGTTTTTACAATGGCGGATGATGCTCAAAAGATAAGAGATTTTTTTGGTAGTAAGTAAAAATGCGTTTTAAAATAATTTTAAATACAACAGGCATAGCCTTAAAATATATGAGCATAATATTTTTATTCCCCATGGTGTTTGCGCTTTTTTACAAAGAATTTACATCAATTCACCCTTTTTTAATAACGGGCGTGATTGCTTTTTTAATGGGTACTTTGTTTTGTCTAAATGATGCGGATGAAAAAGACATAGATTCTATGAACAGAACTGAAGCACTTGCAACAGTTCTTTTATCTTGGGGAAGTTATGCCATTATTTGCGCAATTCCTTTTTTATTTTTTAACCTATCTCCAATAAATGCTTTATTTGAATCGGTTTCAGGCATTTCAACAACGGGTGCTACAATTTTATCTGATTTTTCGCTCTATTCTAAAACATTTTTTATGTATAGAGCTTTAATGCAGTGGTTTGGGGGCATGGGGATAATAGTTTTATTTATTGCCGTCCTTCCAAAATTTGCGGTTGCAGGCAGGCAAATGTTTTTTGCTGAAGCCTCTAACCCGACGGAAGAAAAAATAACCCCAAGAATTAGACACACTGCAAGTTGGCTTTGGTTAATTTATATTTTACTTACGGTTGTTCAAATTATTTGCTATACATTATTGGGCTTAAATTTTTATGATTCTCTTTGCCTTTCTTTTAGCACAATTTCAGCAGGCGGTTTTTCAAATTATTCAAACGGTTTAATCGGACAAAATTCCCTTTTGATTTGGGTTGGCGGCATTTTTGCATTTTTGGCAGGCATGAATTTTATTTTAACTTATAAAGTTTTAATTAAAGGAAAAATAAACGAACTTTTTAAAAGTGAAGAATTTAAAACTTACTTTGGAATAGTGTTTGTCATAACTTTTTTAATTGCTGCTGTTTTATATTTTGAAGGCAATACGCCTTTTAATATTGCTCTTAGAGATGCTTTCTATGAAACGGCTTCAACCATAACATCAACCGGTTCAACAAGTTCTGATTACATCTTATGGCCCTTTAGAGCGCAAATTTTACTTTTTATTTTAATGTTTATAGGGGGTTCTGCCATTTCTGCTTCAGGTGGTATAAAAGTTGCAAGGTGGGTTTATCTTTTTAAATTTATTAAAAATGAATTAAATAAAATAGTTCACCCTAATATGATATCTCCCGTTAAATTGGACGGAAGAACGGTTCCGCCTGAAACAGGGCATCAAATTATAATATTTTTCATGTTTTTTATAGCAATTTTTGCTCTAAGCACGGTTTTGGTTGCTTTAATTGAGCAAAATACAATTTTGGCCATAACGGGAAGCATTGCAACTTTATCTAATACAGGCCCAGGGTTTGAGGCATCAATCGGACCTGTTGGCAGTTATAACAATTTGAATTTTTTCACAAAATTAATTTTTACATTCAACATGTTTGTCGGGCGTCTTGAAATAATTCCTTTTCTTGCAATTTTAAATAAGGATTTATGGCAAATAAAAAGATGAAGGCTCGATTAAACCAAGTTCAACGGTATCAAAATATCTTTTAAGTTCTTGTTTATCAAGTTCAATTATCTGGGTTGTATTAATGGGATTTTTGACAATAAAAATTCTTTTACCTTCTTTTTTGGAAGGAGTGACAGAATATGAGTGAAATGGTTCTATATCAGGCATGGAATGATTTTCGTTTGGTGTGGAGCAGGTTATAACAAACTTTTGCTCTATGTCATCAAGGTTTAAAATTTTATCGGCAGCTTCACTATCTTTTAGGGGAAGCATAATTGAAGGTAAATTAAAAGTGCTAAAAGCGGAAAAAGAGTTGCCACCGTAGGTATATGGACTTAGGGCGTTTTTGTCTATTTTGCACTTGAAAATATCCTGATAAGCCTCGAATGGTATTATTTCTCTAAAAGGAACAGTTTTTTTGCCTGTTCTTTCTAAGTATTCCTTATATCTTTCAAGAATGTATCTTTCCCATTTTGAATCTGCATTTTTTCTGTCATTTTGGTTTAATAGTTTTAAACCGTATAAGATTGAGCCGTAATCTGTACTAAAAGCGGGAATATTCATTTCTTCGGTTGAAATAAGGGTTTTTGCACAGGCTGATGATTCGTAAAGCGAGATAAAATCTTCCAATTCTTTTCTTCTGTATTTAAAATTATTGAAAAGTATTGTGTCATCTTCGCTTTGTAAGAGCAATTTTTTATATTGAAAATATTTTTTGTTGATTTTGCTCTCGGCATTTTTTCTTGCTTCTTGCGCACTTAATAGTTCAAGCGCCCTAAGCCCTTCTGTTGTATATGCCATATAATCATAATTATATATTCTGGTTTTATTCAGTTGTTTTGAAACATCTTTTAAGACATATCGGCTAAAATCTTTATTTGTTGCATTATTTCCCGTATATTTATAACCGCCGAAGGTGGCATCTGTTTTGCCGTTTTTTCTTTCGTGAAAAAGACTTAAAATTTTATATCTTGAATAAGGATTTGAGAAAATGGAATCAAAAACGGCTATAAAATAACAGTTTTGCTGTTTTGATTGTGTGTATAAAAATCTTTCAACGGGCGGGAAAAGTTCTAAATAAGTTTTTTTGCTTATAAAAAGTTTTTCAATTTCCGTGTCGCTTTTTTTAATTGAAATTCTGTCTTCATCTTCAATTTGACAAATATCGCCTACTGAAAGTGCCATAAGGGCGCTTTCTTTTGTTTTAAAACTTGTTACAAAAGCATCTGCAACATTTTTCCCGTTTCTGTAACATTCAAAAAGCTTATCTATATCCGATTTTATATTTTCATCGGTATAAAGTCCGCTTTTTAAGCCCAAAAGGACATTTGGGGGAAGCTTGTTTGCATATACAAGCTCTAAAATTTTTTTAATATAATAAGAATCAGGGTTATCTTGCGAAATAAGCGCCATTATATGTTCAACCAAAAATTCTTGGGCGTTTGCATCTTTTGTTTTTTCCGACAAAATATTTTGAACATCTTCCCTTGAATAGTCCGTTTTATCAACTCTGATTTTGTTTCCTTTGGTTAGAATAGAATCTTCTTTTGAATTAAAAAGAAACTTTGAGCTTAAATAGCTTTTTGATTTTTTATATTTTTCGCCCATAAATGCAACTGAATTTTTTAAATAGTCGTAGTATGTTATTTGTGCTTCTTTTTGATTTTTTGCACAAAAAGGTATGCTTGTGGCTTCTTTTCGGTTATTTTTATTCAAAGAAAAATAACCGTTTAGTGTATATGGGCAGCAAGGGCAAATTCTCATAATTAATTAAGGCTTGAAAAGAAATATATTTGCTTTTTCTTTATATATTAAAAGACACCGTCTTTTATGCGGTGTCAGCTATTGTTGTTAGCTTCGGGATTGTGTTGTTAGGTGTCGATAAATAATTTGTGTTTTATTATGTGTTGTTGTTGTTAGCTTCGGGGTTATGCAAAATAATTAATTTTTGTTTCATCAAGACCGGCTTCAATTCTTCTTGCTCTTGAATGAATTTGATTTAGCATCGGGCTTACTGTTCCAAAAAAGCCGGTAAGTAAATGTCCTTCAACCATATTGTTTTTTGGAGAGGGGGCCATTATGCCGTAATTTGTTTGTACGCCTCTGCCAAAGCTTATATTATTTGGTGTATTATTTACATTTGTTATAGAATTTACGCTTAACATTTTTCTTTCTCTCTCGGCATTTTCTTTACTTCTTTTAGTGTATGCCAAACACTTTATCTTTATGTTTTTATTATCTATCTAAAATTTATATTTGTCAACCCTTCTTTATATTTTTTTAATATCATTGATATTATTGAATTTCAGCCTAAATGAACGACAATATAAAAACATGTTATTTTAAATAGTGTATATTTGACAATTAAAATTTTGCATTTGTTTATAAAAAAGATATTAGCTGAAAACAAAAACAGCGACTGAAAAAATTGCAAAAATAACCGTTTTTATAAAAATAACTTTTTTTGCGGGAATATTTTCAATAATTTCTTCAATGGGGGCTTCGTATAATGTTTTTCTTTTGTTGGAAGCTGCATCTGTAATAATTTCTTTTTCTTTTTTAAAAATATATTCTTTTCTTAATTTGTCTTGTTTAAAAAGGGTGGAAAAATCTTTTGTTATGTGCAATAAAAAAACTAAAATTGCTGCGAAAAAAACGGAATTATGCGGTATGGTTTTTGAATAAAATAAATTTATGACAAAAATTGTTACCAAGAGAATAAAAAAATATGCAAATGATTTATTTTTAATATATGGCGGTTTATTTGTTTCATCTTCTTTTATTCCATAATTAATGCAGTTGTTAATTTTTTCTTCAACAGATTTAATTTTGCCTGCACCTCTAAAATAATATTGCCAATTTTTTACTTTTTTGAAAATGTTTGTTATTGAATAAATTAATTGGGTGTAATTGCTTGATTTTACTACAAAGCGCTTCTTTTTGCCGTTAATTGTAAAAATTAGTGTAATATGATTAATTCCAAAAGTATCGAGAGGAAAAGTTGTTTTGTTGATGCCTGTTACTATTTTCATCTCAAGATTATCTATTTTTTTATAATCACATTCAAAATTCAGATTTTCATTGAAATGACGAAATTCAAGGGAATTTTCTTTTAGTTCAATTTCTTTAATTAATTTGCTTTTTTTATGATTGAATTTGTAAAAAGCAAAATGAAAGCAAAAAAGTATTATGAATAAAAATAGTATTGATAAAATATTTATAAATGCATCAAAAGGCGATGTGCAAATAATTTTCCAAATTATTTCAAAAAAATTAACTTGATATTTTAGGCTTAATTCTATTGTGTTTAAAAAACTTTTAATAATTGAATAAGCAAAAGAAAGTGTAATAAAGATAAAAAAACAGAAAATAACAAAAGAAGGCAGCTTTTTGCTCTCAATTTGATTGTTTATTATCATACACAAAAATTTTTCCTTGTGTATATTCTAGCAATTTTATACAAAATGGTCAAAAAGTTTATTCTTCAGTGCAATCACAATCGTCGTTTTGTGTTTCAAGCTCTAAATTATCACATAGAATTATTTTAACTTCTTCGCCTTGTTTTGCATGGTATTTTAACCCCGGTGTTATAAGCCCTGTTATTAAACCGACAGAAGTACCTACAGGGATGCCTATGGCAAAGCCTGTTCCCAATTTTGCGGGGTTTGGAATGAAAGCAAAACCTGTGCCTGCACCTGCTCCAATAACGCCAAAACCAAGGGTGTATGAGGCCAGTTTTCCGGCTGTCATCCAAGGACCTTCTTTTAGAGAGCCGTCTTTTGTGTTTGGAACAGCCTTCATATCGTATAATGTGCCATCAGGGGTTTCTAAACAATTAAAAGAAAAATAAACTCTTGCATTTTTGTTTGGAACCCTTTGTTTTTTGATTTTAATAACCGTTGCAGTTATTTTAGAATTTGCCGGTATCAAAAGCGTTCCTTCTTTTGTATAAACGGCATCTTTAATTAAAAAGGTAATTTTGTCGCCTGCATTTGAACATTCTGATTTGAAAGGACACTCAAATGCAACGGTTAAAATATTCCCTTTGCACAAAATGTTTTTCTCAAGGTCAACTATAACTTGATTGCAAGCACAATCTTTTTCTTCAAAAAGATGCTCGTATTTTGGATAAACTGCTTCATCCGCATAACAAGCAGATGTTAAAAATAAAAAAGCCGATAGAATAATTAATTTTTTCATAATTATAATTTTTCACTTAATAAAATTTTTTAAATTACCCACCTTTCTATAATACCACAAATTTTAAATCACTAACTTGATTATGTATTGCTAAAATCAAAATGTGTGATAATATGAACTTATGAAAGATGAATGTAAAAAATGGGGCGGAAAAAGAGAATTTTCAGGCAGAAAGAAAATTTGTTATAAGAAGGTGCCTTTTAACAGAAGAATTAATGCAGATGTATTGTTAATTTTAAAAAATTATGCGCAAAAATATGGCATAAATGAAACGGAAGCGCTTGAAGCCGCCATTTTATTACAGGCAAATTCAGATAAATTTAAAGGAGAAAAAAATATGAAAATTGTTATTCCCGCAAGCGAAGGCAAATTATGCTCTCATTTTGGCAAATGTGATTATTTTGCATTTTTTGATGTCGATTTAGAGAAAAAAGAAATTTTAAAGGCAGAAGAAAAAATTCCTGAAGAAGGAATTTCTTGCCAAAGTGCTTCTTGGCTTGCATCAAAAGGTGCAAATATTGTTTTAGCCGGCGGAATGGGGTTAAGACCGCAGAGCATTTTAGAACAATACGGTGTTAAGGTTGTTTTAGGATGTCCTGAAATTGAACTTCAAGAAGTTGTTCAAAATTACCTAAATGATTCTCTTATATTAACGGAAAATTCTTGCGGGCATGATGAACACCACCACTGCCACGGTGAACATCACCACTGCCACCATTAAATATAAAAGCCAAAGGTTTTTCCTTTGGCTTTAATTTGTTTGAATAGTGTTGAATTTTATGTTATTATCTTCTTTGCTTATACAATTTAAAAATGATAGGATAATGAAAGGATGTAGCTGTGTATTGCATGAATTGCGGAAAAGAAATAGATGATAAGGCTGTAATATGTGTACATTGTGGTGTGCCGGTCAGAAACTCATCTTTTGATTCTTGTGGCAAGAATTGGATTACTGCTTTATTGTTGTGTTTCTTTTTAGGCGGTATTGGGGCTCATAGGTTTTATACAGGGCACATGGGAACGGCCATTTTACAGTTAATTTTAACTTTTTCTGTTGTTGGTATAATAATTTCTGCGCCTTGGGCTTTAATAGATTTTATTTGTATAATATGTGGTAAGTTTAAAACCAGCAATGGCTGTGAACTATTAAGGTAGGAGCCTGAAAGATGTTTTGTCAAAATTGCGGAAAAGAAATAGATGATAGAGCTGTTATGTGTCCTTATTGTAAAAAGGAAATAACTGCAAAACCAAAAAACGGTGACGGCAAAAATATTTCTATCGGGTGCCTTACATTAATATTCATTCTGGTTTTAATGGCAGTATTTACATCTATTATGGACGAAGGCTCTGACGATTCAACAAATACGCAAGTTGTAAAATCGAAACCAAAACTAGAAGTATTAAATTCATATAATTGCAGTTTATCGGAATTTGGCGGAAGCGCAATTTGCGGAACGGTTATTAATAATACAGATAAAACCTATGGTTATGCACAAATTGAAATTAATTTATATGACAAAAGTGGTGCACAAATTGGAAGCACAATGGATAATATAAATAATTTGGCACCGCATACAAAATGGAATTTTAAAGCTGTTGTTATTGAAGACGGCGTGGCAAGTTATAAAATTGTTGAAACATCGGGTTTTTAACTATTAAATGTTAGCTTTAAGATGCCCAACCAACACAGTTTTGAAAATTTATAAAATGAATTTTTTGCCTGAAAAATAAAAAATTAAACAGGGAATAACTATGGCCACATTAAAAGGCAGAATTATTATTGCTTTTATCCATTCTTTCATATTATCTCCTTTTCAAATTTCGCCTTTATAGGCGCATTTGATGTTTTCTTCTTTTAAATAATTAATTCCCCACCTGTTTAATTCAATAATTGCAGGAATTAGCCCTTCACCCCTTTTTGTGAGTGAATATTCAGTTTTTGGCGGCACCACAGGGTACATTTTTCTTTTAATAATGCCATCTTGTTCAAGTTCTTTTAACTGCTGAATAAGCATTTTTGGAGTTGAGTGGGGAATTAACTTTTTTAATTCACTGTATCTTAAAGTTTTATCTATAAGATGCCCGATTATAACCCCTTTATATTTTCCCCCGATAATTTCCATTGTAACTTCAAGCGGGCATTGATATTCTTCTTGTTTTCTTTTTGCCATAAATAAACCTAATTTACTTTTTAGTAAGTATTATACAAAAAAGTGCATACTTGTCAAAAAGAAAACGCATATTAAAATGTAATTGAAAGGAAAAATGATATGAAAATAACACAAATAAGAAATGCAACGGTTATTATTGAATATGAAAATAAAAAATTTTTAATTGACCCTTGGCTTATGCCAAAAGGGTATATGGAAGGGTTTATTGCTGCATATAATGCAGATGTTCGCCAACCAAGGGTGGAACTTCCTTTTGAAATAGAAAAAATTGTAGATGTTGATGCCGTTATAATTACCCACCTTCACCCTGACCATTGGGACGAATTTGCAGAAAAAAACATTGATAAAAATGTTAAAATTTTTGTTCAAAATGAATTTAACAAAGAATATATTTTGAAAAAAGGCTTTTTAAATGTTGAAATTTTGGCTTATGAAGGAACAAAATTTCAAGATATAACCTTATTTAAAACAAAAACAGAACATGGCAAAAAAGAAATTATAAAGCCCATTTGCGAAAAAATGGGAATGGAATATGACGCAATGGGCGTTATTTTTAAATCAAACAACGAAAAAACCCTGTATATTGCAGGGGATAGCATTTGGTGCAATGAAATAAAAACAACGATTGAAAAATTTAACCCCGATGTTATTCTTTTAAACGCTTGCGCTGCAATGGTTTTAGGCGGTGAAAGGCTTATTATGAATATAGAAGATGTGAATGAAACCATAAAAACCGCACCCAACGCTTCAATAATTATAAGCCATATGGATACAGTGAGCCACTTAACCCTTACAAGAAAAGATTATATAGAATTTAAAAATAAAAATAACCTAAAAAATTTCTTCATCCCAAAAGATGGCGAAGAAATGAGGTTTTAAAATGAAATAAAGCAAAATTTTTACTAAAAGCTCAATTAATGTGTATTTAAAATAGTTTAAGAAAGCAGCATTTTTGAACTTGATAATCAAATTTTTATGTTAATATAGCGCTTATGTTAAAAGCAAAGATATTTGTAATTCTATTATTGACGATTTTGCTTTTTTGGCTTTATTCTAAAACGCTAGATTTTAAGCTTCGACTGTATCTGGTAAAGAATAATGCAAATGTTGGAATTGCAGCTTTAAAAAATGAAAGCCTTATTGTTGTTAATAATAAGAAATACCCGCTTTTGAGCGTGTTTAAATATTTTGTTGCAATTAAGGTTCTTAGAAACATAGACCAAAAACATATTTCATTGGACTCAAAAATTACAATTTATAAAAATATGATTGACAAAAATACATATAGCCCGATGATAAAAAAATACAATAATTATCCTTTTGATATAACGCTGGCTCAATTATTGGAATACATGATTTCGCAAAGCGATAACAATGCTTGTGATATACTGATTCAATATTTAGGAGGCATTAAGGAAGTTGAAAAATTTATTCAAGAATTGGGTTATAAGGATATAAAAATTAAAGCAAACGAAAAAGATATGAATAAAAATATCTATAATCAATATCTTAATCTTGCATATCCTAAAGATGTTGTTTTATTAATGAAAGCAGTTAAAGAAAACAATATTCTTTCTAAGCCTTCTTTGGCCTTTTTAGAAAATATTATGCTGAAAACATCAACCGGACAAAATAAAATCAAGGCAGGACTTCCCCAAAATGTGCACTTGTATCACAAAACGGGTTCAGGCTCCAGAACATCAAAGGGTATAAAAATTGCAGATAATGATGCAGGTTATGTAATATTAGCTAATGGAGATTTATATTACATTGTAATTATGATAAAAGATTCCCCTCTGAACGATAATGAAAACGCAAAAATAATAAGCGATATTTCAAAAATTATTTATCAATATTTTTCTGCTTACTAAAAAAAGTTCAATCAATGAGCCTTAAATTCTGGCATGAAAAAAGACTCTTAGAAAATCTTAAGAGTCTTTTTATAAATGGTTGCGGGGGCAGGACATTTCAAGCCATGAGCTTGAAATAAGTCTTTAACATTGGGTTCAAATCCTGCTTATTAAAAAGGCTTAATCATTGGGTTTAAATTCTGGCATGAAAAAAGACTCTTAGAAAATCTTAAGAGTCTTTTTATAAATGGTTGCGGGGGCAGGATTTGAACCTACGACCTTCGGGTTATGAGCCCGACGAGCTACCAGGCTGCTCCACCCCGCGATATGTATTTGTGGAGATGTGATTAACATCTACAATTAAATTATTAAACGCTGAAAAATAAATTTCAAGCTTTTTGATGTGAATTTAGTATAAATGGTTTATAATATGAGGGTGGGGTGGTTGTTATAAAATTATTTTGAAAAAAATGAACAATTTTTAGTTTTAATCGTTATATTGAATAACAGAGGTTAGAATAAAAATGAAAAATAATTGCAGTGAATATCAAAAACTATTTATTTTTAGAAGTGGGGAAGAATTAAAAAAGCATGTTGAAATGTGTCCTGATTGCAAAAAGGAGCAAGAAGAAATGGACAAGGTTTCAGAGCTTTTAAAAGAAGTTAAGTTTGAGGTTTTAAAAAGAAGGGCTAAGAAAAAAGCGGCAATTAAAATTGCATGTGCTTTTTTAACTGTTTTTTTGGCTTCGAGCGGGCTTTTTCTTTTTGGTTACAATACAAATTCCGACAATAAGTTTTATGGGGAAGTTTTAAGCGCTTATGACTATGGCTTTCCGGTTGATTCATACGGTTTGATTGCGGTGGAATAATGGATTTTAAAAACTTAATAGAAGAAAACAAACAAAGTGTAAAAAATGTAATTAAAAAATTTATGGGCAAGGAAAACGAGGATTTAGAGCAAGAGGTCTATATCAGGGTTTTAAGTGCAAAAAGATATGAAGAAAAGGGAAGTTTTAAATCTTGGATAAATTTAATTGCGGCAAATGTTTCAAGAGATTATCTGAAATCAGCCAAAAACAGGTATGAAACGCATGTTGAAGATGAAGCAATTTTTGAAAATATTAAAGAAAGAAAAACGCCTGAAAGTCTTCTTTTGAAAAAAGAAAGGCAAGAGAGAATAATTAAAGCGATAGATGAACTTAAACCAAAATTAAAAGAAGTTATAATGCTTAGTGAAATTGAGGGTTATACCTATGAAGAATGTTCAGAAAAATTGAAATGTCCAATCGGCACTGTAAAATCAAGAATTTATAACGCAAAAAAAGAACTTGCGGAAAAATTGAAAGATTTATTATAAAAAGGAGAAAATTCTATGAAAAAAACATTTTTGACTTTGGCAGTTTTAGCGCTTGCTTTTACTGTTCCATCTTCTGTTTTTGCAAATGAAACAGAAGCTCAAATGGCGCCATCTCAAAATGTTCCAATTCAAAGAGAGATGACAAATAAAAGACCTGATTTTAAAAAACCGCCAATGCAAAAGCAATATATGGAAAAAAGGAAACAAGAATTTGAAAAAAGGTTAAATTTGACTGATGAACAAAAGTTGAAAGCGAAAAAAATTCAAGAAAAAGGCAGAGAAGAAATGAAGCCTGTTATGCAGCAAATAAGGCTTAAAAGGGAAGAAATAAGAAAAATTGAAAATTCTTTTAACACAGATGCAGACAAAAAAGCTTTAATTGAACCATTAAGAAACGATGTTCGAGAATTAAACAAAAAAGCGCATCAAATGCGAGTTCAAAACATGAAAGAATTTGAAGGCATTTTAACTCAAAAACAATTAAAAGAATTAGAAAAAATGAAACAAGAAGGCAGAAAAAAGTTTGAAAAAAATATGAAAAGGCAAAGAAACGAATTTAAACCACCATTTTTAATGGTTCCTAATGATTCGCCAAACCCTGAAATTGAAATAGAAAAAAGCACCAATAAATAAAGCCTGAATGTAAATTAAAGGTTACCTTTCAGTTAAGTTAAATGTTAATGCGTCTTTTAAGGCGCATTTTTATTTGCTTGTTATTTTGCAATTAAATAGGTATAAAAAATTCTTTTTTGGTTTACTGAAAGTTAAAAGTTCTTTTTTTCCTTGATAAAAGGCTTTTTTATAACGTTCAAAAAAAGCGCCTTCTTTTTTTACAGCCAACATATCGGCTTTTGTTAAAATAGCTTCCATTTTAGCTAAATTGCTGCTATTAAGCCTTTTTGATAAATTTCTTGCATATTGTGTTTTTTCATCTTCATTTTTATTTGGCGAATTATAATTTTTTAACCATTCGTGTTCTTCAATTAATTTTGAAACATCTTTCCTTTTTTTATTTGAAAAATTTAATCTTTCAAGTATTAAAGAAGCTGCAGCTGCGCCTGTTTCGGCATGGGCTTCATCGTTTATACCTTCTTTTTTTGTAATGTCATGCAAAAGAGCTGTAATTTGCAAGGTTCTTTTGTCTTCTTTACTTAGCGTTTCATAATCAGGGTCGTTCATTACATTTTGAAGAACACATAAGGTGTGAATATCTAAAGTAAAATCGTGAGCTCTGTTTTGTTTTTTGCCGACGGTTGTGTAGAGTTCCGTAATTGCATTAAAAAGAAGAGTTAATTCATCTGAAAGTTCTTCTTCGCCTTCAATTTGAACGGAATTATTTTCGCTAAATTTCTGAATTGCTTGATTTAATTTCTCTCTTGTATTAAAAAGCCCGTCGTTTGCTTTTGTTTTACTTTGTCTTGGATGCCCTTCAAGCCCTGTTTTATCACCATTTTTTGTTAATTGAAAATTAAATTCCAAATACAATTTCTTTTTTTCTTCTTCGCTTATTCTATCTAAAATGTTTGCAACATCTTGAATGAAAGCCTCTTTTGGGTAATTTAAAGATAAAACAAGCCCTTCTTTTTCAAAATCAAAGGCTCTAAATTTACTCTCGCTTTTTTCAATTTCACTAAGCCCTAAGAATAAAGCCTCTTTTTTATTTGTTTCCGTTTTGCTTAAACTTGTTAAAGCATTTTTGCTAAAAGAATCGAAAGGCATAGCTTTTGCCTTTTGGTTTCCCAAAAAAACGGCAGCTTTATAATTCAAAATTTTAAATTGTTGCTCTTGTATTGGATGTATTTTCATAACTGCGCTTGTTTTCAGCTGTTTATATTAAATTTCTGTTATTGAAATTGCCGTTACGCCTGAATTTCTTGCTACATCCATTAATTTTACAACGCTTCCATGGGTTGAATTTCCCTGAACTTCAATCATAAGCCCGTCTGTTAAGGTTTTTGACCTTGTTTGAATTTCGTTTGCTAAATTATTAACGGGAATTTCAACGTCATCTATATAATATCTGTTGTTTTCATCCACAACTACGGTTAATATTTTGCTTTCTTCATTTTGATTATCTTGTTTTTGCTCAACGTATTCAGGTATTGCAAGCTTTAAACCTTGTTGGTCAAGCATTGGTGCAATAACCATCATAATGATTAACAGCACAAGAAAAATATCCGTTAATGGTGTTATATTTATTTCGTTAAATGTAGGTCGTTTCATTTTGCCTCTTTTTCAAGTTCGTCTTGTTCTTTTTGGCTCAAGGGTTCTCCTGCTACGATAAGTTTTTTGTACCCCGCATTTTGTGCAGCGTGCATTATGCTTAAAATATCAGAACTTTTGGCTTCTTTGTCAGCTTTTACGATAACCTCTTTTGGTTCATTGCCGTCAATTAAGGCAAGAAGCTTTTCTTCAATGTTATCTTCAGATACTTTTTCTCCGTTCAGATAAAGTTCGCCTGCTTTTGTAACCGAAACAGTTGCATTAAGCTGTTCAACACCTGTTCCTGAGGTTATTTCAGGAATTGTGATATTGTTATCTACTGATTGAAAGCTTGGTGCAATAACCATCATAATGATTAACAGCACAAGAAAAATATCCGTTAATGGTGTTATATTTATCTCGTTAAAGGTTTGCTTTTTGCCGCCTTCTTCTTTTGTAACTTTAATTGCCATAGAACCCTCTTATAGTGCGATTGTTCCTGTTTCATCAACTCGAACTTCTTCATCTGAATCAATAAAGCTTAAAAATACTAATTTAATAAGTTTGAAATCAGATTCAAACCTTGTAACCACACTTTGGAAATAGTTGTATAAAATAACCGCAATAATAGCAACGCCAAGACCAAACGCAGTAGCAACAAGGGCTGATGCGATACCTGTTGCAACTTCAGCTGATTGGTTGCCTTTTGTGGCTAAATCTTGGAAGGTATATAAAATTCTTACAACTGTGCCAAACAACCCTAAAAACGGTGCAACACCGCCAATGGTACCTAAAATATTTAAGTGTTTTTCAAGTTTTCTTGTCGCAAGAGAGCTTGAAATGTCATAAGCTCTTGAAAAACCTGCTCTTTGTTCGGTGTAAATTCTTAAACCCTCTTCTGTCATTTCAGAAATAATTCCGCCTAAATCTGCTGAAATTCTTTTAGCGGCGCCTATATTATTTTTAGCTAATGCCATTTGAAGGTTTTGGATAAAACTTCCTATGTCACGCTTGTTTTTTGTGTAGTATGTAATTTTTTCAACTGCAACAGCAATTACAAGAAAAGAACAGATTAAAATCGGTGTTAATACCGGCCAATCGAGTAAGAATGATTTGATTAAAAGTTCCATTTTTATTCCCCTATTATATTATTATCTGTAACTTGCGCCTAAAACGTTGTAATCAAAAGTAAATTCAATTTCAACGCTTGAGCCTGTAAATTCAGGCGGAAGTGCCCTGAATGGTGCAGACATTTGAACCGCAGACATCGCTGCCTGATCGTTTGCGCTTGAACCTGAAGGTTTTGAAACTCTTACGGATAAAAGCTCTCCACGTCTGCCTATTTTAAATAAAAGCACAACTCTTTTTGATGTATCACCTTTTGGCGGATGCCAATTTCTTTTGATTTTGGCTTCTAATTCTCTCATATAAGGACCCCATTGAGGTGATTTTATTGCATCTATGCCGGGAGCGCCGTTTGGGTTCCCCGGCCCCGGGTTTCCCATATTTCCTGTGCCATAGCCGCCACGACCTGTGCCGCCTGATGACCCTGTTCTTCCTGAACCTGCGCTTGCGGTTCTTGTGGTTGAAAATTGCGGTGCGGGCATATTCATTGTTCCTTTTGATGAACCGCCGGAGCTTGAACCGTATCCGCCGCCACCTGAGGTTTTTGTACCTGTGCTTGTTGAAAAACCTTTACCAACAGGCGCGCCTGTATTTGGAACCGCAACTTTAAACGGGCTTGAAGGCGCTTTTGCCAATTTCGGCATTTGCGGTTTTGGAGTTGATGTTGATGGTTTTAAAACAGGCCTTTGAGAAGGTGCCATTGGCTTAGATGGTCTGCTAACAGCTTTTGGTGCTTGTGGAGTTGGTTTTGATATGGGTTTTGCCGCTTGTTTTTGAATTGGTTGCTGCATTGGCTTTTGCACCACTTTCTTTTGCGGTGCTTGAGGTGCAGGGCTTGGCTTTTGAGCCGGTTTCATTTTAGGTGCGGGCGAGGGTGATGGCATGGAAACTTTTCTGTTAGGATCATGGATGCCACCTGCCCTTGAATTTTTGTCAGAACGATATTTTGTTTTTTTGTTAATAGGTTCTGCTTCATTTTGAGTTAAAACAAACTCTATGTCTTTAGTTTGCCATTCAGGCTTTTGCACAATAGGGTTGTGTATGCCCAAAAGCATTGCAAGGTATAAACCAAGCCAAATCGTGACAATGGCTATAGGGTGCAAAACAAAGGCTGATAAGACGAAATATTTTAAAAATCCGTCATTATCATCTTCAAATGTATGCGGTAGTTCTTTTTCCACATCATTTGCCTTTGGTGTTTTGTCCTCTTCTAAATTGTATTTGCTTATTTTGAATGTCATTTTTTCTTCTTTTTTATTATTTTATGTTTTTATTTTAAATAATAGTTTGTATTTTAAAATAGCCTGATTGATTAAATTAATAATCGTATTTATATTCTGTGGGCTGTGATAGAGTTATGGGTTGTGTGAACATGATGTCAAGGTAAGCGCTTGCCGGAATATTCACGTTTTCGCCTTTATTCATAGCGCCTTTTGCAAGCCCTAAACCACCGCCGATTGCGGTGCCATAGATTGCGCCTTTACCAACAGAACCTGATGATAAAGCACCCATAGCTGTACCCAAAGCTGCGCCTGCGCCTGCGCCAATGGCTGTATTTTTGGCATATTCTTTGGCACCTTCCATTTTGGTGCCGCCTTTTAAGATGCCTGTATTATCATCTGTTTTGAAAACTGCGTTAATTGGAATGTTATAGCCTTGAGGTGTTCTTAAATTGTTGAATACAACTTGAATTTGTCCGTTTCTGTTTCCTAAACCGGCTTTTTTTGCTTTAACAACGGTGCCATTAAGTACGCTTCCTCTTGAAGCTATAAGTTTTCCGTTGTATATAAAATCGTTCGTTAAAGTTGCGCCAACTGCGCTTCCAACGGTTGCCGTTTCAGAATTTATGGGGCTTTGTAACATAACGTTTGCAATATTTCCCGCAGGAACGTATGTAACTGAACCTTGAAGTGAATTAACATTTTGAACATTATTTGAAGGGGTTGTGTAAGAATAATTACCGGCAGCATAAACTGAATTTGCGCATAAAATTAGTGCAGATAAAGTTAATGTGCTTAAAAAAGTTTTTATTTTCATATAATTAATCTCCTCCGTCTTTTACATATTATACATGAAATTTTAATTAAAATCTTATTTTTTATTTTTATTAATATGGAATAAAATCTTCATCTAAAATTATATACAAAGTATCATTGGGCATTAAGGTTATATGCTGCCCGAATTCGTATTCTCCGCTTGGAACGTATTGGGCAACAACACCGTTATAATATTCGCCCTTTCTCGGGTGAAGTGCTTTGTTATAAGATGCCGGCGGGGTTAAATCCCCCCCTATTTGCCTTTCTCCTTTATATGTCACGGTTCCTTTTATGGAATTTTTTCTGCCGTCAGGAGAAACCATTTCAAGCGCTTCAATTCTCATTGCGGCGTTAATTCCTGTTATTGGCATTTTTAACATTGTAATTTTTGCTTTTATAATTGTATTTTTTGGAATTATTTTATACTCACCGAGCCAAAGGTCAGACGGCACAATAAAATAAACAAAATCACCCTCTTCTAATGTAGAAGATGAAATTGCCTTAGTGGGGTTTACGGGAATAAATGCGTCTTTTGATAAAAAACAAGAATTAATATCGGCATAAACCATGTTAGGTATAAACATTATAATAAATGTAAATATAATTAATAAAAAGAACTTTTTCATACTTAGGATTTTAAATTATTTTTTCAAATTTTGCAAAAAGGGGGTTATTTTTTGTATAATTTCTATTATGTCTATTAAGTTTTTTTTAAATAAGAAGTTTTTAATACCGTTTTTTGCAGTTATTGTTTTTTTTGCTGTGATTTTTTCAGGCTGCTTTTTTGTTGTTAAAAAAATTGAAGACGTTAATTTTATTAAAAATTTTTTATATAACAAATATAAGCTTGTTTTAGAATGTGATGAAATTAAAGGTGGTTTTAGGGGGTTAACTTTCAGTCTTAATTCTCCTTCTGTCTTAGTTAAAGAAGAAAATAATCCTAAACCGTTTATAGATATTAATGATTTAAAGATTGAAGTCAAAATTTTGCCTTTGCTTGCTAAAAAACTGGCAATTTCTGAATTTAAAACTTCTTATGCAGAAATTAATTTAAAAAGAGATGAAAAAGGAAATTTTGATTTTTCAAAATATATTAAAATCGGCAAAAAACCCTTCTTTAAGCCCGATTTTACAAATATAAACGCAAATATTGATGCTTACAACATAAATTTTATTGACAGTTTTACAAAAACAAATTTCATCCTCTCAGGCTTTGAATTAAAAAGCTTTGGGCTTAATAAAAACAATAAATTTAATATTTCAACAACGGGTGCTATAAAAATAAACGATAAAATTTCAAATTATTTGATAGATATTGACTATATAAAAAATAAAAATTCATTAAAATTAAATAAACACGAAATTTTAATTGCGGGGCTTAATACATCTTTTTTGAAAAAATATCTTTATAAATTTAATGTTTATAATACAGATTCAACTATAGATATCTTTTCAACCGCAATAAACAAAAAAGATTTTAAATTAACCGTTTTTTTAGATAAAGCCGATATTGCTTTTGATTATAAGGGTGAAAAAAACAAGGTAAAAATTGAAAAACCAGTTATTTTTGAAAATATATATAACTTTAAAGATAAAAACCTGATAATTGAAAAAGGTTCTTTGGTTACAAGCGGCGTTAACATTGAATACAAAGGCATTATTAAAAATTTATTCAATATTAAAGAAATTGAGCCTGTTCTTGAAGTTAAAATAACGGATACAAACCTTCAAAATCTTGTTAAATTAGTTCCTGATACGGTTATTCCCTTTCAAGAACCATATATTCAAAGTATAAAAAAATATAATGCAAATGCAATTATAAACGGTTCAGCCAAGTTTAAATTTAAAAATATTGATAATTTTTCGGTTAAGGGAAAATTAAATTTTGATGATGTATATGTTGTTGAGCGCCCAAAAGATGCAAAAACTTCTTTTGGCGAATGTGAATTTTTAGGAAGAAATGTTATTATAACGGTTTATGCAAATGCTCCTAAAAATGCTACATTAACGGTTGTGGGCAAAACAAGGATGCAAAAAATGCCCTATGCTGAATTTAGCGTTAAATCGACAGGTAATTTAGATTTGTCGTTTGCGCATAAAATTTTAATGCCGGTCCAAAAAATTCTTAATTTAAAATTGGGTCCGCTTCCGTATATGACGCTAAAAGGAAACGGCAAAATAGACCTTAAAACGAGTGGCACAAAAGAAAAAGCCAACCTGAAGGGTTTTTTTGAAACATCAGATGCTACAGTTACAATGCAAGGTTTGAACACTGTTTTAACAAACGGCAAGGTTAAAATAATTTTTAATGAAGATAAAATTTTATTTAATAATGCCAAAGGTTTAATTGAAGGTGCAAAAGCAAAAATAGACGGAAACTGTGACACATCGGGCAATTTGTCGGTTGATGTATTTGTAGAAAATATTGAAGCCAAAAAAGCCATTAAAATTGCTGAAACATCTGAAATTGTAACAACTGCACTTGATGGCGGGGAATTTTTAAAAAGTTTTCAACCAAATTCGGGCTTGCTGGATTTTTATCTTAATTTATCGGGCAATATTCCGCCTGATGCCGTTTTTGGCGAACAATCAGATTCCATTATTGCAAAAGGCAAGCTTGTTTTTAAAGGAATAAACTTAAATATTGTTCCAAAAATTAAAGGAACCAATTTAAAAGGTACTTTGACTTTTGAAAATGACGCAAAGTTTAATTTAACAGCCGATATTTTTGATTCGCCATTTAAAATAAACGGCAGCGTTTTTCAAAAGGGTGCAAAAAATAAAATTCAAAAAGGAATACCTTCTACCCTTGATATTCAGTTTGTTTCACAGGATATTTTTTCTCATTCCGTTGGAAGTTTTATTCTTGATAATATTGAACTTTTTGCGCCTCAAAACCAATTATTTGCAAAGAATTTAGCACAACTTTTCACTACTCATAATTTTTCATTAAAAGGTGATATTAAAGCAAAGGGTTTAATTTATTCAAATGCGACTGAATTAGATTTATCGGGGTTTGATTTTGACGGCAATATAGCGGGTATAAATAAAAAAGGCTCTGATTTTTATTTTAAAGAGGGAAACATTGAGCTGAAAGGGAAAAATGCAAAATTCCACGATTTAAAATTAATTGCCTCAGGCATTAATTTTGCTATGGATGGAATTATACACCGTTTTGCATCAGCTAAGCCCGATAATAATTTAAAATTAATATTTTACAATTCACCCTTTGAAAATTATCTTAATGTTCTTGTTAAAATATTGCCCAAAAAAACTTCTAATATCTTAAAAGCAGTAGAAAACCCCAAAGGAAACGTAAGCGGAAAAATTAAATTAAACGGGGATAATATCAACGGTGATTTTTTACCGGATAAGGTTTCTTTGTATGATTCAATAAACAAAAGAACAGTTAGTGTCAGAAGCGGAAAAATTAAGTTTAAAAATGAAAAAACAATTTTGGATGCATTTAATATTTCATACGGTACATTGCCTGTTTATATAGACGGTTTTATTCAAACAGACGGCAGAATTAACCCTGAATTTAATGTTTTTGTTTCAACGAACTTATCTGAAAGTGAATGTGATTCGTTAATAAATCCATATTTAAAATATCCTCTGCAATTAGACGGTGAAGCTTCGGTTAAAGGAAGGCTTACGGGCAATTTTAATTCTTATGTAAGTTATCTTTCAATTCTTTTAAATGAAGGCTCCGATATGTCTTTTATGGGCTTAAAATTGGGGGATAGAAACGTAAAAAGGGAAATTTCATCTAAAATAAAATTTAGCGGAAATTATGCAAACATTAACTATATCAAATATTTTAAGTATATTTTATCTCAAAGTAACAAACAAACTATTTATGAGTTAATCAATATTTCAGGCGGTGTTAAATTAAACAAGGGTGATGTCATTTTAAACAATTTGAAATTCCACACACCAAACCCGGCACCTGTAAGGTTTTTAAATCCGTTGTTTAAAAAATCTTTAATAAAAGACGGGCTTTTTACATCAGACCTTGTGATAAACGGCAACCTTACAAATATTTCTCTTAGAGGAAAATTAAATTTTTCAAAAGTCTTTGTGCCAATTTATGACTCATTTATTGATAATATTGAAATTGTTTTAAAGGAAAAAACAGGTCATGCTAAATTTAAACTGTCTGCTTTTAATACAACGGGTGATATTGATATAGATTTTGTAAATAAAGTTACATATCCTATAGTAATAAACAATGTTTTACTTCATTTTAATTCCGTTTCAATAAATAATCTTTTAAAATCTTTTGCTGCACTTGCAAGTTCAACTGCACCAAAAGAAGGCGATATAATTTCATCTGCTTCAACAAACCCTATGATAAAACCTGAAGATATTTTAATTAAAAAAGGAAGCTTGGTTGCAGATGAAATAGATTTTAACGGCATTATAGCCAAAAATTTAAAAATGAATTTTTCTCACAATAAAGAAACCTCACTTAAAATAGATGATACATATTTATCTATCGCAGGCGGTCTTATAAAAGGTGTTGGCAGCTATAATTTCAAAACTAAAGATATTTTTGTAAAATCGGATTTTATGAATTGTGAAGCTGATGATTTAACAAAAGCTTTCTTTAATTTATCCGGTCAATTATACGGAAATGCTAACGGTACATTTGTCATTTCCATGAAAGATTTTACTTTGGATGATTATGTAAAGAAAATAAATGCTAAGGCAGAATTTGTTATTCTAAACGGAAGAATGCCTAAATTGGGTTCAATAGAATATCTTTTAAGGGCATCAAACTTTATAAAAAGCGGCATTTTTGGTTTAACTATAAATAATGTAATAGAACTTTTGACCCCCTACAAACATGGCGACTTTAACAAAATAAAAGGCGACCTTAAAGTTTCCGATGCCAAAATTCAGGACTTAAAAATTTATTCTCAAGGCGATAATTTAAGCACATATACTTTTGGAACTTATGATATTTTAAGTGCCACGGGTGATATTGAAATTTTAGGAAAACTTTCAAAGAAAATTTCAAATATATTGGGTCCTATAGGAAATACATCCGTTGTTTCAATTTTGAATATGGTAACAAGAAACAAAGTGGATGAACTTGTCAAAACAGAAATGCTGAAAAATGTTAATAAAATTCCTTTAATGGATTTAAACAACGATGAATACAGGCTTTTTAACGTAAAAATTGAGGGTCCGGCAACTGCTGATAATATAGTAAAATCATTCACTTGGCTCAATTAATTGTAAAAATTCTTGCTATAAATTTTCGTTTTTTCTAAAATAAAAAAATCGGAGTTTACAAAATGAAAAAATTTTTAGTTTTAGTATCAATATTAATTGCAAGTTTATTTTGTACGGCTTGCATCAATAATCTTGCCATTCAAGAATTAAATCAAATGGGAAAAGATTATTTAGACAAAGGCGATTATAATAATGCAATTTCAAGGTTTCAATCAAGTGTAGATTTAGATGAAAACGTTTTTGAATCAAGGTATAATTTAGGTGTTGCATATATTAAAAAACAAGATTATGAAAAGGCAATAGAGCAATTAGACCATGCAATTAAAATTAACCCCGCCTCGCCTGATGCGCATTATTCCTATGCGGTTGCCCTTGAAACAAAGGGTCTGCAATTTCAACAAAACCCGCTGGATGAGGAAAATGTAAAAGAATATAGTGAAGATGAAATACAAGAATCTTTAAAAATTGTTCAAGAAGCAATAACTATGTATGAAAAATACATTGAACTTTCCCCTGATGCCAAGGATGCAGAAGCTGTTAAGAACCACATTCAAGAATTGAACAATATAATTGAAGAAACGGCAAATAATACAAATAAAGAGAATATAGAATGATTTTATACCCGATTGAATTAAACCATTTTAATTTTTTTGGGTTTAACCTTCATTATTATTCCCTATGCATTTTCTTTGCAATTATTGTATGCTATTTTGTTGCGCTTTTCTTATCTTCAAAAGTGATGACCTCTGTTGATAAAAACGCTTTGTCGGATTTAACCCCCAAACTTGTTATTTTTTCAATAATAGGCGCAAGAGTTTATTATGTTTTGCTTGCAATTCAATATTTTATTCAAAATCCCGTTGCGGTTTTTATGGTTTGGCAAGGCGGGTTATCTATCCATGGCGCAATTTTGGGCGGTATTATTTTTGGAATTTTATATGCCAAAAAAAATAAATTAAATTTCTTTTCTTATGCAGATATAATTTGCGCAACTTTGCCTTTGGGTCAAGCCATAGGAAGGTTTGGCAACTTTTTTAATCAAGAAGCTTTTGGCTTGCCTGTTTTTAATGCTCCAATTAAGCTTTATGTAAGCGAAAATCACAGACCTGAAATGTATTTGCACAATAAATATTTTCATCCTTGTTTTTTATATGAAGCCGTTTTGGATTTTTTAATTTTTATATTCCTTTTAATTTTGATGAAAAAAACCGTAAAAGATTATGACGGGGTTATTTTCTTTGCTTATATTCTTTTGTATTCTATTGTTAGAATTTTAATTGAGCCAACAAGAATTGATACGGTTTTTTACGTTTCAAAGATGCCATTTCCTGTTCTTATTTCAATATTTGGCGTAATTATAGGCATTTTGGGAATTTTTATCAGAGCAAAAAAGGGCAAACAAAGCTTGTTTTAAACAGGGTAATTTTTTCATAACAATATTGATAAATGAATTAAAATTTGCTTTAATAAAAGTATTAGGAGTTTATAAATAATGTATTTTGAAAAAGTATTAACAATGATTCTTGCAGGCGGTCAAGGAAAAAGGCTTTTCCCTCTAACAAGGGATAGAGCAAAGCCCGCAGTTCCTTTTGGCGGCAGATACAGAATAATAGACTTTGTATTGAACAATTTTGTAAATTCCGGTTTATACAGAATTAAAGTTTTAACACAATATAAATCAGACTCTTTAAATAAACATATTTCAAGAGGATGGGATTTGTCATCTTCGATTGACCAATATGTAGATTTAGTTCCTGCTCAAATGAGAACGGATGGCAACTGGTACAAAGGAACGGCAGATGCTATTTATCAAAATATTAATCAGATAACAGATGAAAAGTATCAGACCGTTTGTGTTTTTGGGGGTGATCATGTTTATAAAATGGACGTTCGCCAGATGCTTGATTATCACCATAAAAAAGATGCCGATATAACCATTTCCGCTATTCCTGTCGATATTGAACTTGCGTCTGAATATGGCGTTATCGAGGTAGATGAAAATTGGCGCCTGACAGGTTTTATTGAAAAACCGAAAACAAAGCCTAAATCTATGCCAAATAACCCTGATAAATGCTTGGTTTCAATGGGAAATTATATTTTTAAAGCAAATTCGCTTGTGGAAGAATTAAAAGAAGATGCAATGGATATAAATTCTGACCATGATTTTGGAAAAAACGTTATTCCAAACATGCTTCAAAAGGGTAAGAAAGTTTATATTTATGATTTTTCATCAAATACATTTCCGGGCATGACAGATTCAGAGCGTGGTTATTGGAGAGATGTAGGAAATATTGACAGTTATTTTCAAGCAAATATGGATTTACTTGAATATAATCCTGAATTGAACTTATACTCAAACGAATGGCCGCTTAGAACCTTTAACTATAATTTTCCGCCCGCAAAATTTATATGGGATGAGGACAAAAGGGTTGGTGTAGCCAAAAATTCGCTTGTATCAGAAGGTTGTATAATTTCAGGCGGCTCGCTTTCAAATTGTGTTTTATCGCCAAAAGTAAGAATAAACAGCTATAGCCACATCTCAAATTCAATTTTGTTGGAAAATGTTACAATAGGCAGATATTCAAAAATAAACAAAGCAATTATAGATAAAAACGTTGAAATTCCGCCTCATACAGAAATTGGCATCAACAAAGAAGAAGACTTGAAAAGAGGTTTCTATGTTTCAAAGGGCGGCATAACCGTTGTTCCTAAAGATGCAGTTCTATAAAAATATGCAAGTTGAATTTTGTAATTTAGCTCAAAAACGGTTAAAGCAATTATGGATAAAAACGTTGAATTCCAGCCTCATACAGAAATTGGCATCAACAAAGAAGAAGACTTGAAAAGAGGTTTCTATGTTTCAAAGGGCGGCATAACCGTTGTTCCTAAAGATGCAGTTCTATAAAAATATGCAAGTTGAATTTTGTAATTTAGCTCAAAAACGGTTAAAGCAATTATGGATAAAAACGTTGAATTCCAGCCTCATACAGAAATTGGCATCAACAAAGAAGAAGACTTGAAAAGAGTGGTTTTTGCGCGCAGAAGGCTTATATAACAGTTGCGCTTAAAAATTCTCTTTTTTAAGAAGTTAACCTATAAATTGTGAAGAAATTTTTGAAAAAGCAGAATTTGATGAATAGCTTTTCATTTGTGCAAAGTGCTTTTTGCTTTCTTCGATAGGGTCAATCGGTTCTTCTTTTTTAATATTGGTTGGAAAAACTGTTTTTGGATTATAGATATTACTTTGTTTTTTCTGCTGTTCTAAAATAGCTTTTCTTTTTGCCTCTTTTTTGTTTGTGACATATTTGTTATACATCGGTAACAATACACCCAAAAATACCAAAGAGAAACCAAGACCGCCTAATTTTGCAAGTGAACGATAATTTTTATGTTCAGGCGCTATTTCATCGAAAGTTTTAATGTTTGTATCTTTAATCCAGCCTGTAAACTTTTGCCAAACATTTTTGTATTCTTCAGGCTTTTTGGTTTTATTGAACATTTGAAGTTCGCCGGTTTTTCCTTTTTTCGAGAATTTTTGAACTGCTGTTGCCGCAAGTTTTTCTGCGTAATCTCCAAGGAAATAAAGACCGGCAAATGAAGCCAAATCTCTTACCGTGCTTTCCCTTAATTCGTTAGGGTCTTCCGCTGCAACCATTCTTGATGCAAAAGTGGATGTTGCAATAACACGGCATTGATTTAAGGTTGGAAATTTAGTGTTAAATTGAAGCATTTCAATGGCACTTGATAAACTTTTTGGAAAGGTTTTGCCCATTGAAAGTGCTGCAAGCCCTATAATTGAGCCAACTGCTATTGGTTTTGTTGCTTTTAGTTGTTTTTTTTCATCTTCCGTGAGTTCACGATTTTCATTTTCGAAATCTTTGTATATTGGGGCGCCTGCTTTATTATATTTATGCCTTGTAATTGCCCTGTTTATGGTTTGAACACTCATAGCCAAAGGAATTACAACGGAAAGCCCCATAAGACTTTTTGCATTAACAAGTTTTGTTGATTGTTTTATAAATTTATCAGGGTTGAGCCTTGCTTCTTTTGAAATTGAAAGCGCTGCGCCAATGTCTGCTGTATCTCTTAAAAAGTTTTTAAGATCGGAGCCTATATTTTTCCCTTTAAATCTGAGGGTTTGAGTTGCTCTAAAACCGCCGTTTTCATCTATTACTTCAACAACTTTTCTGCCGAGCTCGTCTTTTCTTGTATATTGACCTTTTACAAGTACATCATACGCATTTTTAAGCGCCCTGTTTCTTTCTCTTGAAGCTTTATATCTCAGAATTAAATTTTTTGGGCGTGTTGTTCCTCTCATAGCAGGTGTTAAAAGCTCTGCTGCTTTATCAATCAGGTTTTTGTGGTCAGATAATTTGTCCCAAGAATCAACACCGTTTAAGCCTTCAATTTGTTGTAGCGCACTTTTAACAAAACCCTTGTCGCCAAAAGGTCTTTTTCTTAAAAGCTTATTTACTTCATATAGTTCTTCGGGATCTTTAATTAATGAATAATCTTTTCCTATGCCGATATAATCTTTCCAAACGCCGACTAAATTTGAAATAGCTTCTCCGTTTGCCCAAGACCTTGTTAGGTTTGTCGGTTTTCCAATGGGGGTGGGAAAATTTTTCATATAGCCGTCATTTACAAGTTTTGCAGCGCCATATACAAAAGCACCAGGAATTAAACAGTTAACAATTAAACCAGAAAATTCACGCCTTGCAGTTTCAGCTGCAGCGGGTACGCCTGTTTGTTTTAGGTCAACAATGGTTCTTGGAACATCTGTTGCTGCGGTATCTGTAAAAGCAACACCAATCATCGGAACATCGTCGCAAACTTGAAAAAATTTGCCCACTCCGTTCATTACTGTATTGCCTATACCTTTAAAAGTTGTATTGTTTTTAGTTTCTTTGTTTTGTTTGTTGTTATGTCCGGTTTGAAGTTGAATATTTTGGACACTTGATATTTGCATATAAAAATATTTCCTTAAATGATGCGGCAAGAATTTTAATTCTATGTGAAGTACAAAACTTCAAAAAAAATAAATTTGTCCTATTTATTTTTTATTACACGTGTAATAATATAAAACAAAGGATTTTTATTTGCAAATAAAGAATAAAATTAACTTAAAAAAAATTAATCAAAAAAAATAAGGGGCTGTTTTTTTGCCCCATTTAAGCAGAATTGAAAGGTAGTAAGTAAGTGTAATGTTTTGGTTTTTTGTTTATTACATAGTATAATTTTTGTTAAATTGTTTTTATGTAATTAGTATGTTAACATAATTATGTTGCAAATGCAACATGTTTTTAAAACAACATAGAATCGGGATGAAGAATGGAACAAGAAACAAAACAAGAAAAAAAATACACAGAATCACTGTTTTACGAGGTTTACCTCACAGGCAAGTATATTAAAAAAATGTCCGCTCAACATTTTAAAAACTTAAATTTGGAATTAACAAGCGAAGAATTTTCAACTCTTGATTTTATCTATCACAACGGCAACATGTGCCAAAGAGATTTAGCGCTGAAAATGTTTATAAACAGAGCCAACATGGGTAAAATTTTAAACGGTTTAGAGGAAAGAGGTTTTTTAACAAGAATTGTCAATATTAAATGCAACAGACCCGTCAAGCTTATTTCAATGACAAAAGAAGGAGAAGAGGTTTACACAAAAACGCTTGAAACCCTTAGAAATACTGCTGAAAGAGCTTGCAATAAATTTTCTGAGGAAGAAGTTAAAATTTTAATACAAGGCATGCAAAAAATGAGAAAATGCCTGAAAGAAATTGTTGAAATTGACATATAATGCAAACTTTACTAAACTTTATATAATTCTTGCAGTATGTTAATTAACCATGGTATAATTTTTTATGCTCTTTAAAAAGGGCAAAAAAATCGAATCGCAATAAAGACAAAAGAGCGGTAATTCAATAAAACCGTTCTTTTTTTTAGAAGAAAATGATGAAAGAACACTTCAATAAAAAAGAAATATTATCTGCAATCACGCCTGTTATTGAAAACACGGCGATGAGATATAACCTTATACCAATAGAAATTTCTTTTGAAAAAGAAAACGGCCATTGGTTTTTAAGAATTTTTATTTATTCAAACGATCATCCCGTTAACCACAAAGATTGTGAAAACATTACAAGAAGCATAGGCGATATGCTGGATGAGATTATTCCTTTTAAATATTATCTGGAAGTTTCATCCCCCGGATTAGATAAAAAACTAAAATCTAAAAGGGAATATGAAATTTTTAGAGGGCATAATGTTTTAATAAAGGTTAAAACCCCTGTTTGTGACAGTTTGAATAAAACCTTTACGGCAAAATTGCTCGATTACAACGATGCATACGGCTTAAAGGTTTTTGCCTATGATACAGAACAAGAATTGGAAATAAATTTAGATAACATTTTTACAATAAGATTAAACGATATTGAAGAAATATAGGAGAGATAAAAATGATTAAAATTGGAACGGCGCTTTTTGAAGCAGCAGAACAATTAGAAAGAGAAAAAGGAATTTCAAAAGATGTCCTTGTTTCTTCTCTTTGCGACGCTTTAGTTGCAGGTTATAAAAAACATATTAAAGATAAAGACGCAGAAAACGTTGAAGCAATTATGGATGAAGAATCCGGTGAAATTGGTGTTTTCAGAACAAAACTTGTTGTAGAAAATGTTGAAAACCCCGATACTCAAATTTCTCTTGAAGATGCAAAAGAAATTGACGATGAAGTTGAACTTGAAGATGAAGTTAAAATTGAAGTAACCCCTGAAGATTTCGGCAGAATTGCTGCACAATCCGCTAAACAAGTTATCACTCAAAGAATAAGAGAAGCTGAAAGAAAACTTGTTTTAGATGAATTTATGAGCAAAAAAGGCACTCTTATTACAGGTATAATTCAAAGAAGAGATGACAGAAACGTTATAGTAAATATTGGTAAAACAGATGCTGTTATGCCAACAAAAGAACAATTACCGGGTGAATATTATAAACCTGGGAATAGAATCAGAGTTTTTGTTTTAAATGTTAAAGAAACAACAAGGCTTCCTCAAGTTATTGTTTCTCAAGCGCACCCTGAAATTGTAAGGGAATTGTTTGAACTTGAAGTTCCTGAAATTGAAGACGGCATTGTTGAAATTAAATCAATCGCAAGAGAAGCAGGGTATAGAACAAAACTTGCCGTTTGGTCAAATGACCCTTCAGTTGATTCCGTTGGCGCTTGCATCGGGCCAAGAGGTTCAAGAATTCAAACAATCGTTGGCGAATTAAAAAATGAAAAAATCGACATCGTAAGATATTCAAACGATCCTGTTGAATACATTGTAAACGCACTTTCACCCGCCAGAATAATTTCCGTTGATATTTTAGCGGATGAAGAAAACAGAAAAGAAGCTTTTGTTATAGTTCCTGATGATCAACTCTCGCTTGCAATAGGCAGAGAAGGTCAAAACGTAAGGCTTGCTCACAGGTTAACAGGCTGGAAGATTGATATTAAATCAGAATCTCAAGCAGCACAAATGGAAGCAAGACAAGAAATAAAAAATACAGAACCTGAAGTTCAAACAGAACAAGAACCTCAAGCAGAAAAAGAAGCAGAAGCTGAGGTGCAAGAATAAAATGCTGAAAGTTATCATAGCAGGCTATGATAAAATGCTCGCAGCCCTCATCAACGGTGCTCAAGATAACGGGCACGAAGTTGTCGGAGTGATTAGAATTGACAGAGTAAGGTATAATCCCCTTACTCTGTTTTTAAAAGATATTTTTGCCCCATCAAAAGATTATAGCTATATAAAAAGCAAAAATTTAAAAGAAATTAAAACAAATAGTGTTAATTCTAAAAAATTTAGAGATTTTATTAAAAAATCAGGTGCCGATTTAATTTTAGTTGGCAGTTGGAGTGAAAAATTTTCAATAGAAACCATAGAAATTCCAAAATACGGTGTCATAAATTGCCACCCTTCGCTTTTGCCAAACCACAGGGGCGCAAACCCTTATTTTTGGCAAATTTATTCAGGCGATAATAAAGCAGGCGTTACATTTCATTTTATGAATGAAAAACTTGATGCAGGCGAAATTTTAATGCAAGGTTCTTTTGATATAACCCTTAATATGACAGGTGGAAGCCTTAAAACAAAAACTTGCAAAGTTGCTGAAATTATGGTTGGGCAACTATTGAGCGACTTAGAAAATGATAATATAATTCCTGTTAAACAAGATGAAATAAAAGCGGTTTATGATAAATGGGAAGAAAATTTGAGATTTGTTGACATAAAAAAAGAACCGCCGCTTGTAATACATAATAAAATAAGGGGTTTAAGACCTTTTTTGTATCCTATAATTAACCATAACAACAGAAATTATAAAATCGGACATTCTGAATTAATTTTAGAAACAAATCCAAAATTTGAAATAATCAAACAGGGAAAATTCCTGATTATAAAATATGAAAATTGTACCCTTAAATTGACCCTAATTTAGATTTTTGCTAATATAGCGCTATGATAAACATTAAATCTACATTGACATATAAGACTTTGGCAATTTTTGGACATGGTCTGAAAGATTTTTTGGTAACTTTAGGCAATGTAGGAAAAGATTTCAGCCATGTTGCTTATTATATTTTAAGGTTGAGAATTAATCTAAAAGCGACACTTGAACAGTCTTCAAGATTTGCTGTTGATAGTTTGCCGATTACATTAACCATTGTAAGCATGACAAGCATTATTATTGCCATGCAAATAGCGCCGGAGCTTGCAAAGCAAGGGGCAGAAGGTTATATAGGAATGTTGTCCGCACTTGTTATGGTAAGAGAATTGGCCTGTATTATGGCCGGTTTTGCAATAATTTCCATGATAGGTTCATCTTTTGCATCAGAACTTGCTTCAATGGCTGTGGGAGAACAAATAAGCGCTATGAAGTCTTTGAAGGTTGACCCTATTGAATATCTTGTTGTACCAAGGTTTTTGGCAGGGGTTATCATGATGCCCTTTGTTTTTATTCTGGCATCATTTGCGGGGCTTATTTGCGCGGGAATTATTTCAAAAGTTACGGCTAATTTAAGCCTTTTAAATTACGTAAATTCACTGTGGCAAGGGCTTTATGTAAGAGATATATTAATTGCAATGCTAAAAGCTTCATTTTTTGGAGGAACAATTTCTCTAATAAGCTGTTCTTGCGGCTATTCAACAAGGGGCGGTGCCAAAGAAGTTGGTATTGCAACAACCCGTGCCGTTGTTTGGAGTTTTCTTGCCATTGCAATTTGGGACTACATTTTTGCAGCAATTTTCTATCTGTAAGGGAATAATATGAGTATTCAAGTTAAGAATTTAATTAAATGTTTTGATGATAAAATCGTTCTTGATAATTTAACTTTTAATGTCAGTGACGGTGAAACCCTTGGTGTTGTTGGTTTTTCAGGGTCAGGTAAATCAACTTTGTTAAAAATAATTTCAAAACTTTTGTATGCGGATGAAGGCACAATCGAAACCACAAAAGGGTCTGACGTTGCAATGACATTTCAATACTCTGCACTTTTTGATTTTTTGGACGTATACCACAATATTGCTTTTCCTCTTTTAGAAAGAAAAGAATTTAGAGGCAGATACACAAAAGATGAAATTAAACAAATCGTAAAAGAAAAGCTTGCACTTGTTGGCTTAGAAGGAATTGAGGAAAAATTTCCTTCTGAATTATCTGGTGGTATGCAAAAAAGAGTGGGCTTTGCCCGTGCCATTGTAACAAACCCGAAAACCATTCTATACGATGAACCGACAGCCGGTCTGGACCCTGTTAGTTCAACCTTAATAGAAGATTACATCGTTCGACTCAAAAACGAACTCAATGCTGCCTGTATAGTTGTTACTCATCAAATGTCAACAATCAAAAGAGCATGCGACAACGTCATTCTTCTATACGAAGGCAAAATTGTCTTCAAAGGCTCCACCCAAGAATTTTTACAAGGCAACAACCCATACACCCGCCAATTCATAACAGCCTCACTCGACGGCCCCATGGAAATCAAATCTGCAATATAGCCATGTTGGGGTAGAAACCCCAACCTACAACCTACAACCTTATTTTGGTACCTTTTTAATATCACAATTCCCCCACAAAAGTAGGTTGGGCTTTCAGCCCAACAGCATCTCGCCACTTTATTATATCAGTTTTTTTGAAGTATATTGTCAAATAGCAAACCCCAGTAAATAATCCATATAACAAAAAAATAGGTGGCAAAATATAGACACCCATAAATAAACTATAAATATTTTTACTAAACAATAATAATGCTTATTTTATTATGCAACGCACATATGTTGTATTGGTTCTTGGATATCGTCCTCTGCTGCCATTAGTGAAATATTGATCCCATGCCATTCTTGATGCACCTGAAGATATTACTGAACTTGACCAATAACTGTTTGTTTTATCTCCTAAGTTTATTAATGGTGCATTAATAAAAAGTGAGCCAAGCTCATCTGTATCAGGAAGTCTCAGATTTTCTCCCATTGTTTTGCACACCGTTGTTGCATCAATCGTTTCTGTTTTGTCTGTATATTGAGGTAAAACTGAAGTGTAATCTTTGCTGTATGGAATAGGCGCCACTACAACAGAATTTTTATTATAAAGTGCTGTTATGAAACCAATATCTTTTCCTACTTCATTAGGTCCTTCGGTGCCGTTTAGATCGTATATGAAATTTACGCACATTTTATTTTGAACAAAATGATTGGCAGATGTATTTGAACTACATAAAGGATTATAAAATACTGCTATTGATTCACCATTAACTGTTTCAAATGCAGCCGCTTTTGTGTCTGCCATATCACCGTCTTCACCTGCTGCATGGTTTCCGTTTAAAAGCTTAGCATTTAACTCTTTTATTTTTGTTGGAAAATTAATTTCAGAAACCGCATCCAATGTTGTAATTTTACTTGGAATACCACATGAGCTTAATTTATCAGGTCCGCAGACATTATTAATTTTATAAACTTTTGATAGGGCATCCAAAATAAAACTTTCAGCGGCTGTATCTTCTGTTGCGGTTCCTTCCTCATCTTCTGTATACGTTCCATACCCACCCAATGTGTTCATTTGTCCTATTGCTTGCGCCAACCTTGCATGAAGCGCTTTCCTTTGTGCATCCCATGCCTTTTCGTTTACATTCACAAGCAAACTTGGCAACGTAATCGCTGCCACAATTCCTATAATTGCCAAAGTAATCAATACTTCAGCAAGTGTAAAGCCTCTAAACTTTTTCATATCTTTTTATCCTTTCAACTTTGCACCAATTTGAGCAAGTTTGATGCAAGGGGTTAAAAGTTTTGTTGTGAAAGCGTTTTGAGGATTAAAAAATGAAAAATATTGAGGTTTTGGTGTATTGAATTCATGTGGAAATGGTGATATATTGAGATAAAAGGATGAAATGCACCAAGATTGCTCATTTTGGTGCATTTTTATGTGGATAAATTATATATGGTTTTATGAAAATGGGTGGGTTGAAAAGATAGTTTTTTGGGTTATTTTTGCGCTTGATACATTGCTCTTTGTGCTACAACACCAAAGGGAAGGGCGCGGTCTTCTGTTATCATTATGGCAAAAATGTCGGTAACGGTTTTTGAGTCGGCGGAAGGGTATTTGTAGAAATTGTTTTCTTGACAAATGGTGTTGTTGCAGTTTACATTGCTTGGACTGGGCTTTCTGTCACCGTTTACGTCAACAAGAAGAATACAAGGCGGTTTTGTTGTGTTGTTTGGATTATTGGTTAAACCATAGCTGCCGCAACCATGGCAATAGCTTCCTTTTGGCCAATTTTCCATGGGTCCTTTTACTATGTAAGATGAAATTATACAGGTTTTTACATCACTTTCATGAAGCTTTGGTCCGTTTGCGCATGATTCACTGCAGACGTCTTCTGTTTCAAAACGAAAGCCGTCGTTTGTATAAAACGCTGCATTTGTTCCCCAGCTTCTTTTTGTTCCGTCGGCGGCTATAAATGTGTAATTATAGGGTAGTTTTGAAGTAGATTTTATGACACTTAGATGTCTTTGTAAATATTCGAATGTGTCTTGGTTGTCGTATGGTGATTCGCCTTCAAGTGCTATATTTAGCGAAATGGATGAATTTAGTACGGAAACGGCTTTTTTTAGTCCGGTTTTAAATTCTTGTTGTTGGGTGTTGCTGATGACTGATGGAATTGTTATTGCTGCTATTATTCCTATTATTGCAAGGGTGATTAAAATTTCTGCAAGTGTGAATCCGTTTATGTTTTGGGCTTTAGATTTGTTGTTTTTTTTCATTAGAAGATTCCTTTAATTTATATTAAACAGCTAAACGTATATGTTTAGTATTACACATACTGATTTAAAAATCAATGGTGTGAGTTAATTAATTCGTTAAATAGTTAACGAATTTGTATAATTTTAAATGAATATGTGGAGCCAAAATGTCTATTATTAATGAACTTAAAAAAATATTGCTTGACACAAATGTCAGCCTTACTGAGTTGGCTGAGGCTTTGGGGAAAAGATTAAATAAGCCGTATTCTATGCAGAATTTATCTAATAAGCTTAGAAACGAAACAATAACGCATAGAGAAATGCTTATTATAGCTGATATTCTGGGATATGAATTAAAATTTATAAGAAAAATGTAAAAAGCCGCTTTTGGCGGCTTTTAAAATTTATGCTGCTTTTGCTTCTTTTTCTTCTTGGTCTTGGGTTTCATCGTCGCTTAATTCAAAAATGTTTGTTTGATTACTTTCGCTTTTTTGTTTGTCTTTGTTTGTTCATTGTTTGCGTTTGCTTCTTCGCTCATTAATGTTTGTACTTCTGAACTTGCGCTTTGTGCGTAGTCTTTATACATATTAATAATGCTGTCATCAAGCTGTTTGAAATTTGAAACCATTGTAAATTGTTCTTTATTGCCGTTTAATTTTTCAGTGCCTATTTCAAAGAAGTTATTGCACAAAAAGCTTAAAGATGTGCTTTCTATAAGGGCAAGTTCGCCTTCCGAAATTGCTGAATTTGCCTGTAAATCTTCAAGATGTGCTGCATCAAGCGTTTTTGCTTCTTCCGTTATTGCGCCGTATTCCATTAAAAGCGTTGAAAGTTCTTGTATTTTGCTGTTTGCGCCTTCAAGATTTGCAAAAACATCGGCTATATCTTTTTCATAGGTGCTATTTTCAACTCCTTGAGTAATTGTGCTGTTTAAATCTGCTACGTCAACTTCTTTGCCGCTTTTTCTTGCTTGAAGAAACTCTGCAACGGAATTATTTACAAGATCTAAAATTCTTTTGTATTCGTTTTTTGTTATTTTTTCTTGCTCATCAAGGGTTTTATCAAATATTTCTTTAATTTCATCATCAGCTTTTTCAATTTCCGATTGTTTGGTGTTGGCTGAATCTCTTAATTCGTTTGTTTTTTTGTCAGAGTCTGACTTTTCGGTTTTTTCGGAAACATCAACTCCTAATAAGCCTGAAAGAGCTTCTATATCTTCTGTGTCTAAATTTAAGGCATTAATTGAGTAGGCGTCACCGTCTGCTTCGCTAAATGTTAAAACATTGTCTTCATAACTTGCTTGAAGGCTGCCGCCATCGCCTTTGGTGCCTTTGGTTTGTGAGAATTGATAATATTGGTTTACTATGGAGTTAATTGACATTTTGCTATCCTTTTTTTTACACACATATATATAAAGTATATACAAAATGTATAATTCCAATTATTTATAAAATGTTACAAAACTTAAAACTAATCTGAGAGAATAATTCTTTTCAGACGACAAGAAGCTTTAAAAGAGGTTAATTCTTTTCTTATTTTGTTGCTCATAACCTCTAAATTCAGTTTTGAAGAAAGAGAAAGCGCTTTTTCAAACATTTTGACGGCAGAATTTGCAAGCTCTTGTTTTTTATCGTCTGCAATTTTGTCAATAGAATCTTGCATAATTATTGCTCTTAATCTTACAATTTGAACCATAAAATAGTTTAATTCGTTTTGATTAACTTCTTGGCTTGCAAGTTCTGTGTACATTTTTGCGCTTTCTAAGTCGCCTTTTAAAATGTAACAGTTGCCCAAAAGCATTTGAAATAGGGCTTTGAACCAGACTGAATTTATTTTCGTACTTTCTGAAATTTGAATGGATTTTTCGCAAATTTCAATGGCTTTGTCGGCACCTGAAATTTTTAGCGTTGCTTTTGCGCTTATATACCAAGCAATTAAAGCGCCGAGCGCCACTTTTTCGTTTGAAAAATAATTCATTTGTTCTTGACAAATTTCAAGTGTTCTTAATGCGTCGCCTTCTTCTAAAATTATGTATGCCAAAAGCGTTTTTAAAATATTTTTTGTGTAGTTGTCGCCAATGTTATTTGCATAAGTTACCGCTTCAAACAAATCTTCTTTGATGTTTTCAAAATCATATCTTAGAATTTTATTGAATAAAGTTATCATATTCCATTTTGAAATAAGAAGGGAATCTGTTTTGTTTGAATTTGAAAAGTCTTTTATAAGGGTGTGCAAAACCTCGTCGGATTGGGCTAAAATGCCTTTTGTTGTATAGCTTAGCGCACAAGCAAGCTTTAATTTTTTGCTAAGTTCCTCGTTAATATTTTTTGAATCTTTATATATTTCTTTTTCGACAGCTTCAATAAATTCGAAAGCCAAAGGGCTGCCTTGATATGCGTAAGCTTCAATCAAAGTTATGTTGGATAAAATCCAAGTTCTGTATAAATCTTCTTTTGAGATGTATGGCAGTTTTTTCTTTTGTCTTATGGCATCTGATAAAAGCGGGTTTATTTCGGTATTTACAGTGTTTATAACTTCTTCGTAGTTACCGACGGCAAGAAGCGCTTCTAATTTTCTTGTTTTTATAAGTGCTTTTTGAAGTTCAACCTTTTGCCTGTTTTCAAAAACAGATAAAACATTGTCAACCGTTTCAATTACTGCGGGAAATTTTTGTGCAAGCTTGCAGCTTTCTGTTAAATATCCTGATAATTCAATAATTTTTCTTAAATTATCCTGACTTTTTGCTTCGACAACGGCATTTGAAAGGTAATCCATTGCCTGAAAAGGTGTTTTTTTATAGGTTAATTTGCCAAGCCTTTCGTATATATTGTTTCTTATATAATATTCGTTAGGCAGGCTTAAACCTTCTAAATTAACCAAACTTTGTTTTTGGCTCATAATATAAAGAGCTGAATCTCCTATGGCAGAAGCGAGTTTTAAATTTTTTGTCCAAAGAGAAAGTGCAGCGGGTTTATTGCCGGCAATTTGAGCCAAAAGTGCGCATATTGCAGGAGATGAGATTGTTCTTGAAACAAGAACCTTGAGTAATGCCTCGACGTAAGGTTTCATTTCAGGATTATTTCTTGCAATTATATAAACATTTGTCCAAAGAAGGCTGTTTTTAAATACGTATGTTTCATCATCCACTTTGTTTATATATCCGCCTACTTCCAGACTTGTAAGAATATTTTCAAAGTCATTTTCATCTGTATCTATAACATCTTTTATAACTGATTTTGTAAACTTGCCGCCCAAAAATGAGGCTAAATTTAAAATTACAAAGTCTGTTTTAGATTTTTCCGACAAATAATCAAGCCTTGCTTTTGTTATATCTGCCATTGTTCGTGGAATGAAATAATCTTCATCTGCAACGGAATATACAAATTTGCCGCCTTGAAGCTTAACTTTTTTGGTTTCAATTAAATGATATAAAACTTGCCCTGTATATGCCAAGTCGCCCTTTGAATTCATTATGATTTGATCTGAAATTTTTCTCGGTAAAACGGAAATGTCGCCTAAATGATTTTTGATAAAAGCCCTTGTAGAGCCAATTTCCCTTTTCTTTAGATTGATATCAAAACAATTTTCGGCAGGCAAAATTTCAGGCGGTATGTACATGTTTAATGAATTTTGGTTTCTGTAGCATACAATAAATTTTGAACCGTCTGAAAAGAAATTATTTTGAATTAAATATTCCAAAAATTCAAAAGACATTTCATCTATAAGGTCAAAATCATCAACCGCAAGAAGCACTTTGACATTCATTCTAAGGGTTTCTAAAATATCTTTTATATGTTGGAACGTAGTTTCTTTGTTTTTGGCTAAATCTTCATAGAAGGCTTCTTTTGTAGGATATAAAACATTAATTAGTGTTTCAATTTTTTCTTTTGGAAAATTATCCGGTAAATAGCTTTTAATAAGCCCTGTCACTTCACTTGTGGTTTTTTTGTAATCAATGGGCGCAAAGGGCAAATTGAAAAGGTTTAAAAATGCATCTTGAAAAAGCCCCAAAGGCGCCACTTGAGAAAGCGCAGAGCATCTTGCAGCCAAAATTGCAATATCTGAATCTTCAAGCTTTTTGTATAGGGTGTTTAGAACATGCGTTTTGCCTGTCCCTCTGGGTGCATTTATTGAAATGCCTTTGACATTGTTTTCTTGTACAATCGCCTGATAAACCATTTCAAGCGCCATAGATTCGTCAATTTCTTTAACCTCATGGGTTTTTTGGCTGTCTTTTTCAAGGTTAACCATTTTGTATGAATCGGGTGAAATTTTTACCAAAGAAAGTTCTTCAGATAAAATTTCATAAGCGACTTTTGTGGTTACAATGTCTTTGTTGTGTCCTATTGCAAGCTGCATGACCGTTTTTTCGGGTTCAATTTCGCCAACGGTTAAAATTACAAATTTGTGTTCAATTTCAGCTCCTAATGTTTCGTTTAAAAAGCCGTTAAACCTTAGCATTTCAAGGTTAAACTTTTCAATTTTGTTTTTTATGCCGTTATTTTTGTTATAGCTTAATTTAAACCTTGCAATATTTTCTTTGTAGAATTCGCAAGTTGCGCCAAATGCAACCTTTATTGATGTTTTAATGTTTAATAAAACCTTATTTTTAAATTCTTCATCTTTAAATTTTTTGAAAATAAAAGGAAGATTTATGAAATCGACCAAAACTTCAAGCCTTGTATCTTTATATGCTGCCATTGGTCTTTTTTGGATGTCGTTGGGCGCTTTTTTGTTTTCTTGTTTAAGTAGAACTTTTTCTTCTCTTTTTAGTTTTATGGGGTCTTCTTTAATTTCTTCAAAAACATAAAAACACTTTCTGCAAGTCGGGCTGGAAACGTAGTTTGCGCTATTGCATCGAGGGCAAAATTTAACAAAAACGTAGCCACATTCTTTGCAGGAAGCAGAACCAAGGCGCACTTTGCTTTTGCATTTCGGACATTCTATAATAAGCCTTAATTTGCAATGCGGGCAAAACACGTCTGTGCTTTGAACTTCAGTTTTACATTTTGGGCATTTCACTTTATAAAGTCTTTAAAATAAATGTTAACAGTTTAATTTTATTATAAAAAACCAAAAGTTCAAATATCAAACTGATAAAATCAACCTGATACTTTACAAAGTTGCATTTTTATAATTTGTTTGTGCTAAAATTTTTATATGGAACTTGGAGTTAATATCGATCATATAGCAACATTAAGAAATGCAAGAATGGGTTTAGAGCCAAACGTTTTAGAGGCTGCCTTTATTGCTCAAGATGCGGGTGCAAAACAAATTACGGCACACTTAAGAGAAGACAGACGCCACATTAAAGATGAAGATATTTTTCTTTTAAAAGATAGTTTAAAAATTGGCTTGAATATGGAAATGGCAGCAACGGATGAAATGGAAAAAATTGCTTGCAAATTAAAGCCTCTATCTTGCTGTATAGTTCCTGAAAAGCGCCTTGAAATAACAACAGAAGGCGGTTTGGATGTTGTTAAATTTGAAGAAAGAATTAAGAGGTTAAATTCAAATCTTCAAGATAACGGCATTTTAGTTTCCCTTTTTATTGATGCAGACATAAAACAGGTGGAAGCTGCAAAAAGAACCGGTGCAAATTATATAGAACTTCATACGGGTTTTTTTGCAAATGCTTTTGAAAAAGGAAACTATAAAGAAGAATTAAAAAAGCTTCAAACGGCGGCTGAATATGCCCAATCTTTAGGCATTAAGGTTAATGCAGGTCATGGGCTTAATTATGAAAATGTTAAATTGATGCATGAGATAAACGGGCTTTTTGAATTAAATATCGGGCATAGCATCATTTCAAGAGCTGTTTTTGTCGGTCTTAAAAAAGCTGTTTTGGATATGCTTGAATTAATTTAAGCTTTTTAAAAGTTCATCTATAATTTCTGAAGCATCGGCTACAAGCCCTATATCAGAGTATTTAAAAATTGGCGCATTTTTATCTGAATTTATTGCAATTATTTTTTTAGAATTTTCCATGCCCATAATATGATGAATGGCGCCTGAAATGCCAAAAGCAACGTATATTTCAGGTGTTGTAGTTGACCCTGTTTGCCCTATTTGATATTTTTTATCAACAAAACCTTTATCAACAGCTTTTCTTGTGGCACCCATAATGGCGCCTGTTTTTTTACATAAAAGTTTTAATTTTTCAAAATTTTCTTTATTTTTTAGCCCCAGCCCTCCGGCAAAAACCATTTTGGCATTTTGAAGATTAACAAATTCGTCTTTTTTATCTTTTTTATATTCAATTATTTCAGATTTTAAATTTAAAATATGCGGAAAATTAAATTCAAGAATTTCTATTTGTTTGTTATTTATTTCTTCTTTTTTGAATGTACCCGCTCTAACTGTTGCCATTTGAGGATATTTTTTGCAAATAATTGAAGCCATTAATTTGCCGCCAAAAGTTGGGCGTGTTGAAATTAATTTTAGTTTATTGTCAATGTTTTCTATTTCAATTTTTGTACAATCGGCAGTCAGACCGGTGTCCAGAATTGAAGCAATTATCGGGGCAATTTCTCTGCCTGTTGTCGAGCTTGTTAAGATAAAAATTTCAGGATTTATATTTTTGATTAAGTCTGAAATCAAAAAAGGCTCTTCGTTTTTTTGAAAGAATGGCTTATCTGATTTTAAGATATACAGTTTATCTAAACCGTATTTTTTTAAATTATTTTTAATTTCATCGGATAAAATAAAATCGGGATGCAAAACAATAACACCTGATACGGTGCTGTTTTTTGCCATTTCTTTTACTCCCGTAATTAAGTCATAGGTTGTATCTAAAACATTATTTTCATTGCTTTCTATGTATATAAGAATTTCAGCCATTAAAAATTTCTTTCTTTAATTCAAAAACATTTTGTATAAATTTACATTCTCTGTTGTTTTCAGGGCGATAGGCTTTTTTAACGTATGTGGGAGAGCCTATAACGCCAGTTTCTTTTGGGTCAATTTGAATGTCATTAATGTTTAAAACGGTAATTTTTTTATCTTGCCCTTTCATATAATCAAAAACGGAAGGTTTGATAAATTCTTTTTTATAATCTGAAATTGAGATAAGACAAGGAAGAGCGCATTTTGTTATATATGAACCGTTATCTTTTACTTGCTTAACGGTAATTTCATTTTCTGTGATTGAATTAACTTCAACTACATATCCTAATGTTTCAATGTTTAATCTGTTTGCAAGTGAATATGGGGTTTGGGATGTATCTCCATCCAGTGCAAATTGCCCTGTTATAATTAAATCAAAGTTTTTAATATAGTTTTTAATGGCTGCTTGCAGTGTTTTTGATGTTGCATTTGTGTCAGAGCCTGAAAATTTTCTGTCTGAAAGCAAAATGGCATCATCTGCACCTAATGTTAAGCCATATCTCAATGATTCAACGCTATTATCAGGACCCATTGAAAGAAGCGTTATTCCGGCATTTTTAACATAATTTTTAATTTCAACCGCAGTTAAAATTGCCTTAACGTCATACGGGTTTAAAATTGAGATAACATTATCTCTTATGATGTTATTGTCTTTTGTCCATTTAACATCATTAGTATCGGGGATTTGTTTTATGCAAACTATTATATTCATAACTTTTAGTTTATAACATTAGTAAAGTTTTGTAAAATTATATCAATAATTTTTATTTTTAAAACTTTATTTCTATATAAAGGAAGAATTAACGGGCATTTTTCATGATTAACAACACTTATATGGGTTATAACCCCCAACAGAATAATGTCAGCTACGGAGCAGTTAAAGACGTTGTGCCAAACAGCGTTAATGAAAAGTTGCCTGAAAATCTTCAAAATTTAGATGCAAAACAAATTGCTTCAAATAATGGCGCAATAGCCGCCGCAGGGGGAATGGACAAGGGCACTGTTCTTGCTACTGTTCCTTTTTATACTTCATTTTTACTTTTAAGAAATTTGAACGATAAAGTTGGTTCTAAATTCTCTTTTTCAGGCGAATATGAAAAAACATTTTTGGGCAAATTGACAAAATTGGGTGATAAAATTGCAAATACTATTTCAAAAGTAATACCCGATAGTGTTGAAAACGGAGTTAAAAAGGGCGCTAAAAATGCAAAAGCTTGGCTGCAAGACCATTCTGCTTTTGTGCGTTCAATGTCAACTCCCCTAAGGCTTGAAAATTCAATGGCAATGACAGAGGCAACAGGTTTATACAGCAGAGTTTTATACGATAATGGCGACTTAATTCAAAAAGGCTTCAGAGGAAGAGGTAATGAAGTTCTTGAATTATTTAAAAATAGCGGTAACGGCAAATTCTTAGAATTATTAAAAGCAAAAGGTATAGATTCCGTTACGGATGATGCTGAAATTTTAGATAAAATTTCAGCCACCTTTAGAGATTTAGCACAAAAACCGCCAAAAGATCCCAAGGTTAAAGAATGTGTTGATGATGTAATTGAAATATTTTCAAAAACCGATAAAAAAGCGGTTATTGATAAATGGGGTCCTTTGCCTGTAGGTAAAATTCCATTTTTAAATAAATTGTTAAAATTAGAAGTACCTTTGTCTGAAGCTGCAAACAAAACAAAAGTGGCAACAGGTGCGGTTGGCGCTACAACTGCTTTAGGCAAGGCTTTTCCAAGCGCATTTTCTAAAATTTATGAAGGCTTTACAAACAACTTTGCAGGCGGAAAAATTGCACCTTTGATGCAGGCTTATTTCCTTGCAACGGCTGCAATTAAGGCAAAACAGGCACCTGAAGGGCAAAAGCTTGCAACCTTTATGGATGAAGAAGCCATGGGTGTTGCAACATTATTTACAATGCCTATTGCAACATCGGCGCTGACAAAAATCGGCGGTGCAGCAAAATATATAGGAATGGGCAAAACTGTTAGCGAGCAAACTCAAAATGTTGATAAATTCAGAAATTTGATAAAAAGCTTAAATGAAAAAGTTGATGCTAAATCAATTACAAGAGCAGAATATCTTGATGAAGTTAAGAATATTAAAAATGTTCTAAAAGGTGATACTAAATGGTGGCAAAAGCCAATAAAATTCATTGGTAAAATTTTAGGCTCAAACTATAAAGCAGAAACAATTAAGCCCTATTTAGACGACATTGTTCCTGAAGATATGAATAAACTTCAATCTTTAGGATTAAATGTTTCAAATAAACTTAAAGATTTTTCATATAAATTAAAAACCGGAAAATTTGCAGGCTTAACCCCGGGTGGTATGTTAAGATTTGCGCTTGTTATGTTTGTTATATCACCCATTGTTTCAAAACCGATTAAATGGGCGGTAAATAAAATATTCGGTAAACCATGGGACCCTGAAAAAGAAAAACAAGAGCAAGAAAAAAAGATGGCTGAAGAAGCTATGAAAAATAATCCGTTCGCAAATATAACAGAACAAGAGCTTATGGATTTGCTTTTGAAAAATCAAGACAGAATGAAGCAAGCGCAAAATGACCCAAAATTAATGCAAGAATTGCAGTCTGACCCTAGTAAACTCTATGATTTCTTAAAAGAAGGTGCAGATAACTATGATAAAATGTATCAAAATACTGCACCAAGCTCGCTTTTAAATAATTACATTCATTCAATGAACGGAAAACAACCCCAACAATCTGCAATTCAACCGCAGGTTCAAACTGTTAATCCGACAAACAATATGTATATGCCAAATTCACAAGATTTTAATATGAATCAAACAATGAATTTGAATAATAACAGTCAAAAAATGCCCTCACCCTCTGTTCAAAACCCAAACAACGAACAGGAAACAAAGCAAATTGAACCTAAAAGAACATACATTCCATCAAGCAAACCGGCTGATTTTTCAAACCAAGAGAATATAAAAAATCAACAGTTTGAACAGCTTTTGGCTGATATTGATAAAACAGAAAAAGAATATAGTCAATATTTGAGCATATAAATTGCCTACATAAGCTAGCTGATTAATTTTAACCATTAGCTTTATAGTTAATGGTTATTGGCACATTATTTTAATAATATGCTATCAATATGAAAAGTTGCAGAAATTTTTTAATCATATTGTGGTTATCTTTTAACTTGCCAGGTTGTTTTGCAAACGACATTCAAGTTGCAACATTTGACGAGCTTATTAATTCGCATCCTTTAAGCGGGGATACAATTCAAATTATAAATAATTTGAATTCAACTTCAACAATAGGAGCTAATTTTTTGGGCATAAATATTAATTTTGACGGGCAAAATTATTTAATGAACGGGGAAAATAATTATGGCGGTTTTCTTTTAAATAAAGACAGTACATTTAATCAAATAAGAATGACAAATTTTAAAGGTCAATTAGAAGGCGGAACATCTTCTTATTATGCAGGTGCAATTTATAATGAAGGCGGGATAATTGATGTAAATAATTCATATTTTGCAAATAATTATGCAGATTCAGGAAGAATCAATTTTGGTGCAGGCGGCGCCATTTACAATATGCAAAATAGTACAATGAATATAAATTCAACCGTTTTTGAAAATAATTATGCAGACGGCGGTTCGTCTTACGGCGGTGCTATTGCAAATGGAAAACCCGCTTCAGGAATTGCAACCATGGCAATTCAAAATTCAATTTTTAAAAATAATTATGCAATAAGTTCAGGCGGTTCAAATGGCGGTGCAATATATAATAATGGCTATATGACAATAGGTTCAAGCACTTTTGAAAATAATAGTGCAACAGTAAGCGACGGTTCAACCGCATCAGGCGGCGCTATTTACAATTCAGGAACCATTCTTATAGATAAAACCGCATTTACTGAAAACGGTTCAAACGGAACAACTTATACAACAACATCAGGCGGTGTTATTTTTAACAATAATTCTTTAACAATTACAAATTCGACATTTAATAACAATGTAAATAATTCAGACGACAATTCTTTGATTGCAGGCGGTGCAATTTATAATGAAGGAACAGCAACAATTCAAAATACAACTTTTTCATCAAACAAAACAACGGGTGCAATAGATGTTGATATTTTAGGGGGTGTTATAAATAACAGGTTTAATACAAGTGTTTTAAACATTGAAAACTCAACTTTTGTGCAAAATGAAATTTCGACAGGAAACGGTGAAAATGTTGATGGCGGTGTTATTTTTAATATAGGTACGGCTGAAATTAAAAATAGCTTAATTTCAAATAATTATACAGACGGTGGCGCATCCGGCAATATAAAAGGCGGTGCAATTTATAACAATGCAAGTCTTTTAATTGAATCAACAGAAATTTCCGATAATTCGGTTGTTTCAAGTTCAACATCTGAAGGTGGTGCCATTTATAATAATTCAAACGGAACAATAACTATTTTAAATTCCAATATTCAAAATAATAAAATTTCATCTTCAACGCAAAACGGTAACGGTGGCGGAATTTACAATTTAGGAACCATTGTTATTGAAAATTCTGATTTCAAAAATAATTATAATGTAGGCGGAGAGCTGAATGATATTTATAATGACAATGGAACGGTTATCATTCAAGGAAGCGGCACTACAAATGTTTTAAGCGGAATTGAAGGCAATGGCACTGTTAATAAAAACGGAACAGGAACACTTAATTTAGGCGGAATTAATGAAAATTATACAGGCAACTTTAATTTTGAAGGCGGAACAATTAATCTTTTAAAAGATGCAAGTTATTTTTCGGCTGCAAATACTGTTTTTAATGGCGGCACTAATTTTAATATGCAAAACGGGCAAATTAACAATATAAATTATGGTAATTTAACTTTAAACGGAGAGTCTAATCTTTTTGTAGATGCAAATTTAACAGATAAGATTATGGATACAATAAATGCTTCTTCAATAATGGGAAACGGTAATTTATATGTAAAAAATATTTTAATTGAAGGAGTTCCTGAAAGTGAAAAAATATCAATTCCTTTCGCAAATTCGATTCTTAAAGATTATGTTTCTTATACGGATAAAATAATCGAAACACCCATTTATGATTATTATTCAAGCTATGATATTCAAAATGGTGATTTTAATTTTACAAGGCAGGGTTTTAACCCCTCTATTTTGGCTTCTCCCGTTGCAGCTCAGCTGGGGGGTTATTTAGTAAGCCTTGAAAGCTACAAAAATGCTTTTTCTAATCTTGACATGGTAATGCTTGAAAAGCAAAATATTTTGGGCGATTTTAACAGTAAAAATAAAATAGCTTCCGTTAATAATTTTACATTCTCGCCGCTTTTAATTCCTGAAGAAAGAAAGGGGATTTGGTTTAAACCATATTCTGTTTTTGAAAATGTTCCAATTAAAAATGGTCCCGGTGTTTCAAATGTTATTTACGGGGGAATTGTTGGGGGAGAATCCGGTCTTATTAAATTAAAAAATAATTGGTATTCTTTATATGGCGCTTATTTTGGCTACAATGGTTCTCATCAGGCATATTCAGGGAATGATATTTATAATAACGGGGGTTTAATTGGGTTAACAGGGGCAATTTATAAGAAAAATTTCTTTTCGATTTTAACCGCAAATGTTGGTGCAAATTCAGCAAAAGCGCATACATCTTTTGGTTCGGATAATTTTAATATGTTAAATACAGGGCTTGCGCAAAAAACAGGGTTTAATTTCCCGATTTTAAATAACAGGCTTATTTTGCAGCCTTCAATTATAGCTTCATATACATTTATAAATACTTTTAATTTTACAACTTCATCCAATGTTTATATAAATACAAAACCCATAAATGCGCTTCATATAGAGCCTTCTTTTAAATTAATAGGAAATTTTAAAGATTACCTAGAGCCTTATTTAGCTGTTTCTTTTGCTTGGAATTTAATAGACAAGGCAAAATTTCAGGCAAACGATGTTTATTTGCCGAGTCTTTCAATAAAACCATACGTTCAATACGGTTTTGGGGTTCAAAAAAGGTTTAAAGACAGAGTTACAGCCTTTTTTGAAGGAATGATAAGAAATGGCGGCAGAAACGGTATAGCGCTTGTTTTGGGTATCAGGATAAGTATATAAAAAAAGAGGAGTAAAACCCCTCTTTCCTAAAATAACGGAATGAAAAACAGTAGTTAAATTTATTTAACAGGCTTTATATTTTCAGCACCTCTTAATTCTTTTGGCATTGGAGCATCGGGTCTCATTTCTTTATGTATTCTGTGTGCTTTTGGACCGTTATGTCTGTGCATTTTGTGGGCTTTGGGTCCGTCAAAATCACCCCTGTAATGATGCTCAATAGCCGGTCTTGGACCAAAATGGTGTGGTACAGGCGGCATTGGCGGTTTGTGGAGTGCTGCAAAAAGGCTTAAAGCTAAAAACACGCCAATAAAGCTTCCAAACGTAACAATTAAGAATTTTTTAAATTCTTCAGATTGACATATACATTTCTTTTCTTCTTTAGTTCCTTGAACCTCTAAATTTTTGTTTTCATCTGACATAATAATTTCTCCTATAAAAATGTTTTTTAATTTCCCTTCACATTAGGTTAAACGAAATTTTAAAAAAATTGTTCATTTTTTTATTTTATTTTTTTAAGTATAATAAATTTTGCACCCTGAAAATAAGGTTAAATAAGAATTAATGGAAGCTTTTTTATATCCTTTTGTAGTTAAATTTAATGAATATTTATCAAATTATATTTTGGTATTTTTGCTTGTGGGTGTTGGGGTTTGGTATACAATTAAAACAAAATTCATTCAAATAAGATGTTTTTGTGACGGTATTAAAAATTTATTTGGCGAATTTCATATTTTTGATAAAAACCACCCTCATAGTATGACAAGTTTTCAAGCATTAGCAACTTCTATTGCGGCACAAGTGGGCACAGGCAATATCGTTGGCGCATCAGGTGCTATTTTAATAGGGGGACCCGGTGCAATTTTTTGGATGTGGCTTATTGCCTTTTTTGGAATGGCAACAATTTACGCTGAAGCTACTTTAGCCGTTAAAACAAGAATAATTGATGATATGGGAAAAATTAAAGGCGGCCCTGTTTATTACATTACAACGGCATTTAAAGGTAAATTCGGAAAATTTTTGGCAGGCTTTTTTGCAGTTGCAATAATTTTAGCTTTGGGTTTTATGGGGTGCATGGTGCAATCAAATTCCATTGCCTGTTCAATGGAAACAGCCTTTCATATTAAACCTTACATTATGGGAATTTTGCTTGTTATAATTTGCGGAATTATTTTTATCGGCGGAATAAAAAGGCTTGCCATTGTTGTTGAAAAAATTGTTCCTTTTATGGCTTTGTTTTTCATAATAGGCGGGCTTATTATTTTAATTGCAAGAATAAAATATATTCCTGAAACATTTTATATGATTTTTAAATATGCCTTTATGCCTCAGGCAATTTTAGGCGGAAGCTTTGGCTATGCAATTAAGCAGGCAATAAGCCAAGGTGCAAAAAGGGGCTTATTTTCAAACGAAGCAGGCATGGGTTCAACCCCCCATGCTCACGCTCTTGCAAACGTGAAAGACCCCCACATTCAAGGAACAGTCGCTATGATTGGCGTTTTTGTTGATACTTTTATAATTCTAACTTTAAATGCCTTAATTGTAATTTCAACTTTATATACACAAGACGGCGCACTATCAAGCGGCTATACGGAAGCTGTTATGCACATTTTAAATAAGACAAATTTAGTTCAAACAGCTTTCGGCACAATTTTTGGCAATTCAATAGGCGCAATTTTTGTTGCAATTTGCCTATTTTTCTTTGCCTTTTCAACCATTTTAAGCTGGAATTTGTTCGGCAAGGTTAATGTAATTTACCTTTTTGGCAAAAAGCACCCCAAAATTGCAGAAACAATTTATATGGTTCTTGCCCTTGCTTTTATTATGTTAGGCAGCCTTGTTTCATCAGATTTTGTTTGGGAATTAACCGATATGTTTAACAATTTAATGGTAATTCCAAACGCAATCGCCCTTTTTGCCTTAACAAAAGTTGTTGTTAAAATTGCAAAAGAGAAGTAATTAAATAATAAAATTAACCGTAAATGCGCCAAAGCCTACAAGCCAGATAAACATTAAGCCGGCAAGCAAAATTGGTTTTAGACCAAGACCTTTTATTTTTTCAAAGTTTGTTTCAACGCCCAGTGCAAACATTGCAACGGTTAGTAAAAATACGTCAAATTCAATAATTCCCGTTTTTACTATTGAAGGTAAAATATTAAGAGAATTAATTCCGCACATAACTACAAATAAAATTGCAAACCAAGGCATGGGCACTTTTGTTCTTTTTGTTTTGGCTTTTTTTGATAAATACAACCCAAGCAAAAATAAATATGGTACAAGCATCATAACTCTTGTTAATTTTACAATTACAGATGTGTCACAAACGCTTGAGTTGATAGCGCTTCCGGCTGCAACAACCTGTGCTACCTCATGGATTGTTGAACCGATATAAATGCCAAAAACTTCTTGCGGTACAAAATTAAGGTTTGCAAGAAAAGGGTATAAAAACATTGAAATTGTTCCAAACAAAACAACGGTTGAAACTGCTAAAGAAACTTTGTGAGAATCTGCTTTTACCATGGAATCGGTTCCAAGTACAGCTGCAGCGCCACATACAGAAGAACCTATGGATGTCAGCATACATAAATCTTTATCTAATTTAAAAACCCTTGTTCCTAAGTAATATCCTAAAAGATAAGTGGTTGTAAGCATAATTACATCTGCAAAAAGCCCTTTAACTCCAACTGCAAAAATTTGCTGAAAAGTTATTCTAAAACCGTATAAAATAATCGCAAGTCTTAAAAGCTTTTTTGCGCAATAGGTTATACCTTCTTTATAATCATCAGGTATAAATTTGTTCAATAAATTCCCAAAAACCATGCCTAAAATAATTGCAAAGGTCAAAGAGTTTAAATTTATTGATGTAAAAAAGCTTGTTTTAGCAACAAAGTAAGCGATAAGAGCAAATATTGAACAAAATATTATACCTTTTATATTTTTCATTTTCTTCCCTTTTTATAATTCCAAATTTCTATTATAGCTTAAAAAAAATGAATTAAAATATAAGGCAAATTTTTTTCTTGTTCTGCTTTTAAAGGAATGTATGATTGGTGAGGTATAAATTATGTCTAATATTTCTTTTGGTTCAATGTTTAATCCTGAAAGAATTAGAGGAAAAAGCATTGAAAAAGAATTAAATAATCCCGAGTTAAATTTAGAGCATTTACAAAAAGGGCGTGAGCTTTCAAGGCTTCTTCCAAGTTTTCCGGATGATTCGGCAGGAAGGTGCCAAGTAAGAAAAGGTGATAGTTTAACTTCTATAAATATGTCAGATGAAGACCTTGCGCTTTTAAGGTCTTTAAGTTCGAATAAATATGGCTTTAGCCCTGATGGTGAGAGTTTTTGGGTTCATTCAAAAAAAGTTAAGGAAGATGGAACATATACTTTCACTATGGGTGACGGCAAATTAGAAGAAGGCGCAGATAAAAAAGAATTTATTGAAAAACTTATAGGCGATGATGCCAAAGGGCTTAATGTTGTTGGAAAAGATAAAAACGGCAACCCTGTTGCTCTGGCATTTGTATATAATGAAGATACAAAAGGAACCACCATTTATTCAAGCGAATATAAAGAAGGAGAAGCCTGTCTTGAATATATGGGCAAAGACGGCTTTAGAGAAGCAATAGCAGACGGTTTGAAAAATCTTAAATCCATTAAGGGCGCAACAGTTTGGAAGTAAAGCCGACTTTTTAAATTAATCCGTAAAGGCGCTAAAATAGCACCTTTAGTTTTAGCTGAAATAACCTTGTTTTTAATAGAATAACAACGCTTAGCTTGATATTCTTAAAAACAAGGTTAAATTATCTAAATTGCCGATTTTATAAGTTTTTATGCCATTGTGCCTTTAAAGGGCTTATGCTTAGGCGCTTTTGGTTCTTGTTTTTTTAAAAGTGCCTCTGTGGCTTTTTTTAACCCTTGTATAAAATCTGAATCTCTTGTAATTAGTGTTTTTTCGCCTTTGTCATCAATACTGTATGCGCACACGCCATAATCATCCCAAGGCGCAAGATAAATATCTTTTCCTTCGGATGCATTTACAAGCTCATCTTTTGCTTTAGCATATTCATCTGATGTTTTGTAATACTTTGCTAAATTCATTGCTCTGTCAAAAGCGCTTTGTTCTATATAAACTTTTTGAAATGATATTTGTCCGTTATTTGTTATTCTCACATTGCCTCCAATCGTATTTTCTAAAAACTCTTGAAAAAAATTATTTGCGCAATTTTTTAATTTTTATGGTTTTTGCATTATAAATAATGCCTTGTAATAAGCGCTGCAACTTGATTTGTCCTTAAATTACACATTTTGACGCAAAGAAATTGCTACAAAGATGCCCAAAGATTAATAAAACGCAAGAAATAATCGAACTTGCATTTTACTTCAAACAGTTATTGTAATTTGAGCAAAAATGACAAAAATGTTCATTGTATTAAGATTCAATAAAACAAATACAAAAGATTTTCTAAATTATCATTTCTGCCCCGAACAAAAACTAAAACAGCTTAACTTTGACAGTATTCAGGTAAAATTCACCTCAGGCAAAAACTCATGCTATCTGTCAGAAATTATTCAAATTAGCCAGCAAAGTTTACAAAAAACCACTTTTGCCAAAAACCGCCATAAAGCTTATTTAAAAGATGTCTTGAATAAATTATAAATTAATTTAACCGATTCATTTTGACATCATAAATAACTTAAAATTTCATAAATATTGCTTGTTTTTGACAAATATAAACATTAAAACCGTTTTAAATTAATCTAAAAGCGCACATAGCAAAAATAAGCAAATATAAATTTACCGTACAAGAATATTTTAGCCATATTAAAAACAATATAAATTTAACAATTATCTCTCTTGTGAAATTTAAAACATTTCAACACTGACGCAACGAGAAGAGAAACTTTGTTCTTGTTGAAAAAAGTACGATTTAAAAGACATTTTATCAAAATTAATGTGTTTATAAAAACGTTGTAAAAATAAAGATAAAATTTTTATTACAAAAATGCTTATTGATTTATATCAAAGCATTAAGAAACGTTTTGATTAAACTGCTCGGGTTATTTATTAGTTGGTTTTTTGCAATAAAAAACTCACTTTAGTGTACGATTTCAGAACTTATTTATTAGAAAAGATTGCATAAAAATTATATCAATTCTTTTTATTTTTAGACTTTTTCATACATTTAGGACAATCTTGTACAAGATTTTCTATAATTTCATAGTAATATGGCAACCAAATATACATATCATCAACCACAATTTCTTCATAGGCAAGACTTTTTGTTTTTTTACCCATAAATTCATTATCCATTAATAAAATGTCTTTTAAATTATAGTTATTGGGGTTGTATATTCTTACTTCATGAGGTTGTTTATTGTATTTATTTTCATCTTCATTGTTTTCGTATGCAATATCAATTGCTCTTAGCCAATTAATTGGCTCTGATTTTTTGCACCAATCAATAACTTTTGCTAGCTTTTCACCATCTAACTTTCGTAAATATGCACCATGTTTATTGCAATTACCAATTTCTGAAAAAATGCCATGTGAATACTTGTAAGAATATTCTCCAGCCGTATATGGCAAATCAAAGTAATTGCAATAGGGAACTTCTGATGTTTCCGTATTTTTTAGTAACTTCATTAGAATATCATAAAATTGATATAAACAAATTGCTTCGGCATCTGGCAAACCAAACATTTTTAATTCTTTAATTTTTTCAATATTATTATTGAGAAAATAACCATAATTATTCTCTCCATGAAAAATGACACCTTGTGTCAGAATAACTACTGCATTACACCAACATTTTTTATTTGGGTTATTATCTGCATAATTTTTAATCTCATTGACAATATCAATCCATTCCAAATCACTATCATAAGCAAACAATATACCAAAACCGCGTTTTGATTTTGAACCATCATAAATAACAAAACCAGAAGAATTTTCACTAACAAAATCTTTATTTAATTTCTTATACGAGGCAATATTATCGAGTGCATTTTTAATTTCTTTTTTAGTTAAGACAGATTTTACCTGAATAATTCCGTAGACGCTTTCTACAGGATAGGCAGTATAAACGCTTCCTCTATTCATTAAAGATATATTGTTTAAATAATCGTAAATTAATATGTCAATTTCGTTACTTATATGCCCAGTCGTTGATACAACTCTAGCACTATTTTTTGAAATTTGGTATTTTTGAGGCAAGATACCTGATGAGTCAAGAAAATCTCTTAAGATATTTTCTCTTATATTTCCAATATCTCTTGGATGTTTAGAATCTTTTGCTTTTTTATATTTATCTAATATTTCTTCTTGAGCGTAAACGAATTCACGTTTTAGTCCGTAGAATTGACTTTCTTTACTTCTTAATTCTATTGCTATATCTGATTTTTTTTTCATAAAATTTTTATGGCGTAACCAATTTTCTTTTTCTTTTTTATCCATTCTAATTCCCTTATATTATTTATAAACTATTATATGACAATAAATTTTTTAATTATAATTGTCGTACAATATAAGTGGGAATTTTATTTATGATAAAAGTTATAGAAATTACTTCAAATATAATTTTAACTCTTGCATTAACAGTATTTGCTTTTCTTCAATGGAAAGCTATCGAAAAACAAAATAAATTAACATTATTTTCAGCAAGAATACAGTTTTATTCGGAAATAAATGATATTATTTGGAAAATCTTATTTACTTTTATGGATTTAAAAGAGGGGGATGAAGAAACAAAAGATAGAAATATATCTGACATTTGTTTATTATATATGGAATTAAATCACAATTTGCTAAAGACACAACATTTGTTTAATCAAGAAATTCGAGATAAAATAGACGCTTTTATAAAAGCAAGTGCTAAATGTAATAGTCAACTGAGAGAAGCAAAAGACTTTGCAAAAATTGATATTATGGAAGTTTTTCAAAAAAGTGATGACATAAAAACAATATTTGAAGATTTTTTCAAAAAAAATTCTAAATAATCTTAATTAGATTCAAATTCTTTTTGTTGGATTTCATCCCTCATTTTGTTTAAGTTCTTTTGAATGTTTAGCAAATATATCATTCTAACTTCATTTTTTTGTAATAATTCACCCTTAGAAACTTGTTTATCGCCTATTTTTATCTTTCTACAATACATATAACCATTTGGAGTGTTTTTAGTATCAAAATCGGAGAATAGAAAAGTATAAATATTATCTAATAAATTTTTATCCGTTGTATTTAAGCTTTCATCAGGACAAAAGCCATTATGTTCAATATTTTCTATGATATAATTCAGCACTTGCAAGCGTTGAGCTACATCAAAATAATAATCCCCCATATTCGCTTCGGTTATATCAATATAATTTTTATATTCCCTTAATTTATTAATGGCTTCTTCCGATAACCCAGTCAAATTATGTATTGCTTCATTATCAGGATTTTTGCAAGTAGCTTCGCCTAACCAATAGGCAAATGTACCGCCAAACTTTTCTATATAGGTATTTATCACAGATATAGATGGCTCTTGTCGAGCGTTTTCAATAGCTTGAATTGTACTATGTGAAAGCCCCATATATTCGGCAAACTTTCTATAACTTATATCTTTATTATATGATTTTCTTGCTTTTGCAAAAACATTTGAAATTCTTTCTAATTGCTTTTTACTAAGCGGTTTTTCTTTTTTGCTCATATATGTTCCTGTATTTTTTAATTTTACACTTCTGTCACTTTAATCTTTTTTGTTATTTTGTACATATCAAACGCTTGCGGGATAAGCATTTCGGGTTTACTATGTAATAATAACAAATACAACAACAAGATGTGTATATTTAAAATATACATTAATAGTTAAAAACAGTCAATATAGTTAATTAAAGGAGGAAATTTTGAAAAATTTAGACATTAGACAAAAAGCTACGGAAGCAAATATTAGATTTTGGCAAATTGCTGAGAAATTGGGAATTTCTGATGGCAATTTTAGTAGAAAATTACGAAAAGAGCTGCCAGATACTACCAAGAAAAAAATATTTTCGATAATTGAAATTTTAAAAACTGAAATGGCAGGTTAGTAGTTGATGCAAAATTTTAGCGAAAACTTAATTTCAATGACTAAAGTAAAGTTTGGAGCTGATTTAAGCACCATTGAAGCCATTGAGATTACTTCAAATTTCGCTAATTTTGCAAATTTAATTATCAAATTGCATAAAAAAAAGAAAGAGGCAAAAAATGCAGGAAATTAAAATAGCTCCCCAAACAGAGAGCCTAGAAAATCGTAATTCCATTTTACTACAAGATTTAAAGGATTTAAAGCGTTTTGTGGTTGTAGATAAACTAAAACGACCTATTGACAGCAAGACAGGCAGATTAATAGATATGGTTGATGAAAGTAAATATGTTGCTTATAACACAGCTTTAAATGCAAAAGCATATTTGGGAAATGCGAAATATATCGGAATAGCACTTGGAAAAATAGACAATGACATTACTATAACTGGAATTGATGTAGATTATTGTGTTAATAAAAATGGTTCTATCGCAAAAGAAGCCTTGGGGATAGTTAATAAGTTTAAGTCATATACTGAATATTCATTAAGTGGTAGAGGGTTGCATATTTTAATAATTGGCAGTAAACCAGAAAAAAAGTGCAAAAATTCTAATTTAAGTTGGTGTAAAACTTTTGAAATATACGACCATTCCCGACATTTTGTACTTACAGAGAATGTTTATAATAATTGGAATATTGAAAAAAGACAGCAAGAACTCAATCAAATTTATTATAAACATTTTGCACCTAATGAAACAGAATATACACCCATAGAAACGCAAAATTTCAATATATCATCATCTGAATTATTGCAGATTGGATTAAAAAGAGATAAAAAATTTCAAGCGTATTGGAATGGCGAAAGACCTTCTACTGACGAAAGCCGCAATGACTTAGGATTAATGTCAAAATTGATATTTTGGACTAAAGGTAATGAAAATCTATCAATCGAAGCATTTTGCAAAAGTCCATATGCCAGTCAGAAAGACCTTAAACATAGAAAAAAGATGTTTAGAAGTGATTACCTCAGAAGGACGGCCCAAAAGTGCAAAATGAGGTATCAGAATGGCTAAAAACAAAGATAAGCAGAAACTTATAAACAATTATATTATGAATAAAATTGACCCTATGGAGTTCAAAAAACAGCTATCTTATAAGGAAAAAGACCCCGCCTTTATGTTTTATCCAAATGATTTTATGTCTATGACGGCTGATTTAACGGATTCCGAAATAGGACAATTTATAAAAGTTTTTTGTTATCAATTTCAGTATGGACACCTTACAGAAAAAGTTATCAATTTACGATTTCCAGAGGGATTAAGTCCTGATGTTATGAAAAAACTTGAAATTGATAATGATTCAAATCTGTACAGTCCATATCTAGATAAAAGAATTTTTGAACGAATTAATTATGTAACTACAAGACAAGAAAACGCGAAAGGAAAGATATCAAAAGATGAAACAACTTAAACAAATGCATAGCCAAATGAATGAGCTTGTGGAGAACCATATGCTTATGCTACTTGAAAATGAAAATGAATATCTAAATGATATTGAAACTACAAATGAAAATAATCACACAACAAGCTATTAGGAGTATTTATAACTATGAATTATATAATGCATTTTTGTAAAAACAAATCATGTAATAACTGTTGGTTAGATGAAGATTTAACAAATGCTAAATCACCAGTTAAATATAAATATTGTATGGAGTGTTGCAAAAAATATGGATATATAAATCCTAATAAACCACCCATAAGCAAAAAGAAACGAGAGCAACTAGGAAAAGCTCGCTCAAAGATTGAAAAAAGGCGGTAAATTTAAGCGTTTTTTTGAAATAGGTAACAAATATCATAGAAATAGAATATAGGAGGAAACTTTATGAAAAACAAAGCAGTTAAACAACAAGAAAAAATTATAGATTACAAGAGTATGGCAATAGATATATTAAGTGATGAAATCAGATTTCAAAAAAGCGAGATTAAGTTTTTACAAATACTAAGTGCGATTCTAATTTTATTAATAGCCGCAACAAATGTTTATCATATTTGGAATTTTGATAATTTTGCAACAAAAGTCATAAAACCAATGAACATAAAATTAGTAAAGAGGGTTGAATAAATGAATAAAAAAAGTCTAAAAAACTTATTGCCTAAAAGCTCGAGTGAAGCTCGAAAAAATGGAAGAATTGGCGGTATAAAGTCTGGGGAAATAAGACGGAAAAATAAGCAGCTTAGAGATGAGCTGCTTTACTTGCTTGATACTATTGATAAAAATGGCAAAAGTATGAGAGAAAAAATTTGTCTTTCTTTAATTATGCAAGCCCTTAAAGGTAATGTTAGAGCCTTTGAAACAATTAGGGCAAGTATTGGTGAAAATCCTACAGAAAAAGTGGAGCAAACAGTAAATGAAATAATTGATGATTCAGTTATTGAAAAAGTTATGGATAAATTAAAGGAGTTATAAGAATACCTTTATACAAAAGACAATAGGTGAAAAGCTCATTGATTTTTCAATGAGCTTTTCACTAACACTTGAAGCCAAAACCGAAGCACAGCAAATTATAGCTGATATTATTCCCAAACAAATAAGCTGAAATCTTACCTTGCTAATTCGTTAAAATGCTTTAATACTTCATTATGAATTTTATTATACCCATCATCATAAGATTTAACTTGAATATCAGTCTTACGAGCGTCTAAAGGATAAGAAGCATAAACTGCACCGTCACTTGCTGATAATATCGTACCAGATGTATCTTCAAATTTGCTTGCAAACCATATACAAGGTTCAAGCCTATTTATATGTCTTACCATTGTTCCGACAAAATAAGCATTCTGATAATCATTTGATTTGATATAGTATACACGTTTTTCATCTACAATCTGAAAACCTGGTTTTAAAAAGCCTTTTAAATAATTGACCTGTTTGGCATTTGCTACTTTTATGGTGTTCTGAGCAGGTTTTCGTGAAGTTATTGCCTTGTTACTTGTTTGCGTGTCGTTTGAAGTAGTATTTGTTTGATGATTTCCAACACAGCTTACCAGTATAAATAAAATTACTGCAATAACTATTAAAAGTAAACATCCATTTTTAGATGAACTTACAGTCGTCAATTTTTCTTCTGGGACTTCTTCTTTTGCGTTATTTGCAACTAATTGATAAGTTTTTAGGTCTGTTATTGCTGTAAATTCTTTTTTATTTTTGTATTTATAATAAAAACACACTGTATTATCATCTTTAATAGCTTTTTTTAAGTCTTTTATATATAAGGCATAATCTGAATTTTGTATTAATTGATTTATTTCTTCATCTGATAACAGACGAATTTCTTGCGCATTTTTTAATAAAGTTTTTGTTGTTTCAAATCCTTTTCCTGTTTCTAATATGCTCTCAAAAGTGCAAATTGAATTTTTTGAAAAATCGCCAGATATAATTTTAAACATTTTGCACCTCACTTTCTTCAATTTTTGAATGATTATTTATAAGTTCTTTTATTTTTTCATTTAGCTTATCTTTCAAGTTGAAAATATCATTTGTTGAATTTATTGCAATTTTTTCTTCTTTTTTATCCTTTACAAATGCTATATATTTTTGAGAGCGGTTAAAATATAGTCTACATATAGTTTTTCTTATATTATCATCTAACAAAACATTAAAATAGCTTGCATTATCTCTATATGTTATTCTTTTTGTATCAACAACACCATTTAAAAGACTTTTTACTATTGCGTAGCCTTCTAATTCTTCAAGGGTCGTTATAATTTCGTTTTTTGTTTCTTTAGTTTCTTGTTTGGAGCTTAAATTAAAATCGAGGGATGTTTTCATTACTTTTGACATAAAGAGATTAAATGCTTCTATGGTAGTATTTTTATGTTTTTCAATAATTCTATCGGTAATGTGACCTTCACAAACTCCAGATTTATTTATTAAATACCTTATAAAATCATCGCTGGGCTGTCTGTATTCATTTTCAATAACTTCTTCAAATTGCTTGATATACTTTAAATCACCTGCGTTTGAAAATGCTTTTTCTATATCAAAATTTTCTTTGCAAAATTCAGAGAGGGTTTCTATCTGATTTTCTTTGAAATCTAATAAGTTAAAGGTAAAAAACGGTTCATTATCTAATTTGCCAGCAGATTCAATATCAGAAAAGAATTTATATACAATGCCATTTGATAAAATTATAAACTTTGCGTCAGTAACGCTAAAATATCTTATAAGTTGAGTTGCGTGTTTTTTTTATATCTAAAGATTTATTATCAACTTTCTTGCACTCAATAAGTATTATCGGTTTATTATCTTTTAATATTGCGTAGTCAACCTTTTCACCTTTTTTAACTCCGACATCTGCAATATATTCAGGTACAACTTCTATAGGGTTAAAAACATCATATCCAAGAGCATTAATAAAAGGCATAATTAATGCGTTCTTCGTTGCTTCTTCTGTTTGCAAGCTGTCTTTCATAGCTGAACAGCGTTCTTTTAGTTGGTTAATCTTTTCAATAAATTCCATATAGCAAATACCTCATTATTTTTTAACTACCTCAACAGGATATTAACACAAAAAGGAATATAAATATACCTTATTTTGGTTAAGGAATAGAAAGAGAGTTAAAAAGTAGTCATAAATATTCTATTTTAAGAAAAATAGCGAGGTACAACCCTATGATATTTTACGACAAGGAATTTTTAGGCAAAAAATTTAAAGAATATAGAAAAAAGGCGAAATTAACCCAAGAAGAACTATCGGAAAAGATAGGAATTGCAGAAAAACACTATGGAAAACTGGAAAGAGGTGTTTTTATGCCTAGTCTTGAAACATTTTTTAAATTAATAGATGTTTTAAATGTTCCGCTATCAGAGTTTGGGTTTCAAGTTGAAGAAAACAAAAATACGAATAGAGATAAGATTATTAAAGAAGTGTATTCTTCTAATAATGCCGAGTTAGAGTTATTTTTAAATTTCATAGAGTCGATAAAGAAATATAATAAGAAAATTAAGGGATAGGATTATGGGTAAACGTCAAGAATATACAAACGAATTGTTAAATTTGCTTTATAACTCAAAGCAGAATAACAAAACATTACTAGAGGTAAATCAAGGAGTTAAGGAGCTCATAAGAAAAGATATAAGCGGTATGATTGAGGTTATAGATGAATTAAATGCACTAGGTTACACGCATATTGTAGCCAAAAGAGGTATAGGGCAGAACTTTTTTACAACAATACCAGAAAATTATTTGACCTTAAGGGGTGAAGAAATAATACAAAATATAAATAAGAATAAGAATAATTTTATTAATGAAATATTTGATTGTAATTTATAATTTACATATCCTTGCATAACCTTTCATATTGTTATATAATTTTTATATGAACATCAAAGACTATATAACGATAAAAGAGGCAGCGGAACTTTTAGGGGTTGATAAAACAACTTTAAGACGCTGGGATAAGGCTGGAAAGTTAAAACCATTTAGACACCCTATTAATTCATACAGGCTTTACAAAAAAGCAGATATAGACGCAATCTTAAAGGGAATTGAAAAATGAACATGCCAGAAAGAAGCGTCAAAGTTGTCATATATTCTAGGGTATCAAGTAAAGACCAAGAAAAAGAGGGGTTTTCTATACCTGCTCAAATTGAGCTATTAAGAAATTATGCACAAAGACATAATATGATTATTTTAAAAGAGTATGAGGATGTTGAAACTGCCAAATGTGCTGGTAGGACACATTTTAATGAAATGGTGAAGTTTTTAAAAAACTCTAAAGAATGTCATACAATATTAGTTGAAAAAACAGACCGCTTATATAGAAATTTAGTAGATTTTGTAACAATAGATAATCTGCCTTTGGATATTCATTTTGTCAAAGAAAATTGCATTGTTTCTCCAAATTCACATTCAAGCGAAAAATTTATGCACTTAATAAAAGTAGGGATGGCAAGACAATATATTCAAAATTTAAGTGAGGAAGTTAAAAAAGGTTTAACCCAAAAAGCAAAAGAAGGCTATGTTACAGGAAAGCAGCCCTATGGATATAGAAAACTTGACAAAAGGATTTGTGTTATTGATGAAACAACATCTGGTTATGTAAAAAGAGCTTTTGAATTATATTCACAAGGCAATATATCATTAAGAGCATTAACAGAGAAGCTATACGAAGAAGGTTTTATTTACAAGCAAACACAAGCAAAGGCACACAAAACACAAATTGAACATATATTAAAAAATCCATTTTATTATGGTGTAATTTCTTATATGGGCAAAATATATGAGGGTAAACATGAGCCATTAATTACAAAAGAATTATTTGACCTGACACAACATGCATTCAGAAAGGATAATAAGCCTAAACACATGATTGCTAAAAATTTCTTGTTTGCCGGCATGATTAAATGTTCAAAATGCGGATGTAATTTATCTGGTGAGATTAAAAAAGGTAAATATATCTATTATTCATGCACAGGCGGAAAGGGAGAATGTGAACAAAAGCATATTTATATAAAAGAAGAAATTATTGAAAAACAAATAATTGAGGCAATATCTAAAATTTCAATTACATCAGAGCATAAAGATTGGATTTCAAGCGTTTTAGCAGAAAGTTTTAAAGATGAGCAGAAATATGCAAAAGAAAGAATTAATAGCCTAAATGCACAAAAACAAAAGCTAAGAGAAAGAATAGACGCACTATACATTGATAAATTAGACAATAAAATATCTGAAGAATTTTGGCTTGAAAGACATAATAAATGGACACAAGATTTATTAAAAATACAAAACAATATCACAGCCTATGAAAAAGCTAACATAAATTTTATTGAAATAGGTGCAAAATTCCTTAAAATCTGCAATGAAGTTGTAGACCTGTATAAAATTGCTGATAATAATGAAAAACGTGAACTATTGAATTACGTACTTCAGAACTTTTCTATGGATGGTGAAAACCTAAGCTACGAGTACAAAAAACCCTTTGACATATTCGCCAAAGGATTAAATCGTAATAAAAAACTCCCCAGGTTGGACTCGAACCAACAACCCTTCGGTTAACAGCCGAATGCTCTGCCATTGAGCTACTGAGGATTATTTAATTTTAATTTTTTTCTTTTTCCGTTTCGCTCACCGGCAGAGCATTTGCTCTGATTTCTTTTGGTTCGGCAAGCCTCACCAAGGAGCTACTGAGGATTATTTGATAATTTGTTTTATTCAGCGATTTTTGTTTGCTGATGTCAACAAAATTATTATAGCAATAAAATATTTTTTGACAAGTGAAATTTTAAATAAAATCTAATATAAATAATTTATTTTTTTGGTTGGTTAAAAATTGTAAATATGACAACAAAATGTTCAAAAATTTGTTCAAATGTGGGTTAAAGTTTTAAAACTTTAAATAAACGGTGAATTAAGGGGGGTTTAAAGGGGGCAAAAAAAATGATATACTAAAAAAGTCTTTTTAAAATGGAGAAAAGTTAGAAAATGTGTAAAAAAAATAGTTCAATCGCATTCGCTATGGGAATTTTGGCGGGTGTTGCAGGCGGAGTTCTTGCAGGAGTGGTTTTTGCCCCAAAATCCGGTGAAGAATCAAGAAAAGAAATTAAGGATGCATTTAAAAACGTTGTTGAGAAATGCAATCCTGAAATAGACAAAGTTAAAAATCAGGCAATGAATGTTATCAAATCGACGAAAGATAAAATCGAAACAGAATGTAAAAAAATTGCAGATAACATAAAGGCTGAAAAATTGGCTAATGCCAAAAATATTGAAACTGACGTGTATGGCATGTAATTTAGGGGGAGATAAATATGGATATTATGCAAATAAGCCTGATTACATTGGTCATTGTCAGCACAATATGCATTATTGTTTTAACGGTATTTTTGGTAAAACTTTTAATTTCTGCTAAAGATTTTATGTGCGGCTTAAATATGGCTGTAAATACTGTAAATAAAGGTTTAGAGCCGGCTGTTACCGATTTAAAAGAAACATTTGCAGGAATTAATTCCCTTGTAAAAACCGCAGATAACAGAGTAAAAGTTATGAATTGCGCTCTAAACGGCATTTTAGGTGCTACAGGAGTTTTGGGCGGCAAAGTTAAAGGCGTTTTAAGCGGTCTTATTGAAGGCTTTAAGGCTGGTTTAAGCTTATTTAAAAAGTAATAGAAAGGAATATAAATTATGTCAGCAGGAAAATTTATTGCAGGTTTTATTGTAGGCGGCACAGTTGGCGCAATTATAGGTATTTTATTGGCACCTCAATCAGGTGAAGAAACAAGAGAAGCTATTGGCAACAAAACAAAAGAAGCTTACGATAAAGCTCAAGGCGCAGTTAAAGAAATTCAAGCTAAAGCGGACGATGTTGTTTCTGAAATGCAGAAAAAAGGCGAAGAAATTATCGCAAAAATTCAGGATATGATAAATAAAAAAGAAGAAGCTAAAGCTGAATAAAAAATGAGTAATATTTAAAAATATTCTTAAAATGAACTAAAGCCCTAAAACTATGCAGCTTAAAAAGTTGGTTTTAGGGTTTTAATATGCAAAAGTTAAATCAAAAAAGCTTTATATGACATAAAAATGCTTTTTAAATTCAGCTAAAAAGTAGGTAAAATAAACTTTATACGGTAATATTTTTTAAAAGAATTTAGAGCTTATGAAATGGGAATGTATAACAAAAATCGCTTGTTCAAAATTGATATAGGCAGAAATAAGAAACTCTTAAAATGAACTAAAGCCCTAAAACCATGCAGCTTAAAAAGTTGGTTTTAGGGTTTTAATATGCAAAAGAAAAATCAAAAAGCTTTATATGACATAAAAAATGCTTTTTAAATTCAGCTAAAAAGTAGGTAAAATAAACTTTATACGGTAATATTTTTTAAAAGAATTTAGAGCTTATGAAATGGGAATGTATAACAAAAATATAAGCAGAAATTGGAGAAAAAATTTTTAAACAGATGAAATACAAGGCTTATTCTAAAAAATATAGGCACATCAAGCAAAAGCATGGCTTTTAAAAATATTATGAGAAAATCAAAGTTTATCCAACTTTGCAAAAATAATTTAAACAGGGAATTTTAACAAGTGGTGCTGTTTGTTACTTTATGCGCCTTTTTTGACATTTGTATTTTGTTTTCCGCTTTAAAAAAGGCAATTATGTTAATAATTTTGCAATAAAGAATTTAAAAATAAAGCAAATCGCAAGAATTGCAATATGTTTGAAATATATTGCTTCAAAACGAAGGGTATCAATGGAATAAATTAAAATAGCTTTCGCTGATGTTAAAAGTTTTGCAAAGAGTCACTTTTTGCCTGATGTTTAGCGTGTAGTTTAAAATTAGAGAATTTATTGTTTTTTGTCTTTATCCGGTTTTATGACATTAAACACTCTGTTTTCAGAAATTTCACACCTTGCAGATTTTATTCTGTCTTTAATTTCATCGTCAACAGTGGAAGATAACACTAACTTATCTATAAAGACATTATTCAATCTGACGGCTTTTTCCAAAACTCCAATTTCATTTAAGGCGTCTTTTACCTGTTGAAAATCATAGGCAAAAGATTTTTTGGTGTTATATGCCATTGTTTCGCCACTGTTTGCAGTAATTGGCTCGCCGCCTTTTTCAAAATAGATTCTAAAAATAGATTTAAGATCTTGAATTTCAGATTGCAAAATAGAAATTGTTGATTGAAGCCTTAAAAATCTTTCAAAAAGATATTCAACATTTTCTATTTGACTTAGCTGCCAATTATATTTTTCGAAATACATTTTCTTTAATTTAGGGTATGCCTTAGCTAGGCCTTCTGCATCTGCCATTGCTCTGTGGCGGGTTGAATATTTAACTTTGAAAATATCCATAAGGCAATCAAGCCCGCAAGATTCCAAATGCGGATAAACCTCTTTGAACATAAATTGGGTATCTATGTATCTGTTTTCAAAAGGTTTACCTAAAAGCCTTTTTGAAGTTTTATTTATAAAGCTGTAATCAAAAATGGCATTGTGGGCAACAATCGGGTTGTCGCCGATAAATTCTAAAATTTTTGGAAAAACTTCTTCCTCGCTTGGGGCAGATTCAAGCATTTCATCTGTAATACCATGAATTGCCATTGAAGATTTTCTTATTTTTTGGTGAGGGTTTACAAGAGTTTCAAAACTATCAACTATTTTGCCGTTTTCTAAACGAACCCCTGCAAACTCAATAATCTTTTCTTTTGTATAATCAAGCCCCGTTGTTTCAACATCAAGGACTATTTCGACTTCTTTTTTTCTAGGCATAATTTTTCTTTTATTTTTTAAAATTAACTAATTTAATAATATCATACAAAAAAGTTTTTTGACAAATTGTGTAACATTATTAAAAAACTCCGCTTGTTTTAAGCGGAGTTTATTTTCTATCCTTCTTTTTTTGTGATTTTGATTTTATCATCTTCCATAGACATCAACAAGGTGTCTTTTGGTTTATAATTTCCCGTCAAAATTTCTTCTGCAAGGACATCTTCTATTTTCTTTTGAATTACCCTTCTTAAAGGTCTTGCGCCATAGGCTTCGTTATAGCCTTCTTTTGCTAGGTAATCTTTAACATCATCACCTACTTCAATCGTTAATTCTCTTTCATCAAGACGTTTGAATAAGTCTTTAAGCATTAAATCAACAATTTCTCTGATTTCTTCTTTAGAAAGATGTGCAAACACGATGATGTCATCAATTCTGTTTAAAAATTCCGGACGGAAGGCTTTTTTCAATTCTTCCATAACGGTATCTTTAAGTTTTTCGTATTTGTCCTTCTTTTCATCCCCTGCAACAGAAAAGCCCAGTTTTTGGGTGGATGTTATCATAGAAGCACCAACGTTTGATGTCATTATAATGATTGTGTTTTTGAATGAAATTAATCTGCCTTTTGAATCTGTCAGGCGACCGTCATCCAATATTTGAAGCATTATGTTAAATACATCAGGGTGCGCTTTTTCAATTTCATCAAACAGTACGACAGAATATGGTTTTTTTCTGATTATTTCTGTCATGTGTCCACCGTCATCATAGCCGACATAACCGGGGGGTGAACCTATTAATTTTGCGGTTGAATGTTTTTCCATAAATTCTGACATATCAACCCTTACGATATTATCTTCAGAGCCAAAAACAGCTTCTGCCAAAGCTTTTGCAAGTTCTGTTTTACCAACACCGGTGGGGCCTGAGAAAATAAAGCTTCCGATTGGTCTGTTTGGGCTTTTTAAGCCGACCCTTGCACGCCTAATTGCTTTGGACAATGCAACAACAGCCTCGTTTTGACCTATAACTCTTTTGTGGAGAGTATCTTCTAGTTTAAGAAGTCTTTCAGACTCGCCTTCGGTAATTTTTGTAACAGGAACTCCTGTGATGGTTGATATAACCTGAGCGACTTCTTCAACTCCAACAGTGGGTTTGTTGTTTTCTTGTGAACTTCTCCAGGTGTCTTGCAATTCTCTGATTTTATCTTTGATTTGAACTTCAACGTTTCTGAGATTGGATGCTGTTTCAAATTCTTGACTCCTTATAGCGTCTTCTTTTTGTTTAATAACAGATTTAAGCTCTTTTTCCAATTCTTTACCTTCAGGCGGCAAATTAGAAACATTAAGACGAACACGAGATGCTGCTTCGTCTATAATGTCAATGGCTTTATCCGGCAAAAATCTTTCCGTTATATATTTATTTGAAAGTTCGGTTGCAGCAATAATAGCTTCATCTGAAATTTTTAACTTATGATGTTCTTCATATTTTGATTTTAACCCCATAATAATTTCAATGGTTTCTTGAACTGAAGGTTGTTCAACAAGAACCATTTGAAATCTTCTTTCTAAGGCTGAATCTTTTTCAATATGTTTTCTGTATTCATCTAATGTGGTGGCGCCAATAACTTGAATTTCGCCACGAGATAATGCCGGTTTTAAAATGTTGGCAGCATCTATTGCGCCTTCTGCTGCGCCTGCACCGATAAGGGTGTGCATTTCATCAATTACAAGAATAATGTTTCCTGCTTGCCTTATTTCATCCATTATCTTTTTAAGGCGTTCTTCAAATTCGCCTCTGTATTTTGTGCCTGCAACCAAAAGCCCCATATCTAATTGAACAATTTTTTTGTTTTCTAAAATATCAGGAACTTCAGAATTAACAATTTTCATTGCTAAACCTTGAGCAATGGCTGTTTTACCAACACCCGGTTCACCAATTAAAATTGGGTTATTTTTGGTTCTTCTTGCTAAAATTTGAATAACTCTTTCAATTTCTTTTTCTCTGCCAACAACAGGGTCTAGCCTTTGTTCTTGAGCAGCAAGGGTTAAATCCGTTCCAAATTCATCTAAAGAAGGAGTTTTTGCTTTAGATTGAATATTGCCTGCCATTGCAGCTTGATTTGAAGATGTTCTTGTTTCACCAAGAAGTTTTATAACATTTGACCTGCATTTGTTAAGGTCAACGCCTAAATTTTCAAGAACTTTTGTACCAATGCCTTCGCCTTCTCTTATTAAACCTAAAAGAAGGTGTTCCGTTCCTATGTAGTTATGACCTAATTGTCTTGCTTCATCCCAAGATAATTCAAGAACTTTTTTAGCACGAGGGGTGAATGGAATTTCAACAGCAACAAAGCCTGAACCCCTTCCTATTATTTTTTCAACTTGTTCTCTTGCATCTTTAATGGTAACACCCATAGATTTAAGTGTTTTTGCAGCAACGCCGGTGCCTTCTCCAATAAGCCCCAAAAGAACCTGTTCTGTGCCGACAAAATTGTGCCCCAGTCTTCTTGCTTCTTCTTGAGCCAGCATGATTACCTTAATTGCTTTTTCAGTAAATCTTTCAAACATGCATTTATAATCCTTAAAAATGGTTACTAATTCTATACCCTGATTTTACCACAAAGATTAAAAATCTAAAATATATTTTTGAATTTTAGGGTATAATCGCTTGAATAAAAAAATTTAAAACCGCCCACATTAGGCGGTTTTTTGTAGTTATATTAATTAATTCAAATTAATTACGCTTCTTCTGTTGTTTCTTCAACGATAGCTTCTTTAATTGTTTCTGAAGCTGAAACAACAACTTTTAATTGAGCTTTAACTTTTGAGGATAATTTTACTGTCATCAAAAATTCGCCAACTTTATTAATCGGGTTGTCTAAGATTATTGTTTTTCTGTCTACTTCAACGCCTGATTTGTTCAAAAGTTCTTCAGCAAGTTTTTTGGTTGTGATAGTGCCAAATAATTTGCCTGATTCGCCTGCTTTAGCACTTAATTCGATAACTTCAACTTTTTCAATTTTTTCTGCTTTTTCAAGTGCTTCTTTGTGAAGTTTTTCTGATTTAGCTTTAATTCTTTGAATATTTCTTTCTCTTGCACTAAGAGCGCCTTCTGTTGCTATTTCAGCTAAGTTGTTTGGCAATAAGTAATTTCTTGCATAGCCGTCTTTAACGTTAATTAAATCGCCTGCTTCGCCTACGTTTTGAACATCTTTTTTTAATATAAGCTGCATTTATATCTCTCCTTTTAGTTAGTTCACAATTTAGTTCTATGTTAAATAAAACAAAGGTAAATATCAAGCTTTTCTATATTGATTAAGCTTTTTAAGCTTTTATTTTATTTATGAAACAACGTTTTCGCCTTGTTCGGCTGTATTTTCAGACTTTTTATCTGTTTCTTCCTGAACTTTGGCTTCATCTGCAACATTTTCTTCTTTTTCTGCCGGCATAGAAGCTTCTTTATTTTCATTTGTTGTTTCTTCTTCCTCTTCTATTGAAGCTTTTTTAGTGGCTTCTTCAAGAAGTGAAGGGTCTATTTTGCCGTCTATAAGGGCTTGAGTTCTTTCTTTGATTAAACCTTCCAATTCTTTAACAATTTCTTGCGCTTTCTTTTGAGTTTTTATTTGTTGTTCTTTGATATTTGCGTCAATTTCATCGTCTGTTTTTGGTCTTAAAACAGGAATAGAAAGGTTTAAAACCGTTTTTGAATTGTCCATTGCGTCAATTTGCAATTCAAAATTTTCGGTGTCGATTTCCATATATTTAGTAACAGTCGAGATAAGTTCTTCTTTTAACATTTGAATGGCACGTTCTGAAAACCCTACTCTATCCTGCATTAAAACGGTTTTCAGTCTGTTTACCGCCAAACTTTTTGTCGGGTTAATTTCTTCTTTTGATGAATTAAAAAGGCTTAAAACCTTGTTGTAAAGCTCCTGAAATAAATCTCTCATTTTGATACCTTCACTTTCTTAGATAAAAACTTTTTAACCTTTCCAAAGAAAGTTGTAGGCTGGTCAATATCCAATAAAGGCACTTCTTCGCCTTTAATTCTTCTTGCAACGTTCATATAAGCTTGCCCTGCAAGAGATTTTTCGTTATTTACAATGGGTTCCCCTTTGTTTGTTGAAGTGATGATGCCTGTATCTTCAGGAATTACACCGATAAGTTCGGCTGATAAAATTCCGACAACGTCATCCACACTCATCATATCGTTTGTTTTAACCAAGTTTGGGCGTACACGGTTAACAAGAAGTCTGTATTTTTTAACATATTCTTTTGCTTCCAATAAGCCTATAATTCTATCTGCATCACGAACAGCTGACATTTCAGGCGTTGTTACGACTATTGCTTCATTTGCGCCTGCAACAGCGTTTTGAAAACCTTGTTCAATGCCTGCGGGGCAATCAACAAGAATGTAATCAAATTCTTCTTTTAATTGTTCGCAAATATCTTTTAATTGTTCTTCCGTTACTGCGGATTTATCTCTTGTTTGGGCTGCTGCTAAAAGGCAGAGGTTAGGGTTCTTTTTGTCTTTAACAAGTGCTTGTTTAAGTTTGCAGCGTTCTTCAACAACATCTACAATGGTATATACAATGCGGTTTTCAAGCCCTAACAATAAGTCTAAGTTTCTTAAACCTATATCCGTATCTATTAAAACGACTTTCGAACCGTCTTTTGCAAGGGCTGTGCCTATATTAGCAGATGTTGTAGTTTTGCCTACCCCGCCCTTTCCTGAAGTTATTACTATTACAGAACCTGTCATTTATTCCTCTCCTTTAGTTTTGCGCCATTTTAAAAAGTACAATATTATCATCAACTATTCTTGCTTCTTCCGGTGTAAAAGTTGAAGATTTTACAATGTATGGAATGTTACCGCCATCGGGGCGCCTTGAATAGCAGTTTGCAATTCTTAATTGAACCGCATTCATTTTTAGTGCCCTTATTTTGGCATCTGTATTACCTTTAGCCCCGGCGTGGGCGATTGAACCTAAGACACCCCAAACGGTAATATCACCTGTTGCTTTAATTTCTGAGCCGGGGTGACAATCGCCTATAATTACAACGTTTCCGTCATAATCAACGGTTTGACCGTTTCTTAGGGTTTGGTTTATATATATTGTATCTTTTGTATCAATTACAACGGTTTCATCTGTTGGAACCGCATAGAAATCAACTTCTTCGTCTTGCAGCAAAAGGGCATTTTCTTCTTCATCAGCTTTTCTGTATACGCCGATTACCTGTTTTTGCGCCTTTGGTTCTTCGTTTGTTTCCTTCTTTTTATCGATTTCTTCTTTTATGTCTTCTTTGTTATCAAGCTCTGTTTTAAATTCTTCTCTTAAATCATCTAATTTTGCATTTTGAATATCTTTAAAAGATTCGCTTGATATTGAAATAAGTTCGGGTCTTTCTTTTGATGCATTTATGCCCATTTCAAGGCAAATATCTTTTATTAAAATGTTTGATGTTTCAACAAAATCTAACTTGGAACCATAGCTTTCAATTAAGGATTTAATAAAAACCATTTGCGATTGGCTTATTTTATTGTCGCCAAGTTTTAATTTAATTGATGCACATTCAGCCTGTTTTTTTTCAAGTGCAGCTACAACACTGTCTGCAAGAATGTTTGGTTCGTTTATAGATGACAAATCTATTTCGTAAATATTTTCAAAATTTTGCATTTCTTAACCCATTTTTATGTATATCTACATGATAAAAACCATGACATAAAATGGGTATAAAAACAATTATTTGTAAAGAAGGTTTACCTTATAAAATTAAAGTTAAATTTCATCTTCGTCAATATAATTGTCACCAAATTCTTCAACATTGGTGACATTAAAGGCGATAATTTCATCTTGATTTTTGTTCAAAATCCAAGCTGCTATTGATATTGGGAATGTATCTAAAAGAATTTTGTATTCAAGGTTTTTGGAATTATATATTCTAATTGCTTCATAGACGTTATATTCGCTTTCGATAATTGCATTTAAGGCGCCTTGAATTTCGTTGTCTTCGCTGATTGAGGGATAGTTTTGCATGTTGTATTTTATGTTTTCAAGAAGGTAGTTTATATTGTTTTCGTCTTGAAGTTTTTTTGAAATATTTTTTATGGAAGAATAACTTTCTGCCGAGCTGTCGCACATTTGTATTAACTTTTCTATGTCGTTTTGAGATTCTTGCATAATGTTCTTTAAAAAAGTTAAAACATTTTTTAGTTTTAAATATCTTATATTAAGGGCATCCGATAAATTATTCCAAGCATCGATAAGCTCTTTTTCTTTTTGGTTAATAGTTGCTATGATTGTAAAAAAGCCCAAAATTAAGCCAATTATAATACCTATTAAAATTTGAGTGTATAAATCCATAAATTATCCTTTTTTATTGTAAATATTAGCTTATAATTGATTTTTTTTAATCATTTATATGAATTATTAAAAATATGCTAATATTTCCTTATGGCAGATTTTAATAAAAAACAAATATTAGAACTTCTGAATTCTCCGCAAGAGGAGCTTTTTTCATTGGCTGATAAAGTAAGAAAAGAAAATGTCGGAGATGAAATTCACCTAAGAGGATTGATTGAATTTTCAAATATATGCAAAAGAAACTGTTTTTATTGCGGTTTAAGGCGAGATAATAAAAATGTTCAAAGATACAGATTATCTGAAGAAGAAATAATAAAAACAGCAGAATACGGCGCAAACTTGGGCTATAAAACCATTGTTTTACAATCAGGAGAGGATGATTTTTTTAATATTAAAAGGCTGTGTAAAATAATTGAAGCTATAAAAAATTTTGATGTAGCACTAACTTTGAGCATTGGCGAAAAAACAAAATATGAATACAAGGAGTTAAAAAAATCAGGCGCAGACAGATTTTTGCTTAGAATTGAAACGACGGATGAAAATTTATATAAAAAACTTCATCCTGATATGGATTTTAAAAACAGGGTTGAGTGTCTTTATAATTTAAAAGAATTGGGCTATGAAACAGGAACAGGTTCTCTTGTCGGGCTTTTAAATCAAACGGTTGAAAGTTTGGCCGATGATATTTTGTTTTATAAAAAAATAGATGCCGATATGGTTGGCATTGGTCCTTTTATACCTCATCAAGATACCCCTTTGAAGGGCAGTTTAGATGAAAATAATTTTTATTTAGCCCTAAAGATGATGGCAGCAACAAGGGTTGTTATGCCGGATGTCAATATACCTGCTACAACCGCAATGGAGGTTATTAATAAAGAAGGAAGAATTATTGCGCTGCAATCAGGCGCAAATGTTGTAATGCCAAACATTACAAGCGAACAATATAAAGAAAAATATGAAATATACCCCGGAAAAGAAAATTTGAACAACAAAAGCGATGTTTATAAAAAAAATATAGAAGATAAAATAAAAAAAATTGGAAGAATTGTTTCTGATAAAAAAGGTTTCAGAAAATACGAGAAGTAGCTATAAACTAATTTATTGCAGCTTTTAGATAATCTTAATTATAAAAATTTTGCCCTTAAATTTTAAGGGCAAAATCTAAAATGTTATTTTTTTATGCAACGTACATAATTTGTTCCGCTTCTGGAATAAGGAGAACGAAATCCGGTGCTAAAACCTTGACCCCAGGCAGAGCCTGTAGCCCCTAATGATATAATTGAGCTTGTCCAATAGTTATATGTACTTGCCCCTAAATTAATAAGGGGCGAATTTACATAAAGCGAGGATGCTTCATCTTTGTCGGGCAGTCTTAAATCTTCCCCTTGAGCTTTGCAAGCGCTTGAAGCATCTATGGTTTGGCTGTTTGCCGTGTATGAAGGCACAGGTTGGGTGTAGTCTTTGTTGTATGGAACAGGCGCAACTACAACAGGGTTTCTGTTATAGAAAGCCGTGATGAACCCTACATCTTTACCTACTTGGTTTGGTCCTTCGCTGCCATTTAAGTCATATATGAAATTAACACACATTTTGTTTTGGGTATAATTAACGGTTGTTGTGTCTGAACTGCATAAGGGATTATAAAATACTGCTATTGATTCACCGTTAACCGTTTCAAATGCGGCAGCTTTTGTGTCTGCCATATCACCGTCTTCGTTTTTTGAATGAATCCCGTTTAGAAGCTTACTGTTTAATTCGCTCATTTTGGTTGGAAATGTAATTTCAGAAACGGCGTCCAATGTTGTAATTTTACTTGGAATACCGCAAGAGCTTAATTTATCGGGTCCGCAAACGTTGTTTATTTTGTACACCTTAGATAGTGCATCTAAAATAAAACTTTCAGCAGCTGTATCTGCCGTTACGGCACCGTCACCGTCTTCAGTATAGGTTCCATATCCACCTAGTGTATTCATTTGTCCAATAGCTTGTGCCATTCTGGCATGGAGTGCTTTCTTTTGAGCATCCCATGCTTTTTCGTTAACATTAACCAATAAACTTGGCAAAGTAATCGCTGCAACAATTCCTATAATTGCCAAAGTAATTAAAATTTCAGCAAGTGTAAAGCCTTTTTTCTTTTTCATAAAAATTACCTTTCTATTTTGATTAATTAAATCAAGAATATATAATGAAGTAACACTTCACATATTCTCATACTATCATTATTTAATCTTGCTTTCAACATTCAATATAAATCTATCCTTTCAGCTTTTGTGTATTTTTATTATCTTTTAAAGGCGCCACTTAAAAAGTAGGTTGGGCTTTCAGCCCAACATCATCAAACCGTTTTTTTAAAGCATCAAAAAACAAAAAGCGTCACTTAAAAAAAAGCGACGCCGAAGATAAAATAATAAAGTTGAAAAGAAAATTTGTTATTTATTGAGTAAAACAAAAGATTACAATTTATTTTTTGATACAGCGTACCCAAGTAGAACTTGAGCGTGGATTGCGGTTACGATTGCCGTTAGAAAAACCTTGAGTCCAAGCTAATCCGGATGAGCCGGATGATATTATAGAACCTGACCAATAGGCGCGGGTTGTTTCGCCTAAATTAATAAGAGGAGCATTAATAAATAACGATGCAATTTCATCTCTATTAGGAAGCCTTAAATCTTCTGCCATGGTTTCACATGCTGCCGGTGCATCGATTGTTCCCGAGTTTGCCGAATAATTAGGTATGACGGTGGCATAATCCGTGCTGTATGGAACAGGCGCAACTACAACAGGGTTTCTGTTATAGAAAGCCGTGATGAACCCTACATCTTTACCTACTTGGTTTGGTCCTTCGCTGCCATTTAAGTCGTATACAAAATTAACACACATTTTATTTTGAGTAAAATGAGCGGTTAAAGTATCTGAACTGCATAAAGGGTTATAAAAAACTGCTATTGATTCACCGTTAACCGTTTCAAATGCAGCAGCTTTTGTGTCTGCTATATTGCCGTCTTCACCCGGGGCATGGTTTCCATTTAAAAGATTGCTGTTTAATTCGCTCATTTTAGTTGGAAAATTGATTTCAGATGCCGCATCCAGTGTTGTAATTTTACTAGGAATACCGCAAGAACTTAATTTATCAGGTCCGCAAACATTATTAATTTTATAAACTTTAGATAGTGCATCCAATATAAAACTTTCTGCTGCAGTATCTTCTGTTGCATTGCCTTCTGCATCTTCGGTATAAGTTCCATATCCGCCCAATGCGTTCATTTGCCCTATTGCTTGAGCCAGTCTGGCATGAAGAGCTTTCTTTTGAGCATCCCATGCTTTTTCATTTACGTTTACAAGTAAACTTGGCAAAGTAATCGCTGCAACAATTCCTATAATTGCCAAAGTAATTAAAATTTCAGCTAAAGTGAAGCCTTTTTTCTTTTTCATAAAAAATACCTTTCTTATATCAATTAATTCCAATAGGAATGTATAATGAAGTAATACTTCACATATTCTAATATTATCATTATTTTATTTTCCTTTCAATGTAAATGTTTTTTTACTTAAATTTGATGTAATAACTAAAAGCCCTTATTGTTTTAGTTTTTTTGAAACTAAAATGTTAATATCAAAATTTTTTAATTTGATGAACTGATTAAAAAGTATTTTTATATTGAAAAAATGTGAGATTTACTAAGATTGTTCGATTTTTGTGCCATTTTTGTTATTAAAATTTTCATAAAAAAGCACCATTTAAAGTGGTGCTTTTTGATAATAAAATTGAAAATTAATTTGTTGTTTTAGGTAAAGAGAATAATGAGATTATTTCCTAATGCAACGCACATAACGTGTATTAGAGCGAGTAGTACGGTCGCGGGCGCCAATAGATAAACTTTGGTTCCAACCCATACCCGAAGCGCCAGAAGATAAAACTGAGCTTGACCAATAGCTGCTATTTTTGTAGTTGTTGACAAGAGGGGCATTTACAAATAGCGATGCTATTTCATCTCTATCGGGAAGTCTCAAATTTTCTCCCATTGCTTTACATGCCGCTTGTGCATCTATTGTGTCGGTTTTGTCTGAATATTGTGGCACAAGTGATGTATAATCCGTGCTGTATGGAACAGGCGCAACTACAACAGGGTTTCTGTTATAGAAAGCCGTGATGAACCCTACATCTTTACCTACTTGGTTTGGTCCTTCGCTGCCATTTAAGTCGTATACAAAATTAACACACATTTTATTTTGAGTAAAATGAGCGGTTAAAGTATCTGAACTGCATAAAGGGTTATAAAAAACTGCTATTGATTCACCGTTAACCGTTTCAAATGCAGCAGCTTTTGTGTCTGCTATATTGCCGTCTTCACCCGGGGCATGGTTTCCATTTAAAAGATTGCTGTTTAATTCGCTCATTTTAGTTGGAAAATTGATTTCAGATGCCGCATCCAGTGTTGTAATTTTACTAGGAATACCGCAAGAACTTAATTTATCAGGTCCGCAAACATTATTAATTTTATAAACTTTAGATAGTGCATCCAATATAAAACTTTCTGCTGCAGTATCTTCTGTTGCATTGCCTTCTGCATCTTCGGTATAAGTTCCATATCCGCCCAATGCGTTCATTTGCCCTATTGCTTGAGCCAGTCTGGCATGAAGAGCTTTCTTTTGAGCATCCCATGCTTTTTCATTTACGTTTACAAGTAAACTTGGCAAAGTAATCGCTGCAACAATTCCTATAATTGCCAAAGTAATTAAAATTTCAGCTAAAGTGAAGCCTTTTTTCTTTTTCATAAAAAATACCTTTCTTATATCAATTAATTCCAATAGGAATGTATAATGAAGTACAACTTCACATATTCTCATACTATCATTATTTTGTATTGTATTCAATGTTGGGTATGAAATTTATTTAGTGTATTTTTGTTATCAATTCGCTTACAAATTAGCGCCACTTAAATGGCGGCGCTAATTTGAAAATTAATAAAGTTGAAAAGAAATTTATTTGGTCTTGTCACATTTTAGCAAAATGACAAAATGACAAATTTTTTATCTCCTGAGGCAGCGCACGTAGAGCGTATTAGAACGATCGAAACGGCCGCGGTAGCCATCAACGAAGGTCTGGCCCCAGGCTAACCGAGAAGTGCCCAGCGAAATGACCGAGCCCGACCAATAGTAGCTAGTGCTTTCACCTAGGTTGATAAGTGGGGCATTAACAAATAATGATGCTAGTTCATCTCTATCAGGAAGCCTTAGGTCTTCTCCCATGGTTTTACATGCTGTCGGTGCATCAATTTGACCAGATGTTTCCGTATATTGTTTTACAACTGATGTGTAATCAGTGTTGTATGGAATTGGTGCTACAACAACAGGGCTTTTATTGTAGAAAGCTGTGATAAAACCAACATCTTTACCAACTTGATTTGGTCCTTCTGCACCATTTAAGTCATATACAAAGTTAACGCACATTTTGTTTTGAGTATAATGAATAGCTGTTGTATCTGAACTACATAATGGATTGTAGAATACTGCTATTGATTCACCATTAACTGTTTCAAATGCAGCAGCTTTTGTGTCTGCCACGTCACCGTCTTCACCTGTATAATGGCCTCCATTTAAAAGTTTTGCATTTAACTCTTTCATTTTTGTTGGAAAATTAATTTCAGAAACTGCATCTAATGTTGTAATTTTACTTGGAATACCGCAGGAAGAAAGCTTATCAGGACCGCAAACGTTATTTATTTTATATACCTTAGAGAGGGCATCTAAAATAAAACTTTCAGCTGCTGTATCTGCTGTGGCAGTGCCTTCTGCATCTTCTGTGTAGGTTCCATAGCCGCCCAGGGTGTTCATTTGCCCTATTGCTTGAGCCAGTCTGGCATGAAGTGCTTTCTTTTGTGCATCCCATGCTTTTTCGTTTACATTTACAAGTAGGCTTGGTAATGTAATTGCGGCAACAATTCCTATAATTGCTAAAGTAATTAATACTTCGGCAAGTGTAAACCCTTTTTTCTTTTTCATATTTTCTGCTTTCCTTTCAACATTTTGCACCAATTTGAATAACATTGGTGCAATGCTTTAAAAGCCTTGTTGTTCAGCTATTTTCAGCATGAAAAAAATTAAAAGTTTTAAACTTTTCACCTCTTGAATAAAACTAAAAACAATGATATATTGAGAAAAAGAAGATAAATGCACCAATGTTATTCATTTTGGTGCATTTTTTTGTTTGTTTATGAATAATGTTTGAAATTTTCTTTCGTTGTTTTTTAAGTTAGTTGTTTAATTAAACTACCCAATCGGGCAATATTAAATTTCAAAAATGAATTATAAAATTAGTTCAAATAACTAAAAAGGTAGTAATAATAAGCCTGATAGGGTAATATACTTTAAAGAACGAAAAGGAGAGGTAAATGACGACATTAAGCGTGGCGCCTATTAAAGTAATGATTGTTGAAGATTATAAATTAACAAGGGTGGGGCTAAGGTGTGCTCTTAATCAGCATGAAGAAATTGAAGTTATAAATGAAGCTGAAACTGCTGAAGATGCTCTTAAAATGATTGAGCAAAAGACGCCTGATGTTGTCATTATGGATTTAGGGCTTCCCGATATGAACGGATTAGAAGCAACCATGAAAATTATGGAAAATAATTCAGACAAAAATATAAAAGTTATAATTTTGACATCTCACGACAGAGAAGAAGAAGTTATGGCATCTTTAGGGGCAGGGGCAACAGGGTATTGCATGAAAGATATTGACCCTGATACTTTGGCAGATGTTATTAAACAAATTAATCAGGGTGCTTGCTGGCTTGATCCTAATGTGTGCAAAACTGCATTAAAGATTTTCCCGAAGCCTGAAAATACACAATTAATTTATAAACAAGAAACAAAAGATGACAAAGGGCATTTAACGGAAAGAGAGCAAGAAGTTTTAAGATTGTTGGTTAAAGGAAAATCAAACACGGAAATTGCATCTGAACTTATAGTTTCTGTCCACACTGCAAAGGCTCATGTGTGCTCGATTTTGCAAAAATTATGTGTTGACGACAGAGTTCAGGCGGCTGTAAAAGCCATAAAAGAGGGGTTAGTAGATGAAAATTCTGCAAAATAAAATGTAGATTATAGCCGCCTTGTTTCAGGCGGCTTTTTATTTTGAAATATCAAAAAATTTTCCATTTATTATTTCACTGAGCTTAATAGGGCATAGTTCAATTTGATAGCCGATTTTTCCTGCACTAAAAATTATTGTTTCAAAATTTTTGGCACTTTCGTCAATAACTGTTTCAAATTGTTTTTTCATACCGATTGGAGAGCAGCCTCCGTGGATGTAACCTGTCTGTGGTAATAAATCTTTTTGTTTTATCATCTCGACAGACTTTTCATGGACAGCCAATGCTGCTTTTTTCAAATCAAGTTCTTTGTTGACAGGCAGCATAAAAACATAATTTTTTTTAGATTTTGCAACTGTTACAAGTGTTTTAAAGACGGAATTTTCATCTTCTCCCAAAAATTTTGCAACCTCTAAACCTGAAATTGCACCTGAATTAATGTATGAATGATATTTATATTCAATTTTTAATTTGTCTAAAATTCTTGCTACGTTTGTTTTTTCTTCCAACTTGTATTCCTTTTTATAAATTGCTTTTTATTCCGTCTAAAATTATATCTGCAATGCATCTTTTTGAATTTGCAAGGTCTATTAACCAATCAAGGTATCTTTGTTCTTTTTTATCCAAGTTAAATTGCGCCATATATAAAAGTTTTTTTACGATTTTATCGGCAGTTAAATTTAATTTTTCAACATTAAAATTAATTCCGTATTTTGCCGCTAAAAAACCGTATTCTTCAAGGTCTGAAGATGTTAAAGGCGCAAAGAAATTTAAAATTTCATCAGTTGCTTTATCGTTATACAATAACCCCTTATAAATTGCCCCTATTCCAACAGCAACATCAAGGTTTTGGCTGTCATGGTTTCTTATTTCTATGCAATTTTTTAATCTGACATCAGGAAAACATAAGCTTTGATGAACAAGATAATCATCTAATGTGGCAAAAAGCCCCTTATAGCCTTCTTTCATAAATTCTCTGAAAGTTATTTTTCCGTTTATTTCAAGATAATTATTTTCTCTTGAAATAAAAATCATGGGAACGTCTAAAATATAGTTTGCATAAAGTTCATAGATGTTTTTATATGAATGGTCTATGATGCCTTTATAAAAAAGGTTACACCTGTCAGAACCGGTGTATTTCCAAGCAAGCGCCCTTACACTTTTATATTTTGTAAGTTTATTTTCTCTAAGGGGGCTGTTTGCAAAAAAGCCTGTTAGAAAAGGGCTTATGAAAAGCGCTGCTTTAATTTTTCTTTTGGCGTCAGTTGAATTTTTATAGTCTAAATTAATTTGAACACCGGCGGTTTCTCGCATCATAGCAGGGGCAAGATGCCCTATTTTTGGAAGATAATTTGCCATTATCTTATATCTTCTTTTGTCTAAAACCTCTATTTCTTTAAATGTGGTTTTTGGCTGGTTTCCTATTGCAAAAAATTTAATACCGTATTTTTGTGCAATGTAGTCAATTTGACTTATATAATTTTGTGCGGCAAAATGAATGTCATAAAGGGCGGCTTTTGGCGACAGGCTGAGTTCGAATTGCCCGCCCGGTTCAAGTGAAATTGAAGTTCCTTCATTGTTTTTTGCGCCGATTATTGTTTCATTGTCAAAAATAAGCTCAAAACCGTTAGCTTTTGAAAAGTCTTTTATTGTTTCAAACAAATTTTTAAATTTTGCCTGCTTAAATGTTTTAGAATCTATTGAAATTCTTTCATATTCAAGCCCTATTCTTTGGTTTTGACTTTCGCCGTTTGAATAGTATTTTATAATATCATCTATAGTTAATTCTTTTTGTTTTGAAATACAAGTTTGCATAAACTAATATTATCACAATTAAAAGTTTAAAAATTACCCTTTTTGATTCTTATATCAGGCAATTTACATAAAATTAAAGCCGAAAAATTTTCGGCTTTTTAAACTTATCTTTTTTGTTGGTTTTCGTTTCTTAGATAACGACTTTCCATTTCATCGTTTTCGTTTCGCATTTGTGCTATATATTGCTGACCGTTTTTGACCACTTGAAATAAATTGTTTAAATCTTGTTCAATTTTAACCAAAATTTGTTGTGCGTAAGCTTGTGCGCCGTCTTTCATTTTCAAGGCTTCTTCGCTTGATGCTATTCTTATGCTTTCAGCTTCTCCAAACGCTTTCATTTTAATATTTTCACATTCTTGAATAACTTTTTCCCTGAACGCTTTTGCCTGTTCTTCCATTTCACGTCTTAGAGATGATTCATCCAAAATTCTTCTTTTTTCGTTTTCTGCGTCTTGAATAATTCGCTCTGCCTTATTTTTGGCGTCTTGAATCATTTCTTCTTTATTTCTTAAAATCATTTTTGCCATTTTAATGCCTTCATCTATGGCATCGGGGAAAGAATCTACGATTCTGTTTAATTCCTTACTTTTTACAATCATTAAATGAGAAGGGATAATGTCAAATCCTTCGTCTAACAGTTCTTGCAATTTGTCGTAAAGTGCAAATAATTTCAATCCTTCTTGTACCATTTTATGTTGTACCTTTCTTATTATTTCTTTTTAAATATTCTACCACACAATTAGGAGCAAATTTTGAAACATCTTCCCCATAGCTTGCAATTTCTTTAACAATGCCTGATGAAATGAAATTGTACTTTGGCTTTGTTATTAAAAAAACGGTTCCAATATCGGGCGCTATGGACATATTGGCTTGAGATAGCTGCATTTCATATTCAAAATCTGAAACTGCCCTTAAACCTCTTATTAAAAATTTAGCCCCCTTTTTTCGTGCATATTCAACCGTTAAGCCGTCAAAAGAATCAACTTCGGCATTTTTAATTTCTTTAATTGCTTCTTTTATAAGGTCTACTCTGCTTTCTATGGGAATTAAAGACTTCTTGCTGTTGTTTTTTAAAACTGCAATTATAACTTTATCAAACATCTTGGAAGCACGTTCTAAAATGTCGATATGACCCTTTGTTACAGGGTCAAAGCTACCGGGGTATATTGCAATTTTTTCTTCGTTCATTGTGTCCACAAGTTAATTATAGTATTAAATTTTTTATCATGCTTATATCATAGGTTTTATTTTGAGTTTTTGTAAATTTTTTGTTACATTTTTTGGTTGATTTTTCTGACCAAAGTTAAAAAATCATTAATTTAGATGATATTAAAGGGAAAAAGGTAAAGTTTAATACCAAATGTACGATTATGTTGTCGTACGTTTGGGGAAATCAGGTTAAATAATGTTTAATCCATCTATACAAAAGTACATAAATTCATCGGGTGAAGCTGCTGCAATTAGTCGTGCAAGGCAATTAGACAGCTACATTAATTCCATATACGAAAATAAAAATGTTCAAAAAAATGAACAAGAAGAAGAGTTTGGCTCAAAACCCTTTAATGAAGTTTTAAAAACATCGGTTGAAGAAACTCAAAACAAAGGAAGTATTTTTTCTTTGGATGCGCCGCCAAACATTCCTTTTGGCGCACTTTCGGTTGGTTCTAAAATAAAGGCTGAAAATGTTTCTAAATCTGACATTATGAATATGATAGATAGAGCCTGCGAAAAATATGATATGGATGCAAAGCTTGTAGCTGCCGTTGTTAAGCAAGAATCAGGTTTTAACCCAAACGCAAAATCAAAAGCAGGGGCAATGGGCTTAATGCAATTAATGCCAAAAACAGCTGAAGGCTTAGGTGTTAAAGACCCTATGAACCCTGAAGAAAATATTGATGGCGGGGTTAGATATTTAAAATCAATGTTAGACAGGTTCAACGGTAATAAAATTTTGGCACTTGCAGCCTACAATGCAGGCCCGAACGCTGTTTCAAAATATAACGGAGTTCCCCCTTATAAAGAAACACAAAATTATGTTAAATCAATTTTAAGTATGTATTTATAAAAAAAAGAGGTGATAAATTATGGTCGATGGTATAACACCAAAAATTAATTTAGGCGAAAGAATTGAACCAAGTAAAATTTCAACGTTTAATGGTCCAACCAGATTAAAAAGTATTGAACAACCTGAAACTGCTGATTTTAAAACGGTTATGGGCGGGTTAGTAGAACAGCTGAATACGGATTTGAATGCACCTGATCAGTTAGTTGAAGATATGATGCTTGATAAAGCTGATATTCACGATGTTATGACTGCCATCCAAAAATCTGAAATTCAAATGAACATTGCAACAACAGCTTTAGGTAAGGTCATCCAAACGTATGAAAAAATCATGCAAATTTCAATATAGCTCTTTTTCTTATTGAAAATAAATGTATAATAGTTTTAGCGGTCAATCACCGATTAGAAATAAATTGCAATGGATATAAAAGCTTTAATGGAAAATAAACCCCTGTTTTATGGGGTCATAGCAGGAATTGTAGCAGTAGTTATTATTTTGATTATTGCAATTTGTGCTATTGCTATGGGTTCAAATAATAAAAATGCAAAAGACGGGGCAGTTTCAGCGCCGCCTTCTAAAGTTATCCAAGAAGATATTTCTTTGTTTACAACAGATAAAATCGGTCTTGCAATAGAAGTTCAAGCGCTTCTTGCTCGTCAAGGCATTAAGGCAAGAAGGGTTTTAGACGGTACAAAATCTTCAATCGTTTTGGCTGCAAAAGATAAAATAACAGAAGATCAAAGAGATATTGCAATTTTGCAAATGGTTCAATCAGGGCTTGTAGATGAACATGTTGGTTTAGAAATTTTTGATACGGGTGATTTTACATCCACAAAAGAAGATAAAAGAATTCGTTTAATAAGAGCAATGAACGGGGAACTTGCAAGATTAATAAGAAAAATTCCTCCGATTAAAAATGCTCAAGTATTTATTTCTGTTCCTGAACAGTCACTATTTTCAAAAAATGAAAAACCAATCACAGCCACCGTTCAAATTCAGCTTGATGCGGGCGAAAGATTGGATTCTATGAAAATAAAAGCAATAACAAACCTTTTATTGGGTGCAATTCAGGGTTTGAAGGCTGAAGATATTGCAATAACGGATACAAACGGTAATGTTTATTCAAGCATTATTGGCGGAAATAACGATGCATTGTCTAAGATTGAAGAAAACGATAAGTATATGCAGCAAAAAGTTGCAACTCAATTAGACAGGCTTGTCGGTAAAGGAAATTATGTTGTAACCGTTTCAACATTTTTAACTCAAGCGCCTGTTGAAAAAACAAGTATAATCTATGACCCTACATCTAAAGCTGCAGTTTCTGAACAAGGTTTTACCGAAAAATTGGGCGATAATACAAATGATACAAACTCTGCAATAAATGCAGTCAGTGTTTATTTGCCTTATGGCGTTCCAACCTCAGGGCAAAATTCTTCACAAGACAGAAAATACGTTCGTCAAGCCCATGAAACTCAATATGGAGTTACAAAAACCCAAGTTAATGAATATATGGGCGAAGGCGCCATTGAAGAAATTTCAATCGCAGTTTCTCTTGAACAATCTGCAATTCCAATGAGTATGACAATTCAAGACCTAAAAACTTTAATTGCTCATGCTGCAAGCCCCCTTGTAGACCCAGAGAATGTTTCTATTGCATTTGTTGAATCTGCTAACCCGATTTTAGCACCCGATAGCCCAAACAGGCTTCCAAAACCTGAAGAATCAGGCAACCATTGGTGGGTTGTTGGTTTAGCGCTTCTTGTGGGGCTCGGTTTTGGCTTAAAATACATTGCAAACAGAGTTAAAGCCGAACAAGAAAGGCACAATGAAGAATTGAACGAATTAAGAGCAAAAGCAAGAGAACAAGAAAAGCAATTAAAAGATGTTAATACAAAAGCACAAGAATTAATTCAAAGGCAGGCTGCAATGGCGCAAAATCTTCTTGAACAGCAAAATCTTCAAAAGCTGCAAGCTCAACAACAGGCAGCTCAGGCTCAAACACAGGCAAATGTTCAAACCAAAGAAGAAAATAAAAAGCCTGAAAAAGATACAACCATTGATGATGCTATTTCAGAACTTGCTGCAGATTATTCCGGGCTTGATGATCTTGAAGCTATTGAAAAACTTAAAAGCTGGATTGAAGCAAGTTAGTATTGTATAATTTTAATGTCATAAATTGGATTTAGAAAATGCCGCCACAGCCAACCCAAAAAGCACAACCACAAAAACCGGCACCACAAAATCAGGGCGCCAATAAACAGCAGGCTAACCACCCGCAAGGGCAGGCTGCTCAGCAAAAACCGCAAAGGGTTATACAAGGTTTTGACCAAAGAGCGTTTGCAAAAAACCTTGCTATGGAAGCAAGTCAGGTAATTCCTTCTAATATATCCGAAGCTGATAAAAAGTTTGTTATTGAAATAATTCATAAATTTTGCCTACTTTGCGGTGATGCGCTTGTTAAGGATGAAAAATATAACCTAAATGCTCAACAAGCAAGCATGATAACCCAGTTTATCGGCGAGTGGACTTTTCATAAATCAATAGATTTGATTAATGGCGGCATTGCGCCTGAACTTAGAGAAGGCGTTTTACAAAAAGTTGCTTTCACTGTTTTTGAAATTGCAAAACAAGCCATAAGTAAAAATCTTCCTCAAGAGCAAACAATTCAAGTGATTGAAATTCAAGTTAAAAATTGCTTTAAACAAGCTATTGAAGATTTAAAAGCTAAGGGTAAAATTGACGATAAACTTGCTCAAAGTACAATGAATCAATCAAGCATAGATGATATGAGCAAGGCGCAATTTGAAGAAGAACAAGCTTTAGGGGAAGATCTTTCCGATGCAAAAATATTAAAATTAGCTTCGCTTGCTCTTTTTATCAAAAAACTTCCAAAAGAAAAAGCTGATGCAATTATTTCAAAGTTTAATCAATCCGAAGCGCAAGTTTTATCTCAATATATAAAAATGCCTAATCTTGAACAAAAAATAGATAAAAACATTACAATAAGGTGTCTTAATGAAATAAAAGAGGTTTTACCTGAGCCAAAAGTTATTTCACCTGATAGAATTTATTCTAAATTGTTTAAAATTGTTAAAACGTATGATAAAAATGAAATTTCTAATATTATAGATAATGAAAGACCTATAATTAAGCAATTTGTTTTATCTCCTTATACAAAAGATGACGTAAAAATTCCGACCAGAGTTTCAGGCGTTATTGTAAAGTATATGGAAGAAAAGCTTTCACATCATGATAATTAAAAAGAAAGTAACAAAAGAACAAAACGAAGAAATTAATTCAAATTCAAATCTCCGCTCCAAAAATATAATAAAGGCAGGTGCGGGGAAGGTTAATGCGCTTAAAAAGAAGGCAATAGAAAAAAAAGAAAAAAAAGAACTTGAACAAGAGCTTGTTTTGAGTGTTGAAAACGAAGCCAAAGAAAAAGAAAAACCAAAAGAAAAAATAGAAAAAGCGGAAAAAAAAGAAAAATCAGAGCTTGAAGTTAAGCTTGATGAGTATGAAAAAGTTGATGTTACTCTTCTTGAATTTAAGGAAAGATATGAAAGGCGCCGTGGTGAAAGAAGAAGGGGATTTAGAAGAATTGATGAAAGGGCGCTTGTTTCTCGTGCGCAAGAAGAAGCAAGAACAATAAGGGAAGTTGCTGCAAAAGAGGGTTATAAAAACGGGCTATTGGAAGCAGAAAATGAAATTTCATTGTTGAAAGATACCTTATCTCAAATAGTTTCTGCAAGAAAAGATGCCTATGAAGAAATGTCAGGGCATATTTTAGAAATTGCCCTTGAAGTTGCTAAAAAAATCATTAAAAAAGAAGTATCTTTATCAAATGATGTTCTAAAATCCGTTTTAGCTGAAGTTTTCAATGAATTAGGTTCAAATGAAGAAAAAATAACGGTTAAAGTTAACCCTGAAGATGTTGAATTTGCAAAGGCTTCAATTCCTGAAATTTTGGCAGATTCTCCTATTGATGCGAAAATAATAGTAGCATCTGATGAACTTGTCGAAAAAGGCTCTTGCACGGTTGTTGCAAGCAATGGTGTAATAGATGCCAACTTTACAACACAATTAAGTATAATTCAAAATGCCTTCGGAATTTATAAAGGGGGCGAATAGAAGATAAATGGCAGCACAAGGAAAAACAACAATAGCAAATAACCCTATAAGCGAAATTTTAATGGCATTTTTTGTAATTGCCCTTATATTAATTTTGCTTATTGAAATGCCAAACTGGGTTATAAATTTTTCAATTTCATTGAATATTGCATTGGGTGTTATTCTTTTAATGTTTTCTTTGTTTGTGCAAAAACCTTTGGAATTGGCTTCTTTTCCATCTATTATCCTTATCGGCACAATGTTTAGATTGGTTTTATCAATAGCATCAACAAGGCTTATTTTGGCTAAAGGGGATGCAGGTGAAGTTGTTCATGCTTTTGGAACATTTGTAACCGGCGGTAATATGGTTGTTGGCGGTGTTATTTTCTTAATTATCACCGTCGTTCAGTTTATGGTAATTACAAAAGGTGCTGAACGTATAGCAGAAGTTTCAGCAAGGTTTGCATTGGATGCTATGCCGGGTAAACAAATGACAATCGATGCCGATTTTAACCAAGGTTTAATTTCCCCTGAAGAAGCGGTTAAAAGAAGGGAAGACCTTCAAAGGGAATCATCCTTGTTTGGTTCTATGGATGGTGCTATGAAGTTTGTTAAAGGTGATACTATCGCAGGTATTATTATTGCTGTTATTAATATCATAGGCGGCTTAATAATAGGTGTTGTAATGAATCAAATGCCTTTGGCAGACGCTGTTTCAAAATATACGGTATTAACAATCGGTGATGGTTTATCTTCTCAACTTCCTTCACTTTTAATGGCAATATCATCAGGTATCGTGATGACAAGGTCAACCGGTGCAAGCACATCACTTGCAAAAGACGTTACCTTGCAAATTTTATCTAAACCACAGGCTCTCTTTTTATCTTGCGGCTTTTTGATGTTTATTGCAATAACAAGCGGTGTAACAGGGCTTCCTTGGTGGCCTTTTGTTATGTTTTCCATAATTTTGCTTTTTGCAGGCATTTCTGTTCTTGTAAATGCCGATGTTCAGCAGCAATTAGGGCAATTGGATGCTGTTAGAAAAAATATGCAAGACCTGGTTAACCCGAATAAAATGTATGAAAGATTGGGTGTTGACGTTTTATCCTTACAGGTTGGTTCAGGCTTGTTAATTATTGCAGACCCTGACCAAGACGGGCAATTATTGGCTAAAATTGCAGCCCTAAGACAAAGAGTGACAGATGAATTAGGCTACATTATTCCAAACATAAGAATTATGGATTCATCTGCCATAAAAGATAACGAATATTTAATTGCAATAAGGGGCAACACTGTTGCAACGGGCGTTGTATACCCTTCAAAATTTATGGTTATTGCAGACCAATGGGAAGCTTTGGGCAAAAAAGTGCCTGATAACGTTATTGTATCAGTTGACCCAACTTATCAATCGCAAGCTTATTGGATTGACCCCCAATATATAGACAGAAACTCTAAAATTGTTGCGGTTGATGCAGTTGATGTTATTGTAACTCACCTTCAAGATTGCGTTAGAAAATATGTTGATGAAGTAATGACAAAAACAGATGTCTTGAAACTTATGGAACTTGTTAAATCTCAAGACCCGACGTTGGTTAATGACCTTGTTCCAACAATTATTTCAACATCAGACTTGAGGAAAATTTTTGTTAACTTAATTAGAGAAAAAGTTTCAATTAAAGATATTATCTTTATTTTTGAAAGATTATGCGACTATGCAAGGTTTTCAAAAGAACCCGATATTTTATCTGAAAGACTAAGAGCGGCATTAGGCAGGCAAATTTGCCTTCAAAACTGTAACAAAGATAAGGTTTTATATGCACTTACACTATCAAGCGAATGGGAAAAAACTTTGGATGATTCTTGCCAAAGAACGGAACTTGGCACAATGTTTTTATTAAACCCAATGCAGGTGCAAGAATTAATTGAAACAACGGCTAACACCTTAATGAAGGCGCATCAAGCCGTTGGTGTTCAGCCTGTTATTTTATGTTCGCCAAGAATAAGATTGCCTTTATATCAAATGCTAGAAAGGCACATCCCCACAATCGTTGTTATTTCATATTCTGAACTTATAACAGATATTAGAGTTGAAGCTATTGATACAATAGGTGAAGGTTATTAATTTTCTTCTTCGTCCAGTTTTTTTAATGCGTTTTCAATATTAATTCTGTCTGAATTAATATCTTGCCAGCCTGTCATATCAATGTCTGACCAGTCTATTTTATAGCCTATTTTTTGTGCAAGCTCATCTGTTTCTAATTCTTTATTGGAATTATCAATAATTGTTTCTTCTTCGTAAATTCCTAAAAGTTTCTTTTCTATTTCTTCAAGATTTTCTAGTATTTTGCCTTTTGTATCGTCGTTTTTTAGTATTACAACGGGGTCGCCCATTTTAGAGAATAAATCGGCAAAATTAAAGGATTCAGCTGAAATTGATTCATTAATTTCTGACAAAATAGTTTCCTGTTTCTATATTATGACACCACTATTTATATTCCCGATTTATATAAAAAGTAACTCAAAATATAGAATTTACATGACCATTTCTAAGCTCATATCGTAAGGGGTAGATTTTACCATAAGTTTTTTTCCGCCCGTTTTTACGATATAGATGCTGTCTGTATCATTTTCTTGAGCAAGGCTGGATTCTATTTTTGTATCTTGAACATTTACATCGCCAAAATTGTATAAAACATAGATGTCATCTTGAATGTAACCTACAAGAGATGTTGCACCTTCAAATTTAGCAAGATATAAGCCTCTTGTTTCGGTTAATTTTGAAGATGAAACTATTGTAGCTACATCATCGTTTTCTTGTTTTGTACCGTTTATGTTGGTTTCAGCGGGTTCAACAGCTTCATAAGGCTGTAGCAGCTGTTCTTGCGGTTGAATTTCATTTTCTTCAATATATGATGCATACCCTCCGGATAAACTTTCAATCGGAGTGTATAATTGGGCAATAACGGCATCATCTTCTGTAAAATCAGATATTGTTTGTGTTTTTGCATCTTCTTTATTTGAAGGTGTTTCTTGAACATTTTCCATATATGCGTTAAATGCTTGAATTCTTTCATCTTCAGCGGATGCAGCATTTGATGCAGCGCTTGTTGCGGGCTTTTCTTCAATATAATTGTTTGAAGTTTCCGTGTTTTGATTTTGAATTTCAGGCTGTATGGTTTGAGCTTCTGCTTTTTGAATTTGAACTTCTTCAACAGATTCTTGAATTGGCTCTTGAATTGGCTCTTCCGCTTCTTTTTTAATAGCTGTACGTTTTTTAAGAAATTCTTTAATTTCTTCCGTATCATTAACGCTATTTTTAAGGCTTGTGGCTTCAAGAATAAGCTTTTTCTTGTTTGCAGTGTGTTTCTTTGCAAAAATGTACAAAACCAAAAGAATAGCAAATATTCCAAACAAGCCCATAAAGCCATTGTTTGAATTTTTGGCAGGTATATTTTCTTGAGGAATGTTTTGAATTGGTTCAACTACTTCTGCTTCTATATTTTTATTATTTTCTGCATCCTCAACATTATCTACAGGAACCTTTTTGCCAAATTCAGCATCAATCGGTTCTGTAGTAGCTAATTGTTTTTCAAATTCTTCAACCTGTTTTTTGTTGGTGTCTTCTTTTTGAGCCGGTTTTATTGCTTCGTTGTTAGCTTCTTGCAATTTTGTTTCTGTTTGAGAAGAATTTAATGCGGTTTGTTTTGTTTTGTTATTAACTGTTTGTTTTGGTAATTCTTTCTTTGTTTCAACCTGTACAGGTTTTGAAGTTATACTAACAGGCTTTGGCTGTACTTTTTGAACGGGTTTCATTGCAACCGTTTGTTTTTGAACTTTCTTTGTTTCAACTTGTACGGGTTTTGAGGTTACAGTAACGGGTTTTGGTTGAGATGTTTTTGCTTTTGCTGTTACTGCAGGTTTTTTAGCAGCCGGTTTGCTTGCTATAACAGGTTTTGTTATAGCTTGTATTGCCTTTTGAATTGTTTGTGCGGGCTGCTTATTAACAGTTGTTTGAGTTTTTGGTTTTGATGCTATCTGAACGGGTTTTTCTACAGGTGCCTTAGCTGTTGGTTTTTGCACTTTCTTTACAGGAGTGCTTGATGCAATTTTTTCTTCGGCTGCTTCTTTTTTAGGTTCAGGTTTTTTTGCAACAACCGGTTCTTTTCTAAATTCCGCTAATGGTGTTGGAATATTGTTTTCAGCTAAGCGGTCAGAATATCTTTCAAAAACTTTATCAAGTCTTGCAAGGCGGATAGGGTCCAGTCTTGGGGAAATGCTTGTATCTAAAGTTCTTAAAGATGTCGATAAATTAACCGGTTTAGATGTTATAATTGCAACTTTTGTGTAGCTGTTTTCCATATCTTGCCCTGCATAGGGGTAAGATTTAATTAAAACATTTTTAATGGCGTCATTTGGGGTGACAGATGTTATTGAATTGCTTGTTTCAGGTAATAAGAAATAATAAACCGTATCGGTTTTTTTGATTATTTTAACAGGTTCATTATAAATTTTTTGAGTGTATAAACCTATATCATAGTTATTTTCATCAAGTTTTGTTATCTCAATTTTTAATAAATTATTTTTATAATCACCTACTGCTGCAAGTAAAGCTTGTGTTCCAAATACAACTGCAACAACAGCAAGAAAAACCGTAAATATTTTTTTCATCTATAACATCCTTGTTTTACACTTTTAATAAAAAGGTAATTTTATAGTAAAATTATACTATGAACAAACAGAACATGCCAAAACTTAATAATGTAACAGATTATAAATGCGGATATGCTGTTGTCTTAGCCCGCCCAAACGTTGGAAAATCAACTTTGGTTAATTTTATAACGGGTCAAAAAATTGCGATAACTACAAATACTGCTCAAACAACAAGAAAACAAATTAAAGGCATTTTAACGGATGATGATGCACAAATTGTTTTTATAGACACCCCAGGGGTTCATAAACCCTTGAATAAATTGGGGGAATATCTTCACGAGCAATCAACGGGCGCAATAGATGATTCTGATGTAATTTTATTTTTGGTTGATATAACTCAAAAAGCGGGCAAGGGGGACGTTTGGATTGTTGAAAATTGCATAAAAAAATCTAAAAAGCCCGTTATTATTGTTGCAAACAAAATTGATTTAATTAAAGACGAACAAAAAAAAGAGGCAAATATTATAAGCTATAAAACATTGTTTGATGAAAATTTGCCAATAATTAAGGTTTCAGCCAAAACGGGGAAAAATATTCCAAAATTAATTGAAACGATTAAAAATTACCTTCCAAATTCGCCAAAACTCTATCCTGACGATATAATAACAGACCAAAATATGCGAATGATAGCATCTGAAGTCATAAGGGAAAAAATTATTTTAAATACAAAAGATGAAATTCCTCATTCTGTTGCTGTTTTAATAGATGAATATAAAACAGAAAATGACATTGATAAAATTAAAGCTACAATTTTTGTGTCTGCTGACAGTCAAAAAGGAATTATAATAGGGAAAAATGGTTCTATGCTGAAAAAAATCGGAACTGATTCAAGGTTAGAGCTCGAAGAAATTATTGAAGGAAAAGTTTTTTTAGAACTTTTTGTAAAAGTTAAGAAAAATTGGCAAAAAGATAAAACTGCCTTAAAAATGCTCGGGTATGAAGAATAATGAATGACAAAATTAAAAATATTGAAGAAAAGAAATTAGAGAAGAAAATCAAAGAAAAGTTTTCTAAAAATTTAGCTGCAACAAATTCAATAGAAGAAAAATTTGAAGCATTTAGAAAAATTAAAAAAAGTTTTTCTTTTAAGGATTTAATATAAATGCAATATATTAAAAATCAGGTTTTTTTATATTTAACTAATAGGCAAAAATCAATGCTATTCAGCTATTTTGCCTCTTTTGTCAAAAAAAATAAAACTCTTAAAAAAGAAGATATAATAGACAAATTTATTGAAGATGAAAATTATTATTATGAAATAAATAATCCGCATTTTGAGTTTATTATTCCTCTTTTATCCGATGATGATTTTTTGAAAGATTTAGCCCTTGTTGTTGATTATGTTTTTTTTGAACTTGAGCAAAAAGAAAAATTAAAACCCATAATAGAAAAACAAAAACAATTTCAAAAAGAACAAAGAAAGCGCGCCAATGATTTTAAAATGAGCAAATTGAAACCCACAAAAAAACAGCTTTTTTATTATGAAAAAGTTGCAAAAGCTCACAATGTTCAAATGAAAAATACAGAAAATGCAACAAGATTAGACCTTAGAAATTGGATTATGGATATAATTGACAATAAAGAAAACGATGATGAAAACAAAGAATGATTTTATTAAAATTTTAATCGGGGCAAATATTCCTTCAAACGAAGCAAAAATTGAAGTTGAATTAATATTGGAAAAAGTAACAGGGAAAAAACTTGAAGAACTTTTATTTATAAATGAATTTGATGAAACTCAAATTATGCCTTACATAAAAGAAAGAATTGAAACCAAAAAACCTATTCAATATATTTTGGGCTATTCGCATTTTATGGGTGAAAAATTTATTGTAAACAGCGATGTTTTAATTCCGAGAGATGAAACGGAAATTTTAATAAGAGAAACAAATAAAGAAGTTTTTAACGGTGCTAAAATTTTAGATATAGGCGTTGGTTCAGGCGTTATTTCCTGTATGATCGGAAAATATTCAAAAGAGAAAAATTATGATGTTGAAATTTTAGGGGTGGATATTTCAAACGGTGCAATTCATACAGCGCTTGATAATGTTAAAAAATTAAATTTAATCAGAACTTGTATTTTTAGAAAATCGGATATTTTTTCAAATATAAGGAGTGATGAAAAGTTTGATATTATTGTTTCAAACCCCCCTTATATTCCAAAAAAAATGTATGAAACAATTCAAGAGGAAGTTAAATTTGAACCTTATAATGCCTTATTTACAGAAGATGACAAGGGGCTTTATTTTTATGAAAAAATAATAGCTGATGCGCCAAAATTTTTAAATAAAAACGGTTTTATTTTATTTGAACTAATGCAAGGGCAATTTGAAGCTGTTTGTCAGCTGTTAAAAAATAACGGCTTTAAAAATATTCAAATCATAAAAGATTTAGCAAATATTGAAAGAGTGATAAAAGCTCAAATTTAAAACAGTTTGTTTCCTATTGTATAAACAATAAATGCTACAAACCAAGCTATGGCACATTGGAAAAATACCACAAATGTTGCCCATCTTTTTCCAAGTTCTCTTCTTACTGTTGCAATGGCTGCAACACAAGGGGTGTAGAGAAGTGAAAAAATAAGAAATACAAAAGCGGTCAATTTTGTAAACATGAAAGGCAGTTTTGAAACATCGCCGCCTAATAATACCGTCAAAGTTGAAACAACGCTTTCTTTTGCCATAAAGCCCGTTATAAATGCGGTTGAAACTCGCCAATCATCTATTCCAAGAGGTTTAAATACAGGAACCAAGAAATTTCCAAGCCCTGCAAGAAGGCTTTTTGAAGAATCATAAACAAGATTAATTCTTGAATCAAAATTTTGTAAAAACCAAATTACAATCGCTGCAACAAAAATTAAGGTAAAAGCTTTTGTTACAAAATCTTTTGCTTTTATATAAATTAATCTTAAAACGGTTTTTGCAGTAGGTATTCTGTAGTTTGGCAATTCCATTACAAAAGGAACCGGTGCGCCCTTAAATGCAAACAGTTTTAAGGTTAAAATTGAAATTACCCCTACAATAACTCCGATTAAATATAAGCCTATTATTACAAGAACTTTTTGTTCGCTGAAAAATGCCGCCGTAAAAAGGGCGTAAATCGGAAGTTTAGCTGAACATGACATAAAAGGTGTTAATAAAATTGTCATTTTGCGGTCACGTTCGGATGGCAGCGTTCTTGTTGCCATAATAGCGGGAACAGAACAGCCAAAGCCCATAATCATAGGTACAAAACTTCTTCCTGACAGCCCTATTTTTCTCAAGGTTTTATCCATAATGAAAGCAACACGAGCCATATAGCCTGAATCTTCCAAAATTGATAAAAAGAAAAATAAAACCACAATAATCGGAAGAAAACTTAAAACGGCGCCAACACCTGCAAAAATACCTTTTATAATAAGAGAATGTACAACAGGGTTTAGTCCGTAGTCTGTTAAAAAATTGTCAGCTAAATCGGTAAAATAATCTATTCCGAAATTCATTATATTTGACAATGTGCCGCCAACAGGACCAAATGTCAGATAAAAAATTATCGCCATTATTATGAAAAATGCGGGAATTGCAGTATATTTGCCCGTTAAAATTTTATCTGCCTGAACGGTTATTTTATGCCCTATTGTTTCTTTTGGTTTTTGAACGTAGTTGTAGCAAAGTTCTTCAATAAAAGAAAATCTCATATCGGCAAGGGCTGCTTCTCTATCCAGACCTCTATCTTCTTCCATTTCTTTTATTATTCTTGCGCAAATCATTCGTTCGTTTTTATCTAAAGAAAGCATTTCTAAAATCAAAGGGTCGCCTTCTGTTAGTTTTGTTGCTGCAAAGCGAAGAGAAATTTGTGCGCTCAGTGCGTGGTCTTCAATTAAGTGGGCGATAGAATGAATACACCTGTGAACAGATTTTGTTTTTGGATTGTCCGCATCGCAAAAATCCAGTCTTGTGGGGCGTTTTTGGTATCTTGCAACATTTATTGCATGTTCAATAAGTTCTTGTATGCCTTCATTTTTAAGGGCTGAAATAGGAACAACGGGAACGCCTAAAGCAGCCTCTAGCCCGTTTATGTCAATATTTCCGCCTGATTCTGTCACTTCATCCATCATATTTAGGGCAATTACCATAGGAATGTTCAGTTCAATTAATTGAAGTGTTAAATAAAGGTTTCTTTCGATATTTGTTGCATCAACTATATTTATAATTCCATCGGGTTTTTCATCTAAAATAAAGTTTCTTGTAACAATTTCTTCTTTTGAATAGGGCGATAGCGAATAAATTCCGGGTAAATCAACTATAACAACGTCTTGTTGATTTTTTAAGTTGCCTTCTTTTTTTTCAACGGTAACTCCGGGGAAGTTTCCCACATGGGCATTTGAGCCTGTTAATCTGTTAAAAAGGGAAGTTTTGCCTGAATTTTGGTTGCCTGCAAGCGCAAAATTAATTCTTCCTTTAATGGGGTTTCTTTCTTTAACAGGGTCAGCAGGAATTTCGCCTATTTTAGAGTGCTCGATAACATCAAACCTTTTATATTCCCTTTTTTTGTCGTGGGCTTTGTGGATATTTTCAATTTTAATTTTTGCGGCATCTTCTTTTCTTATTGTAAGCTCATATCCTCTAAGCCTTATTTCTAAAGGGTTTCCCATAGGTGCGGTTTTAATTAAAGTAACTTCAACCCCTGGGGTTAGACCCATATCTAAAATATGGCTTCTTAAAGCCTTATCAACACATTCTATTGATTTAATAATTGCATCTTCGCCAATTTTTAGTTTATCAAGGGTTGTTGTTTCGTGCATTTGTTTCTTACTCTTTAATTTTGCTTAATTATTATAATACAAATTCCGAAATTAAAAAACGAGCCTTGCCGTTAATTGGCAAAGCCCGTTTTAAAAATCTCTTGTTTAAGCCTGTTGTCTTTTGTGAAAGCATTCTTTGCAATAGATTTCTTTTCCTTCAATGGGCTTAAAGGGCACTTTTGTTTGTGCGCCACATTCTGAGCAAACGGCATCATAAAGCCTTTTTTTGCTTTTTTGGCGTCTTAGTTGTCTGCATTCGGGGCATCTTTTAGGTTTATTTACTAAACCTTTTTCTGCGTAAAATTCTTGTTCACCCACAGTGAATACAAACTCTTTGCCGCAATCTTCACATTGAAGGGTTTCGTCTTGGTACATTTTAGTCTCCTTAGGTTGGTAATTTGTAAATTTGCAACTTTGGTACAAGAAATATAAAATCTATTGCACACCAGCTTGCTATTTATGCATTTTAACGGTTTTTGTATTATTTTGCAATACATTTATTATAAAAATTGATTAAAACCCTATTATGTGTTATCTTAATTTAGTGAAACCATATTATTTAAGGCAATTAAACGACAATGATAAAACCCTGGGATGAATATTTTATGGAAATTGCAAAGACCTGTGCATCAAGGTCTAATTGCTTGAGGGCAAATGTGGGCGCCGTTATTGTCGGAGATGATAAAAAAATTAAAGCTACAGGCTATAATGGAACCCCTTCTAAGGTTGTATCTTGCCATGAGCTTGGTTATTGTTATCGTATAAAAAACAATATTGAATCCGGCACAAGATATGAAACTTGTCGTTCAATCCATGCTGAACAAAATGCTATAATTCAAGCAGGGCAAGACAGATGCAAGGGTTCAACTATGTATATATATGGTCACACCATGATTTGCATTTTATGTAAAAGGTTTATTGCGCAAGCGGGAATTGTTGATGTTTATCTTCAAAAAGAAACAGGTACACCCATAGTTCATGTTTTGGTTAGTGATATTAAAAAAGAACTGTCTGAAATGGCATTAGTATAGTTAAAGGGAGCAAAATGGCAAAAGGTTACAGTGCAAAATGGATAATGGACGGTGACAATAATGTATATGAAGACTGCATTTTAATTATTGACGAAGGCAAAATTCAAGATATAGTTAAGGCGTCTGAATTTGATAAAAGTTCTTTAAAGCATTTAAAAGAACTTGGTAATGCCGTTATAACTCCGGGGTTTATCAACCTTCATAATCACCTTCAATATACCAATATAGGAACAACAAAATTGAAGGGGTTTAAAGAAACGATAAAGAAATTTTTCACCGATTTTAAAAAACATTATCACTTAGCAGGTATTCCTAAAAATTCTTTTACAATGAAACTTGCTAACCTTTTGAGCGAATATTTTTGCTATACAAGGGAAGATAAAATAAAATCTTTTAAAAGAGGTTTAGAGCTTTCTTTATTAAACGGCACCACTTGCGTTTGCCAATTATCAAAAGAATCAAAATATTTTTCTCTTTTGAATGAAATTCCGATTAAAACTTATCTTTTCTTTGAATTATTTTCAGATTCTGCCGATTCCAGCAAAGAAGAATTTAGAAACATTCAAAAAAAGATTGATAAATTAATGAAACAAAAATCGGAAAACACATTTGTAGGTGTTGCGCCTCATTCTGTTACATCTGTTCATAAAAGGCTGTTTAAAATTCTTGTTAAATATTGTAAGAAAAATAATATCTTACTTACAATAAGGCTTGCTGAATCAAAAGATGAAATAGATTGGGTTAAATATGGTTTTTCTGATTCCGATGTCTTAAATGCCTTTTGCGGATATAAGAAGTTTGAACCATATATTGAAGGCGTTTCACCTGTTGTTTACCTAAAAGGTTTGGATGTTTTAAACAAACAAACAATAGCAACTTATGGAAACTATTTATCAGATAATGACCTTGAAATTTTAAAAGAAAATAAGGTTTCGTTCTGTTATTGCCCAAGAGTAAGCAAAAAGCTGCACAATCAGGTTTTAGATTTTAGAAAAGTGAATGAAACATTTGGCAAAAGATACGGTTTTGGAACAAACAGCCTTGCATTTAATGATGATATAAGCCTATTAAATGAGGTAAGATTTGTAAATAACGGAATTTTAGATGCAAAAGAAGTTATTTCTCACCTGACAAAATACCCAGCAAAAATTTTAAGGCTGGATAATATAATAGGCACGCTAGAACAAGGTAAAGATGCCGATTTTAACGTTTTTTGGCTAAATGAAGGCGAAGATTATAATGCCATTTTAAATAAAACCCGCCCTGATTATGTTTACCTGAAGGGCAGAAAAATGGTATCAAGAGGCAATTTAGTTTCCGGACTGTAAATTTTATATGTTTTAGATGCATAAGAAGTTATTTCTTGCCTGATAAAATACTGTAAATTTTATTTGTTTCAGATATGCAGCCTGTTTCAAACAGGCTGTTTTTGCATCTTTTATTTTTTATTAAGTTTTGTAACAGAAAATATATAAAAATAATATAAAAAAGGCAATTTTCGTAGATAAAAATTCTTTATATAAGTACGAGAGGAAAAACAAAATCTCAAAAAAAGAACAAGAGAATGAGTAATTAAAAAGGAGAATAAGAAAATGGCAAGAGTTTTAATTTCAATGCCCGAAAAATTTTTAGATGAAATCGATCAAATTGCAGAAGGTGAAAATCGTTCACGTTCAGAATTAATAAGAGAAGCATTAAGAACATATATTCATAGATCAAAAATCAGAGAAAACACATTAGCAACAAAAAATGCATCAATTTTAGAAGCCTTGTTGGATTAAAAAAAGAATTAGTATTTTGCGGAGAAAAAGAGAACAACCAACTGTAAAGCGCCTTTAATAAGGCGCTTTTTGTTAATTATTCATGGTGATAATATTCAATGTTATCGTCTAAATTAAGCTTTTTGGCATCTTTTCTGAAAATTTTGGTTTTAAAGATTGAAAGCCTTGCAAGGAAATATGAAAGGCTTACTCCTAAAACACCAAAGCCATATTTGATAGACCTTTTCAAGTTAATTGAACTTGCATCGGGGAAATATTTTGTAGGGCATGAAATTTCACCGACGGAAAAACCGTAATAAAATATAAGGGCAAGCATTTCATTGTCAAAAACAAAGTCGTTGTCACATTCTTTTAGCGGCAATGTTTTTAGAACATCTTTTGAAAAGGCCCTAAAACCTGTATGATATTCAGATAAATTTTGACCCATAAAAATGTTTTGAAATAAAGTTAAACATTTGTTTGCAATGAATTTATACAATGGCATGCCGCCTTTTAGGGCAGAGTTGGTTAACATTCTTGATGCAATAACCGTGTCATATTCGCCAAATGCAATCATTGAAGCCATTGCGGGAATTAATTTTGGGGTGTATTGATAATCGGGATGAACCATAATTACAATGTCTGCATCTTCTTTTAAGGCTGCAAGATAGCAAGATTTTTGGTTTCCGCCGTAGCCTAAGTTTTTTTTGTGAACAATGGTTGTAATGTTTAGGTTTTTTGCAACTTCTTTTGTGTTATCTGATGAGTTATCATCTACTAAAATAACCTTGTCGACAAAATCTCTATAAATTTCTTTATATGTAATTTCAAGGGTTTTTTCAGCGTTGTATGCAGGCATGACAACAACTATCTTTTTTCCGTTTATCATCTTAATTAACTCCAAATACAGTTAATTATGATAGCAAAAAAAATCTTTTGGTTCAAATTTAATATATAAGTTAATAAATGGGTTCATAAATTTGTTTTGGTTCTTCTTTTATTTTTAAGAATCCCAAAAGTGTTAAATCTAAATTTGCATAAATTACCTTAATATAACCGTTATTTGTGGCTTCTGCTCTGCCATAAACGATTGAGGGAGCTTTTTCATCTTCATCTATTTCTCTTGCAATTAAGGTTGCTATATGCTTGTTTGCGCCTTGCATAAGTTCAAGAAGATATTTGCCGTTTTCTTTTTTAAATTCAACCTGATAATATCCTATATCAACTTTATTACCTTTTGAATCATAGCTTTCTGCCGTGATTAAAATTGTCGGTTTTTCTTCAGGAACATCTTTTATCCTTGTGGGTTGATTGTTTGGGTTGGCGTATCTTGTTTTTAATTCTTTATCGTATTTAATTTTATCTTTTTCAAAAAATTTAAAAATTTTAGTAAAAACACCTTCTCTCGGGTTTTCAAGTTTTTCCATAACCTCTTCAAATTCTTTGTTTGTAGTAGGGTTTGGGTTTGAAAATGCATTATTTATAAAATCGTAGTCAACATTGTCATCAATAGCTGCATAGGCTAAATTGAAGGTTAAAAACATAACGGCAATTACAAAAAAATGTTTCATATTTTAAATATAACGTTTTTTTGTAAAATATCAACTTAAATGGTTAATTTTAGGCTATTTGACCCAGATTAAGCTTTGTTTGCTTCTTTTTTAAATTTGTTAATCAAATCAGTTATTTTTGTTTTAATTGTTTCAAGTTTGGGTAGCTCAATTTTTTGCCCTTTTGCTTTTTTGATGCCGATGTAGCCTGCTCCAAAAAGCGTGCATAGCCCTAAAATTCCAAGCAAGGGGTTAGATTTTTTATTTTGGATAGGGTTTGTTGCGTTTGGGTTCATTTGATTATTTTGGTTTAGTTGAGCCTCTTTGTTTGGGGTATATGTATCTGTGCCGTTTAGGTCGCCAAAAACATAATTGTTAATATTGTATCCTACAAGACTTGATGCATTGTCGGATGCATCAGGCAGTATTTGCCCGTTTATTGGTTGTGCTCCGTTTGCCACAGTATTTAACATATAACACCTTCCTTTTTTATATCAGTATTAAAACAAAACAGGTTAAATAATTGCCCTGAATTTATTTTTTTGTTAAAACTTTTACTATGAAAAAAGTTGCAGTTGTGCACCATGGGTGTGCTAAAAATTTAATAGATACGGAATTAATTTCAGGCAAATTGTTAGAAAAAGGCTATGAAATAACGCTTGATGCGTATGATCCTGATTGTGATTATGTTATAATAAACACTTGCTCTTTTATTTTTGATGCAGAAGAAGAAAGTGTAAGAAGCATTTTTGATTTTATTGATACAGGCAAAAAAGTTATTGTTGCAGGGTGCTTATCTCAAAAACACAAAAAACATTTAAAAAAATTAATTCCTGAAGCTTACGGTTTTATAGGAACATCTGATATAGATAAAATTGCAAATCTTTTAGATACTGATAAAGAATTTTATTATGTAACAGAAAACCCCCATTGTGTTTATCCGGAAACAACAGAAAGGGCTCAAATAACCGTAGGTGCAAGCTCTTATATAAAAATAGCCGAAGGGTGCAATTATTCTTGCGGTTATTGCGTTATTCCAAAATTAAGAGGAAAATACACCTCTCGCCCGATTGAAAATATTGTTAACGAAGCAAAAAAATTGGCAGATAAAGGTGTTAATGAAATTGTTTTAATTGCACAAGATACATCAAGTTATGGCATTGATTTATATAAAAAACCTTCTCTTGATAAACTTTTATACGAGCTTGATAAAATTCAAAATTTAAGTTGGATAAGAGTTTTATATACATACCCCACAAATTTTACAAAGGGTTTAATAAAAGCATATAGTGAGATAGATAGAGTGGTTAAATACGTTGATATTCCTCTTCAACATTCTCACCCTGAAATTTTAAAGGCAATGAAGCGCCCTATTATAAACGGCGAAGATTTTGTTAAAAAATTGAGAGATGAAATAAACGGGCTTGCAGTCAGAACCACTTTAATTACAGGTTACCCCACAGAAAACGAAGAACATTTTGAACATCTTTATAATTTTGTAAAAAATGTTAAATTTGACAGGCTTGGCGTTTTTGAATTTTCAAAAGAAAAAAATACGTATGCTTATAATCTGACCCCTCAAGTGCCAAAAAGAATTAAGAGAAAAAGAAAAGAAGAAATTTTAAAATTACAAAAAGAAATTTCAAATGAATTAAATTCAAAAATGATAGGCAAAAAAATTCCATCTATTGTTGAAACAATACAATCAGACGGGCTTACAATCGCAAGAACATATAAAGATGCACCCGATGTAGACGGTTTAATATATATTGAAAGCAAAAACCCTCTAGCTCCGGGGGATATTTATGATGTTGAAGTAACAGATTTTTCAGATTATGACCTATATGGCAAAATTTAAAATTTTTGTGGTTTGTAGAGATATAAAACATTTTATTTAGGAATTTTAAAATGCAAGTATCATTCACGGGAATTTTAAAAGCATATTTAGCGTCTGAAAATTCTATTAAAAAACCGATTGAAAAAAAATTTAAAAAAGCAAAAAGGGTTGAAGATGTTCTTAATTGCAAAGAGGATTATAGAACATATACCTTTGAAGAACAAAGAAAAATGCTTTTGTCTGCAAAAAAAGCTATCAGAGATTACAAGGTGCCAGATGCTGAAAATGGCGAAGAATATATGAAAGAAGCGGGTGTCTATCGCCTGACTGCAAGAGATGCAATATATTATTGTACAGGTTCTGATATTGAACCTGCAAAACAATTACAAAAAGAAATAGCTGAAAAAGCCCTAAGTAAAGAAGAAAGGCAAAAAGCAGTTTCTGAATTCATACAAGAAAGAACCAAAGACGGTGATAATTCAGGCTTTATTATCATGGATTCAACAGACGGCAGAAGATATGATATGTTTGGTTTTGGCGAAGCTAAAAAGGGCTTTGTTTTTACATCAGATTTTTTTGAACTTTAATTTTTTTATGGTACAATAGTTTCGTCTATGGGCGATTAGCTCAGTTGGTAGAGCACTTGAACGACATTCAAGGGGTCACAGGTTCGAGCCCTGTATCGCCCACCATAGAATAAATTAAAGCCCCAAGCAATTTAGACATTATTATTTTTAATTATTTAGTGTTCTTTTAATATAAAATGCGTTTGCTTCAATTTGAATGTTTTCATTGTTTGGAATTAATCTCGGCAGCCCGTTGTTAATATCAACTCCCCAAGTTCCAAGAGAAATTTGTTCGCCGTTTTTACCATAAGCCCAAGCAATTACAACTATTTCGTTTTTATTGTTTAAATTAAACCCTAAGGGGTTCAAATCCCACCTTATGTAATTTAAAATAAGCCCTGATTTATCATACCAGTATGCTTTTATCATTTCGTTCAATAAAGCCAGCCTGACGCCAAAACCTTTATTTTTCTTTGCCGTATATGTATCATCCACCCTAAAATCAACAGGAACTTTGTTATACCACCTTGATTTTGTCGGGCTTGTTTTTGAATCTTCAATCCAAGTTGTTTTAATAAAGTTTTTTATATCGTTGTAATTAATTGAGGGAATGTTTTCTTTATTTGTTTTGTTATCGGAAACATTACTTGACATTTGATTTTTGTTTTGGTTTATCGAATAAACTTGCATATTGTTATTTTCAGATATGCTGTTATGCTGTAATTCGCTTAAATTGGGGTTTGTGGATGGCGGAGCCTGAAGCTTGTTGAAATCAAAGTCAAAATTACCTTCATCTTGAACATCGAAGGGTGAATTTTTGGTTGAATTATCTTCAGCTAAAGATTCAAACGCCTTCATTTCATTTGAAAATTCAAAGTTGTTCATATAGCAAGAATTCAGCTCTCTCATTTCATTTGCTATAAAATACACCCACACAAAGGTTTCGTATATGCCATATTTGTTTGAACCTCTTTTTTCTTTTGCTATGAATTTTTTCCCGTCCGAGGAAAAATCTGTTAATGTTAAAGTTGAGAAAAATCCTTCTTTTAAATAAGGCAGTGCAGTTGATATAAGAGGGTATCTTGTATGTTCAAAAATGCTTACGTCATTTAATCTTTCTTTTTTTCCCAAGTGTTTATCAAGTTCAATTAAATACATTGTACTTGCAACTTGTTTTGTTTGAGGATAGTAATAAATTTCTGAGTATACGGCATTTTCAAAATTAGGGTCTGAAATAAAGGGGGATCTTACAATTTTTTCTTTTAAGAGGTTTGAAAGATCGAGTTCTTTTTTTCCTGCGTTGACATTATATCTTTCTATATAATATGGAATTTCTGATTTTGGGGGAATAAGCTCTTCCTTAATTGTGCCGTCTTTTTCGGGGTAGATTCTTTTTTCTTCTCTTTGGCGCATTTCCATTTTAACGCTTGTTGCAGATTCCAGCCACTCGTCAACCGTATGAACCATTGGTTCTTTTACTTCTTTTTTGATATTTTGCTTTTTTTGAAAAGGGTTTGAAAAAGCATTTGCGCCGGTTTGAAAAATAACCAAAAGTGCAAAAATAAGCGGAAAAACAATTTTAAATTTCATCAAACAAGCCCTTCGTTTCTTGCTTTTACGGTTGCTTTGGTTCTGTCTGATACGTATAATTTTTGCAAAATATTGTGCACATGGGCTTTTGTTGTTGAAATTGTGACTACTAATTTATCTGAAATTTCTTTATTGGAATAGCCGTCTGAAATTAAGGACAAAACCTCAAGCTCTTTTTTTGTAAGACCGTATTTATTTATATTTTCTTCTTTTTCTTTTTTTGTTATTGTTTGTTTTTGAATTCCTGATAATACAACTCTTGCAATCATAGGGTCAAGCCATGCTGCTTTTTGACTTACGGATGTTATTGCAGATAAAAGAGAATCTAAATTGCACCCTTTCATTATGTAACCGTCTGCCCCTGCTTGAAGTGCTGAGTAGACGTCATCTTCATTGTCACGAGAAGTCAGCATTAAAATTGAAGAATTTATGCCTTTTTCTTTAATTCTTTTAGATGCCTCAATACCGTCAATTTTTGGAAGCCCTATATCCATTAAAATTACATCAGGGTTTAATTCAGATGCCATTTTAACTGCTTGAAGCCCGTCTTCGGCTTGTCCTATAAGCTCTAAACTTTCTGTATTTTGAATAAAAATTGCAGTTCCCATTCTTGCCATGATGTGGTCTTCAACAAGAAGAACTTTTATTTTTTTTGGATTATTTGTCATTTAATGAGTCGCCTTTACATTTTTAATCGCTTTTTTTAAAGTGAACGTAAAAGTTGCGCCTTTGTTTATTTCGCCTTCAGCCTTAATTTCACCATTGTGCGCTTCTATTATTTGTCTTGAAAGGTAAAGCCCAAGGCCTGTAGATGGCAGACGCTTTTTTGTGTTTCCTCTTTGGAATTTTTTAAACAATCCGTCCAAGTCTTCTTTAGAAAGCCCTTCGCCAAAATCTTGAACGGTGACTTTTAAATTTCCTTCAATATCTTCTGTTTTAACAATAATTTTGCCGTTTTCAAAACTGTGCTTAATTGCATTTCCCAATATATTGAACAATACCCTTTTAATTTCACTTCTGTCTGCATTAACGGTAAGATTGCCGTTTTTGTATTCAATATCAAGATTTGTTTTGTCTGATAAGGGTTTTAATTCCTGAATACAATTTGAAATAAGCTCATCAATATTGAAATCGGTTTTTACAAGATGCATTTTGTTAGATTCATATCTGTAAACTTCAAGTAAAACATTTACAAGCCCAAGCATATCTTCCATGCTTCTTTTCATTGTTGTAAATAAAACTTTTAATTCGCAGTTAAGCTCGCCCAAGGTGCCGTTCAGGGCAAATTCAAGAGCGTTAATTGAAGCTAAGACAGGTGTTCTTAGGTCATGAGTTAAAGTTGCAATGAAATCATCTTTCAGGCGTTCGTTTTCTTTTTCTTTTGTCACATCTCTGATTAATACGATTGTTTTAATTTCATTGTTCAAATTGGTTTTTGATAGTGAAAGTTCAATGGGAACGGTTAAATTTTTATCGTAATCAACGATGTTAAAGTTTCTTAAATATAAGGTTTCGCCAACATTTAACGTTGTTTTTTGATTTTGTTCATTTATTAAGAGTTCAAAGAAATTTTTGCCTTTTAAATCTTCTTTGTTTCTTAAAATTTGAATTGAGGCGGGGTTGTATTGTTCAATTTTGTTGTTTGAATCAAGAACAATAAGCCCTTCAGACAGATTTTGAATTATGGTTTCAAGTTTATTATTTGTTGTTTTTAGCTCATCTGTTCTTTTTTCAACAATATTTTCAAGGTTTCTGTTTAAAATCTCAAGTTCTTCAATTTTATTTTTTAGTTGAACTTTTAAATTTGTTCTTTCAATACCGTTTTTAATGTTTAAAATAATGTCGTCGTTATTCCAAGGTTTTTCTATGTATTTAAAAATGCCAACTTCATTAATTGCTTTTATTGCATTTTCTTTATCGGCATAGCCTGTCAATAAAATTTGCGTTGTGTCGGGGTGAAGTTCTTTAGCTTTTATTAAAAATTCAATGCCGTTCATTTTTGGCATGATAAAATCTGAAATAATGACAGAGCAAGAGTTTTCTTTTAACCAATTAATAGCGTCATCGGGTTGATTAAAAGCGAACACGTTTGAATACCCTTCAAGCTTGAGAAGGGTTTTTAAGGTTTTTGTTACTAAAACCTCATCATCGAGAACCAGTATTTTGGCAAAAATATCCATACTTATATAATAAATTATTTTTTTTCTTTAACAAATTTTTTACAAAAATACAACTTTTAGATAAATCATGGCAATTTTAATTATTAACGGGTTTTATATGCCATGTGAAATTGTGAAGAATTTAATTATTGATGCAACTTAACTCCGAAAACATTAATATATTTGCAAAAACTTACAATAATTCCCGTAATTATAAGGGAGTTAACGGGGGTATTGCCAAAAATAATTCATCAATAGCTTTTACAGGGCTTAGAGATGAAATTGTTGACATCTCGGCAGATGCTCTTAAACTTGCGAATTCTAAATATAAAGATAAGTTTATGAACAAAGCACAAATGACTTTTTCAGAAACTGTCAGATATGGTGCTTTGGGGCTTTTAAGAGACGGAAAAGATAAGTTTGTTAAATTCTTTAAAGAAAATTTCACAGACGGGGTGGATGTTACATATCAAAACAGGACAAAAACTCTTGAATATTTACGTGCAAATTTTGGCGAAACATTTGAAGATTGTTTTCTTGATATAGATAATTACAACAACACAATAAGCAGTCCAAAGGTAAATAAATTAACAAATCTTGTTCATACCACCTTAAAAACCGTTCGTGGCAAAAAAGATAAATTTATATATACTGCAAGCGAAGAAACAGATTCTATCACATTTCACAAAGACCCTTTTTTGAAGAATTTATGTCTCGGCATTAAAGAATTTACCGTTGGGCAAATTCTTGATTTTGGTGTTTCTGCAAGAAATTTATACAGAAAATTTGATGCCAGATTTGGTTCAAGCGATATTATTTCTTCGACAAGAAAAAGAGGAAGTCTTATTAATGAAATTTTAGACAGAAGAGTTTCTGAAAATAAAGCAAGAGATGCTTTTTATAAACTATCGGGTGTTTTCGAAGAAGCAACAAAAGGAATTGATAAAATCGGTCAATTTGATATTAAGCGAAACCCCATTAGACAAAAGGACCAAGCGCTTGATTTAATTCAAAAAAATATAAAAGAACTTGCTGAAAAATCAATCGGGCAGGCATCTAAAAAGGTTGGTAAATATAACACAAAAACAGAACGTGCTTGGAACAGATTGGGAACAGGTTTTGTAAGTGCTACATTTGCTGCAACGGATTTTTATAACATTTCAATGCTGCAAAATAATGACCCTGAAAAAGCAAATAAATCAGGCAAAAAACGTTTCTTGCAAGATATGAGACGTCAAGGTTTAACTGCGGGTATAACCTATGTTGTATTGGGTGCGCTTCAAAGGTCTGTTAACAACAGTGTTATGGCGGCTGTTCTTTCACTTGGCGGTGTTACATTAGTTTCTGAAATATTATCAAGAAAAATGGGCGGTATACCGTTAACCCCGCTAAGCCCTGAAGAAGCTGCAAAAGTTGCCGTCAAACAAGAAAAGAAAAGACTTGAAAAAGAAGGTAAAGGCGCCATTCAAGAAGATGTTTCAAGTGGCGGAGAAAATGAACAAAGCCAACCGGAAGCAAATAATAGCGAGCCTTCAGCTTCAAATAATATGGACGTATTTAAGGTATTTACAGATAACGTAAATTACCCTTCATTTAGCGGTTTAACCGCTTTTGGCGCAAATAATAAAACTAATAATCAAAATGAAACAGTACAAGGCAAAGACAATAAGAAAAAATCAAGTGTTGCATCAAAAATTTTGAAAGGCATCGGAATTCTTTTTGGAACATCTTTGGCTGTTGGTTATTTAAGAACGAAGAATGTTGGCAAAATTAATGACATTATTAATTCAATAAGCTCAAGCTATAATAATTTCAGAACAAAATGTATATCAAAACGTCTTATATTGCCGGCAGATGACGTTGACGGCTTTTTAAATTATTTAGAAAAAAATAATTTTATGGAACAACACAATGTTTTGAAAAAAGCCTTAAATAATTCAAGAAGACACGGCAAACTAAGCGGTCAAACCCCGCTTGTCAAAAAGTATATTCCAAAGAAAGAATTAAATTCTTCAGGTTTTTATTATGACTTGGGATATGTAGAATCTAAGGGCAAAAGAACTGCATTTGATGTTATTACATATCCTATCAATACGATTGCAAAATTAATGGGTAATGCAAACAACTTGGTAAGAAGATTGTTGGGTGCTGCACCGGTTGAAGATAAGGGTAAAGAAATTATAAGTTCTAAAGCTGCTGCTGAATTTATGGAAAAACATGCTCATAAATACAGAGATGCACTTGCAAAAGAAGATATGTATGCATTTAGAAAAGAATTGGAAGATGCCTTTACAAGACATTTTTCAGAAGCTAACTCTAAAAATAAAAATACATCTATTGCAATGATTTCAAGATTTTTGATTACCGTAATTTCAGGCTACTTCTTTGTTAACGATTACAGAAACGAAGTGTTAATCGAATCAAAAGGTAAAGATGTTGAAAGAGCAAATTCAACAATGAGGGAAAGAATAGGCCATAAGATTGCTAACTTCTTCTTGAACTCAATGTTTATGGATTTATTCAACACAACATTCGAAAGCTTCTATTTGGGTTCAGTTGGCGGTGCAACAGCAGTTGCTATGGCAACAGAATTTACGAATGAAACCGCTGTAAGGGCTTCAATTTGTACACCAACATCTAAGATGACAAGAGAAGAATTAATTGAATATGAAGATAAACGCTTAAATGATGACAGCATAAAAGGTGATTATTACAGAACATTTATGAAACTTACAGGTAAAAAGCCTTTAAGTGAAAAAGCGAAAAAATAATTTTATTCCTTGTTGAATTTATTATTTAATTCTTCAAGGAATATTTTTGCAGGTTTAGAGAAAATTTGGTTTTTCTTCCAAACAATGTTTATATTAACTTCTAATTTTGGCGACAGTGGCCTAAAACAAATTTTAGAATTGTCCAATGTGTTAATAAGCCTGTCAAGCCCCATTGCATAGCCGATTTTATCTTCTGTCATAATTGAAGCATTATAAATTAAATTATATGTGCCAACTATGTTCAATTTTTCAAAATTTCCCTTAAACCAATCTATAAAAATGTTTTTTTCAAAAGTTGTTTTAATTGCTTGTCTTGACATAATTAAAGGCAAATTTAAAAGGTCATCTAATTTAATATTTTTCTTTTTTGCTAAAATGTCATCTTTTCTTAAAAATAGCCCCCATCTGTCTTTTTCTTTTAAGTTGATGGAATTATATTTATCAAGGTCAATTGGTTCAATTAAAATACAAAAATCAAGTAAGCCTTTGTCTAATTTTTCCTGCAAATCTTCACTGTCGCCTGAAACTATGTGAAATTTAACTTTTTTGTATTTTGTATTCAAATTTTTTATAACATCTGTTATTAATTTTATTGCTCTTGTTTCGCCGGAGCCTATAAAAATGTTTCCTGAAATTTCATCTTTATTGTTTTTTAATTCGTTTTCTGCTTTATCAATAAGTTCGATAATTTCTTCCGCTCTTTTTTTTAAAATTATCCCCTCAGGAGTGAGTTCAATTTTTCTGTTTCCCCGTAAAAAAAGCTTTTGCTGAAGTTCACCTTCAAGGTCCATTAATTGCCTTGATAGTGTGGGTTGGGTTAGGTGCAGAATTGAAGCCGCTTTTGTTATGTTTCCGACATTTGCAACGGTTAAAAAATATTTTAAAACTCTTATTTCCATAAAAACATTTTATTT
>CALUYZ010000001.1 GCA_944325175.1 Candidatus Gastranaerophilales bacterium | reverse complement strand
CTCTTCAAAATCATTTTGAGTGATATATTTTAAAGTAAGTCTTTTTGTTTTTAAAAATATTTTAGACATAAATAAATAATAGCATAAGCTAAAAAGTAATAAATTTGTTAAAGCTAAAGCCTATTTTTAAAGCCATAAAATATTAAATTAAAAAGTAATATTAAATTTGCAAGTTTATTGGTGGTGGAAATTTAAAAATTTATATGCGTAAAAAATAAAAATTGAATATGTAAAAAAAAGCATGCCTATGTGTAAATAATCTGTTTTGCATTGTCATGATAAACCCATACAAATAGAGTGTTTTCGCGTTTTTTATGTAAATAACTATTTGCTTACATGTAAATAATGTGGTATATTGATGTTTTAATTGGAGGATTTTTATGTGTGATAAACTAGATTTGTCTTTGCCACAAATTTCTTTTGATAGCAATTTAGTTGAATTAATAACTAAATTAGAAGTATTAAGACACCAAATCGCTCCTTTAGAAGTAAACGTGAATCTTTTTGTGCAAGTTAAACAAATATTTTATATGATAGAAAGTTTGCAATCTGCCAGAATAGAAGGAAATAGAACAACAATTTCAGACTATGTAGCATCTAAATTTGAGGATAAAAGTGAACTTGATAATATTAAAGAAATAAATAATATTGAAGAAGCTATAAATTATATTAATAAATGTTTTTCAGAAGATGAAAATTTTCGAATATCAAATAAATTTATAAAGGAATTACATTACATTGTAACTAAAGGCTTGAAAGCAGAAGGAAGTAAGGAGAGTGGAAAATATAGAAGTTGTAATGTAAAAATAAATAAATCTGCTCATATCCCTCCAAACCCAATAGTTGTTGCAAGTTTTATGGAAGAATTAATTGATTGGATAAATCAAAATGATATGGTTCAAATGCAATTATTAAAAGTGGCAACTGCACATCATAAATTTACTTGGATTCATCCTTTTGATAATGGAAATGGAAGAATGTCAAGATTATTAACTTATGCCATGTTAAGACAATATGGTTTTGATATGTCCTATTTATTAAATTCAACTGCGGTATTCTGTATGGATAGGGAAAAATATTTTAAGATGTTGCACATGGCAGATTTGAATACAAATGAAGGTAAAATAAAATGGTGCGAATATGTATTAAATGGACTATATAGAGAAATATTTAAAGTATCTCAATTAATGAATAAACATTTTTTTGTAGAAAGAATTGTAAAGCCAGCTATTAACAGAGCCCACAATTTACATTTTATTAATGATGATTATAAAAAAATTTTAGAACTGACTTTAAACAAAAATGATGGAATAATAAAATCAAAAGACATACAAACCGTAATTAAGGAAAAAACTCCAAGACAAATAAGTCACTTAATTAATAAAATGTTGAATGTAGGATTATTGCAAAAACTAGAAACAAATAATAGAATTTATACTTTAAATCTTATGTGCAAAGATTTAGCTACAGGAGTAATTGATTCTTTGTATAAAGAAAATTTTATAAGTGAAAATAATTAATTGTAACCAGACAAAGTCGTTTGAATACTAAAAAGAACCCTATAAAGAAGGCTCTAAAAGTTAATTGTTGAAGACAGGACTTGTCTTGGATTCGCCTCACATTCTCATAGTTTCTCCTAAGTAGCTTTGCTACAGTCGACACAATCTGTTCGCTCACAGAGCTTCGTTACTCCGTCCGTCCTCAAATCCGCTAAATCTGCAAAAGCGAATAAAGTCTTCACCAATCAAGGGTATTAAAAAAGAGGATAACAAGTGTTATCCTCTTTTTTAATTGTCGAAGACGGGACTTGAACCCGTACAGATTTCTCCACACGCCCCTCAAACGTGCGCGTCTACCATTCCGCCACTCCGACAAATTTAACTATTTTATTCAATTTTTATTGTTCAACTGGTTTGTCTTCGCGGCGGAGTTGACTCAAGGTCAACCCTCTCGAAAAATGCTCAATGGTTCGCATTTTTCTCGTGCAGAAGTGCCATCTCCGACAAATTTAACTATTTTTTATTTAATTGTTATTGTTCGAATTTTAAGAAATGCGGTAAATGCCGAAAGTCTTATTTAATATTAATATGGATAAAATTTGATGTCAAATGGGATTAATCTTTGTATTTTTTGAAGATTAATGAAGCATTATGACCGCCGAAGCCAAAAGAGTTGGTCAGGGCGCAATCTACATCCATTTTTATTGCTTGGTTTGGAACATAGTTTAGGTTAGCGACATGTTCATCTTGGTGTTCTAAGTTAATGGTGGGGGGAATTATGCCCTCGTTTATAACTTTTATGCAAACGATTGATTCAGCTGCACCTGTTGCACCGAGCATGTGACCATGCATGGATTTTGTTGATGAAACTTTTAAATCTTTGTTTGTTGAAAGGTCGCCAAAAACTTGTGCGATTGCTTTTGATTCAGCTATATCACCAAGGCCGGTTGATGTACCGTGGGAATTGATGTATTGTACATCAGATGGTTTTAAGCCGGCATCTTTTACTGCAAATTCCATTGCTTTTGCAGCACCTTGACCTGTAGGATCAGGTGCAACAATGTCATAGGCATCGCCTGTTTGGCCATAGCCAACAATTTCAGCGTAAATTTTAGCGCCACGTTTTTTAGCATGTTCTAATTCTTCAACAATAACAATAGCGGCGCCTTCTGCCATAACAAAGCCGTCACGGTCAACATCATAAGGGCGAGATGCTTTTTGTGGTTCATCATTTCTTTTTGATAATGTTCTGGCTGATGTAAATGCGCCGATACCAAGTCTTGTGATAACTGCTTCTGCGCCGCCTGCAATAATAACATCCGCTTCGCCGTATTGAATTGTTCTTAATGAATCGCCGATGCAATGTGCTGATGTTGCACAAGCTGTAACAATGGCTTTATTAACGCCTTTTGCGCCATATTTCATTGAAATTCTGCCTGCGCCCATATCTGCGATAATCATAGGAACAGTGAATGGTGAACATTTTGAAGGGCCTCTATCTATAATTACAAGGTGTTGTTTTTCAAATGTGCCAAAACCGCCTGCAGCAGAACCAACAATAACACCAAACCTGTATGGGTCAAGTTTTTCAACATCAAGTTTGGAATCAACCATTGCTTCTTCAGCTGCCATCATTGCAAACTGGGTGTAGCGGTCCATTCTTCTTGATTCTTTTGGGTCTAAGTTTGAAATTTCTTCATCAAATTTTTTAATTTCGCCTGCAACGTGAACTGAATGTCCTTCAGGAGAAATGTTTTCGATTGTTGAAATTCCTGATTTTCCTTCAACCAAGCTGTTCCAAAACTTGTCAACACCCATGCCGAAGGGTGAAATTATACCAATACCTGTAATTACTGCTCTTCTTTTATTCATTCTCTATTCCTTAAAATGCATTTTTATTGCAAAAAATTCTAAATAAAATGATTAAAGCAAAAGGGCTTCGCTTCAATCAACGCAAGCTGCACCTAAATGCAGCTTTGCGTTAACTTTCTGCATATAAAATTATTTAATAGTTAAAACTATGAAAGGTGTGCGTCGATGTATGTAACTGCGTCTTGAACTGTAGCGATTTTTTCAGCTTCTTCATCAGGAATTTCGCAACCGAATTCTTCTTCGAAAGCCATAACTAATTCAACTGTATCTAAAGAATCTGCGCCAAGGTCAGCTGTGAAGCTTGCTTCAGGTGTAACAAGTGCTTCATCAACGCTTAATTGGTCAACAACAACTTTTTTAACTCTTTCTAATGTGCTCATTTTTACCTCATTAAAATTATAAATAATACTAACAGTAACGATTATATAAAGGAAAAAGATATTTTGCAAATGTTAAGCGGTTAAATTAATAAATGTTTACCAAATGGAATTACCCGCTATAGCTATATTTTTCTTATTTTATTTTTTTAATAACAAAAGAGGCATGTTTTATCCATGCCTCTTTTAATTATTTTTATTTTGAATTATAAGCTTTCTTGAATTGCTAAGTCTTGATTTAATCTTACGTATAATTCATCACCTTTGTTTGCTTTATAAGCACTTCCTTTGGTGAAAAGACCTGTCAAGAAACCGCCGACAGCACCAACAGGAAGACCAATCGCATAAGCAGCGCCTATTTCATCTGTCGGGAAACCAATAGCAGAGCCTGCGCCTGCACCAACTACAAGACCGCCCAATGTATATGCAGCAAGCTTGCCTTTTGAAGATGCTTTTAAATAGCCTTCTTGTTTATTGTAAACTGTTGCATCCATATCTGTGCTTACACCGTTTGGCATTTCTAATCTGTTAAATGCAAATTTAACAGCGCCGGCTTTATTAAATCTTTTTGGTTGAACAAGATTTTCTACTGTTGCATAGAATTTCGCACCTTGCGGAATAACAAGCGTACCTTCATCGGTTAAAACATCTTTTGCAACTGTAAATTCAACACTATCGCCAATATTTGCATTTTTTGCTTTAAATTTTTCAACAAAAGAAACTTTTAATATATTTCCTTCTGCAATAATTTTTCTCATATTTGTAATTGTAACAGTGTTTGCTTCTGCTTTTTTATGAATTGATAAGTGTTCAACAGAAAGGGTTTTTTCAACCTCTTGCGCACTGTAATCATCTCTTACGTTTGAAATTGCATTTTTTAACTTTGCAAGTAAAACTGCTGTTTCAGCTCTTGTTATGTCTCTATCCGGTTCAAATTTTGCTCTGTCCGGATAATTAACAAAGAGGTTATATTTAACGGTTTTTGCATAAGCTAATTTTGCCCAATCGGGAATTTTATCCGTATCTACAAAATTATCCAAAATTGATAAGTCATAAATTGTATCTTTTGTAATATGACTTACAGCAGATGTTACTTCAGCTTTGTTTACATCGTTTTTCGGTTTGAAGGTGCCATCAGGATAACCATATACTAAACCGATTTGTTCAGAGCGCATAATATCATCATAATGTTCTGTTGTAGCGTCAATATCTTCAAAAGGATTTTCAATATAAATTTCAAGACCGCTTTGATTTAAAACTTTTATAAGCATTGATGTGAAATCTGCTCTTTCAACCGAACCTTGCGGGTTAAAATTACCGTTTTCATCAAGGCTCATAATGCCTTCATCAACCATTTGATTAATCTCTGCATTTGCCCAAAAATCAGCTGCAATATCGTTTATTTGTGCAGCATATACTTTTGGGGTAAAAACAAGCGCTAAAAACATAAACAGCGCAGAAAACAAACTAAAAACTTTTCTCATTGTCTATCCCCTATTATAAAGTCATCTTCCAACGTGTTCATAATACAATAACATTTTGGGCATGACAAGAAAAGCAACAAAAATAAAATTTAATTTGTTAAGAAATTGAAAAATTTTTAAAAGAAGAAAAATGCAGCAAAAGAAGTGTTATAAAAATTATTTTTTAAAAATAACTAACATTAAATATTTCGTGTTATTTTTTGTATTGTAATTTTTATACTATGGAAGCATCCCAAAAATGGGCAAGATATAATTTACGTTTTTTTAAAGCTTATAACAGAATTTTCATACAAAAGGCATTACAATTAAAAATATAATTATTGAAAATGGGGGAATTTTATAGCAAATTAAAAACAAAATTTGTCAAAAACTGCGCTAAAACGGTTAATATCGGCCGTATAAATTAAAAACGGACCAATCAAGGCCCGTTTTTAAATTTTATTCTCTCTTCTACCCTCTCAAGTTCAAATCTTTGACAAGTTTTCTGTAACCTTCAAGGTTATTTTTCTTTAAGTATACAAGCATTCTTTTTCTTTTACCAACCATCATCAAAAGACCTCTTTTTGCTTGAAAATCTTTTGCATTGATTTTTAAATGCTCTGTAAGTTCGGCAATTTTTTTAGAAAGCATTGCAACTTGAACTTCGATTGAGCCTGAATCTTTGTTGTCTTTACCAAATTTTGAAATGATTTCTTGTTTGTTTTTTAAATTGATTGTCATTTTAATGTTTCCTTCTTTGTCTTGCTTATCACAGTACACAAAGGTTGTGTGCTATTAAGTATCTGACAAAAAAACATTAAAGTCAATTTGTTTTTTCACTATTTGCTACATTTGATAACAATTCGCCAAAACTTTTATTTTCAGCTTTCATTTCATTATATTTTTCAAAAATCTTTTTACCGGCAAGCGCAACCATACCGCCAATTACAGCAAACAGCATGATTGAATTTCTTCTCTCAATCATTCTGCCGTAAGAAATTGCATTTGCGCCCCTTTTTGCTAAAATTTCATCTTCAATGGGAACGTTTTGCCTGTCTGTTAAAAATTTAATGCCTAAATCATAAGTTTTTTGCAACATTCTTCTGTCGTTGCTTTTAGGAACATATTTTGCATTTGTTGCCTGTTCTTTAATTATCCCCAATTTCCCTTCGAGCCAAGTTCTTTTAACATGAGGGTCCATATTTTTATAAGCATCTTCTATTGAAACTTTTTTTGCATAATCAATGTATCTGTTCGTTATAACAGTTTTTTTAACCCCGTCTTGCACTATTTGTCTTGTCATTTTTGTGGGTGTTTTAGTATAGGCATAGTTACCCAAAAGCGCACCTGCACCTGCACCTGCTGCCACTATACCAATATCGCCCTTATGTTCCGTTATAACGGGTGGTATCATATTAAATTTTCCTTATATTAGTGTGTTTGAAATTAATTCGCCGTATAGATTCTTTCAAACGCATAACCCACTTTTGTTTCTTTATGAACCAAATATTTAACAGGGTTCAAAAGTGCGTCTTTAAAATCATACAGTTCATTTTTGCATTTAACAAGTTCCTTGAAAATGCCTATGTTATCAGCATTTAAGTAATCCAAGTTTGCTGCAACTCTGAATATAAAATCAGATTGAGTTTGCCCGTTTGCCTTAAATTCTTCATCATTATAAATTTTTTGAGCTTCTTTTATAATTTCTATTTTTTCATCGTTTAAATTTGTCTGACTCAAAAGAAAACTAATATCAAAATATTTTAAATTAGGCATTTTTGAAAGAACTTCAAAATATTTTAAGTTTTCTTTTTTAGAAACGGAAACTATTTCTTTAATTTCTTTCTGCGAAAATCTAAACCCTGTTTTAATGCTGTTATCAAAGTGTTGTGCATTTTTAAACAGTTCTTTTAAAAACGATAAAAAGCCCATATATTTTTTTAACCTTACTTCCTTATATTCTATTAAAAACATTTGAATAAAAAAAATTGCTTTTGTTAAATAAAATATGAACATTTTTAACATTTTTTATGGTATAAATATTTTTATGAACAAGATTGAAATATACGATACAACATTAAGAGACGGTGCCCAATCGGAAGGAATAAATTTTTCGGTTTCGGACAAGCTTAAAATTATTAAAAAACTGGATGATTTGGGAATAGATTTTATTGAAGCAGGCTGGCCGGGGGCAAACCCTGTTGATAATGAAATTTTTAACAAGATTGATGAAATAAATTTAAAAAATGCTATCATTGCTGCATTTGGCTCAACAAGAAAAGCAAATGTCAAAGTTGAAAGCGACAATGTTATAAATAATTTAGCAAAATCAAAAGCAAAAATTGTAACCATTTTTGGCAAATCATGGGATTTTCAAGTGACAGAAGCCTTAAATACCACGTTGGAAGAAAATCTTTCCATGATAAAAGATAGTATTGAATATTTAATCTCGAACGGCAAAAGGGTTTTCTTTGATGCAGAACATTTTTTTGACGGCTATAAGAATAACAAAGGTTATGCTCTTGAAGTTTTAAAAACAGCAAAAAATGCAGGGGCGGAGAGAATAATTCTTTGCGATACGAACGGCGGTTCAATAAACAATGATATATATAGAATTACAAAAGAAGTTTTAACAAGCTTGCCGGAGGCTAAATTAGGCATCCATGCTCATAACGATGCCGACCTTGCAACGGCAAATTCAATCGCAGCAGTTGATGCGGGGGCAATTCAAGTTCAAGGAACAATAAACGGCTACGGCGAAAGGTGCGGTAATGCAAATCTTTGTTCTGTTATTCCAAATTTGCAATTAAAAAAAGATTACGCAATAATTGGCGAAAATATTGTAAAATTGGTGGAATGTGCAAAACAAATTGCAGAAATTGCAAATAAATCCGTTGAATCAAATTTGCCATACGTTGGTGCAAGCGCATTTGCGCATAAGGCAGGAATTCATGCTTCAGGGGTTAGAAAAAATTCTCAAACCTACGAACACATTAACCCTGAATTAATTGGAAACGAAAGAAGATTTTTGGTTTCTGACCAAGCAGGAAGCGCCTCTATTAAAGAAAAAGCAAAAAATTTCAGATTTGTTCAATTTGAGAATGAAAATGAAATTAAAAAAGTAACAGAAAGAATTAAACAGCTTGAATGGCAAGGCTTTGCCTATGAAGGTGCAGATGCGGGCTTTGAAATTCTTGTTATGGATGTTTTAGGGAAAAAACCAAACTTATTTGAGCTTTTAGGTTTTAGAGTTATTGGCGACACAACCCTTATGGATTCAAAGGGTGAATATAAAAATGTCACAATAACAGAGGCTTCTGTTAAAATTAAAATAAAAGAAGAAATTATTCACACCGTATCAGAGGGTGACGGCCCTGTTAATGCTTTAGACATTGCTTTAAGAAAAGCTTTATTTGAAAAATATCCGGCAGTTAAAAAATTTAAACTTTCTGATTTTAAAGTAAGAATACTTGATTCAAAAGACGGAACCGCAGCAACCGTAAGGGTTTCAATAGAAAGTACCGATGGCATAAACATTTGGGATACTGTCGGAGTGTCTGAAAACATTATTGTTGCATCCTATAATGCAATAGCAGACAGCATTTTGTACGGGCTTATTCTTCATTCAAAATAATTTTTTAAAGAAAATTACCCGTTCGGCTAGTAGTCAAAAACCCTTTAAAACAGGATAATACACTTGTTTAATATATTATGGGTTAAAAATTAGTGCTGCATCAAAATAAAATTTTAATCAAAGATTTTGAATTTTTGGCAATGCTTGCACATGATATAAAAACCCCTATAAAGGCTCAAGTTACGGCATTAAAGCTTTTACATTCCGGTGTTTTTGGCAAATTGAGCGATGAAGCAGAAAATATAATTTTAAATATTCTTGCTTCGAATAAATATCTGCAACTGCTTTTGGATAATATTCTTGGTGAATATAGAAGCAATCAAGGAAAAATTACGCTACATAAAAAAGAAAACGATATAAGAAATACGGTTGAAGAATCAATAAAAAATACAAACATTTTATTTGAAAGCAAAAACCAAAAAATTGAAGTTAATTATTTAACTAAAAATTTTATAAAATTTTACGATGAAATTGAAATACAAAGAGTAATTATCAATCTTTTATCAAATGCCTTTGAATATTCAAAGGAAAATTCTACCGTGAATATTATAGTTAAAGCAAATGGCGAACATCTAAAAATTGAAATTAAAAGCAAAATGAAAATATCAAGCAATGAAAATAATTTAGCTTGCAAAAGCTCAGGCAACGGGCTTGGGTTAAAAATTTGCGAAAAAATAATCGAGATGCATAGCGGCATTTTTTACAAAGAAAAAAACAAAGACAAAGAATTTATAAGCGCATTTGAGCTTCCATAATTTTAATTTTTATTCAAATTGTTAAAAAAATAATTAAGAAATATAAATAAGCATCTATACTGTTTAAAAACCTTATATTTCGAATTAAAACAAAAGAAAAGGGTTTAATTTATGAAAAAAATTTTCTTAATTATCACGGTTTTTATTGCTTTTATTTTAAATAATGAATTTTGTGAAGCAAAAAATTTTAAAATTTCTTATGACCCTACTTATAAATTAGAAAGAGAATTAAAAAAACTTGACTACGATATAAGATATAAAGAAAAGGAAATAAGAAAAATAAGATACTCTTCAAGCCTTTCTGACGATGAAAAAAGAACGAAAATAAGAAGATTGGAAAGGGAAATTTCAAACAAAGAAAGAGAACAAAGAAGAATAAAAAACAAGTGTGCAAGGCTTGTTTCCTAATTTATTAAATTATGTTAAGTAAATTAATTTTAATTAACAAAAAAAATTTTGTTTGAGTTTTAACCCTTTGTATGCTAAAACAAATGAACGTGTTGTTTTTAGTAGTTAATATATAGAGAAAGGTGTTAAAATGCTCAATCGTATTTCGATGGCAGATGGTCTGTCCAAAAATTACAGTCTTCAATCTGCAAATGTACAAAAAAGAGAGAATAATGCAACAAATGTAATTCAATTCAAAGGAAATCAAGCAAACTATGGCGCAGACAAATTAGCTGCTGCATATAGAGGCTATAACAACATTAATTTAGCTTCCACGGTTTCTTTTACAGGTAGTTTGGCAACTGCTTTTGAAGATTTAAACAAATCAATGGTAACTTGCCAAGATATAGAACATGGCAGAAAAGGCGAAGAAGTAGGTTCTCGTGCCGATGTATCAAAACTTGTTTCAAAATTCAGGGACGATCTTCCAAAATACGATGATGCCGTAAAAACTACAATTCAAATTGCAAAAGATAAAGACAAAGGCACAATAACAGATGCCAGAACCCAAGTTAAAAAAGGTCATGGCGACAATATGAAATTTGAAATGGTTGTAAGAACTCCGAGAAAACAAGGTGAAAACCCCGGCTGGACGGAAAAAATTCAACAATCATTAAAATTTGAACTTGAACCTTATTCAATAGATCTTGATTCAGATAACAGAAGAAGTATAAAAGGAACTCCTGAAAATGCTTATGTATTAAATACAAAAGGTAAATTAATGGCAGTTGTTGAAGACGGCGACAATGTTCTTTTAACAAATGCAGGTAAATTAGCCAAAAAAGATTCATCAAACGGTTCTTTAGGTGTTGTTGCAGAACAAGCACAAAACGTCTTTACACCGTTTGAAGTTCAAGATGTTCCTGTTGTATCAGAAAAATCAGGCGGTTCACAAGGCGGCGGTACAGAAATAGTAATTGGTCTTGAAAACGGCAGATTTGTTCCTGAAATTATTGACTCTATTGCAACTTTTGTTGAAAAAGTCAATAACGGTGAAATTGTGTTAGATGAATTTGTACCGGCTGAAGGCGCTCAAAATATGCAACTTTCAATGTTAGCAGGCGGTTTTGGTTCACGTGCGGAATATACAAATGCTTCATCAAGCAAAATTATGCACGGCAACCCTAAAGGCTCTAACCTTACAAAAGGCTGCTTTAGAACAGCAACAGGCTTAACACCTATGGAAACAACTTTTATTTCACTTCATAAAGCCGGTCTTCTTGATTGTTCAAAAGGCAATTTAGAAATTGGCAAAAATATTAAATTCTACTTGAACGATTCAGGTATAAACGGCGGCAACGGCGGCTTTACCGTTGATATGTACAATACAATGGAAAGAGAAGGCAGAGATAGCTTACTTATACTTCCAAACGATGCTATGAGTCGTATTCCAAAAGCCTTATCAGAAATGACAGACATAATGAATACAGGTAACGCTGCTGTTGTTATGGTTGCAAAAGAAGTTGATAAGGAAGATGCAAGAGGTTCTTTGGGCATTATGAAAATTAATGACAAAGGCGAAATTGAAGCTTTTGCAGAAAAACCGAAAGAATTTGAAGAAGGTTATGTTGATGAAAACGACAACTGCTTTGCAAATACTTTCCAATTTGCAGTTTCAAAAGAAGCCTTTAAGGCATTGGCAATTTTAGAACCATATTTACCTGCAAATAACTCAGGCAAAGAACCAAGAGACTGGTCAAAAACATTCACACCAATCTTAATGGCTCTAACTCAAAACGAAGATGCTGAAGGTGCTCAAAAACAAATTAAAGATTCTATCAAACAAGATATGCCAATAGAAGCACTTAGTGAAGCAAAAGAAGCACTTGGTAACCAAAAAATATATGCCGTTAAGTCTAATGAACCTTGGGCAGATTGTGGCACATTAAACGCACTTTACCATACAACAATGCAAATTGCTTCAGGTGTTTTCCCATTAGAAGACTTTGAAAGAAAACATGTATTAGATTCAGTTAACACTCAAACAGGTTTAGTGGCATCAAGCCCTGAACAAAAAGCTGAAATTGAAAATAAATATGATATTGAAGGTCAAGTAATGGCTGTACCTAAAGCGGAAGCTGTTTCAAACGACATTGTTGATGAATATGCAGATGCAATTACCAGATATTCAGAAAAACAATAAATTTCAAACAGCATAAATAAAAATGGTTCTTAAATTTTTAAGAACCATTTTTTTTAACCTAAAATTTTTTTTAACTCTTTTTCACGTTTCTTTTTAAGCAATTTATTTGTTCTTTTTCTTATTGCAACAATGGGAGTATCACTTGGCATTGCCGCACTAAAAAAGGTTTCATTCATGGCGTCAAATTCTCTTAATTTAGCAAGCGCCAATTCAAGACAATCTTTTTTTGCCTGACTGATTACTTTTTTATATTCTGTTTTTTCCAAAATGTCATTAGAAATTAAACTGTAAAACACCATAAATATATTGTGCGCTTATTTATAGAGCATGGCAAGATATATTAATTAAATGTTACATTCTAAAAAGTCATAAACTTTTTCTTTATACATTGGTTTTGAACTTGAAAACAAAATGCACATTGTTTTTGTAAAGGTTTCAATTTCCTGTTTTCTTTTTTGAACTTCCCCTTGTTTATTAAGGTCGCATTTTGTTAAAATGTTAATAAAAGGAACTTTGTTCAAAATAAGCCAATTTATCATATTTATATCGTTTTCAAGCATCCCATGTCTTGCATCTAAAAATAAAAAACAATATGCTAAATTTTCACGCTTTAAAAGGTACTCTTCTAAATTTTTTTGCCATTCGTTTTGCATGGTTTTTGAAACTTTTGCATAACCATACCCCGGTAAATCTGCAATAATAAAATTTCCTTTATCGGATGTAACTTCAAAATGATTTATAAGTCTTGTTTTCCCCGGGGTGTTAGATGTTTTTGCAAGTTTGCCGTTATTTGTAATTACATTAATAAAAGTTGATTTACCTGCATTAGAGCGCCCTAAAAGCGCAAATTCAGCCTCTTTAAACGTGGGTGCTAATTTGAGGCAAGGTGAGCTTTTTATGAACTTCGCCGCTTTTATTTTCATTAATTAAATGCCTTAATTCTGATATTTGCCTTTTATACATGACAGAAGACAATAAATTATACGCCTTTGTAGAATTTATAACATTAATTTGAATTTTGCCGTCATCTGTTGTTTCAACAGTAATTGACCCGCCACCACCCTCAGCAGTTTCAATACCTGTAATATTTACAATGGTTCTTTTTAAAATACTTATGGGTTCTCTTAAAAAATCTTCAAAAGTTTTTAAAATATTGTTCTTCATAAAAATTTTCCATATTCATTCTATCAAAAAAGCAACTTTTTTTGTATAATAACAAGACAACGGTTTAATATTTTGTTATAAGGAATTTTAAATATGCTGAACAATTTATATAAAGAAATTACACCAAACGGCTATGGCATTGCGATTGAAACAGAAGGCGATATTTTATATTCAAAACAATCTGAATTTCAAAAAGTTGAAATTTTTAAATCAAGGGGCTTAGGAAATGTTTTAACACTTGACGGGCTTATGATGACAACCGTAGAGGATGAATTCTTTTACCATGAAATGATTTCGCATATTCCCTTATGCTCTCATAAAAACCCTGAAAATGTTCTTGTAATTGGCGGTGGCGACGGCGGAACCGTTAGAGAAGTTTTATTGCATGATAGCGTTAAAAATGTTGATTTATGCGAAATAGACGGGCTTGTAATTGAAGCAAGCAAACAGTTTTTACCTACTATTGCAGGAAAACTGGATGACAAGCGAGTTAACGTTTATGTTGAAGATGCTATTGAATTTATTAAAAACAAAAAAAATTGCTACGATGTTGTTTTAATCGATTCAACAGACCCTATGGGCCCAGGCGAAGGTTTATTTACGGAAGAATTTTACACAAATGTTAAAGAAAGCTTAAAAGAAGGCGGCATTGTTACTCCTCAATCGGAATCGCCTTTTGCAAATAAAAATGAAATGAGAAAAATGTATATCTTACTTCATAAGGTGTTTAAAACCGTTCTTCCTTATTGCGGTCCAATTCCAACATACCCCGGCGGCTATTGGTCATGGGCATTTTGCACAAATGATAACGATAATTCAATCAAAGATGAAGCACGTGCAATTAAAATTGAACAAAATGCAAAAATTTATAACAGAGAACTTCATAAAGGGGCATTTATGGTTCCAAACTTTGTAAGGAAACTTGCAAATAATGAATAAAGATATAAAAATTAGCGCTATAACTTCACCTTTAAGAGGTGAAGTTATAATTCCGTCAGATAAATCTATCTCGCATAGAGCAATAATTTTAGGCTCTCTAACGGGTGGAAAATTAACGATTTCAAATTTTTCCAAAGGAAAAGACCCGATCTCGACCCTTGAAATTTTTAAAAATTTAGGGTTAGAGGTTAATTTTATTGATGATAAAACGCTTTTTATAAATTCAAAAAACGGTTTATCTGCACCCAACTCCCCTCTTGATTGCGGCAATTCAGGCACAACAATGAGGCTTATGACAGGTCTTTTATCGGGGCAAAAATTTAATTCTGAATTATTTGGGGATGCCAGTTTATCTAAACGCCCTATGAAAAGGGTTATTGAGCCCTTAACTTTAATGGGTGCCAAAATTGAATCAAACGAAAATAAGGCTCCATTAAAAATTAAAGGTTCAAAACTGAATGGAATTACATACGAATCAAAAATAGCTTCAGCTCAAGTTAAATCTTCAATTTTACTTGCAGGGTTTAGCGCAATGGGCGAAACAAAAGTGATTGAGCCAACATTATCCAGAAACCACACGGAAATTATGCTTCAATATTTTGAATCCGATATTAAAACAGGTAAAATTGAAGATAAATTCTATACATCAATCAGAAGTTCGTTTTTAATGCCAAAAGATGTTTATATCCCTGGGGATATTTCATCAGCCGCATTTTTTATGGTAGCAGCAGCAATAACCAAAAATTCAGACATTATAATAAGAAATATAGGTTTAAACGAAACAAGAACAGGCATTATTGATGTTATGAAAAGTATGAACGTCGATTTTGAAATTCTTGATGAAAAAATTACAAACGGCGAAAAAATTGGAGATGTAAGAGTTAAATATTCGCCAAGTTTAAAAGGAACAGAAATTAAAGGCGATATTATTCCAAGATTAATTGATGAAATTCCCGTTATTTGTGTTTTAGCAGGTTTTGCAGAAGGTAAAACAATTATAAAAGATGCAGGTGACCTTAAAAATAAAGAATCTGACAGAATAAAATGCACGGCAGATGAACTTAAAAAAATGGGCTTTAACATTGAACCAACAGATGACGGCTTTATAATTGAAGGAAACGCCCACAAACAAATTGAAGGCAATGTTGAATTGAACACCTATAACGACCACAGGCTTGCTATGAGTTTTTATATAGCAGGGCTAAATTCCAAAAATGAATGTTTAATTAAAGATTTTATCTGGACAAATACATCCTTCCCGGAGTTTTTAAGTCTTTTTAATAAATTAGGGGTATAGATGTTTTATTTTGACAAGGTTTTAGATAAAACTGTTTTAAAATCAACCTTATTTAATGGCGTTAACCATTTTTTCACAACAAAAGAATTAATTCTAAAAACAAAAGAAGAAAATTTAATTAATGAAGCAGAAAAACAAAAAGAATTAATCAAAAAAGAATTTAACTTAGATAGGTTAATTCACCCCAAACAAACCCACACAAATAACATTCAAATTGTAAAAAAAGATGTTGATTTTTACCCTGAAACTGACGCACTTATTTTAGATGACAACAAAACAGGTGTTTTCTTAAACTTTGCAGATTGCACCCCTATTATTTTATACGATTTTAAATTAAATATAGGGGCTGTTATCCATGGCGGCTGGAGAGGAACGGTTAAAAAAATAGCACCCTTAACCGTTTTAAAAATGCAAAAAGAATTTAATTCAAACCCGGATGATATAAAAGCTGTAATAGGTCCTGCCATTTGTTTTAATTGTTTTGAAACAAGTGAAGAAATTATGGATGAACTTAAAAATACCATTAAAAACAATGCAGATGTTTATAAATCTGAAAACTCTAAATTTTATGCCGATTTAAAAGAAATAAATAAAAGGCAGTTAATTGAAGTTGGAATTAAAGAAATTGATGTAACTTCATATTGCACTTTTCACAATAATAACCTTTTCTTTTCATATAGAAAAGAAAACAAAACAACAAACAGAATGAGTGCATTTTTAAGTTTAAAAAATTAAAATAATCCTTTTTTATTTTTTGCAGCATTTTGAAGAAAATTTGTATTTTCGGCTTTTTTAAGCTTATCTTTTGCCTTAATTTCCCTTTCAATGTCTTCAGGGGTTAAATTTTTCAAAATATCAACATAATGGTCTGAAGCTTCTTTTATTCTGTCTGCCAAAGTATTAATATATTCCATATAAGTTTCAGCATTATCATCTCTATAACGCCAGCTTTCAGCTTCAAAAGATTTAAGTACATTCTTTTTGTAATCTTCTAAAATATCATCTCTTGCTTCAATGAATGTTTTAACTGTTTCATCTCCGGGGAAAAGTCTGCATTTTTTATAAGTATTTTCTAAAATTATCATGAATTTTTTGGTTGTAAGCCTTGTTTGAACACCACGAATAAAATATCTGTTTTCTTCTTCTTTTGAAATTTTAAAATCAAACGGAAAATCAAGATTGCACATAACCGTTGCATCTGCAAGCTCTACCATAAGTTCCGATTTTAAATATTCGTATTCGTCTCTAAGTGTCATAGTTTTATAGCTTCTTAAAATTTATTACTTACATTTTAAACAAATATAGATGATTTTGCAAATTTTTAAACGAAAAATGCGCCACAAATAGTGGCGCATTAATATTTTTTGCATTTTATTTTTTGTCTGCAATAGCTGCTTGTGCTGCTGCCAGCCTTGCTTGAGGAACCCTAAACGGTGAGCAAGATACATAATTCAAGCCAATTTTGTGGCAGAATTTAACAGAATTTGGGTCACCACCGTGTTCGCCGCAAATACCTCTTTTTAAGTTTGGTCTTACAGGTAATGCTTTTTCTAAAGCTAACTGCATTAATTGACCAACACCTTTGGTATCAAGGGTTTCAAAGGGGTTAGCAGGTAAAATTTTATCTTCAACATATTTAGATAAGAATTTACCTTCAGCGTCATCTCTTGAATAACCAAACGTCATTTGAGTTAAGTCGTTTGTACCAAATGAGAAGAATTCCGCATATTCTGCAATTTCATCCGCAGTTAATGCTGCACGAGGAATTTCAATCATTGTTCCAAACATATATTCAATTTCAACGCCTTTTTCTTGCATAACTTCTTTTGCAACTTTTTCAAGCAAAGTTCTGTCTGTTTTTAATTCGTTAACATGAGAAATTAAAGGAATCATAATTTCTGGTTTAACGGTTAAGCCTTCTTTTTTAAGATCGCATGCAGCTTCAAAGATTGCTCTAACTTGCATTTCATTGATTTCAGGGAACATAAGCCCTAATCTGCAGCCTCTTAAGCCCATCATCGGGTTAGATTCGGATAATTCTTCAACTGTGTGAAGAAGATTTTCTTTTTCTTTGTAATCTTCGCCTTTAGCTTTTAGGGTTGCAACTTCTGCAATTAAAGTTTCTTTATCTGGTAAAAATTCGTGCAATGGCGGGTCTAAAAGCCTTATTGTCATAGGATACCCGTTTAGAGCTTTAAACATATCTTTAAAATCTTGATATTGCATAGGAAGAAGTTTTGCTAAAGCTTCTTTTCTTGCTTCTTTTGTGCCTGCAATAATCATTTTTTGAACCCAAGGAAGTCTTGATGGGTCCATAAACATATGTTCCGTTCTGCAAAGTCCGACGCCTTCTGCACCCAATTTAAGAGCGTTTTGAACATCCAATGGAGTATCTGCGTTTGCTCTTACTGTTAATTTTTTGAACTCATCAACCCATTTGAATAAAGTTTCAAAGTTTTCATCCATTGTAGCAGATTGTGTTTGAACAGCCCCTGCCATAACTTCGCCCGTTCCGCCATCAATGGAAATAACGTCATTTTCATGGTAAATTGTGCCATCTGCAGCGGTTAAGGTTTTATTTGCAAGGTCAATTTTTAAGTCTTCACAACCTGAAACGCAAGGTTTGCCCATGCCTTTTGCAACAACGGCAGCGTGGCTTGTCATACCGCCTCTTAGTGTTAAAACACCTTGAGAAGCAATCATACCGTGAATGTCGTCAGGGCAGGTTTCAATTCTAACCAAAATAACTTTTTCGCCCGCTTCACCCCTTGTTGCAGCTTCATCAGTATCAAAAACAATTTTACCGATAGCAGCGCCCGGGGATGCATTTAAACCTTGAGCAATTTTATGTGCTTCTTTTTTAGCTTTGGGGTCAAATGATGGAAGTAAAAGTTGATATAACTGATAAGGATCAACAAGTTCAACTGCTCTTTCTTTTGAAATAATGCCTTCTTTTGCCATTTCAACAGCAATTCTAACTGCAGCTGCAGCTGTTCTTTTGCCGTTTCTTGTTTGAAGAATGTATAATTTGCCTTTTTCAATGGTAAATTCCATATCTTGAACATCTTTATAATGATTTTCAAGGTTTTTTGCAATATCAACGTATTGTTTGTAAAGTTCAGGCATTTCGTTTGCAAGTTCTTTAATTGGTTTTGGAGTTCTGATACCTGCAACAACATCTTCGCCTTGAGCGTTTGTTAAATATTCGCCGTAAAATTCGTTTTCGCCTGTTGCGGGGTTTCTTGTGAATGAAACGCCTGTCGCACAGTCATTTCCCATATTACCAAACACCATGGTTTGAACGTTAACGGCTGTACCAAAATTGTGGTCAATTTTATTTAAGTTACGGTATGCAACCGCTCTTGGAATATTCCAGCTTCTAAACACCGCTTCAATAGCTTCTTGAAGTTGAACGTAGGGGTCTTGCGGAAATTCTTTTCCTGTTTCTTTTTTAATTATTTCTTTATAAATTGGAATTAAAGATTTTAAGCCTTCTGCTGAAACTTCAGCGTCAGTTTTAACGCCTTCTTTTTCTTTAACTTTGTCTAATTCCGCTTCAAAAAGGTTTCTTTCAATATCCCAAGCAACAGAACCGAACATTGTTAAAAATCTTCTATAGCTGTCATAGCAAAATCTTTCGTTATTTGTAAGATTAACCATGCCTTGAAGAGTTTCATCATTTAAACCTAAATTCAAAATGGTTTCCATCATGCCGGGCATTGATAACCTTGCGCCTGATCTTACAGAAACCAACAATGGGTTTTCTTTATCGCCAAATTTTTTATTTGCCTGTTTTTCAACTTCTTTTAAATAAGTTTTAACTTCATCCATAAGCCCACAAGGCATTTTGTTTCCGTTATTAATATATTCCATGCAGGTTTCTGTTGTAATTGTTAACCCCGGGGGAACAGGAAGCCCTGCATTAGTCATTTCGGCAAGGTTTGCGCCTTTGCCGCCCAACAAGTTACGCATATCGGCATTTCCTTCTTTAAAAAGCCACACTCGCTTGTTATCTGTCATTTTAAATTCTCCTTACTACTTAAAGAACAATCTGCCCTTTAAGAACACCTATTTACAATGTTTTTGCCCTATTTTCATGCAAAAAATAAAAGTTACAAAAATTTTATCACAGAAATTGCCTTTTGTCATGAAAAATTGTACTTTTTAGTTGATTTTGACATATAATGTTAAAAAGAATTTACTATTTTTTTACGGAAGATAAAAATGTTTATTTTGGATGAACCATATATCTCAAATTTTTTATACGAAACCTTGAACAGAAACAATTATCCCGTTTTTGAAAATGAAATGACAAAAGGAAAAGCGACAAATTTAATTAACGATGAAGAATTTAAAAGGCTTTTTTCAAAAAATAAAAAACTTTATACAAATTCTGAAAATACAATTAAAAAAATTACGGAAAATTTAGAAGGTGAAGAAATTCTATCTTGGATAAAACTTTTTAAAGATAAGGTGGAATTCAGAAAAGTTTTAAAAGAAATTTACCCCGATTTTTATTTTGAAGAAATTCCTTATTCAAAATTAAAAGAAATTGACAAAACAAAATTAAAATATCCGTTCGTTATAAAACCTTCCGTTGGTTTTTTAAGTTTGGGGGTTTATACGGTTTGGAGAGAAGATGAATTTGCTTCCGTTATAGAAAAAATTCAAAATTCTTACAAAGAAAACCAAAAATTATTCCCTATTGAAGTTTTAAATTCAAATAATTTTATAATAGAAGAATTTATTAAAGGCGATGAATTCGCAGCTGATGTTTATTTTGATGAATCATCAAACCCTGTTCTTTTAAACCTTTATAAACATCCTTTCTTTGATAAATATGACGTTTCAGACAGGCTTTATTATACATCTTCTGAAATTATCAATGAAAACTATGACAAATTAAACAATTTATTAACCAAAATGGGCAAACTTATAGGGCTTAAAAATTTTCCCGTTCATATTGAACTTAGAATAAACAATGAAAACATAATTCCGATTGAAGTAAACCCCCTAAGGTTTGCAGGCTGGTGTTTGTGCGATTTAGCAAAATATGCCTATAATATAAATGTTTATGAATATTTTATGGAAAATAAAAAACCCGACTGGAAGGAAATTTTAAAAGATAATAATTCAACCTTTGCATTTGTCATGGGCGAAGTTCCAAGCGGGTTAAATAAAGAAGAAATTACATCTTTTGATATTAATGCCTTCTTAAAAGATGTTAATGTTGAGGTTTTAGAAACAAGGCAATATGACTATAAAACAAAGCCGATGTTTTGCTCTTTGTTTGTAAAAGCTAAAAATTATGATGAAATGAAACACATTTTGCATTTAAACATGAACAAATATATTGAATTGAAGGAAAAAATTGCTTTTTAAAAAAGAATTTGACATAGACAAAGAATTTTTTGAAGAAGATATTAAGCGCCCTAAAAAAAGAAAGCTGGCACTTAAAGTTTTTGTTACCGTTCTTCTTGTAACTTTTTTCATTCTTTGCTACAGCGCATTTACCTTTAATTTTAATATGCGTTTTGGAAATTTTAATTTTACAAAATCTGATGTCAACTTAAAAGAAGCACAAAATTTCTTTTTTGAAGCTGTTAAAAATTATGATAACGGAGAATATGATAAAGCTATTGAAAACTTAAATAAGCAGCTTGAAATTGTTGATGACCCTGATGCTTACAATTATTTAGCCAAAATTTATATGGAAAAAGGAAACAATGAGCTTGCAGTTGAAAACTATAAAAAAGCTGTTGAATTTAAACCCGATTTTTTTGAACCTAATTTTGAGCTTGGCAAATACTACTTTTCCATAAATGATTATAAAACAGCCTCAAAATATTTAACAACGGCAAGCAATTCTCAACCCGATAACATTGAACCACTTTCTTTAACAGCAGAAACCTATAAACAAACAGGCAAGGCAGATGAAGCTGTTAAAATTTTTGAACGAATTCTTGAAATGGAGCCAAATTCAGCTTTTGCAAATGCAAAAATAGGCGAAATTTATTTTCAAAGGCTTCAGTATAGAGAAGCAATACCATACCTTGAAGATTCAATTCAAACATCATTTGAAGAAAATGTGGCAATAGAGCTTGCAAAATGTTATTTTGAATTAAACAGTCTTGATGCCGCCAAAAGTATTGCTGATGAAATTTTAGCCGAAAATAAAGACAACAAACAGGCACAATCTTTAAAAAGAGCAGCAGAGTATAAAATGGGGCTGTCAAAGCAACAGGTTAAAGAAAAAGAACCCGTACAAAATGCTCAAAAGCCTGCGCCGCTTCCTTTAAATTCAAAATTAGTTGCAGATTATATTAAAGAAATTGAAGTCTCCATAAAAACAAATTGGACACCGCCTGTGGGGTCAAATCTCAAAAAAGCTTCCGTTAAATTTACCGTAAATAAAGACGGCGAATTAATTTCAAATGTTTTATTTTCAAGTTCCGGAATGGCAGATTTTGACAAATCCGCATTAGATGCGGTTGAAATGTCAAAACCATACCCACCCTTGCCTGATGAACTTAACAGAGATACCTTGGATATAATTTTTACTTTTGACTTCAATATTAAATAGCCCAAATAATTACCCACTTGGGTGATTTATTTTCCACTTTTTGTAGTGTTTGATATTTCTGTTAACGAAAGAAAAAACAACGGGACAGAAAATGAGTAGTATAAATTATGCCATTATCAGGCTTTCTATTGTCGAAAGCTGCTTATTGACAAGGATTTCTTTAAAACATCACCTCTCTAAATTTGAAAACATTAAAGTAATTAAAGATTTTGAAAATGCCAACGAGTTCATTAACTCACTAAAAAATTCCACTCCTCCCGACATAGTAATTATGAGTCTTAATTTGAACGGAATAAACGGCATAGAGGCAACAAGAATAATAAAGAAAGAATACCCTAAAATAAAAGTTATTATTCTTAGCCAAAACAAAGAAAAAGAATTTTTTAAAGCAAGCATGTACGAAGGGGCAAACGCTTTTGTTCCAAAAAGCATCGACCCCGAACAATTTTTAAAAATAATCAAAGCGGTGTATTTTGGGGCATATTGGATAAACCCTGAACACCTTAACCTCTATAAAGAAGCATTTCCAAAGCCTGACTCTTATGACCTTCAAAATCTCTATAAGAAACAGGCTTCTTCTTTTGACCTTACAGTAAGAGAAAAGCAAGTTTTAAAGCTTCTTGTAGAAGGAAAATCAAACAGCGAAATTGCAAAAGAAATTATAATTAGTACAAATACGGCAAAAGCCCATGTGGGAAACATTTTAAATAAAATGCATGTTACAGACAGAGTTCAAGCAGCAGTCATTGCGGTTAAATCAAACATGATTTGATAAGATTGTCGTTCGACATATAATATTTATATGAACGATAAAATAATAATAAAAGGTGCAAGGCAGCACAATTTAAAAAATGTTGATATTGAACTTCCAAAAGACAATTTAATTGTTTTTACGGGGGTTTCAGGTTCAGGGAAAAGCTCTTTGGCATTTGACACCATTTTTGCAGAAGGTCAAAGAAGATATGTTGAAAGCTTATCCACTTATGCAAGGCAATTTTTAGGACAAATGGATAAACCCGATGTAGATTCCATTGAAGGCTTATCCCCCGCAATTTCAATAGACCAAAAATCAACCTCAAATAACCCAAGATCAACTGTTGGTACAATAACAGAAATTTATGACTATCTGAGGCTTTTGTTTGCTCGTGCCGCAGTTCCTCATTGCCCAAAATGCGGCAGAGAAATTGTTCCTCAAACAATAGATGAAATTGTATCAAAAATAACATCTTTGGCTGAAGGCACAAAAATTCAAATAATGGCGCCTGTTATAAGGGGTAAAAAAGGCGAATATTCAAGCCTTTTATCTGCTCTAAAACAAGAAGGTTTTGTAAGAGTTCGAGTAGATGATAAAATTTATAATTTAGATGAAGATGAAATTGAAATTGAAAAAACAAAAAAACACAACATTGATATTGTTATAGATAGAATTATTGTGAAAGATTCCGCTAAAGCAAGAATTTTTGACAGTGTTCAAACAGCGCTTCAAAGGGCAGATGGGCTTGTTTGTGTTGATATAATAGGGGGAGATGAAAAATTATTCTCGGAAAAATTAAACTGCCCCGATTGTGAACTAAGTTTTGAAGAACTATCACCGAGATTATTTAGTTTTAATGCCCCTTATGGCGCTTGCAAGGTTTGTAACGGGCTTGGCGCACACTATGAAGTTATGCCCGATTTAGTTGTTCCTGATGATTTAAAATCAATTAACGAAGGGGCAATTTACCCTTGGGCAAGAACACAGAATAAATATTATCAAGATGTTTTAACATCTGTCTGCGAACACTATGGAATTGACCCCGATAAGCCATTCAGGTCGCTATCACCCCGTGAAAAAGGAATTATTTTATATGGTAACGACGATGAAACCATAAAAATGCGATATTGCGACTTTGGCACAAAAACCATGAGAGTCCATTATCACCCATATATTGGCGTTATTCCTTATATGATGAAAAAATATGAACAATCAGATTCAGATATTATTCGTGCCGAAATTTCAAAATATATGGGGGAAACCCCTTGTAAAGCTTGTAATGGTGCAAGGTTAAACCCATACGTTTTAGCGGCAACCATTAACGGAAAAAATATAGATGATTTTTGTGAAATGCCCATAGATAATGCCCATAATTTTATTCAAGACCTTTATTTGAGTTTGGATGATTTCAAACTTTCGATTGTAAAACAAGTTTTGGATGAAATAAGGGCAAGGTTAAAATTTTTAATGGATGTGGGGTTATCTTACCTGAATTTAAAAAGAAAAGCTGCCACCCTATCAGGCGGCGAATCGCAGAGAATTCGCCTTGCAACTCAAATTGGAAGCGGGCTAACTGGTGTTTTATATGTTTTAGATGAACCCTCAATCGGGCTTCATCAAAGAGATAATGCAATGCTTATTGAAACATTGTTTAAATTAAGAAATTTAGGCAACACTTTAATTGTGGTTGAACACGATGAAGATACAATAAGAAGTGCTGATTATATAGTGGATATTGGTCCAAAAGCAGGAACAGAAGGCGGAAATATCATAGCTAAAGGCAATATAAAAGATATTGTCAAAGAAAAAAATTCAATAACAGGAAAATACTTATCAGGTGAAGAAGAAATAAAAGTTCCAACTAAAACAAGGCTTGGTAACGGCAATTATTTAGAAATAAAAAATGCACACTTAAACAATTTAAAAAATATAGATGTAAATATTCCCTTAGGTAAAATTGTTGCTGTGACAGGCGTTTCAGGTTCAGGCAAATCAACTTTAGTTAATGATATTTTATATGAATATTCTCTTCATAAATTAAGGGGTAATCGCCCAAAACCTTTGGGGGTAGATGAAATTATAGGTTTTGAAAACATTGATAAAGTTGTTATGGTAGACCAATCCCCCATAGGAAGAACCCCAAGGTCAAACCCTGCAACATATACTGAACTTTTTGGTCACATCAGAGATATTTTTTCTCAAACAAATGAAGCCAAAGTAAGGGGCTATAAACAAGGAAGGTTCAGCTTCAACGTTAAGGGCGGAAGGTGCGAAAAATGCAAGGGTGACGGGCTTTTAAAAATTGAAATGAACTTTTTATCAGATATTTATATAACTTGTGATGTCTGCAAAGGAAAAAGATATAATTCTGAAACTCTGGAAGTTAAATATAAAGGAAAAAGTATATCAGATGTTCTTGATATGACAGTAAAAGAAGCGCTTGATTTTTTTGAAAACATCCCAAGAATAAAAAACCGTCTTCAAACCTTATATGATGTGGGTTTGGATTATATAAAATTGGGGCAAAGCGCAACAACATTATCAGGCGGTGAAGCACAGAGAATAAAGCTTGCCTTAGAATTAAATAAAAGGGCAACAGGCAAAACTCTTTATATTATGGATGAACCCTCTGTCGGCTTACATTTTTATGATGTTGATAAACTTGTTAAAATCATTCAAAAACTGGCAGATGCAGGCAACAGCATTTTAATTATTGAACACAATATGGATATAATTAAATGCGCAGACCACATTATAGACCTTGGTCCAGATGGCGGCAATTTTGGCGGAGAAGTTATTGCAAAAGGCAATTTAAGTCAAATTTTAAAATGCAAAAATTCTTATACTGCAAAATTTTTGAATGAACATTTAAAAAGAGAAAAAATTACCGTTTAATTTTTTACAAAAGGTAATGGAATAAATTTTTATTTCTCATATATTTCTTTTTGTACAAAGAAAGGAAAAATTATGAGCGAAAAAATGTATGAAGCAATTTATAAAGTTGCAAAAACAACAGAAACAGACACTATTGTTTTGTGGATGGACAGAGTTGAAATTAAAGGCACTTTATTAGATTGCGAAGACAACAAATGCATTAAAGATATTATCACCTTGCAAGATGCAACCGTTAAATGCATGAAGCACTATGACGACGTAACAAAAGAAAAACACTTTAAGTGGTTAAATCTTTCAGCTTGTCACATCAAAGCGTTTACTTTTAAATGCTGCATGGAAGACTAAAATTTCAAAATTCGACACTTAATACCTTTTAGTGTCGAATTTTATTTTTATGTTAATATTTTTCTATGAGCGAATTATTGTTACCTGCAGGAAGTATTGAAAAAATGCGCTATGCCTTTCATTATGGGGCAGATGCTTGCTATTTGGGTTTGGTCGATTTTTCTTTAAGAACAATGAGAAAAGGCGACATTATAACAAAAGACAATCTAAAAATTGCAACAAAAATAGCAAAAGAATTAAATAAAAAAGTCTATTTAACTCTAAACATTTTTGCATTTGATAATGATATTAAAAAATTATATGAAACTTTGCCTGTAATTGAAGAAGCAAAGCCTGATGCACTCATTATTTCAGACTTTGGAATTTTAAATGTAGTTAAAAAAGAATTAAAAAACCTTGATATTGATATTCATATTTCAACCCAAACTAACACTCTAAACTCTGAAGCTGTTAAATTTTGGAGAGATTTAGGGGCAGCCAGGGTTATTTTAGCTCGTGAACTTTCTTTATTTCAAATAGAAGAAATAAGAAAAAATGTTCCTGATATTGAACTTGAAACCTTTATCCATGGCGCACAATGCATGAGTTATTCAGGCAGGTGCCTTCTTTCAGATTATATGACAGGAAACGAAAGAAAAGCCAATCAAGGGGCTTGCGCTCAGGCTTGCAGGTGGAGCTATAAACTTGTTGAAGAAACAAGACCAAATGAATATTATGAAATAATTCAAGATGACAAAGGCTCGCACATTCTATCCACCAAAGATTTATGCCTTGTTAAATATTTAGATGAACTTAAAAATTACGTTGATTCTTTTAAAATTGAAGGCAGAACAAAAAGCCTATATTATGTAAGCGCAACAGCCCGTGCTTATAGAATGGTTATGGATAAAAAAATAACCCCTGAAATTGGCTATAATGAACTTTTAAAAGTCGGAAACAGAGGCTATACAACAGGGTTCTTCTTAGGCAATAACGATTCAACAACATATAGCTATGATATTTCAAAAGGTTTGGCAGGGGCAGATTTTTTGGGCATTATTCAAGAATTAGAAGATAATAAAATTAAAGTTTTAATGAAAAATAAAGTTTATCTTAATGATGAATTTGAAATAATAACGCCAAATTATTCAACAAAAGCAAAAGCAATTAATATAATTAACGATAAAAGAGAAACAAACGAAGTTGCCCATACAAATGATGTTGTTTTAATGGAAGTTGAAACAACAGACGATAATTGGAAAAAAGAAGCTAATTTCGGGCTTTTAAGAACAGTTGGCATAAAAGATAATTCAAAAGAAATAAAGGAAACAATATGCGAATAAAACCTGATTATAACCTTGAATCTATTTATGATATTGATAAAAACGAATTAAAAAGCAAAGGCATAAAGGGCATTTTCTTTGATTTAGATTCAACCGTTATGCAATCTAAAACAGGCAAATTCACAAAAAAAACTTTAGATTTTTTGAATGAACTGCAAAAAGATTTTAAAGTTGCAATTATTTCAAATAATCATAATAAAAGCTATATAGATAAAGTTCAAAAAATTTCCCCCGTTAAAGTTTATGGCAACGCAAGAAAACCCGATGTCAAAGTTTTAAAAATAGCTTGTTTTGAAATGGGGCTTGAAATTAAAGAAGTTGTTATGGTGGGTGATAGGCCCCTAACAGACATTTTAGCAGGCAAAAAAATCGGCATGAAAACTATTCTTGTAGATTCAATTTCAAAAGATGAAGAAGGAATTTTAACAAGATTTGTAAGGTTTTTAGAAAGATTAACAATTAAAAAATAACTGTTAAGTTATGTAACAGTTTTTAAATTTTTAGCTCATAATTGCCGAAACCATGGAATATAGCACGCTTTAAAAAAAGAAGGAGTAGCTAAGCTATGGCAAGCATTGATAATAAAAATTTGACCAATTTAGATAATTCCGTTAACGGCGTTTTACCTCAAATGGGTTCGCAAATCAGCCAGCTAAATTCACCCGCACAAACAGAAACCCCTTTATTTGAAGGAACATCTTCAACAGAAGGAATATCAACAACAGATAGAACCGATGCATACATTAAGTCAGGCACTTCAGGCGCTGCGCAATCAGCAGAAATGACAGCGCTTACAACACAATTAACGGAAAAACAAAGCGCTCTAAGTAACATAGACAGCCAAATTGAAGCAAATAATACATTAAAAGAAGAAATGAAAAGCGCCTATACAACAGCAGGCGAAACTGTTTCTACCACTTTAGCCGCATATAAAACTGCTGCGCAAAATTATTCAGCAGCATTATCAGAACTAAATGAATTAAAAAATGCAAACATTTTTGAAGCTATATTTAACACAATTACTCAAAAGGTTAAACAGGCAGAAGCAAAGGTTGCTGAATTAAAAAAACAGGCACAAGAAGCCCATGAACAATATGAACAAGCGATTGAAGACAGAAACACGGCAAGAGAAGAATATATGGATGCCATTGAAGAAGGCATGACATTAAAAGAAAACAGGGCAAATATAGCAGATGAAATTGCAGCTATTCAAAAAGAAATTCAGGATTTAAGCCAAAAAGAAGCCGAACAACAGGCTAAAGCCGAAGATTCAACCCAAAATACAACCCAAACGGGCGGAACAAACGAAGATAATAATTCCGTTAAAACAAATAATCAAAGCAGCAATCTCAGCATTTTACAGGAAGCTGCAAAAAATAACCCTGAATTACAAGCAGCACTTGACATGTACGGCGAGAATATAACAGATGCCGATATGGAAGAATTAAGCTTAATGTATGGTGTAAAACTTAATTCAACCGGAAATGTTGATGCCGACGATAATACAAAACCACCGACAAATACAGGTTCCAATGAAAGCACAAACATCGACAGTTCCTATGAAGATGACCTTGCAGCATTAGAGCAATTAAAAGAAGATGCAAAACAAGAAGCAGAAGACTTTTTGAAACAACCCGACATAACACAAATGGATGAAACAGATGTCGATAAACTTGTTGAAATATTTTGCGGTGAATTAACCCATGAAGATGTTCAGCACTTAGGTTTAGAGCTTATCGATATGGTAGATGAAGCTGCCAAAATATTTGAAACAAAACTAACAGCTTCCGTATATTCAAAATCAGGCGCAATGGCAACAGCCGACAGCGCAAGCGCAAAAGAACATTCAGAAGCCCAAACAAGCTTCACAGAAGCGGTTTTACAGGTTTCAGATATTGTAAACAACACAAATGTAGAATTTTATAACGTATCCGATAAATCAAACTTTGAATTGGCTTCAAGAACGCTGGATAGAATTAATGACGGCGAATACATCAAAACAGATGACCTTGAAAAACAAACTTCAATAGTTAAGAATATACGTGTTGTTGACAACAGCAACGAAGAAACCTCAGAAACCAATGATAATAAGTATGAACAATATTCTGATGCAATATTAGACGAACTTCATAATTTAATATCATCATCTGAAGGCGGCATAACAGAAGATGAATACAATGCAATAAAAACAAGCTTTGACGAAAAAGCAACACAAGATATGGAAAGCGCATTTGATTATCTTGAAAATGAGGCAAGAAAACACAATATTACATCGGCAATTAACAGATACGATGCTTAAAATATTATACAAAAAGTTATAAAGCCGCAATTAATGCGGCTTTTTGTTTTCCTAATTTTATTGTAAACAAATGTAACAAAAAAAGTAAAATTTGAATTTAGATACTTTATATATACTTTATATATATGTAGTAAAAAATGTGGAAAGCAAAAAAATGTCATTTTCATCAGGAGTAAATTCAATAGTTTCAAGCGTTAATGACTTTGTTGCAACAGCAGTTCAAGCTGCAACAAGCATCAATTCTCAAGCGCAAAATGTTGTTGAAGACACTTCTGTTACAAGTGCACTCGCAGGTGAAGTAAACGATGTAAATGCCGGTTTAGATACTTTTTATTCAACTTCAACACAAGCAAAAGAAACGGCGCAACAAGCAGATGCAGATAAGCAACAAGGCGAAACAGACAAATTAAGCGCACAAGCAAGAATTATGGCAGCAGATGCCAAAATAGTTGCAGCTAATATGAGTATTAATTCTTGGCAAACACAACTTGAATATTATCAAGATTTGCAAGCACAACAAAATGCTTCATCATCAGAACAAACAGGCACAAAAGACGAAACAAAACAAGATTACTCAGCTCAAATTGCAGAAGCACAAAATCAATTAAATGCTGCAAAACAATTAAAACAAGAAGCAGAAGCTGAAAAAGCTCAAGCAGAAGCTGAACTTAATAAAGCTGAAGACGATATTCAAAAAGCGGAAGCAACAGGGCAAGATGCTCAAAGTGCAGGACAACAAAGTGCAGACGGAGGCACCTCAACCGGTCAACAAGCAGAAAGCACGGCACAACAAGCACAACAAGCAATTCAACAAGCACAACAACAAGCACAAGCAGAAAGTGCTGCACAACAGGCAGAAACTCCAAAAGCAGAAACCCCTGTAGCAGAAACCGTTACAACAGAACCTGAAGGCGGTGAAACCCCAACTCAAGAACCTCAACAAACAGAACCGCCAAAAGCGGAAACTCAAACAACAGAACCGCCAAAAGCGGAAACTCAAACAACAGAACCGCCAAAAGCAGAAACCCAACAAACAGAACCCCCCGTAGCTCAAACACCTACAACAACGACCGACGATAAAACATCAACACAATTAGGCAATTCAGATATTACAACAAATACTCAAACAGGCGAATCCGTTGATATTACACAAGAAACCTCAGATTCAGCACCTGAAGCAGTTCAAGAAAGAATTGAAAACAACGAAGAAACCGATGCTGAAATGGCAGAAGTTATCATCAACGATATGTTTGAGGGTGAATCCCTTGAAATAGGCACAGAAGAAATTATCGGTATGGCAGCCCATGATGCAGTAGAAGTAGCATCTGAAACCTTTAAAACAAAATTATATTCAAACACGGTTTATTCAACAGCAGTTTCAACAAGCACGGATACAACAACAGTTGAAGAAAACCAAGATGCAATATCAAACTTTATGGAAGCATACAGCGTTACATCAGACAAAATTAATGCTCCAAATGTTGAATTTTTAAGCTTAACTGACAGATCAAATTATGAAAATGCAGCAAGAATACAAGAAAGGTTAAATAACGGAGAATATATTTTAACAAGAGAAATTGAAAAAAATACAACAATGGTTCAAAGCATACAAGTTTCAACAGATGAAACAGCAAATCAAAAAGAAGAAGAAAGCAAAACTAAAGGTCAAGACCTTTTAAGACAACTTGAAGCTGTTATCACAACAGACGAAGATGCAAAAGAAGACAAATTCGATGATATTTTAACCCAAAATGAATATGATGACATAGACAATTTCTTTAACAACACAGACGATGTTGCATCATATTACAAAGAAATGGTTGAAGAAGCTAAAAAATACGGCATCTACACGGATGCTAACCTAATTGCAGCATAATTAAAGAACCTAATCAATTAAAGGTTATCATAATGATAAAAGCCCCAATAAAGGGGCTTTTTATTTTACTTTGTTTTGTTAAAAAGAAAATCGAAGAAATGTTTTTTTCTGTAATTTGAAACAGTATCTGTTGTTAAGCGAACTTTTTTATCATAAGTTTTAACGGCGCTTAAATATGCCCTTGCTGTGTCTATGCTTGTAAAACAAGGAATACAATACATTTCAGCGATTGTTCTTATCTGAAAACCTGACGTTTGAGAATTTTTTCCTAATGTCGGCGTATTTAAAACAAAACTCAAACGCCCTTCCTTCATTCTTTTTTGAAGTTTATCTATCATAAATTTTTCAATCATTTTACTTGGAATACCGTTCTTTTCTAAAAATTTATGAGTTCCCCAAGTTGCCATTATAAAATAGCCCTGACCAAACATTTTTTTAATTATTTTAAGTGCCGGTTTTTTGTAATGGTCATTTAAAGAAACCAAAACCCTTTGTTTTCTTCCGCCAAATTTGTAGCCGCCAGCTATAAAGGCTTTTAAAAGTGCTTTTTTGTAATCTGTATCAATTCCTAAAACTTCCCCTGTAGATTTCATTTCAGGCGCAAGCGCAGGGTCAATTCTGTTTAGTTTTTGGAAACTGAACACGGGCATTTTAACGCAAATCAAATTTGATTTTTTATATAAACCAACCCCAAAACCTTGAGATTTCAGGCTTTTTCCTAAAATTACATTAACTGCAATTTTTGCCATAGGAATTCCCGTTACTTTTGACATAATAGGAACGGTTCTGGATGCCCTTGGGTTTACTTCAATTACATAAACAACATCATCTTTTATAATAAATTGAATGTTCATTAACCCCACAATGTTTGTTTTTTTGGCAATTTCTTTTGCATATTTTACAAGGGTTTTTTCTTGTTTGCTTGTAATGTTTCTTGTTGGGTAAATGCTCATTGAATCGCCTGAATGAACCCCTGCTCTTTCGATATGCTCGCAAATTCCCGGGATTAAAACGTCTTTGCCGTCTGAAATTGCATCAAGTTCAACTTCTTGACCTTCAATGTATTGGTCAATTAAAACAGGGTGCTTAGATGAAAATTTAAAGGCTTCATTAATATAAGTCAGAAGTTCATCATCATTGTAAACAACTTGCATGCCCCTTCCGCCAATAACGTAAGACGGGCGAACAAGAACTGGATAGCCTAATTCTTTTGTTGCATCTAAGGCTTCTTGTGCGCTTTTAACACCTCTACCTTTTGGCTGTGGAATTTTTAGGTCTCTTAAAAGTTTTTCAAAAACTTTTCTATCTTCAACGGCATTTATGCTCTCTAAGCTTGTACCTAAAATTTTAACCCCTCTTTCACTTAATTTTGAAGCAAGGTTAATTGCAGTTTGCCCCCCAAATTGAACCATAACGCCCAATGGCTTTTCTTTTTTGATAACGTTCATAACGTTTTCAATGTTCATTGGTTCAAAATATAATCTGTCTGCAATGTCAAAATCTGTTGATAGGGTTTCGGGGTTTGAATTTATCATAACCGATTCATACCCGTTTTCTGCTATTGCCCAGCTGCTATGAACGGAGCAATAATCAAATTCAATGCCTTGACCTATTCTGATTGGCCCTGAACCTAATACAACAATATTTCCTTTTGATTTTTTATTAAAGTTTCTTTCTTTAATTTTATCAAGTTCACATTCTTCGTTGTAGGTTGAATAAAAATATGGTGTCATTGCGGCAAATTCTGCAGCGCAAGTGTCAACTATTCTAAAAGAAGCTTCTACATTATATTTTTCAAATTCTTTTTCATCTACCCCTTTTATTTTTGCAATTTCAGAATCTAAAAAGCCCATTTCTTTTGCTTTTTTGTAAATTTCTTCGGTTAATTCATTTTGAGAAATGAATTTTTCAAAATCAACAATTTCTTTTATTTTTGAAATGAACCAATAATCAATTTTTGTAATATCTGAAATTTTATGAGGTTCAACACCCCTTTTAATAGCTTCAGACACTCTGAATATTCTTCTGTCATCTTGAATTGATAGAGCTTCAATTAATTCATCATACCCTATACTTTCAAATTCAGGGCGCATTGTAAGCCCTGTATATTTTTCTTCTAATGAAGCTATGGCTTTTTTAAAGGCATTGTTAAATGTTCTTCCTATTGCCATAATTTCGCCCGTTGCCTTCATTTTGGTGCCTAAAATTCTATCGCCCGTTGCAAATTTATCAAACGGCCATTTTGGAATTTTAACAACGACATAATCTAAACTTGGTTCAAAAGCTGCAACTGTTTTTTTAGTAATTGCGTTTTGAATTTCGTTTAATTTATAGCCGATTGCAATTTTTGTTGTAACTTTTGCAATCGGATACCCCGTTGCTTTGCTTGCAAGGGCAGATGACCTTGAAACCCTGGGGTTTACTTCAATTACATAATATTGGTTAGATTTTGTATCAAGCGCAAATTGAACGTTGCAGCCGCCTTCAATTTTTAAGGCTCTTATAATTTTTATGGCTGATGTTCTTAACATTTGATATTCGTTATTTGTTAAGGTTTGGCTTGGTGCAACAACAATGGAATCGCCTGTATGAATTCCAATCGGGTCAATATTTTCCATATTACAAACGGTAATGCAGCTGTCGTTTGCATCTCTCATAACTTCATATTCAACTTCTTTAAAGCCTGCAATGCTTTTTTCTACAAGAATTTGATTTATGGGAGATTGCTGCAAACCTGTTGTTACATATTGGTCATATTCAGCTTCATTTTTTGCTATACCGCCGCCAGAACCACCTAGTGTAAAAGCGGGGCGAATGATGATAGGAAAGCCTATTCTTTCAGCGAATTTTTTAGCACCTTCATAATCTGATACTATTTCAGATTCAGGAACAGGTTCGCCTATTTCATTCATTAAATTTTTAAATAGTTCCCTATCTTCTGCTTTATTAATAGATTCTATATTGGTGCCTAAAAGTTTTAGATTATATTTTTCTAAAATTCCTGCTCTATGCAATTCCATTGCAAGGTTCAAACCCGTTTGACCGCCTAATGACGCAATTAAACCGTCAGGACGTTCTTTTCTTATAATGTCTTCTAAAATATTTATATCCAATGGTTCTATATAAACCTTATCTGCAATGTTTTCATCCGTCATAATTGTTGCGGGGTTTGAATTTACAAGAACAACTTTAATATTTTCTTCTTTTAATGCTCTGCAAGCTTGCACTCCGGCATAGTCAAATTCTGCGGCTTGACCTATTACAATAGGTCCTGAGCCTATTACCATAACTTTTTTTAACCCTTGTATTTTTCCCATATCATAAAATCCTTTTTAAACATTTACCATATCATCAGCTTTTCTAACAGGATATGCTTGATATTCCTTCATAAGAGCAGTCCATTCGTCAAAAATAACGGATGCATCTGTTGGACCCGGTTTTGCTTCGGGGTGGAATTGAACAGCATAAATTTTTAATCTTTCTGATGAAAATCCTTCCATTGTGTCATCGTCTAAATTTTTGTAGGTTTCAAGCATAATGCCTGACAGTGTGTTTCTATCAACTGCATAACCGTGGTTTTGGCTTGTTACCATTACTTTTCCTGTTTGAAGGTTTATAACAGGGTGGTTACCGCCTCTATGACCGTATTTTAATTTATAAGTTTTGGCGCCCAATGCTATTGATAAAAGCTGGTAGCCTAAGCAAATTCCAAAAATAGGAATTTTGCCGATTAATTCTTCAACTGTTTTTATTTCAAATTCGCAATCAGCGGGGTCGCCAGGGCCGTTTGATAAAAACAAACATTTATGACCGTTTTCTAAAATTGTTTTAGAATCAATTCCTGCCGGGTATACTGTCACCTTACAGCCTCTTTCAGCCAAAGAATTTACAATTCCTTGTTTTGTGCCGTAATCAATTAAGGCTAAATCAATTTCGCCATTAGGGTTTACGACGTACGGTTCATTTGTTGTTACCTTAAATACAATGTCTTTATCTGCCTTATGAACACAAATTGCTGCAATTCTTTGGGTTATGTCGTCTTCTGTAAATATGGCATCTGTTGTTACCATACATTTCATAACCCCTTTTTCTCTTATTTTTATGGTTAAACTTCTTGTATCAATTCCTTCAATTCCAATAATGCCGTTTCTTTCAAGGTATTTTGAAATTGTTTCTTTTGATTTATAGTGAGAATCGTTTTTGCAAGCATTTTTGACAATCATGCCAAGGCACTTTGGGTTAATTGATTCAAAATCTTCTTCGTTTATGCCGTAGTTGCCTATTTCAGGGTATGTCATAACAATTATTTGATTGGCATAAGACGGGTCTGTTAGAATTTCTTGATACCCTGTCATAGATGTATTAAAAACAATTTCGCCGATTTTTGTGCCAAATGCACCAAAATGTTCGCCTTTATAAACCGTTCCGTCTTCCAGTATTAATGTTGCAAGCATAATTCTTCCTCTATTTCTTCATAAATTTTTTCCATAGCTTCAATTTTATTTTCCGCTTTTGTAACAGCACGCCCCAAAACTATGTAATCTGCACCCCTTTTAATTGCAGCTGAGGGGGTTGCAATTCTTTTTTGATCGTCAACTAAGCTCCATTTTGGGCGAATACCGGGGCATAAAACTTTAAAATCAGCACCAAGTTCCTTTTTAATTGTTTCGACTTCCATAGGTGATGCTACAACGCCATTTAACCCTGCTTTTTTTGCTAAATGCGCAAGTTTAATTGCAAAATCTGAAACATTTTTATTTATTTCAAATTGGTTATCCAAAACATCTTGAGAAATGCTTGTAAGCATTGTGACACCCAAAATTACAGGGGGTTTTTTATTTAATTTTGCTGCCATACTGTCTGCACCTTCTCTTGCGGCTTTCATCATCTCTAAACCGCCTGTGCAGTGGATATTAAAAAAGTTTGCACCGTTTAGAACGATATTTTCCGATGCTTTTTTAACGGTATTTGGAATATCGTGAAGTTTAACATCCAAAAAGAAATTGGCGTTTTTAGATAAAATATAATTTACAATTTCTAAACCATAACCCATAAAAAGCTGCAAACCGACTTTAAAGGTGCCTGTATATGAAGCAAGCTCAGAAACCAGTTCTTTTGCTTCTTCAATTTTTTCAACATCAAGCGCTAAAACAATTTTTTCTTTTATATTTGAATTAATGTTCATAATATTTTTCCCTTCAATATTTTGCCTTCATAAGGCGTTATTTTGCATTTAGATTTAAAATTTTTACCTCGAACAATATAAACCGCATTTAAGTCAACTTCGATTTCTTTTTTGGGTTTTATTCCTAAAATTTTAGAGGGCGCATAAACCATTTTTTCTAATGTTAAATCAAGCCCAAATTGCATGTAGCTTAATGAAAATGCGGTTTCTAAACCAACAATACCGTTTGGTGCTTCTGTATAAGGTTTTAATTTTTCTTCTTTTGTATGCGGCGCATGGTCTGTTGCAATAACATCTATAACCCCGTTTTTAACAGCTTCTATAACGGCTTTTTTATCTTCAATATCGCCTAAAGGCGGGTTCATTTTAAATCTGCCTGTTTTATCAATATCTTTTTTTGTTAAGGTGAAATAATGAGGGGCGGTTTCTGCGGTTATTTTTAAGCCTTCATCTTTTGCTTTTTTTATTACATTGATTGTAGATTTTTTTGAAATATGGCAAAAATGAAGTTTTGGAATAGGACACTCGCCTTTTTTGCTTAAATTTAAAACCTCTTTAAACGTTTCAATTTGACTTATGGCTTCATTTGTTTCGTCTTCTAAATGCGACAAAATAAGCTCACCCTTCATAAGGGCTTCTTTAAATTTTTCTTTATTTTGTATTGGCAGACCGTCATTTGAAAATGCAATGCAGCCTGCTTTTTTCATCTCGGAAAATTTAACAAGTTCTGCGTTTTCACATAAGCCGTAAGTTATTGCTGAAACAGGATAGAGGTCTATTTCATTTTTAAAAGGAAGGGCTTTTTTTAAGATAAATTTTGTTATTTCAACATCATCATTTACAGGATTTGTATTAGGCATGGCTAAAACTGCGCCATAGCCGCCTTTTATTGCAGCCAAAAGACCGGTTTCTATTGTTTCTTTATTTGTAAACCCCGGTTCTCTAAGGTGAACATGCATATCTATAAATGAAGGAATTTTTTTTGTCATCTCGACTGCCCTTGTAAAATTTTATCAATTACCGCCATTCTTATGTAAACGCCGTTTTCTGCCTGATTTAAAATGGTTTTACCAATTTTTGAATCCAGAAGTTTTGAACTTATTTCAACATCTCGATTAACGGGCCCCGGATGCATAAGCAGCGCACCTTGAGGAAAATTTTCCATATTTAAAGAATAATTTTTGATAAAATCCTCTTTGCTTATGGCTTCATCCAGCCTTTCATTTTGAATTCTAAGCGCCATAACCACATCTGCATCAATAAGTGCCTTTTTTAAATCCGGCTCAAAAGTTGTGCCTTCAATTTCTTCCATAAAATATTCAGGAGCAGATGTTGTTATATTTGCACCAAACTTTTTTAACAGTGCAATATTTGACCTTGCAACCCTTGAATGTCTAATATCGCCTACGATTACAACTTTTTTATTTTTAACCGTTTTAATTTTTTCCAAAATTGTAAAATAGTCAAGCAAGGCTTGAGTAGGGTGGGAAGATTTTCCTTCGCCCGCATTTATAAAGTGGGTCGGTCTATAAAATTCAATTTGTTTTAATTCATCAATCAAATTTTCTTCTCTTGTTCTTATTACAAAAGTGTTTATACCGATTGCACATAAGTTATTTATTGTATCTTTAAGGGTTTCCCCTTTTTGATTTGATGATTTTGAAATATCAAAAATATAAGGATGAGCGCCAAGCCTGTTTATGGCACACTCAAAAGAAAACCTTGTTCTTGTGGAGTTTTCAAAAAACATTAAGGCTATATGCTTTGTTGAATAGTTTGCATATCTGCCATTTTTAAAGCTTGAGGCAGAATCAATTAATTCTTCAATTTCATCTGTGGTAAGATTTCCGATAGTATCAAGATGCTTCATTATTTTCCTTTCCTGGAGCCCGGTTTTACAAGCTCTAAGCCTTGTTTGCAAAGTGGACAGTCAGACGGGTCATAAACAACAGGGTCTATTTTTAAAAGTGAGTTGATTTTTAATTTATCATCCAATTTGCCTTGAGTTCTATCTACAATGCAGCCAACACCTTTGATTTCAACATCATATTCTTTTATGGCATCTATTGTTTCAAAAATAGTTCTTGCAGTTGTAATAACATCTTCAATAATAACAACCCTTTCGCCTTTTTTAAGGGTGTAACCCCTTCTTAATTGCATTACATCATCTTTTCTTTCAACAAAAAGATTTCTTTTTTTAGCTTGTTTTGCAACTTCATAACCAAAAATTATAGCGCCTATTGCAGGGGCTATAATTGTGTCATATTCAATATTTTCGAGTTTTTTTGCAAGCTCTTTGCCTATAATTTCAACAATTTCAGGGTATTGATACAGTTTTGCGCATTGAAAATATGTATCGCTATGAAGCCCTGAAGTTAAGCAAAAATGCCCTTTTAAAAGCCCGTCTGCCTTCATTAAAAGCTCTTTAACATCAACTTTTGTATCATTCATTTCTTAATTTCCTTTTTAAATCATCTAAACTTTTTAAATTTAAGCTTTCAATAATATTATTTAGCTCATTTTTTATTTTTATTGTTACGTCAGGATGACGAAAATTTTCTGTTCCGATTTGAATTGCATCCGCACCAACCGTTAAAAATTCTAAAACATCGTCTACGGTGGAAATTCCCCCAATTCCAATAATTGGAATTTGAACAGATGATTTTATTCTTTTAACCATTGAAAGCGCAACGGGTTTAATGCATTTGCCCGATAAACCCCCCTGAACAAAAGTTTTTTTAATGTTTTTATCAGGCGTGATTTCAATTTTAACACCAAGACCTTTTAGTGTGTTAATTGCGCTGATACAATCTGCACCGTTAGATTCTGCACTTTTTGCCAAACTTTCAATGTCTGCAACGTTTGGGGTTAGTTTTATGATTAAAAAACCTTTGTATATTTTTCTTATTTCAGATGTTAAATGCCCCAAACTGTTTGGGTTTGTGCCAAATTCAAGGCAGCCTTGTTTTACGTTAGGACAAGATACATTAACTTCAACCGCTTTAATTCCCGCATTTTGAGCAACTTCTGCCGCTTTAATGTAATCTTCAACGCTTGACCCTGCAAGGTTCATAATAAAATTTATATTTTTGTCTTTTAAAGTGGGGAGTTTTTTTGAAATAAATTCTTTAATTCCGACATTTTCAAGACCAATTCTATTTATCATGCCGCCATAGGTTTCAAACAACCTTTCCCCTGAATTACCTTTTTTGGGTTCAATAGAAATTGCTTTTGTGACAATGGCACCCAGCTCTGAAACATTTATAAAATCATCATATTCATCTGCATAACCATAAGTGCCGGATGCTGTTATAATAGGGTTTTTTAATTTAAAGCCATTCAAATTAACCGATAAATCTACCATTTTATTTCATTCCCAAAAAAAACGGGGCCGTCTTTACAAACGGAAGCATTTTCCCCGTTTTTAAGCTCAATAATACATCCTCTGCAAACACCAATTCCGCATGCCATCACTTTTTCCATTGCAATTTGCGTTTTAATGTTATGTTTAACTCCAAACTCCGATACTAATTTTAAAACGATTGAAGGGCCGCAAGAATAAATGATATCGGGCTTTATTTTTTCTACTACATTTTCTATTTCGTCTAAGACGCTACCGCCGATAACTACTTGATTTGACCCTTCAACGACTTCTTTAGTATCTTTAAACCCTGAAATGAGGTGGTTTTTAATACCAAATTTATTTAATTCCTTTTTTAAAAACAGCATTGGCGCAATTCCAATGCCTGCACCAATTAAAAGCGCCGATTTAAAGCCTTCTTTTGTGAATTTATTTCCCAAGGGGGCAAGAAAATCTATATTTTCATTTTCTTTTAAATTTTTAATGTAATTTGTGCCTTCGCCTTTCAATTTGTATAAAACCGTAATTTCACCGTTTTCAAAATCTGCCACACTGAACGGGCGCCTTAGGGTTTTATTTTCACAATAAACGGAAACAAATTGCCCTGCTTCAATTTCCTTGACATCTGAGGATATTACAAGCTTAAAAGTATCTTTTGCAATTTCTTTATTATATTTAATTTTACCTGTATGACTTTTTTTCATGGGCTTCCAACTCAAAAAAAAGGGAAAGACAAGAACGCCTTTCCCTTTTAATTTATATTTATTTCTAGCTTAAACTTAGTGTTCATCAAACTACCTTTGCTTGTTTTCTAAATTATACAATCCACAAATTCAAATTTAAAGTTTTCTGTAAATATTTGTTACAAAAGATTTAATATTCATAAAGTTAAGCTGTCATCTGCCGATAAATTAAATATAAGGAGAATGGAGATAAAATGAACATCAACGGTCTTAATAGCAGTAATAATTTTGTCGACGCCACAAGTGCAGCGAAACTCTCCAACGATTTATTCTCGGCACTTTCTAAAAAACCTGTTGATTACAATAAACAAGATTTATCAAAATTTACAAGAGCAAGTTTGGGTGTTGATTTATATTCAACAAAAACAGACATTAACGTTCAAAGACAAATTGCAATGACAAATTCAGGCTTGCTTGATAATAAAATGAATTTAAACGCCGTTCAAATGCTTAACTCTTTTGCGGCACAACAATTATACTCTTCCTCGGTTTCTGAAAAAGTTGGCGGGAAAATGACAATCGATACAACAAACCATGAGTTTGAATTTGTTTCAAAAACTGAAGATGTTGCAAATTTGATGAATGTTTTTGAAACAAATAAAGATAAAAAAGATTCTAATCCTTTTTATTTTGGTGAATTCAGCTCATCTAATTCAGGCAAAAAGGAAGAATAAAACGAATATCTACTCCACTTCATTATTCTATTAAGTCCGAAAATTTACCCGAGTTTTATACTCGGGCTTTTTATTAATGAATAAAATTATTTTTGGCTACATTTCAATTCGCTAACGACGCTTCTTTTAAAAAGAATCAAATTGCAACCATGATATAATTTTGACCGTTCTTTGTCAAATAAAATAGCCGATATGTACTAGAAAACTCCCTTATGGAATAAGGGAGTTTTAGTATATTATATGAAACCAAACTTATTGAATTACAGCGCCTAAATCTTCAGCGGCTTCTTCAGCTGTTTCTGCAGCTTTTGCTTTTGCATTGGGAAGCTTGCTTGCAGCCCATTCTTTTGCTTCAGCTGCTTTTTCTTTAACTTTGCCCCAAGCTTTTGTTGCTTTGTCAGCAATTTCATGACCTAATTTTTGATAACCGTCTTTAAGAACAGCGCCTGCTTTTTGAGCTTTGTTGCCTTCAAAAGTATCAGCAACTTTACCATGTTTTACAGCGTAAACAAGGCTGCCTACTGCAGCTGCCGTGCCTGCAACTGTTGCAACTTTTGCTGCGGTTGGTGCTTCTTTAAAACTTTGTACAGGATTCATAGTTTAGTTCCCCTTCTTATTTATATTTACATCTAACAATTTTTATTACTTGTTACAACTTTTTAAACACTCTGAATAAAAAATATTGCCATCATGTTAATGTGTTGTTTACAAATATTTACATTGTTTTTTTTACCTACCTAACTTCATGATTATAAATTAAAATATTATGTTTTGCAACCTTGAATAAATGGCAAAATCCCCAAAAAAGCTCATATTTTTTGGGGATTGTTTTTTGTTGTTTTTATTTTATGCTTCGGTAGTTTTTCCAAGTTTCGATTTAATGTTTGAAAGAACTTTTGTTGCTTGTTCTTTTGCTGCTGTTAAAAGTTCTGTTGCTTTTTCTTTACCGTCTTTTAGAATTTTTCCCGCATTAGATTTAACTTTGCCAAAAAGCTCTGATGCTTTTGTTTTTAATTCGTCTTTAACCGTATTAAAACCGTTTTTAATAGGCGTCCAAAGAGTTTTTGCACCTTCCGTAAGCGCTTTTATTCCCTTTTGACCGCTTGCTTTACCTGTTAAAAATGCGGCGCCCGCTGCAAGAGCGCCTATAAAAGCGGCAGCTTTTGCTCCGTCTTTTACATTTTCATCAACTTTGCCCCAACTGTCTTTTGTGGCACCCGCTGCAACAAGAGCGGGGGATGCAACTAAAACGGTAAGCGCCATTTTATTTTTAGCGGCTTTACCCAGAATATTTTTGCCGGCTTGTGCGCCTGAGCATAAACCTGCTTTAACTCCTTCCAATGACATAATAATTCCAACCTTTCCATCTACATACACTTCTTATCTTAATAAAGAAAAGTTAAAATCAATTATTGCCTAATGAGTTTCTTTTTTATTAAGAATTGTTACACGCCCATACACGGGTTTTTTAACATATTGGGCAACATAAACTGCCAAGAACATAAAAATACAGCCTAAAATTTCTTTCGGGGTTAAAACTTCATTTAAAAATAAATAACCGGCAGCAACGGCAAAAACAGATTCCAAACTTAAAATTAAAGAGGCAATGTATGGTCTTACATGCTTTTGTGCGCCAATTTGAAGCGTAAAAGCAACAGCGCATGACAAAACACCTGTATAAAAAATTTCTTTTGTACAAGACAGAATATTTTTTAAATCAACAACTTCAAACATAAGCCCTAAAATTGAAGCAAATATACCTGCAAATAAAAATTGTATACAAGATAATTTAATGGCATCTGTTTTTTTGGAATATTTTGAAATACACATTATATGAAGTGCAAAAAATGCAGCTGAAAAAAGAATTATAAGGTCGCCCTTTTCAACATATAATCCGCCTTTAAAACACAATAAATAAAGTCCGACAAGCGCCAAAAGAACTCCGAGCCAAACTGATTTTTTAACTTTTTTACCCGAAACAAAAGAAAAAAACGGCACCATTACGATGTATAGAGAGGTTATAAATCCGGCTTTGCCCGCACTTGAAGTTACAATTCCAACCTGCTGAAGAGTTGTTGCCAAAAACAAAAGCACCCCTGCAACTGCTCCGCCTTCAATCAGGTGGTGTTTTTTGTATTTAATATTTTGTTTTGGCTTTAAGAGCAAACTTATTAAAAACAGGGAAATTGAGCCAACCAAGCACCTTACCCCATTAAAAGTATACGGTCCCAAAACATCCATTGCGGTTTTTTGAGCCACAAAAGTTGCGCCCCATATTAGAGCAGTTAAAAAAAGCATTATATTTGCTCTTGTTTTATAAAAGCTTATTTTCATTTGTTGTACTCTATAAAAAAGTTTTCAATAAAATTATAGCCTTTTTTGTATGTTTCGACATCAATTTTTTCATCACTTGAGTGCATATTAAAAATGTCTGCAATACCAACTAAAACAGGGCGAAATTTAACATTATTTTTATTTAATTTATTTGCATAAATATGAGTTTCAGCCCCTGCATGGAAGCTTCTTACCGCTAAATTAATATCGGTTTTTTTAGCAGCTTCTTTTGCAAGTTCAATTATTTTTTCATTATCTGCTTTTTCAAAAATCGGAAGACGAACCATAACATTTGCTTTTGCCTCAGCCAAGCCTTCGTATTTTTTGTTAAATTCATTAATAATATTATTAATTTCATCTAAAAGTTCATTTTCATAATTTTTGTTTGAGCTTCTTATTGAATAATGCAGATAACCCGTTGTATTTATAAGGTTTGTCATGGAATTAAAGCAAGCAAATTTTGCAGCTTTTGACCTTTCTGTTTTTTCATTCACCGCCCTATAAATTGAATTATCGACAGCGCCTGCTATAATTGAACCTAAATTTATTGATGTAATAACCCCAAGTTCTTCATTTTCTTTATAGACGCCCTGTGGGATAAGGTTTGCAAGCTCAGCTGTCAACTTTGCCGCATTTACTCTTGTTTTATCACCAATATCGAGCCCTGAATGTCCGCCTTTTGGTGCAAGAATTTCAACGGTTAAATTTGTATAACCGGCGCCTGATATTTCGAAATTGCCCAATTTATCGGAATCCATAACCAAAATATCTTCGCCTTCAAAATTTTCAAATTCAACACCTGTTATACCAACCATGGATTGTTCTTCATCTCTTGTAAAAATTAATTCTAAGCCGCCATGGTCTAAATTCAAATCGTTTAAATTAAGTGCCAATTTAATTGCAGCTGCAACGCCTGCTTTATCGTCTGCACCAAGAGTTCTTTTTTTATCTGTTTCAATAAAATTGCCGTTATGAACAATATTTACGTGGGAATCATCTCCCACAACATCCATATGGGCTGATAGAATTAAAGGTTTTTTTAGGGGGTTGTTTCCTTTTAGTTTTGCAAAAACATTTCCTGTTTTATCTTTTTTTGCTTCAATATTATTTTTGGTCAAAATTTCAATAATTTTATCTGCAACTTTATCTTCAGATAAAGACGGAGAAGGTATTTTAACAAGCGTTTCAAAAATTTCAATTAATTCCACAGTTTGACTCCTTTTTCCATAAAAATGCATGCTGACATTGGCTTTAGCTCGTAAATTTCGCCATTGTATACTTTACCTTTTTGATTAATATAATTTTCTTTTGTATCTGCAATTAAAGACCATTTTTTATTTGATGAATTTTTGGGAAGAAGAATTTTGATAGGGTTTTTGTCTTTTGAAATTGCGATATAGTAGTTATATTCTTCACTTGTAACCTTAAAACATATTACATTCGAACGGTTGTTTTTCCAATAGGAATCGTCGTAATCGCTTATATTAAAGCCGTTTGGATAATAATAAGATATTTTTTTCGGGTAGTTGTCATCAAAAAATATTTTATTTGCTTTTCTGAATTTAATCAGCTCTTTTATATAATTTGATAATTCTTTTTTTCTTTCATCCAATTTATAGTTAATTCTGTTTATTTTGTTATCTTGATTGTAGCTGTTGTTATTGCCTTCTTTTGAGTGAAGGAAAATATCCCCAAACTGAACCATGGGTATTCCGTAAGATAACATTATTATTAAAATTTGCTTTCTTATTTGATTATCCTGTTCTATAATGTCGTGATTATAGCTTGAACACATCTCACCTCTGAAGCCGCCTTTTGTTTCTTTGTTTGGAGCATCGAAAGTGTTTAAATCAAACAGAGAAAAGCCGTCATGAGAGCATACATAGTTTATGCTTCTTAATTTACCCCTAAATTTATTAGGTTGACCTTCAATAACGTTTCTCATTGCTTTTGGATTTACATTTTCGGGACGAATTGAAATTGCTCTTATTGTATCTCTTGTAACATCGTTCCATTCTGCAAAATAAGAAGGGAAATTTCCTAATTGGTAATTATTAGCACCCGAGCACATCCAAGGTTCTGCTATAAGATAAATTCCATCACCCTTTTCATTTGGCTCTAAAATTTTATGACCTGATTTTTCAAGATTTTCCTTTAAATTTTTTAAAATGCCGCCTTGTTTATCATACATTGCATAGCCTGATCTTGATGTATCCATAAGACAAACGGCTAAATCAAAACGAAATGCATCAATTCCTTGATTTATCCAAAATTTAAGAGAGTCTATAATCAGATTTTCTGCGGTTTTATTTAAAGTATTAACATCGTTTCCGCAACCTGAATGGTTTGTATAATGGGCATTTTGGGCAAGTTTATAATAGCTGTTATTATCAATTAAGGCGTATGAAAATAAGGCTGCATCTTCATTATCACCAAACGTTCTGCCTTCTCCTGTATGGTTATAAACAACATCCATACAAACTTTGATGTCGTTTTTATGAAATTCGTTAATAAGCTTTCTGAATTCATATAATGCGCCATAGGGTTTTTTGTTTGTTGAATATGCTTTTTTAACTGCAAAATAATTCAAAGGCATATAGCCCCAGTGGTTTATGCCGTCTATATTTGAATCAAATTCGCATAAGGGCAAAAATTCAACCATTGTGACGCCTGTTTTTTTAATTTCTTTTACAAACTTAGAAGCACCTTTATATGTTCCTTTTTCTTTCATTTTTAACAATCTTGTTAAATCTTTAAGATGAACTTCAGCTATAATTTCATCTTTTAGGCTTCTTTCAGATGTTTTATATATTTTATGCTCTTTTATAATTTTAAATACAGACTTTGGAGCAATTTTTGAATTGTCGGATAAATAATTTTTCTCGCCCGATCTAAAAGGTTCAAGATTGGTTGAAACGGATGAATGAAGGTGGGATAATTCAAGGGAATACGGGTCAAATGCCAATTTATTAGGGTTAAAACGATTGCCTTCATTGTCTAATTTTGAAACAAAACCTATGTCAGACCCTGCAAAATACCCCTGTTGTTTTTTAAAATTTGCACCAAAAATTCTATAGCCATAGTAAAAAACATCTCTTCTTTTTAACAATTTTTTTATTGGAACCGATACTTTGAATAAATGTTCTTCTTTTTCCATTTCTATTTCAAAAAAAGGAACATCACCAACAGGATTTTTAAAAATGCACAAAACAACATTTTGGGCACCGTAAGACGCAAGTTTAAATTCTATGGTTTTCCTTTTTTTATTTAAACTTGCGCCGTATTGAATATTTGAATTTGTTAGAAATTTTTTTCTCATTATTTATAAAGAGGGTTAATTACAATGCCTGATAATAGTTTAGGATAAAAATAAGTTGATTTTTGCGGCATTCTGTATCCTTCTTTTGAAACATCTTTAATATCTTGCATTTTAGGATATGCCATAATAAAGCTTGCTTGCGCTCTATTATTATCTATTGCATCAAATGCTTCATATTCCTGTTTGATATATTTTATGCCGTCTTGTGCCATTTGTTCTTCTTTTGTATATTTTAGTTCTTTTGTAATAATTAATTCTTGAAGAACAAATAAATCAAGTTTGGCTAAAACTTTTGGTGCATCAATTAAATTTGTCATACCGTCTTTCAGTTTTAAAATATAGAAAGAGTTATCGCCTTTTAAATAAAGCCCCGTTGTAATTCTTGTTTTATTTGATTCTTCAATTTCATCCAAAAATTGTTTTTTAATTTGAATTTTATTGAAAGCATCAAAAGGAAGTCTTGTAACATCATAATATTTTTCAACGGCAGCCATAATAGCTTTTGTATCAATATCTTTTGTGATAATTCTATGAGTAGGGAAGATAATTAAATTATCATCTTCAGAGTTTGTAAAATAGCTCATGACATATTGTGCTTCAGGATCAGTTGATTCTTTTGAATAGTTCATGGCTGTTTCATATCTGTGGTGACCGTCTGCAATTAAAAGGGTTTTATCTTCCAAAGTTCTTTCAATTAAATTAATGTCTTTTTCATCATCAATTAAATAAACAATATTTTGCACGCCGTTATCATCTTTTACATCTATAAAAGGTTTTTGATTGTTGATATATTTTGGCGCAATTAAATTTTCAATTACCATAGAAGGGTCTTGATATACCATAAAAATTTGAGATAAGTTGGCATTAACCGCTCTTGTTAATTTAAGCCTGTCTTCTTTCGGACCGCCCATTGTATATTCGTGGGGAAGAATTTTTTTAGATTCAAAGCTTTCAATTTTATTTCTTGCAATAAAACCTTTTCTTTCAACAATTCTTCCTGAATCTGTTGTATATTTTTGAATTATATATAAAATTACAGGTTTTTTAGTTTTAATTAAAACCCCTTCTTTAAGCCATTCTTCATAGAATTTTTTGGCGTCGGTGTATCTGTTTTCACCTTTGGTTAAAATTAACCTTACAATGTTATGCGGGTCTCTTTCATATAATTTATCGCAATAATCAGATGTTATTACATCATACGGAGGTGCTATAACTTTATTCATATCAACAATTTCTTGATTATAAACTATTGCATTTAAAGGTCTTATTTCTACCATTGTTTTCTCCTTTATAAAGTCGTTTTGTATCTTGATTTTAGTCTAAATAACAGGGGTTGTAAATAAATATTAAATTTTATAAATTTATGGCAATTTTATAGATGCAAAAATACTTATTTATAATGTGGAAGTTTAAAAAGGCATTTTAGATGGGTGTAGTTACATCAGTATTATTTGCAGGAAGGAACGGCTATAAGTGTGTTGACCAACATGAAGGCACACGTGGCGCAGTTGCACTTTGTCAATCCGTAAGTTCATTGGACGGAATTTCAAGTTCAACTTCTTCATTATTTTCTGGCGTAACAAACGGCGCAAGCAATATATTAAAAGGTGCTGATTCTGCCGTAGAAGGACTATTTAAAAATATAGGCGGCAAAACAGGCGAAGAAGCTTTAGAAAAAATTACATCGTCAACGGGCGCTTCAACAAAAGTGGGTGCCTTGGCTCAAAAAGCGGTTAATCCGTTATTGTGCGTTGCAGCAGGTGTCAGAGTTTTAAACGATGACGATCAATATGCAGCTATAATTGAAGAAACATCTGCAATGGCAACCATGTTTGGCGTGGAATCCGTTATGAAATATACAAGAAGCGCACTTACAAATTCTTCTCAGGCAACAACAGGTTTAGCCGGAAAAACTGCAAATCTTTTGTCTAAATCGTCAACCATTAAAAATTTAGCGGAAAAAGCATCAAATTGGTATAAACAGCTGGGAACTTCCAAAAACGGAAGCGCAAAACAAACGCTGTTAAAAATCGGACTTGATGTCTTATTTGTAGGCGGTTCAATTCTTGCATATAACGTCGGCAAAACAGTTGGCGAGGTTTTTTCTCACAGAGGAAATGAAGAAGCAAACAAGTAATAATGTTCCAACATACTATTTCCGAACCGTAACAACCCTGATTCTATAATTTAGTTTCAGGGTTGTTATTTTAAACTTTCTTAAAATTTAATAAAAAAAGAGCAAATTATTTCATTTTCATGATTTGTACACCTGAGAAGTTTAAGAGAAAAAATAGAGAGATTATAAATGAGCCTTATTACATCTATAAGGACAAATACGTATAATACGGTTGTGCCAAAAATGCGGAGTTTCACGCATCATAATTTAAACGAGTCAAGTTTTAAGGGAAAAGAAGTTTCCAAAAAACCGGACAAACAAAAAAGCGGTTTACCTTGGAAAAAGATATTGTTAGGGGCAGCAGTTACCGCCGTTGTTGTTGAAGGTGTTTTGAGATATAACCCCGTAAGAAAAGAAAATATAAAAAAATATAAAGAAATTTTTACAGACCCAAACAAGGGTAAAAGAAATTTTTGGATGATAGGCGCAAGAGATGAAGCAATTATAACCGAAGTTGCAAACGGTAACGAATGTGCAAGAAAGCTTTTTAAAACACTGAATTGCGACGGAGACAAAGTTTTAGACTATATGAACGCCAAAAAAAAATTAGAAAGAACAGAAAAGAACTTTATTGAAGGGCGCTATGAAACATACCACAAAAAAGGCAGAACGGTAAAACAAGAACAGGCAAGCTTTTTCCGTCACTTAGAAAAACTTAAAGCTAGAGCATTAGAACTTTATGATACAAATATAAAACCGCTTATAAAATGCTGAGAATAAAAATCAGATTGTTTTAGGTTTTTTATTATTTGCCTTAAAGAAATTTTAAGTTAGAGAATAAAAGCAAGTATCATCAAAAGAAAGCTTGCAGCCTGAATTCCCGTTGATGCAAATTTTTGGAATTTGTTTCCGTCATAATATTTTGCTGTTTTTCCCGCTGTTGCTGCTGCTTGAATTCTTGAAATTCTTGTTTGAATATCATCATCTCTAAAATCTCTTTGGAAAATTTTATTCTCTAACCTAACCAGCCTTAAAGGAATAGGTTCTTGAGAAAAATCCGATGAAAAAATTGCGTTTTCAAGCGCAGTTAATTGGAATTGAATTTCATTGTCATAAATTTGTCTGTTTTGAAAGTTGTTTGGCTTATATTGATTATCCCCTGAGCCGTAAACAGAATTTTGTGTTCCTGAAACCTGACTGTGGCGCTTCAAATTTTCTGTTCTGATTGAAAGGTCACCTTCTTGTTTAGCTCCAAACACTTTCTTTTCAAGGCGTTCTAACCTTACATTAATATTATCTGTTTTATGAACGCTGCCTAAAAGTTCATTTTCAAGCATATCTATTTGAGGATATTCAACGTTTGGTCCTGCTTTTTCGCCAACATATAAATCAGACAAAGAACTTTTTGCTTCTTCAAGGGTTTCTATCCCCAATGTTTTTGTAAGTTTGTCAATTCTTTTTTGAATATCAGAAGTTGTTTGTGCCTTGCCAAAAACTTGTTTTTCAAGCCTTTGGGTTCTTTCTAAATCAGATTCATTGTCATAAGAAAAGCCCCAAACTTCATTTTCAATTCTTGTTAACTGTTCTTGAATGTTGGTGGCTGCAAAACAATCTGTCGAATTTTGCACAAACAAAGTAAAGACAGCGGTAAATATAATTAGAAATTTTTTAATTCTCTTAAACATAAAAACATTATAGCAAACAAAAGTTTTAAAAATATAGCAAAAATTCCTAAAATATTTTGTTGGACATAAAGGCTATTATTTTTAATTAAATAAACCACAGGTGGCATATAAATTATTTTTAAAATAATAAAAAAGTGAGGACAAAAACCCCACTTAATAAAAGCTAATACATAGATGTAATTTGATATGAAGTTATTTATGGCTTACTTGAATAATTTAATTGTAAGGCTAACCTAACAAAATGTCAAGCGCTTAGAACTTCAAATCAGGATTTTGTTTACAAAAATTATTGAAGGCTTTTATTCTTTTTTGAACATTATTTGAAATTATATGCTCGATTTTACAGGCAGTTTTTTCTGCTTCTTTTTCATCTATGCCTAAATTTTTCAGAAACAAAGAAAGCTCATTATGTCTTGAAACAATTTCTTTTGCTTTTTTTATACCAAGTTCATTTATTAAAATATCGCCATATTTTTCATAATGTATATAACCTTTTTCAGAAAGCTTATTTAAAGCTTCTGTTACAGATGCCCTTGAAACATTTAATTGTCGTGAAATATCAATAGCTTTAACTTTTTTGTTTTCTTTTATTTTGGTATAGATAATTTCAAGATAATCTTCAAGACTTTGTGAAAGCTGGTTTTCCATTTGTTTTTTATTCTTTCCGGTTTATAGGTGCCGTTTCATTTTTAACATAAGCAACAGATTTTATATGCTCTACATAAATTTGTTTTATGTGAAGAAGGGCAATAAAAACATTAATTGAGGGAAATGCGCCGTTATGTCTTCTTAATTCAACCGCTTGTTTTGCAGCTTCGATTGAAACCCCGGGGAGTTCTGCCAAAACATACCAAGGGGCGGAATTAACTTCTATAAAAGGTTTTATAATCTCACCTTTTGATTTTTTTCTTAGAGCATGGATTATTCTTATTTTAGCATTTTCGATTTGCTTTCTTTTGTGCATCGGAAGGCACATTATGAAAATAATTCCTAAAACAAGCATAGAGGCAAATATGTAGCCATAGCCTCTAAATAAAAAGTAAAACATTGTTATAATGTATATTGCAACAATTAATGCGCGCATAAATTACCCATTGTTCAACTTTTCTAATTTTAAGCTTTCAGCAAAGAAAATGTCAAATTTAAAGAAAAAAATCGCCCTTTTATAGGGCGATTTTAATGAAAAGAAATTTATTTAACATAAAAATCAGCGTTTACATAAGCTCTTAATTTTGTTTTGCCCATTTCAACGGGAATGTTTGCTCCTTCTGCGGCTGTATCTGCCATAGCTTTTGAGTTCATCATTCTAAGGTTGGCTGAATAATTTGAATTTGTTGAACAGCTTGCATTAATTGATTTTATGCCGATAACTGATGTATTCATTGAAGCTGCAATTTTATTCGCTCTTTCTTTTGCGCCTTGTGCCGCTTTTTGCATTAATAAGTTGCAGTTATCGTTCGTTTCTTCAAGAATGAATTCTAAGCCGCTAACTGAATTTGCACCGTTAGAAAGGGCAGTTGAAATTATTTTTCCTGTTTTGTTCGGATCTTTAATTGCAATTTGAAGTGTATTAACTGCAACATAGCCCGTTAATTTTCTGCCGTCTTTATAGCTGTATTCGGGGTTAAAATAATATGAAGTTGTTTTTATAGTTTCGTTTTTGGTTGTGTCAATTAAGGCTTTTACGGCGTTAATTACTTTTTCGCTTTGCTGTTTGTTTAAATTTGCCGTAATTTCAGGGTCTTTATCTCTTGTTTCTATTGCAAAAGAAAGTTTAACCAATGTCGGGTTATAATCTTCGCTTGCTTCAACATTTACTGAAATATAGCCTTGTTCTTGCTTGGCTTCTGCATAAGCTGCCGTTGTTAAAACAAGAATAAAAGCAAATAAAGCTAACAATTTTTTCATAAAAAAACCTCTTTCTTACTTTATAATTTCCATAAATTCTTCTTCAGATAAAATAGGAATGTTTAAATTTTTTGCTTTGTCTATTTTAGACCCGGGGTTTGCGCCTGCTATAACATAAGTTGTATTTTTGCTGACACTATTTGGAGTTTTTGCCCCTAATGATTTTAAAATGCTTTGAGCTTCATCTCTTGAATAATTTTCTAAAGTTCCCGTTATTACAAAAGATTGCCCTTTTAATTTTAAGTTTTCACTTATTGTATAGGGGTTATCTAAAATAATTCCTGCATCTAATGCCCTTTTTATTGTTGCTAAATTTTCTTCATTATGAAAGAAATTATAGATATTTTTTGCCATTTTTTCGCCAATTCCTTCAAGGGAATTAATTTCATCTAATGTGGCATTTTTAATATCATCTATAGATTTAAAGCTTTTTGCTAAAATATCTGCACTTTCTTTGCCAACAAGCCTTATTCCGATTGCGTTTATAAACCTTGATAATGTTGTATTTTTGCTTTCATTTAGGGCATTTAGCAAATTATTTGCAGATTTTTCTTTAATTAAATCTAACTCTAAAAAATCTTCATAAGTTAAATAATAAAGGTCTGAATAATCTTTAACTTTGCCTAAATCCACCAATTGCTCAATAATGCTTTCGCCAAAGCCGTCTATATCTATTGCATATTTTGAAACAAAATATTCAATTCTTCCTTTTATTTGGGCAGGGCAAGTTTTATTATTCGGGCAATATTTTGCAACTTCGCCTTCAATATCAATTAATTTTTCATTGCAATAGGGGCAGTTTTCAGGCATGATAAAAGGTTTTGAATTTTCTGTTTTTTCTGTTCTTATGACTTTTGGAATTATTTCAGCCGCCTTTTTAATTAAAGCTCTATCGTTTATTTCAATATCAAGCCTTTTTATTTCATCAAAATTATAAAGGCTTGCTCTTGAAACAACACTTCCTGCCAAATTAACAGGTTCTAAAACAGCAACAGGTGTTGCCATGCCTGTTCTTCCTATTTGAACTTTTATATCGTTTAAATTTGTCCAAACGGCTTCAGGGGGGAATTTATACGCCGTTGCCCACTTTGGAACACGGGATGTAAACCCAAGTTCATTTTGAAGTTGTAAGCTGTCAACCTTTATAACAACCCCATCTGTTGCATAATTAAGGCTTTTTCTTTTTTCATCCAATTTATTTATAATTTTAATTGCTTCTTCAATTCCATTTGCAATTTCAACTTTGTTTGTTCTAAACCCTAATTTTTTAAGATAGCTCATGGTTTCAAAATGGCTTTTAAATTCGCCATTTATAATTCCTGTATAAACAAAAATAGATAAATCTCTTTGAGCGGTAATTTTGGGGTCTAATTGTCGAACTGTTCCTGCGGCTGCATTTCTTGGGTTTGCAAAAGTTTTTTGCCCAAGTTCAATTTGTTTTTCATTTAATTTTTCAAAAGAAGTTATCGGCATATAAATTTCGCCCCTAACTTCAATATCAACAGGTTCAAAAAGCTTTAAGGGAATTGCTTTTATTGTTTTTAAGTTGTTTGTAATGTCTTCGCCCGTTACACCATCACCCCTTGTTAAGCCTTGAACAAAAACCCCTTTTTTATAAGTTAAAGCTATTGCAAGCCCGTCTATTTTAAGTTCAACTGCAAGCCTTATATCTTTTGGTTTAGTATCGAATAAGCTCATCTGGCCCAAGTTTTCAGGGCTTGCTTCTTTTAAAACTCTTTCATACCATTTTTTTAATTCGTCAGGGCTATTGGAATTTTCAAGGGAATATAACCTTGTTTTGTGCTGAACTTGGTTAAATTTTTCGCTAATGCCCCCCACCCTTTGAGTTGGAGAATCGGGCGTAATTAATTCAGGGTGCTCGCTTTCCAATTTTTCCAGTTCATGGAATAAATTGTCATATTCATAATCTTCAAGTTTTGGTTCATCAAGGACATAATACAGATATGAATTTAATTCAATTTCCTTGCGTAATTTTTCTATTTTTTCTTGTACATCCATAGGAATTATTTTATTATAAAAATATGAATTTATGGAAATTATTAAACACAAATAACAAAAGAACTTTGTTCACAACGCCCACCCACTCTCAAAAAGCACCTTTTTTGAAAGAATTAAGTGAATTTTACAAAAGAGATTTATCTGAAATTGAAGGGCTTGATAATTTATCTGACCCGAAAGGTGTTATAAAACAAGCACAATTTAGGGCAAGCGAAATTTATGGAACAGAAAAAACTCTGTTTATAACTCAAGGCTCAACAACTGCAATTTTAGCCATAATGAAAGCAATAATCCGCCCAATGGATAAAATTTTGGTTGCAAGAAATTGCCATAAATCTGTAATTAATGGCGCAGTTATCTGCAATGCAGATATTAATTGGATTATGCCCGATATTAAAAATGAAGCTTCCAACAATTTTGGAATTTACGGTGCAATTAACCCAAAAGACCTTGAAAACCAGCTTAAATTAAATGATTATAAAGCATTTATTTTAACAAGCCCAACTTATGAAGGAATTAATTCAGACATTGAAGCAATTTCTAAAATTTGCAAACAATATAATACATATTTAATAGTGGATGAAGCCCATGGAAGCTTATATAATTTTTCATCAAGTTTTCCAAAAACAGCAATTCAGCAAGGGGCAGATTTTTCCGTTAATTCACTTCATAAAAACGCAGGCGCTCTTAATCAATGCGCCCTGTTGCACGTTTCAAAAGATGTTAAAAATTTTGACCCCGATATTATTCAAAAAACGGTTAATTTATTCCACACAACAAGCCCAAGCTACCCTCTTATAGCTAACATTGAAGAAACAATAAACTTTTTATCTTCAAAAGAAGGCTTAAAAACAATAGATGACCTTGTTTTAAACATTTTAAGCTTTAAAAAATATTTTTTAAATACGGGCTATGAATTCTTAGAAGGCAAAAACCACGATATAACAAAGCTTTTTATTAAATTAAAAGGCTTAGACGGCAATAAGCTTTCAAATATTTTGTCTGAAAAATTTAACATTGAAGATGAATTGAATAACTGTTTTGGTTCTCTCTTTTTAACAGGCATCGGAACAGAAAAAAGCAAGCTTGATAAATTAAGAATTGCATTATTAAAAATTCTTGATATGAAGCTTGAATTAAATGATAAACCGATTGCAGATTTTCAGCCCATGCCTTTAGTAAAAGTGCAACCTTGTGCTGCTTTATATGCTCCATATACCTATATAAATAAAGAAGATAGTGAGCTTCAAATAAGTGCGGATTCTATTATTCCATACCCCCCCGGGTTTGGTGTTTTATATAATGGCGAATGTATTCAAGAATGGCACATGAAATATTTAGAAGATAATGTAAGAGTTATAAAATTATGAACAAAAAAAGAGCAATAATTATTGTAATAGATTCTATGGGAATAGGTGCAATGCCAGATAGCCTTGAATTTGGCGATGATAGCACCGTTAACACCTTATGCAATTTAGCAAAAGCAAGCGGGGGGCTTAATGTTCCAAACTTTGAAAAAATGGGCTTAGGAAATATTAAAGATATTTTAGGTGTTAAAAAAACAAATTCTCCAACAGCTGAATATGGCATAATGAAAGTAAAATCAAAAGGAAAAGACACAACAACAGGGCACTGGGAAATTGCAGGGCTTGTTTTGGATAACCCCTTTAAAACATACATTAATTTCCCTGATGAATTAATTGAAAAATTTATTCAAAAAACAAACTGTGGCGGCATTTTGGGGAACTTGCCCGCATCAGGCACAAAAATTATTGAAGAATTAAACGAAGAACATCATAAAACAAAATTCCCAATAATCTACACATCAGCAGACAGTGTTTTTCAAATTGCAGTTGATATAGATTTAATTCCGATTGAAACATTATATGAATGGTGCAAAATCGCAAGAGAACTTTTAGATGAAGGCTATGGCATATCAAGGGTTATTGCCCGTCCTTATAAAATTATAGACGGCAAACCCTCAAGAATTGGTTCATTGCGCCATGATTATTCCGTTGCGCCCCCAAAAGATACTTTGCTTGACGAGATTGTTAAAAACAATGGAAAAGTTTATGCAATAGGTAAAATTAAAGATATTTTTACAGGCAAAGGAATATCTGAAAGCAAGCCCACAGGCGGAAACACAGAAGGTTTAAATGCAACATTGGATGCAATTCAAAACAAAAAAGATTCTTCTTTAATTTTTACAAATTTAGTTGATACAGATATGCTATATGGTCATAGGCGTGATTATTTAGGCTATAAAAAAGCAATCGAAGAAGTTGATTCTTATCTTCCTAAATTTATTCAAAATATGGATGAAAACGACCTTTTAATTATAACTGCAGACCACGGCTGCGACCCTACATATAAAGGGTCAGACCACACAAGAGAAATGGTTCCCGTTATAATTTATGGTGCAAAAACAGGTGACATCGGAAGAAAAGAAAGTTTCACATACGTTTCAGACAGAATTAAAACTTGGCTTGAAATGCAGTAATTATAATTAATAACTACTGCATTTTTACAAATTTTAATTTATTTTTGCGCCTCATACATTGCCTTTTGGGCTACAACTCCGTAAGGAATTGCTTCACGGTCGGTAATCATTATGGGAAAAATATCCCTTAAAACTTTTGAATCAGGCGAAGCCGGTATGTATAAGTTATATTTTCCGCCTTCTTCAACATTTTGTGCATTAACATTGCCCGGGGTCGGCTTTCTGTCGCCATTTACATCAACCATAATTAAGCAAGGCGCCTTTGTTGTTTCATCAGGATTATTGTTTAACCCGTAACTTCCGCAACCGCCACAAGTGGAAAGCCCTTCTACAGTTGTATATTGGACTTGACACAAAGGAACATTATGCTCATAGGTTCTTAGATAACGTGAATTAGTCGCAGCTCCGCCATGGAACTCAAATCTCATGCCGTCAGTCGTATAAAAAGCCGCATTATCCTTGCACACAAAAGCGCCTGCACAATTTGAGGAGTTATCTCTACAATAAGCACACCACCAAGGTAAAGAATAAGTTGAAGACATAACGTTCATATGTCTTTGCAAATACCCAAACAAATTTCCGTTATCATAAGGGCTTTCCCCATCTATTGCCATATTCATCGTTATTGTACTATTCAAAACACTCACCGCCTTTTTCAACCCTGTTTTAAACTCCCTCTGCTGCGAGTTTGAAATTACACTTGGTATCGAAATCGCCGCCACAACCCCAATAATCGCCAAAGTTATCAACACCTCAGCCAACGTAAAACCTCTAAACTTTTTCATATCATTCTATCCTTTCAATTTTTTAGACCAAAATATTCATTTTGTTTCAAAAAACCGAAAAAGATTAACCTCATTGAACAGCAACCTGTTAAAAATACACAATATTTCAAAAATATAATGCTTGTAACTTCCAAAAAACAATGATAATATTAATACATATAAACCATTTGCACCATAATGAATATTATGGTGCATTTTTATTGCTTAATTTTAAATTCATACACTAAAACTTCGTAGGTTGGGGTTTCTACCCCAACAAAATCTTATCTTCCGCATACATTCCATAACCACCCAACGCATCCATCTGCCCTATTATTTTAGTCATTCTTACATAAAGAGCTTTTTCAACCAAAAAAATGCACCAAAATGAGCAATCTTGGTGCATTTATCTTCTTTTTCTCAATATATCACCATTTCCACATGAATTCAATACATCAAAACCTCAATATTTTTCATTTTTTAATTCCCAAAACCCTTTCACAACAAAACTTTTAACCCATTGCATCAAACTTGCTCAAATTGGTGCAAAGTTGAAAAGGATAAAGCCTTACTCCATGCATTGAAGGCAATATAAAATAATGATAATATTAGAATATGTGAAGTAATACTTATCATATATTCCTGTTGGAATTATTTAGCAATAGAAAGGTAATTATTTATGAAAAAGAAAACAGGCTTTACACTTGCCGAAATTCTAATCACTTTGGCAATTATAGGTATTGTTGCTGCAATTACTTTGCCAAGCCTACTTGTAAATGTTAATGAAAAAGCATGGGATGCACAGAAAAAAGCTCTTCATGCCAGACTAGCGCAAGCTATTGGACAGATGAACACATTGGGTGGGTATGGAACATATACGGAAGATGAGGAAGGAACCGCAACAGTTGATACGGCAGCTGAAAGTTTTATATTAGATGCCCTATCAAAAGTTTATAAAATTAATAATGTTTGCGGTCCTGATAAATTAAGCTCTTGCGGTATTCCAAGTAAAATTACAACACTGGATGCGGTTTCTGAAATTAATTTTCCGACCAAAATTAGCGAATTAAATGAAACAATGTTAAATGGTCAGCACATAGAAGGTGAAGACGGTAGCGTTGCAAATACAAAGGCTGCTGCATTTGAGACGGTTAACGGTGAATCTATTGCGGTTTTTTATAATCCTTTGTGCAGTTCCGATACAACTGTTAATCATTATGTTCAAAACAAAATGTGTGTTAATTTTCTGTATGATTTAAACGGCAGCGAAGGACCTAATCAAGTAGGCAAAGATGTTGGATTTATCACTGCTTTCTACAACAAAAACCCTGTTGTTGTAGCACCTGTTCCTTATGGCACCGATTATACTTCGACAGTACCACAATATTCAGAAAATGCAGAAACGCTTGATGCACCCGCCGTATGCAAAACAATGGGAGAAGACTTAAGGCTTCCTGACAGGGACGAAACCGCATCACTTTTTGTAAATGCCGCTCTTATGAACTTGAGTAAAAGTGCAAATGATTATTGGTCAGGCTCAGTTATATCATCAGGCACCAGCGGTTTAGCTTGGCGTATACATTTCAGCGATGGCGTTCGTCTTCGTCCTACCCGCTCAAGCAAGGGTTATGTACGTTGCATCAGGAAATAAAAATTTGTCAGACAAAATAAATAAATATAGAAAGGTAATTATTTATGAAAAAGAAAACAGGCTTTACGCTTGCCGAAATTCTGATTACTTTAGCAATTATAGGTATTGTCGCCGCAATTACTTTGCCAAGTTTATTGGTTAATGTAAACGAGAAAGCATGGGATGCTCAAAAGAAAGCGCTTCATGCCAGACTAGCTCAGGCTATTGGACAGATGAACACCCTAGGTGGATATGGAACATATACAAAAGGCGAAAATGATGATGAAACAGTTGATACGTCAGCTGAAAGTTTTATTTTGGATGCGCTATCTAAAGTTTATAAAATTAACAATGTTTGCGGACCTGATAAGCTTTCATCTTGCGGAATTCCAAGCAAAATTACAACATTAGATGCGGTTTCTGAAATTAATTTTCCGACCAAAATTAGCGAATTAAATACAAAACTTATAAACGGGCAACACTTTGAAGGCGAAGACGGCGATGTTGCAGACACAAAAGCAGCTGCATTTGAAACGGTTAACGGCGAATCAATAGCAGTTTTTTATAATCCTTTGTGCAGCTCAGATTCAACGGCATACCATTATACCCAAAATAAAATGTGTGTTAACTTTGTTTATGACCTAAACGGCAGCGAAGGACCTAATCAAGTAGGCAAAGATGTTGGTTTCATAACAGCTCTTTATAATAAAAATTCTGTTGTGGTTGCACCCGCACCATATAACACGGATTACACCTCAGAAGTATCACAATATTCAATAGCACAAGGAAAAGTTGACGCTTCAACAATATGCAAAACCATAGGAGAGGACTTAAGGCTTCCTGACAGAGATGAACTGGCGTCATTATTCGTAAACGCCCCCCCTAATTAATTTAGGTGAAAAAACCAGCGACTATTGGTCAGGCTCTGTTATATCAATAGGCGGTTCAGGATTGGGTTGGACACAGCGTTTTAATAATGGGCTTCGCTACCGCAATGTTCGTGCCAATACAGGCTATGTACGTTGCATCAGGAAATAAAAATTTGTCAGACAAAATAAATAAATAAATATAGAAAGGTAATTTTTATGAAAAAGAAAACAGGCTTTACGCTTGCTGAAATTCTGATTACTTTAGCAATTATTGGCATAGTCGCCGCAATTACTTTGCCAAGTTTATTGGTTAATGTAAACGAGAAAGCATGGGATGCTCAAAAGAAAGCACTTCATGCCAGACTAGCTCAGGCTATTGGACAGATGAACAGTTTGGGTGGGTATGGAACGTATACTGAAGACGGCGACGGTAATGCAACAACAGACACAGCTGCTGAAAGTTTTATTTTAGATGCTTTATCAAAAGTTTACAAAATAAATAACGTTTGCAGACCCGATAAACTTTCATCTTGCGGAATTCCAAGCAAAATTACAACATTAGATGCGGTTTCTGAAATTACATTCCCAGCAAAGATGAGTGAGTTGAATGAAAAATTATTAAACGGAAACCATGTATCAGGTGAAAACGGTGATATGGCAGATACAAAAGCGGCTGCATTTGAAACAGTCAACGGGGAATCTATAGCGGTATTCTATAACCCATTATGTAGTTCAGATACAACAGCTAACCACTACACTCAAAACAAAATGTGTGTTAACTTTATATACGACCTAAACGGTGCGGAGGGACCTAATCAAGTAGGTAAAGATGTCGGATTTATCACGGCTTTCTACAATAAAAGTCCTGTTGTCGTAGCGCCAATTCCGTACAATACAGATTACACATCAAAAGTAAAACAATATACAGAAACAGAAGGCGAAATAGATGCACCAACGGCATGTAAAGCCATGGGAGAAGATCTAAGGCTACCTGATAGAGATGAACTTGCATCACTATTTGTAAATGCACCTCTTATCAACCTAGATAAAAGCACTGGCTTCTATTGGTCAGGCTCGGTCTTTTCGCTGGGCACTTCTGGGTTAGCCTGGGCCCAGTACTTCACTATTGGCGGCCGTGACCACAACGCTCGTTTTAATATGGGCTACGTGCGCTGCCTAAGGAGATAAAATTGTCATTTTGTCATTTTTACAAAATGAATAATAAATTTCTTTTCAACTATATTTTTTATCTTGGGCGTCACTTTTTTAAGTGGCGCTTTTTTGTTGTTTTGATGTTTAAAAAAGGGTGGTGGAAAACGTTTTGATGATGTTGGGCTGAAAGCCCAACCTACTTTTGTGGGGGAATTTGATAATAAAAAATGCACCAAAATGTTTTAGTTTGGTGCATTTTAGGTCTTTTTATTAATATAGCATTGTTTTGGATTTTGTTCAAGACGAAAAAAATAGCAGAGCAATCTTTTGAGTGGGCAAAAAGTGTTGCAAGTGCGATACTTTCAATGGATTGCAACAAAATAAAACAAATTGATGCAAAAAGTTGAAAGGAAAGCAAAAAATATGAAAAAGTTTAGAGGTTTTACGCTTGCTGAAGTGTTGATTACTTTGGCAATTATTGGAATTGTTGCTGCGATTACTTTGCCAAGTTTACTTGTTAATGTAAACGAAAAAGCATGGGATGCACAGAAAAAAGCTCTTCATGCCAGACTAGCTCAGGCTATTGGACAGATGAACAGTTTGGGCGGATATGGAACTTATACGGAAGGTGAAGACGGAACCGTAACAGAAGATACGGCGGCTGAAAGTTTTATCTTAGATGCACTTTCTAAGGTGTATAAAATAAATAACGTTTGCGGTCCTGATAAACTTTCTTCTTGCGGTATTCCAAGTAAAATTACAACATTAGATGCAGTTTCTGAAATTAATTTTCCAACTAAAATGAAAGAATTAAATGCCAAGCTTTTAAATGGTTACCATTTTACAGGCGAAGACGGTGATATGACAGATACAAAAGCAGCTGCATTTGAAACAGTCAACGGGGAATCTATAGCGGTATTCTATAACCCATTATGTAGTTCAGACGCAACAGCTAACCATTATGCTCAAAACAAAATGTGTGCCAACTTTGTTTATGACTTGAATGGTAGTGAAGGTCCAAATCAAGTAGGGAAAGATGTTGGCTTCATTACAGCTTTTTATAATAAAAATCCTGTCGTTGTAGCACCTATTCCATACAACACAGATTATGCATCGCCTATACCACAATATACAGATACAGAAGGAACAGTTGATGCGCCGACAGCATGTAAAACCTTGGGAGAAGACCTAAGATTGCCTGATAGAGATGAAATTGCATCATTATTTATAAATGCGCCTTTTATTAACCTAGGCGAAAGCACTAGCATCTATTGGTCGAGCTCGGCAGTTACGCTAGGCGCTTCTGGGCTAGCTTGGAGGGAGAGCTTCGGTAATGGCGCCCGTTACCGTAACGCTCGTTCTACTGCGCTCTACGTACGCTGCATTAGGAGATAAAAATTGTCATTTTGTCATTTTTGCAAAATGAATAATAAATTTCTTTTCAACTATATTTTTTATCTTTAGCGTCACTTTTTTAAGTGGCGCTTTTTTGTGTTTTGATGTTTAAAAAAAAAGGGGGGGTGGAAAACGGTTTGATGATGTTGGGCTGAAAGCCCAACCTACTTTTGTGGGGGAATTGCGGTATTAAAAAATGCACCAAAATGAGTAAGTTTGGTGCATTTATCTTCTTTTTCTTAATATATCATCATTTTCATATTAATTCAAGAGGGAAAAACCTCAATATTTCTTATTTTTTAATCCTCGAAACCCTTTCACAAGAAAACTTTTAACTTCATGCATCAAATTTACTCAAATTGGTGCAAAGTTGAAAGGATAAAATCTTACTCTATGCATTGAAGGCAATATAAAATAATGATAACATTAGAATATGTGAAGCTGTACTTCATTATATATTCCTGTTGGAATTATTAAGTAATAGAAAGGTATTTTTTTTTATGAAAAAGAAAAAAGGATTTACGCTTGCTGAAATTTTAATTACTTTGGCAATTATTGGTATTGTGGCGGCAATTACTTTGCCGAGTTTACTTGTGAATGTAAACGAAAAAGCATGGGATGCACAGAAAAAAGCATTACATGCAAGACTGACTCAAGCAATAGGGCAGATGAACACATTGGGCGGATATGGAACGTATACGGAAGATGAAGACGGAACTGCAACGGCTGATACGGCAGCAGAAAGTTTTATTTTGGATGCATTATCAAAGGTTTATAAAATTAATAACGTTTGCGGACCTGATAAATTAAGCTCTTGCGGTATTCCAAGTAAAATTACAACATTGGATGCGGTTTCTGAAATTACATTCCCAACAAAGATGAGCGAGTTGAATGAAAAACTTTTAAATGGAAAGCATACATCAGGCGAAGGTGGTGATATGGCAGATACAAAAGCCGCTGCATTTGAAACAGTTAATGGTGAATCGATAGCAGTATTTTATAACCCATTATGCAGTTCAGATACAACAGCTGCTCATTATGTTCAAAACAAAATGTGCGTTAATTTTGTATATGACCTAAATGGTACAGAAGGACCCAATCAAATAGGGAAGGATGTTGGTTTTATCACAGCTTTTTATAACAAAAGCCCAGTTGTTGTAGCACCCGTTCCATACAACTCAGACTATACATCAGTTGTAAAACAATATACAGAAGCAGAAGGTGAAATTGATGCACCAACAGCATGTAAAACCATGGGAGAAGACCTAAGGTTACCCGACAGAGATGAGCTTGCATCATTATTTGTAAATGCCCCTCTTATTAACCTAGGTGAAAGCAATAGCGGCTATTGGTCGGGCTCGGTCATTTCGCTGGGTGCCTCTGGATTAGCTTGGAGGCAGTACTTCATTGATGGCACCCGTGGCCGTAATGGTCGTTCTTATACGGGTAACGTGCGATGCCTCAGGAGATAAAATTTGTTATTTTGCTAAAATGTGACAAAATCAAACAAAAAGACTCCTTTTTTTGTCCAACGAATAATAAATGTTTTCAAATTAGCGCCGCTTTTTAAGTGGCGTTTTTTGGTGAAGGGAATATTATTATTTGCAGGTAAGTTTTATTGGCGGTGCTTGGATTTTTGTTTTTATTAAACAAAGTGCCTATTTTTGGTTGTAAATTTAGCCTTTGTTACTAGCCGCTTTTTCTCTTTTAAATGTGTATACGGGTGTTAAAATTTAAAAAAAAGGAGAAAATTTTTATGATGATGATTTTAAAATGGGTTTTATTTGCGCTTGCTATTATGTTAACGGGCTGGTTAATTCCCGGGATTATGGTTGAAAATTTCCCTGCGGCATTGTTGGCTGCTTTTGTTATGGCATTAATTAATGTTTTTATAAAACCGTTTTTGCTTATAATAACTTTACCTGTTAACATTTTAACTTTAGGAATTTTTACATTTATTTTAAATACTCTTTTATTTATGTTAATGGGCTATTTTGTCCCCGGTATAGAGATAGAAGGCTTTCTTGCGGCACTTTTGGGTTCATTAATGTTAGCATTTTTAGGAGGAATTATTTTTCAAATTCCCGATTCAAAATAATTGATTAAATTTAAACAAAATGTATAATTAGATTATGGAAAAAAATCCAAAAATTGATGTTATTATTGTAGGCGCAGGCCCATCAGGTATTGCTTGCGCCACAGTTGCTGCAAGGCATGGGCTAAAGGTTCTTGTTATAGAAAAGGCCTCAAAGTTTGGCACAAAAAATGTGTATGGCGGGGCTGTTTATCTTGAATCCATTAAAGAATTATTTCCAAAAACCTACATGAATTGCCCGTATGAGACCTTTTTACAAAAACACAACTATGTAATTTTGAACGATAAAAATTCAATTTCCATAACTTATGAAAACAACGAAAATGAAAAAACTTCTGCAATAATCACACGTTTTGCCTTTGATACATTTTTGGCAAATCAGGCAAGAGAAGAAGGTGTTTATTTTGCAACAGAAACTCTTGTAACATCGTTAATTAAAAAAGATAACAAAATCATAGGCGTTAAAACAGAAACAGAAGAAATTTATGCGCCTGTAACAGTTATTGCGGAAGGATTTAATTCAATTCTTTTAAATAAAGCAAATCTTAAAAAAATACCGGCTCCAAAAAGCGCAATTTTAGGCGTAAAAGAAACAATTCGTCTTGGGTCTGACGTTATTAAAGAAAGATTTCAATTAAAAGATAATAACGGCTCTATGTACGAATTTTTTGGCGGTTTACACAAAGAAGGCGAAGAACCGCCTTTTGCAATGGGGTTTTTATATACCTTTAAAAATACCGTTTCGCTTGGTGTGGGCGTTTCTATGGAAAGCCTTCAAAAAAACAAAATCAGGCCTTATGAATATTTAAACAGATTAAAAAATAATGAATTTGTTAAAAAATTAATCGAAGGGGGCGAACTTGTGGAATATTCCGCTCATTCGATTCCTGAAGGCGGCTATAATGAAATGCCCGAGCTGTACGGCGACGGTTATTTAATCGTTGGAGATGCTGCAAATTTAGTTGATTCCGTTCATTTTGAAGGCACAAACCTTGCAATAAAAAGCGGAATTGTTGCCGGCGAAACCATTGTTAATGCTTATAAAAAGAAGAACTTTAAAAAAGAAAGTCTAAAAAATTATAAAAAGAAATTATACAAAACATTTGTCATAAAAGACTTAAAAACCTACAGAAACGTTATTCCGACATTATTAAAAAGAAAAAATTCTATTTTTTCGTACTACCCAAAAAAAATAGATGAATTTTTTAAACTTTGGACAACAGCAGACAACAAAGGCAAAAAACAAGGCTATAGAAAATTTTTGCTGTCGTTCTTTAAAGACAGAAATTTAAAAGAATTAATTTCTGATGTTATAAGTTTTGTAAAATGTGCAATAGAAGCTATAATATAAGTATAATGAGCGAAAATGATATTTTAAATGTTAATACTGATGAAAGACTTGCAACATTAAGGTTTATTTGCAATAATAAAAGCCATATCAGCATAGACGTTGAAAAATGCAAAAATTGCAAAAATAAAGAATGTACATTTTTCTGTCCGGCTGATGTATATACTCATAATGAGAAAACAAATCTCATTAATGCGGATTATGAAAATTGTTTGGAATGTGGCACATGCAGACTGTCATGTCCATATAATGCAATAAACTGGGAATACCCAAATGACTCCGCAGGCGTAACGTACAAATTTGGCTAACAAGAGGTATAAAAAGACAAAATGAAAGAATTTTACTCAAGATGGTATGATAAAGATCCTGTTCTTTCAATGTCTATGCGTACACTTGCAAATTCAGACGATGCAACGCAAATTCAAGTTGCTCTAAACCTCATTAAAGTTATTATTGAGCATAATATAAAATCAAACGAATTTAAAAATGTCGAAGATATAATGTCTGCTGTTGAAGAAGGGGTTATTCAAAAGGGCGTAAATCGTTGGTATGACTTAGAAAAAACAGTCAGAACCGCAATTCAAATGTTAGAAAAATGCTCTCCCGAAACAAGACAAAAAGTTGCTCTTGATATGGCACAAATTGTTATTGAAAATATAGTTATTGATAAAGACAATGAAGATGAACTTGATGACAATCAAGTAAACGTTATAGATTTATCAGGTGAAACCACGGTTTTAGACTTAGATAAACTAAAAGAAAATGAATGACCTTCAAAGATTTGAGCAATTAAAGAAAAACATTGAAGCCGACCCCACCAATTTTCAATCTCGGCGTGAACTTGCAATGCTTTTATCGGATATGGGTTTTATCGAAGCTTCAATAAAACATTTGAACTATCTTGTAGGAATTTTTAAAGATGATGCCAATTTATATTTTAATTTAGGCATCTGCTTTGAAAAATTAAAAGAGTTTAAATTTGCCCTTCAATATTATAAAAAAGCAGTTGAAATAAAGCCTGATGACGGTGATTTTATCTATAATCTTGCCCTTTGCTATGATGCCCTTAATATGCAAGATGAAGCCATAAAAGAATTTAAAAAAGTTATTTGTTTAGAAAAAAACGACTCAAATTCTTTCTTTTGTTTAGGCTGCCTTTATTTTAAAAAAAATGATATAGAGCTTGCCAAAAAATGTTTTCAAAGAGCAATAAAATTAAATTATGATGATTATTTTGCCCATTTTCACCTTGCGAACTGTTATCATAAAAAAAAATTGTTTGATGACGCCATAAAAGAATATCGAACGGTAATTGAGCTTTCACCCGATTATTCTTGGGCATATTTTAACCTTGCTCAAATATATTATTCTAAAGAAGATTTTGAAAATGCGGTTATAATGCTTAATATGACCATACAAAAAAATAAAAAAGACACTGAAGCATACAAATTATTGTGTCAATTATATTTAAAACTGGAAGATATTGATATGGCATCTGATGTTTTAGATGAAATGAAAGAAGAAATAGGCACAAATGGCGATTGGTTTTATTTAATGGCGGAAATTTCAAAATTAAAAAAAGACCTTGTAAAGTATAAAGATTACCTTGAATCTGCCGTTGCGCAAGAAGAAACGCTAACTTTTGATAAAAAATCAGTTTTGGGAGAATTTAAGGAAATAAATAATGCAGGGTAAATTTAACTTTTCAAACGATAAAAACAAATTTTATATTGCCCTAAACAGCGTTTTTATAAACAATCCCCTTTTTAAGGCAAAAATTTTTGAATTTTTTGATTACGATATTGAAAAAATTTTCTATACGACAAAAAACGATTTAGATGAATTTTTTGAAACCTATGAAAACATTTCCACTCCAAAAAATTTTTTATCGGTAATAAACAGTTTAAAAGTAGATGAAATTTTTGAAAAAGCAAAACAGGAAAATCAAAATTTTATAACTTTTGAAGATGAAAAATATCCGAAAATTCTCAAAAACATTGAAGACTTTCCCTTAATGCTCTATTATAAGGGAAATTTAGATAATATAAATTTTGATAAAACTCTGGCTGTTGTAGGTTCAAGAAATGCAAGCGAATCTGCAAAATTAAACGTTAAAAATATAATTCAGGGGTTTATAAATACAGATATTACAATCATTTCAGGGCTTGCTTCAGGAATTGACGCCGAGGCGCATAAAAACGCCCTTTTAAACAATTTAAAAACAATCGCCGTAATTGGTTCAGGGTTAAAATATAAGTATCCTTCCCAAAATAAAGATTTATATAACAAAATTGAAGAAAAAGGGGTTATATTTTCTGAATACCCTTACGAATTAGCGCCCATGCCACAAAATTTCCCCCAAAGAAACAGAATTGTTACAGGCTTATCCAAAGGGGTGATTATAGCTGAAGCAAGAATAAAATCGGGCGCTATGATTTCAGCAAGATTAACCCTTGAGCAAGGAAAAGAATTAATGTGCATCCCGGGGAACATTTCAAACCCAAACACAGAAGGCATTTACCACTTAATTAAAAACGGTGCTGCCATTATAACAAATACAAACGACATTTTAAACACAATGAACTGGGAAATAAAAACCCAAAATAAAGCTAAAATAAACCTCAAAGACAACGAAAAAGAAATTTATGAGTTAATTTCGATTGAAGAAATTTCATTCGAGGGGTTGAAACAAAAACTTGATGTTGGTATAAATGAGCTTATGATGATATTAACCGAGATGGAATTAAAAGGTTTAATCATTCAAAAAAACGGACTTTATTATATTTTAGGAAATTAAAATGGCAACAAAAACGGCAAATAAAGCTAAAACTCTTGTAATAGTGGAATCTCCCGCAAAATCCAAAACAATTAAAAAAATCTTGGGGGATAATTACCTTATAGAAGCAAGTTATGGGCATATACGTGACCTTCCCCCAAAAGGGCTCGGTTTTGATGTTGATAACGATTTTAAGCCCACATTTGCCATAATTCCTGAAAAACAAAAGGTGGTTGATACCTTAAATAAACTTGCAAAATCGGCAGATAAGGTTTATTTAGCATCCGACCCTGACCGTGAAGGAGAAGCTATAGCATGGCATGTGAAAGAAGTTTTAAAGGTTCCTGAGAGTAAAATTTTTAGGATTGAATTTAACGAAATTACCCCCCATGCAATTAAAGATGCCGTTCAAAATGTTCGTCAAATTGATATGTTGAAGGTGAAAGCTCAACAAACAAGACAAATTTTAGATAGACTTGTTGGTTTTAAAATAAGCCCCATTTTATGGGAAAAATTAAGAAACTATCACCTGTCAGCTGGCCGTGTTCAATCTGTTGCGCTTAGAATGATAGTTGAACGTGAAGAAGAAATTGAAGCATTTGTTCCTGTTGAATATTGGACAATAGGCGCAATGTTATCTAAAAATAATTATGATTTTGAAGCAGAACTTACAAAATATAAAGATAAAAAAATTGAAATAAAAGATAAAAAAGAAGCTGATAAAATCTTAAAAGATTTAGAAAATGCAAAATATGTTGTATCAAATATAACATCTCGTGATACAAAAAGAAACCCTCAAGCACCTTTTATAACATCAACCTTGCAAAGAGAAGCAAGTTCAAAATTAGGTTATGGCGTTTCAAAAACAATGCAGATAGCACAAAAACTTTATGAAGGTATTGAACTTGGCGAAGAAGGTGCTGTTGGGCTTATCACCTATATGAGAACAGATTCTGTTAGAATATCTGATGATGCTAAAGAAGCTGCAAAAGAATTTATTACATATAATTACGGTGATAAATATTACCCAAAAACCCCAAACGATTATAACAAAGGCAAAAAGAAAAACGTTCAAGATGCGCATGAAGCCATTCGCCCGTCTTACGTTTCAAAAACGCCTGAATCAATTAAAAAATATTTAACAAGCGAACAATACAGGCTTTATAAATTAATTTGGACAAGGTTTGTTGCTTCTCAAATGGAAGCAGCCAAAGTTAAAAATTTGGGCGTTGAAATTGACGCAAACGGTTACACATTTAGAGTGGGTTCATCTAAAGTTGAATTTGACGGCTTTTTAAAAGTTTATGAAGATGACAAAGAAGAAGCCATTCAAAAAATTCCTGAATTAAAAGAAGGCGAAACTTTAGAATTTAAAAAGTTAATTTCAGAACAACATTTCACACAACCCCCTGCAAGGTTTTCTGAAGCAAGCCTTGTAAAACAACTGGAAGAATACGGCATCGGGCGCCCTTCAACGTATGCGCCTATTATCACAAAAATTCAGCAAAGAGGGTATGTTGAAAAATTAGATAAAGCATTGAAGCCGACATTATTGGGCAGAACCGTTTCAAAACAATTATGTGAATATTTTAAAGACATAATGGATTATAAATTTACAGCAGGCATGGAATTAAAACTTGATGAAATTGCAGAAGATAAAGCTGATTCAATTAAAGTTTTAAAAGATTTCTATTCCCCTTTTGAAAAAACGGTGGAAGACGCTAAAACCAATATGGGCAACGTTGTTATAGAATCAGACAAAATTTGCCCTAATTGCGGAAAGAAAATGGTTGTTAAAACTTCCCGTTTTGGAAAACAATTTTTAGGGTGTTCGGGGTATCCTGAATGTAAAACAATGATGAGCTTAGACGGTGAAGCCCCAAAAGCACCTGCTGAAGATGAAAAAACAGATGTAAAATGCGAAAAATGCGGCTCTGAAACCGTTATTAAAACAGGTCCATACGGCAAATATTACCAATGTTTAAATGAAAAATGCAAAGCAAGAAAAGGCATTGTCATTTCATCAGGCGTAAAATGCCCAAAATGCGAAAAAGAAGGAAGAGACGGCGAACTTATTCAAAGAAGGTCAAGATACGGTAAAACCTTCTATGGCTGTTCAAAGTATCCCGATTGCGACTTTGCCGTTTGGAACGAACCAACGGGTGAAAAATGCCCTGAATGTGGTGAATTATTGGTTAAAAAATTCTTAAAAACAGGAAATAAAATAGCTTGCTCATCTAAAACTTGCAAATATAATAAACCCATGGAGGAAGAATAATGGATGAAAAAGTTTATAAATTGGGAATTATAGGCTGCCCTCTTTCTCACTCTTTAAGCAAATTTATGCATGAAGCTGCCCTTAAAGATTTAGGATTAAACGGAAGCTATGATGCCTTAGAAACCAAAAGCGAAGATTTAATTCAAAGAATAAAATTCTTAAAAACAAACGGCTATCTTGGCTTTAATGTAACAATACCTCATAAAATTCCAATAAGCTTATTTTTATCGGATGTTGACGAATTTGCAAACAAAGTGGGTTCTGTTAATACCGTTGTAATTGATGAAAATAAAAACCTAAAAGGCTATAACACAGATGTTTTTGGCTTTATGGAACCCATTAAAGATGTTGACCTTAACAATAAAAAAGCCGTTGTTTTAGGAACAGGCGGTGCCTCAAGAGCCGTTGTTGCAGGGCTTTATTTTAAAGGTGTTAAAAAAATTGATATTTATACAAGAAACGTTATTAATTCAACAGAAGCGGTTAATGTTTTAAGACAAAAATTCAGCGATATTGAAATAAAACTTCTTCAATATGAGGTTATGGAAACATTAAATGATGTTTCAATTATTGTAAATACAACTCCTTTGGGTATGAAAAACTTTAGGCAAGGCGTTTCGCCAATTTCAGATGAAATGATAAAAACATTATCTGATGATGCCATAGTTTATGATATAGTGTATAATCCTATTAAAACGGAACTTATTGAAAAAGCTGTAAAATATAATAAAAAATACGTTTCAGGGCTTGATATGCTTGTTTATCAAGGTGCAAAGGCTTTTGAAATATGGACCGGAATTTACCCTAACACAGATAAAATGAAAATCGCTGCTTTAATGGAATTAGTATAATATGAAGAAAAAATTAATAACTTTATTGTTATTGTTTTTAGGGGTATTTTGCCCGCAAATTTCAGCGTACTCGGCAGATGACCCGTCTTGTATGTCAATAGATGAATACAGCCAATTTTTTGAACTTGGTTTCTTTGACGATGCACCCCAAACAGGTGAAGCTTTTGAAGAGCAAGAAGAAACTTTTACCCCAAAATTGAAAGAAAAAGTTGATTTATCGGGTGACGTTATAACCCCTGACAAAGAGCCGATTAAGCTTCAAGTAGGAAAAACGGAATTTTTAGAAAGCTACAAAGAAGCCTTTAAACAAGAGGAAAGCAAAAACGAACTTTTAAAAGCCGGTTCTTTAAGTATTTTTTCAGATACAACCGAAGAACAAAGCAGCTATATGACAAACAATTATAAGTCATCAATGAATATGAAGCTTGATTTGAATAAAAATATGACTGTTCAAGCGGGGCAAGAAATTTGGTATGTCAACCCTGATGCAAGTTTAGGGTCTAAAAAACTTTATGTAAATCCTTCTTTGTATCTGGGCAAAGGCGTTTCATTGAATTATACCGGTCGATACAACCAGACAAGCAGAAATATAGAACAAGAGCTTGGGGTTAACTATAAACCCTCATTTTTCAAAGATACAGCCTCTTTTGGCGTTAGCGCAAGCACAATTATGAACACAGATAAAGAGGTTCAATCAGGCAGACTTAAATTTTCAACAGATTTATACATCTATTAATTTTATTAAGCACTTTCACCTAAAAGTTTGCTTGCATTTTTATATCTTGTTTGAAAATCGTTGCCTGTTAAATCTGTATTTATCATAGCGCCAATTTGAATTTTGCCGTCTGCATAGCCTTTTGTAGAATCGGAAGCATCAAGCGCCATATAATATGCAGCTAATTCTTTTTCATCCAAAGAGCCGTTATTATCTGCATCTAATGCGCTAAAATTTTCTTGCATGAAATTATTTGCATAAGAATCAATTTCATATTCCCCTTTTTCGTTTTTTGTCATAAGTTCATTAGTATTTGCATCTGTTTTGTAGGCATCTTGCGGAAACAGTTCATTGTATTGGCTTACTTCTTGTGCTAAGTATTCATCATAGCTCATAGTGCCGTCGCCGTTTGAATCTGCTTCAAGAAGGTTTGAAGCTGCAATATTTTTTGCGCCTTGAATTAAAGGTTCTTTAAAATTTTCATCATTAGGCGAAATGTCAGATTCTACATAATCATACATTTCAATTTCATCTCTTTTGCCGCCCATTAATTTGTCATAGCTTGATTTAATCCAATTTGAAAAATCTTCATACAAAGAAGTTGAAACAGCCATTTTTTCATCTGTTGTTGTTGGTTCAATTAATGAATCATCCGTTTGTGCATCGGCTGATACCTCATTAGAGCCAAAAACAGATTCATAAGAAGGAATATTAAGCGTATTTCCTGCATATATTAAGTTTGGATTTGAAATGTTATTTATTTCAGCCAGTCTGTTAACAGCTTTTTGTATATCTGCATTTGTTTTAACCTTGTCACCGTATTGGTCTTTTACAATGTTCCACATGCAATCGCCGCTGTTAATTTTGTATTCCATCTCAATATTCCTCTTATCTCTCGTTATGATAATAAAGTTTTTTTTAAAAAATAAAATGTCTTTTTTTTAAAAGATGTAAAGATTTGTAAAAACAGACAAAAAACAAAAAGATGATGCAAATTAAAAATAGTTTTGTATAATAAAAACTATGTTTAAAAATCTTGTTTTAAATTTAATAAATTTGATTTTTGATATTCAAGAAAAATTTTTGTCAAAGAAATATAATGTAAAATCGGCAAATTCCAATATGGCTAAAAGCCATATAACATCGGGCGCAAGCTTAACGATTGATTCTGAATTAAGCAAAAACAGACAAAAAGTTCAAAATGAAGTTTATGAGCTTGCAAAAAAGAATTTTGATAACTTTATAAACATTTTTGAATATTCAAAAAAACAAGGCGTCAATTTGTATATTTTAAACGGGGCAGAAAATCTTTTAAGAATTATTGATGAACAGCAAGGGTTAATTTTTCCAAAAAAAGGAATTAAAGCATTTTATCTGAACTTATTAACAAATAAAAAATTATCAGCAAAAAGCCCTGTTATGTTCATTTTAGATAAAGAAAAATTAAGCCCTTATAACGTTTTATACAATTTTTATAAATGGTATGCTTACAATTCAAATTTACCCGGGTTTGACGAGAAAACATTAATTGAATTTAAAAATATTTATAAATATGAAACAAACCTTGATAAATTAACCTATGAACAAATAATAAACTTAAAACATTTAATTCAAAGAGATAAAGAAGCAATGGAATTTACATTAAATTTCATGAAGGAATTTGAAGGGTCTAAAAAAGCTTTCAATATTATGAAAAATAAGGACGAAGGCGCAAACATCTAAACTTTGTTCAAAACCTTCATGCCGGAATAATTTGCAATTTCTTTAGTTTGAATTTTATCTTCCTTAATGTCATAAGCAAACATAGCACACAAAATTGCCTCTAAGTTAGCCGCAGGCAAAAGGTTATCAGACATTATATTAAACCCGTATTTAATTTTTAAACCCGACTGAAAGCTTTTACAATCAAGAGATGTTTTTTCTAAATAATTAGGATAAAGCCCATAGCTTTGTCTTAACAAATTAATGTTGCATCTGTAAATTAAACATTTTTCATTGTTTAGGGTTGTGAAGAAATCTTTGAGCCTGTCATTCAATCTGTTTGTCCAATTATTTTTATTAACCTCAAAAAGCTCGCTTATCATTTTATAATTTTTAGAATGTATTCTCCATTTGCCTTCCAACAAAGATTCATCAAAAGGCAAAGATACGACCACTATCGAATTTTTTACATAGGGGGAATTTTCAAAAAACAATTTAATATCATCGGTAAAAAATAATTTATCTAAATGTATTATTTGTTTTTTATTGTCCAAAACACAAACTGCACTGTTGTGGTTTGAATTTGGAGCCAAAGAAAGCCCTATTGAATGAAAATTGTTTTGCATATTATTCATAATTATGAGTATAATTAGGATAATTCATATTTGCAAGTTGTGAGAGTTAATTTGTTTTTAAAATATTTTTTTATTTTTGTTAAAAAATTTGGAAATGGTTTTAAAAGGCAGATGACAGGGCTTTTTTTCATGTCTGTCATTGGCGGCTTTCTTGAATTAATGGGAATTGCTTTAATATTTCCGGTTATGCTTATTTTAACCTCATCAGATTCTATCGGCGGGAAAAAAGTGCTTGAATTTTGTTCAAAATTTTTGCCCAATCTTCCTTATTTAAAAATAGCTTTCATTCTTTCATTATTAATGATTTTTGTATTTTTGTTTAAAAACCTTTTTATGATGTATTACATAAAAAAACAAAACGATTTTGTTAAAATTTGGTCAGATTACATTAATGAAAATGTTATTAAAAAAATTTTATACGCCCCTTATAAACAAATAAAAACTTTAAGCTATGGCGATGAAAATACTCTTTTGTTTTCATCAGTCAGAGATATTTCACTTGAATTTGTGCTAAGAACAATAATTTTACTTGCAAACGGTGTTGTTGCACTTTGCATTTTAGGGCTTTTATTTTACAAATTCACTATCCCTGCCTTTTTATCAACGGCTTTTATTGTTCTTTTTGCATTTTTTGAAAATATTTATTTTAAGAAAAAAGCGGCACATTTAGGTGAAATTGGCGTAAAAATGCTGAATGATTTTGCCTATGATGTTAATTTCATCATAAATTCTCAAAAAGAAATAATAATTTCAAATAAACAGGAATATTTTGCAAATTGCTTAATGAAAAGTTCAAAAAATATTTCAGATAACTTTTCAAAAAGAATTTCATTTGGAAATTACCCCTTGTATGTCACAGAAATTGGCGTTATTATTTCATTTTTAATTATGATAATTTCGATTGTTTTTTTAAGCGACATTTCAAAAGCTGCAATAATTTCATCTTTAGCGGTTATTGCCTTAATTGTTTTAAGGCTTGTGCCTCAATTAAACAAAGTTTTAATTTCAATGTATGCAATTAATGTTTCAATGCCAAAGGCAAAGTGGTTCATTGAAAAATACAATGAAATTTCAAAATTTAATTATGAAGAATACAAAAATCTGCCGCCTTTAAAATTTGAAAATGAAATTGAGCTTAGAAATATTTCTTTTAAATATGAAGAAAATAAGGTTTTAGATAATATAAACTTAAAAATTAAAAAGGGCGATTTTATTGGCATAATTGGGGCATCAGGTGCCGGCAAAACAACTTTGGCAGACATCATAACAGGCGTTTTTGAACCCGATGAAGGGTTAATTTTTGTAGATAATGTTGAACTTACAAAAGATAAAATTAAAGGGTGGCAAAAAAATATTTCCTTTTTGCCTCAAGAATCTTCATTTTTGGCTGATTCTGTTTTAAAAAATGTCGCTTTTGGAGTTGATGATAATAAAATTGACATAAAAAAAGCAGAAGATGCCCTTATAAAAGCAGGATTAAATATTCCTCTAAATTCAACAATGGATTTATCAATAGGGCAAAAAAAGAGGGTAGCGCTTGCAAGAGCTTATTACAGTAATTTTAAACTTTTAATTTTAGATGAAGCAACATCATCTCTTGATATTGAAACAGAAAATTTTGTATCAGAAAATGTTGCAAACTTGAAGGGTGAAAAAACAATAATAGCAATAGCACACAGGCTTTTGACCTTAAAAAAATGTGATAGTATAATTTACTTAGAAAAAGGTAAAATTAAAGATATAGGAAATTTTGATGAATTAAAAACAAGACACAAAGAAATTGAAAACATTCTTAAACTTTCTTCTTTTTAATTTAATTGTGATAGAATTAACACTATGAAAATAGATAAAGACAGACTTTTATTTTATATAGGAACAGCACTTTTAATAATTGCAATAGTTGAAGTTACAATTATTCCCTATGCCTTAGGTGCCATTTTTCCCGATTATTTCGTTTCTTTAGAAAGACACAAAACAGCAATAGGATATGTTTATATGTTTGCTTTTATGTCATACTTTTTTAGCTTGGGTTATTACAAAAAACAAATCATTGCAATCAGTCTTGTTTTAATATATTACATTTTGTTTCAATACTTTATAAGCTAAAGTCAAGCTTCATAAGCTTTTTAAAAACCACTTTATCAGTTTGACACATTTTAGGTTTTTAACTAAAATCAAGTTATGAAAGATGATGCACCAATTCATATGTATCCTAAAATTCCTCCCACAAAACAGAGGAACAGGGAAGAAAAATTCAGAGTTGCAAAAAATGTCCCATTTTGGCATTTTATCGCAAATATTGTTTTCCCCATAATGCTAAAAAGCCGCTTTTATGCCGCTATGTATAAAGGAAAAGAAAATTTAGAAAAGTGCGACAAAAGGTTTGCAACAATACTTTATGCCAACCACAATAACTGGTGGGACGGCATTTGGGGCTATTATCTTGTTCATATGATAATTAAAAACAAACGCTTTAGATTTTTAATTGAAGAAATGAACAGGTTTCCTTTATTTCAATATATAGGCTGTTTTCCGATAAATAAAAAATCTGCACAAAGTTCGATAAAATCACTTAATTATGCTGTAACAACCCTTGATACTCCTGATACCGCTTTTTTATTATTCCCTCAAGGAATTATAAGACCGCCGCACTTTAGGCCGGAAATTTTTCAATCAGGGCTTGCTTACGTGGCAGAAAAAGCCGTTGAAAAATATGGCGGAATTAACTTGGTTCCAATAGCAAACAGTTTTATGTTTTTAAGACAAGACCGTCCCGAGATAGTTTCCGAAATTGGCGAACCTATTGTCTTAACCACAAAAAGAACTGACAGAAAAGAATTTACATTGGAGCTTCAAGAAAAATTTGAAAAGTTTTTAGATAACCACGACAAACAAATAAGCTTAGGCAATTTTGAAGGCTATCATTATGCCTACAAACAAAAGCTTCATTGGTGGCGTGCGATTGAACAAAAATTAAAAAGTATCGGAATAAAAGAAGAAGAATGAAAAATTATTCAATAGGTATAGATTTAGGCGGCACAAAGATTTTAGCAGGGCTCGTTGATATAAAAACGGGCGAAGTTGTTGAAGAAGTCAAAAACAAAACAAAAAAAATCCGTGGCAACAATCAAATTTTAGAAATTACAAAAGAAACAATAGCGGAATTATTAAAAAAAACAGACATTAAAAAAGAAGAAATTGAATCAATAGGCTTAGGTTTAGCAGGTCAAACAGACAGAAAAAACGGAATTTTAATTAACGCAGTTAATCTTGAATGTAAAAATTTAGATTTTAAAACCCCGCTTCAAGAAGAATTTAAACTCCCCGTATTCACGGGAAACGATGTTGAAGTTGCAACAATCGGTGAATTAAATTTTGGTGCAGGCAAAGGCTATTTAGATATTGTCTGCATTTTTATAGGAACAGGAATAGGCTCAGGCATTGTAAAAAACGGCAAAATGCACCTTGGAGCATCTGAAACGGCAGGTGAAATAGGGCATATTATTGTAGATTTAAACGGCAGAAGCTGTTCTTGCGGTGCAAACGGGTGCTTAGAGGCGTACGCTTCAAGAACTGCCATTGAATCAAGAATTTTAGGAGCCGTTAAAAAAGGCAGAGCATCAATTATAACAGACCTTGCAAAACAAGGCTCAATAAGTTCCAAACACATAAAAAAGGCATTGGATGCCCATGATGAAGTTGTAACTCAATATGTTGTAGAAGCCATTGAATATTTATCAGGCGGCATTGCAAGCGTTATGAACTTTTATAACCCCGAACTAATAATTTTAGGGGGCGGGTTAATTCAATCTGTTGATGAATTTTACTTAAATACAATTAAAAAAGCAAGAATGAAAGCGCTTCCTATTCCATCCAAAAAAACAGAATTTAAAAGGGCGCTTTTAGGCGACTATTCAGGCGTTGTCGGTGCTTCTCTTTTATGTTTAAATTAAAAAATGGTTGAAAATATTTTTAATTTTAATATTCCTATTATTAATCGCTTCATAAATTCAAAATTTACGGGCGCTTTCTCAATGTCAGGACTGAATGCACCTTTAAAATTAATTTTATTAAACTACATTTTAAATCAGAACAAAAAAATACTTTTAATTACATCAGATGAACAGTCTGCTCTAAAATATCAAAAAGATTATGAAAGTTTGTTTAATAAAAATGATTTTGCAAAAATACTTCCCTATCAGGAAATAAGCCCATATTCAATTTTGGATAGAAATTTTTATATTTTTAAAGAACAATATGAAATATTAATGAAAAAGCCAAGCTTTATAATTTCCCCAATAAAAACCTTGCTTGAAAAATTTCCAAGGGAAAATTTTTATTCTGAAAATAAAATAATTCTGGAAAAAAATAAAAATTTTGATTACTCAAAATTAATTCAAACCCTTGTTAATTTTGGATATAAAAGAACAACAATGGCGCTTGATATAGGTGAATTTGCAGCAAGAGGCGACATTGTCGATATTTATACATTGTATAACCACCCGACAAGAATTGAATTTTTTGGCGACAATATTGAAGATATAAGATTTTTCAACCCGAACACCCAAAAAAGCTTTTCAAAATCAGATAAAATCGAAATTCCCGCTTTGTATAAATTTGTTTCAAATTCTACAATAAACAAAAACCTTAAAAACGGGCTTATTCAAGCTAACAAACCTTTTACCAACAATGAAACAATTCAAACCTTATTAAATGAAACCATTGAAAAAATTGACACAACAGAATATTTTGAAGGGGTTGAATATTATTTAAACTTTATAAATAACAACCTTGTTTCAATTTTAGATTATCTTAAAGATTACATTTTAATTTTTGATGAATCCGCCTTAATTAATTCAAAAATTGCAAATTTAGACAGAGAATATAATGAAGAATACAAAAATAACCTTGAAAATTCGCTTTCTTTGCCAATTCAAGGCAAAAATCATATTGTAGCGGACGAATTAAAAAAAGAAATTAAAAAGTTTAAAAAAATAGGCTTTGATAATTTTACAGAAGACGATTTTTTTGAAGACGAAGAAACTTTTTCAGATAAAATATACGATTTCAATTCTTCAATTCCCCCTTCATTTTCTTCAAACGGCGAACAATTTGCTAATTATATTAAGCAAAATAAAGATAAAAAAATAATAATTTCGACAAATTATAAAAATAGAATTGAAGAAATTTTAAATGAATTTGAAATTTTTAATGAAAATATTTCCATTTTGCCCCCAATTTCAAATTCAGGCGGCGAGTTTGAATTAAATGAAACAAAATATATTTTTCTAACAGATAAAGAACTTTTTAATAAACATTCAAAAGATATTACATCAAGAAAATATGCCTATAATAAAGAATCCCCCGATTATATAGATTCTGTGAACGATATTCAAAACGGCGAATTTGTTGTTCATTATATCCATGGTATTGGCATTTTTAGAGGCTTAATTAAAAAAGATTTCTACGGCACAAAGAAAGATTATCTTGAAATTGAATTTGCATCTAAAGATAAACTTTTTATGCCGGCTGAACAAATTAACCTTTTAAAAAGGTATCGTGGAACGGGCGTTAATCCAAAGCTTTCTAAAATGGGCGGTGCCGCTTGGGAAAATATTAAATCAAAAGCAAAAAAAGAAGTTAAAGAAATAGCTTATGACTTATTAAGGCTTTATGCCAAAAGAAAGCTTTCAAAAGGAATATCGTTTGACCCTGATACAACTTGGCAATATGAAATGGAAGAAGCCTTTGAATACACAGAAACCCCTGATCAAATGCAAGCTATTATAGATACCAAAGCCGATATGGAAGAATTAAAACCAATGGATAGGCTAATTTGTGCTGATGTTGGTTTTGGCAAAACTGAAGTTGCAACAAGGGCTATTTTTAAAGCCGTAATGTCAGGGTATCAAGCGGCAATGATAGCGCCAACAACAATTCTTGCCCTTCAACACTACCAAACAATAAAAGAAAGGTTTAAGCCTTTTTCTGTTAATGTTCAATTAATTTCAAGGTTTAAAACCTTAAAAGAAAGAAAAGAAACCAAAAACGGCTTAAAAAATGGAACCGTTGATGTTGTAATTGGCACCCATGGGCTTTTATCAGATATTGAATATAAAAATTTGGGGCTTCTTGTAATAGATGAAGAACATAAATTTGGCGTTAACCATAAAGAAAAATTCAAACAATATAAAGAAAACATTGATATTTTGGCAATGTCTGCAACTCCTATTCCAAGAACCTTAAATATGGCACTATCAGGGCTTAAAGATTTATCTTTAATTAATACTCCCCCAAAAAACAGGTTGCCTGTGAAAACCTACGTTGGGAATTTTAACGAAGGCTATCTAAAAAATGCAATAAACCACGAACTTCAAAGAGACGGGCAGGTTTATTTTATTCATAACAGAGTAGAAGACATTGCACGCTATGCAAAATATATTCAAGATTTAGCCCCAAACGCAAGGGTTGCAATAGCCCATGGGAAAATGCAAGAAAAAGAACTGGAAAAAATCATGTTCGATTTTTTAAATAAAGAATATGACATTTTGGTTTGCACAACAATAGTAGAATCAGGGCTTGATATTCCAAACGTTAATACAATTATAATTAATGATTCAGACAGATTTGGTTTAGCGCAACTTTACCAATTAAGAGGAAGGGTCGGAAGGTCAGACAGACAAGCTTATTGCTATTGTTTTTATAAAGAATCAAAAGAACTTAAAGAAGACGCCATAAAAAGACTAAAAGCAATTAAAGATTTTACCTCTTTAGGGTCAGGTTATCAAATAGCAATGCGAGATATTGAAATAAGAGGGGTTGGAAATATTTTAGGCGCTAAACAGCACGGGCACATGGTAAATGTTGGGTTTGATACTTATTGTGCGCTTTTAGAAGAATCAATCGAAGAAATAAAACAGGAAAAAACACCGAAAAATCAAAGAGAAGAAAAATTTGAACCTTGCCTTGTCGACATTAAAACAAACGCATATATTCCGGACGATTGGGTTTATACAACCGAACAAAAAATGATTGAATACAAAAAACTTGCCGAAATTAAAACATTGGATGAACTTGAAATTTCTATTGCAAGCTTTAAAGACAGATTCTCTAAAATTCCTGAACCTGTTCAAAATTTGTTTAAATTAATAAGATTAAGACTTCTTGCAACATCTGTTCATATAACTCAAATTCAAGAAACAGAAAGCAATATAAGGTTATACACCCCTTTTACCATTCAAGAATGGAACATTTTAAGAAACAAAATCGGCATTAATATTACAAAATATTTTAGATGGACAAAACCCCAAAAGGCAGATGACAAGCTCAAAGGCATACTTTTAATGAAAACAGATTATCTTAATTTTGATGAAGTATTTAACATATTGGCGGATTTGTTTTATCATATCTCTAAGATAGTATTAGAATTTAAGAGAACAAATTAAAAAGGGGATAACAAATGAAATTAACAAAAATTTTGCTCGCTTCAGCCCTTGTGGTTTTTGGGCTTACAGGCTGCGGACAAGACAAAACCGCTATTATTAAAGTAAATGGCGAACCTATTACAAAAGCTCAATATGAAGAAGTTTACAAACAAGAAACATCTTCACCTCAATATCAAGCTTTTGCTCATTATTTAGAAGATGAAAACAGCGTTATGAGCCTAATGCTCAAAGACAGAATCGTTAACGAATTGGTTTTAAAAACAATTATTAATCAAGAAATTAAAAAGCGTGATATAGAAGTTACAAAAGAAGAATTAGCGGAAAGAAAAGCCGAAATTGTTAAAAAACTGGGTTCAGATGAAAAATTAACCGAACTTCTAAAAAGAAACGGTGTTTCAAACAAACAATTCGAAGAAGATCTTGAAAATGAAATAAAAATTGACAAACTTATCAATTTAACAGGTTCAACAAAGGTTTCAGACAAAGAAATTAAAGATTTCTACAACAAAAATAAAGCTTCATTTAATTACCCTGAAAGAGTAAGGGCGTCACACATTTTAATCAAAGTTAATCCGGCACAAATTAAGCAAGAAATTATAAATCAAGATAAAAAAGGCGAACTTACAAGCGAAGAAATAAACAAAAGAACACAAGCCGAAGTTGATTCAAAAATGAACTTTGCAAAAGAAGTAAGAGCAAAAGTTATGAAAAATCCTGAAAACTTTGCCGCTATTGCAAAACAATATTCTGAAGACACCGTATCAGCACAAAAAGGCGGAGATTTAGGCTTCTTTACAAGAGAACAAATGGTAAAACCCTTCTCTGATGCAGCTTTTAAACTTAAACCCGGAACTGTATCGGAAATCGTTGTAACCGATTTTGGCAACCACATCATCTATGTTACGGATAAAGCGCAAGCAGGGCTTCAACCATACGAAAAAATGAAAGATGAAATAAAAGCATATCTTGAACAAACCAAAAAAATCGACATTTTGAAAAATCTTTTAGACGGTCTTAAAGCGTCTGCTAAGGTTGAATATGTTGATGCAGGATATGATGTAGAAAACATTCAAAAACAAATTAAAGAAAAGTCAAAAGAACAAGAAGCCACGGAAAACAAAGGTAAAACCCAAACAGAAGAAAAGAAATAATGGCTTTAAGAAAACCTAAAAGCCGCCTTAAATAAGGGCGGCTTTTTTAAATCAAAAGGAAAAACGAAAATGGAAAAACTTATTGAAAAAGAAAATATTGATGAATATATTAAAAAATTAAAAGCAGAAAACAAAAAAATTGTTTTTACAAACGGCTGTTTTGATATTTTGCATGCAGGTCATGTCAGATATTTAAAAGAAAGCAAAAAATTTGGCGATATTTTAATTGTAGGCTTAAATTCAGATATTTCCGTTAAAAAAATAAAAGGGGAATCTCGCCCCATTAACCCTGAAATGGATAGAGCTGAAGTTTTAGCAGGCTTAGAAGCTGTCAACTACATTGTTTTATTCGATGAAACCTCGCCCGTTAAGCTTTTAGAAGAAATTAAGCCCGATATTTATACAAAAGGGGCAGATTATACCGTTGAAACCTTGCCTGAAGCAAAAACCGTTTTAAGTTATGGCGGCAAAATCGAATTTATAAAACTTGTTGAAGGCAGATCAACAACTAAAATTATCGACAAAATCAAATAATTGTACTACAATAGATATACTAAATTTGACAATATGCAGGGAGGATACAAAAAGTGAGCAATAAGCAATTCAAACTTGAAGAGTTGTCGGAGCTTGTTAAGGGAATTTTAACAAAAGTGTCTGATGCTACCATAAACAAAGTGGCACCGCCTATTTTAGCGGATGAAAACACGCTTGCACTCGCACTTGGAGAAAAAGAAATAGAAGATTTAGCCGAAACAAAGGCAAAATGCGCACTTGTTCCCTTGGGTGTAAATATTCCAAACATTTCAACAATAGAAGTTGAAAGACCACGTCTTGCTATGATGACATTATTAAATGTTTTCTACGAAGCACCCGATTCAACCGTTGGAATTCACCCCACAGCCGTTGTTCACCCTGAAGCAAAATTAGGCAAAAATGTTTGCATAGGTCCAAATGTTGTAATTTCAAGAGGAGCTGAAGTTGGCGATAATACAAAAATTTTAGCAAATGCATATCTTGGAAAATTTGCAAAACTTGGCGAGGACTGCTTAATTCACCCCGGTGTTAATATTGGCGATTTTGTTGTTATTAAAAATAGATGCATAATCCACCACGGCGCAAGCATCGGTGCAGACGGTTTCAGCTTTGTAACAGAAACCCCCGATAACATTGAAACCGCAAGAAAAGAAGGCGAAGTTAAAGGCGGAAAAGAAAATCAAAAAGTCTTTAAGATTCCATCACTTGGTTCCGTTGTTATTGAAGATGATGTTGAAATAGGCGCAAACACAGCAATAGATAGAGGCACCATTGAAAATACAACAATCGGCGCTCAAACAAAAATAGATGACCTTGTTATGATTGGTCATAATTGCAGAATTGGAAAAGCTTGCATGATAGTTTCTCAAGTAGGCATTGCAGGCAGCTGCAAAATTGGCGATAGAGTTGTCATTGCAGGGCAAGCCGGCTTAAAAGACCATACCGATATAGGCGATGATTCAATTATTTTGGCTCAAGCGGGCGTTACAAAATCGTTCCCGGCTAAAAGCGTTATTATGGGCGCACCGGCAGTTTACAGAAAAGATTTCATCAAACGCATGAAATACTTAGCAGAAGCTGAGGTTATGGTTCAAAAATATAAAAAATATCAACACTTATTAGAAGATTATGAGAAATTTTTAAATGAAGACGCTAAAATCTAACTTAACATTATCAGGGAACGGCTTAATGTCGAATATCCCGTCAACCTTTGAAATTAAACCTTCAGATAAAAAAGGGATAAGATTTCACATAAAAAACAGCACAATAGACGTTAAAACCGAAAATGTTGTTTCAACAGACCACTGTGTTGTTCTTGCAAACCTTCAAACAGGCGCAAAAATTGCCTTAATTGAACATTTTATGGCAGCTTGCGCAATAGTTGGAATAGATGCACTTGATATTTATGTTGAATCAGAAGGTTTTGAAACCCCTATTTTTGACGGTTCTGCCAAAAAGTGGGTTGAAGAATTTAATAAAGTTGGCTTTGTCGGCGAAAGTAATGAAATTAAACCGTTAGATGCCCCTGTTATTTTTCAGGCAGGAAAAAGCAGCATTGTTTTAATTCCTAGTGATAAAACAACAATAACATATTCCGTTAATTTTAATCACCCTGAATTAAGGCAAAGGTGGGTAACTTTAGACCCTGATAAAAACTTAAATGAAATAATTGAAGCAAGAACTTTTGGCTACCTTAAAGACCTTGAAACCTTCCAAAAAATGGGCTTTTCAAAAGGTGTAACCATTGAAAACACGGTCGGGTTGACGGATGATGGCTACACAACAGAATTAAGGTCTGAATTTGAACCTGTTAAACATAAAATTCTTGATATTTTAGGAGATATTTATTTAACAGGCTTAAACCCATTCAAATTAAAGGCAAATATTCTTGTAAAAGAAGCAGGCCATGGCTATCACATAGAAATGGCAAAAATTCTTGAAAAACAGTATAAATAAGAGGAGAAAAATATGACCGAAGTTGCAGAAAAACCAATTTCGCTTGATATAATTGAAATTATGAATCTTATACCGCACAGGTACCCTTTTTTGTTGGTTGACAGAATAGTTGAATGTGTTCCAAACAAATATTCTAAGGGTTATAAAAATTTAACGGCAAATGAAATGTTTTTTAACGGGCATTTTCCAAATAACCCAATAATGCCAGGCGTCCTTCAAATTGAAGCGCTTGCTCAAACAGCAGCACCCATTTTACTTACAATGGATCAATATAAAGGAAAACTTGCACTATTTGCAGGGGTTGACAACGTCAGATTTAAAAACATTGTTCGCCCCGGGGATAGATTTGATATGGAAGTTGAAATGACAAAAGTCAAAGGTCCTATCGCAAAATGCATAGGAAAAGGCTATGTAGACGGCAAACTTTGTGTAGAAGCAGAAATTACGATAGCATTAAAATAGAAAGAAGAAAATTATGGCAATCCATAAAACAGCAATTATTGATGAAAGTGCAAAAATTTCAGAAAGTGCAACTATTGGCGCTTATGCCGTCATAGGGAAAGATGTTGAAATTGGCGAAAATGTTATAATAGGCGATAATGCCCACATAGAATATGCCAAAATCGGTGATAACACTAAAATTTCACCGTTTGCATCCATTGGCGGCGAACCGCAAGATTTAGGCTATAAAGGCGAAAAAACAGGTGTTATAATCGGTAAAAACTGCTGGATTAGAGAATTTGCCACCGTAAATAGAGCCTCAGGCGAAGGTACATATACAAAAATCGGCGATAAATGCTTAATTATGGCATACGCCCATGTTGCACATAATTGTGTTTTAGAAAACGAAGTTATTATGGCAAACGCAGCCACTATAGGCGGTCATACCCATGTTGGTTTTGGCGCTTGGCTTGGCGGCATGAGCGTTTATCATCAAAACGTTAGAGTTGGTGAAATGGCAATAGTTTCAGGTGCTTCAGCTACAAGACTTGATATTTTGCCTTATTCAAAATCAGAAGGGCTTCCTGCCGTTGTTATGGGCGTAAATGCCATTGGCTTAAAAAGAAAGGGTGTAGATAAAATTTCAAGAGATGCTATTCATAAAGCAATCAGAATTTTAAAAAGCCCTGAATATAACACAACTCAAGCACTTGAAATTATTGAAAAAGAAGTTGAAAAAAATGAATATGTTAACAAATTAATTGAATTCATTAAAACTTCAAAAAGGGGTGTTTGCATTAAATCAAACAAAGAATTTCAACATTTAGAGGAAGATTAGTGAAGAATAATTTTTTTGAAAAATATGCATCCGTTCTTGTTAACTATTCAACAAAAGTAAAAGAGAACGATTTAGTCTTAATTAAAGCAGAAAGTCATTTAGCCGAACCCTTGGTAAAAGAAATATATAAAGCCGTTATTAAAAATGGCGCTCATCCTATCGTAAGATGCGCAATGGACGGATTAAATGAAATTTTTCTAAAAAACGCTAATGACAACCAATTAAGCTATGTTGACCCAATTTCAAAATTAGAATTTGAAACGGTTAATGCAATTATTTCAATAGGTGCACCTTTAAATGTAAAAGCATTATCAAACGTTGATTCATCTAAAATGGCAAAAAGGTCTGCTGCTACAAGAGAACTTTCTCAAACAATGCTAAAAAGAGCAGAGAAGGGCGAGTTGAACTGGGTTATAGCAGATTTTCCGACTCAAGCGCTAGCTCAAGAAGCCAAAATGAGCCTGGATGAATATTTTGAATTTGTTGAAAAAGCTTGCTATCTTGATTTAGATGACCCTGTTTCAAAATGGCTTGAGATTGGCAAAGAACAAAAACGAATTGCAGAAATTTTATGCCATACCAAAAAATTGCACATAGTGGGCGATAAGACCGATATTACATTCAATGTGGAAAACAGAAAATGGATTTCATGCGACGGGTTAAATAATTTTCCTGACGGTGAAATTTTTACATCTCCTGTTGAAGATGATATAAATGGATCCATTTATTTTGATTTGCCCGCAATTTATAGGGGAAATTCCGCAAATAAAATTCAATTAAAAATTAAAAAAGGGAAAGTTATAGAAGCAGATGCCGAAGTTGGCAAAGATTTCTTAATTTCAATGCTTGATATGGATGAAGGGTCAAGGTTTATCGGTGAAATTGCAATAGGCACAAATGAAAGAGTGCAAAATGTCACGGGAAATATTTTGTTTGACGAGAAAATAGGCGGCTCGATTCACATGGCACTTGGCGCATCTTATCCTGAAACAGGCGGCAAAAACGTTTCAGGGCTTCATTGGGACATAATTAAAAATATGAAAGAAAATTCCTTCATCTATGCTGATGAAAAATTAATCTATAAAGACGGCAAATTTATAATTTAAAATGAACAAAATTTTTGAACAAATTAAAAACAGCCAAAATCAACATATAAAAACCGTTGAAGAAAAAATTCAAAACGCACTGGAAACCAAAAAAACATTGCTCTACAGCTATTTTGAAGCCTTTCTTTTTAATGGTGCAAAAAGGTTAAGGCCATTATTTATTTTTCTTATTTCAGAGCTTGAAGGTTTTACAATTAACGACGATATATACAACTTAGCCGCAAGTGTTGAATTACTGCACTCGGCAAGTTTAATTCATGATGATATTTTAGATAATGCGGAAACAAGGAGAGGCAAGCCCGCAATTCATACCGAAAAATCAACAAAAGAAGCCGTTCTTGCGGGAGATTATCTTTTAACCTTAGCAATGGATTTTATTTCCAAAATAAAAAACAATAAAGTATTTTCAATTCTTGCAAATGCCAGCTACAAAATGGTTACAAGCGAGATATATGCGCTATCTAAAAGGTATCAAAAAATTAACGAGGAAGAATATTTTAAAATACTTGAAAATAAAACTTCATCTCTTTTTATAGCTTCCATTGAAGCTTTATATGAAATAAAAAACAAAAAACCAAGCTTTAATATCATTGAATTTACAAGGGAATTTTCCCTAATTTTTCAATTAAAAGACGATATTAATAACTTTTTAAATTGTGATGAAAAAAAATCCTCAAATGATGCATCTTGCGGAATTACCACATTGCCCTATATATTGGGGGCAAAAAATAGCAAAGATTATGCTATAATAAGCGAAGTTAAAAAATTTTTAAATGAAAAAATAGATTTAACGGAAAATATATTAAAGAATTATGAACACAAAGAAAATTTAATTCTTTTGTTAAATTTGTTTAGAGGATGAAATGTCAAACGAACACAAAAAAGAAGAAATTATTGAAAAATCGACAAAATCAGCATTAAGAGAAATTTTTGAAACGGTTGTTTTTGTTCTTGTTGCAGTTATTTTAATTCGCTTTTTTATAGGCGAATTAAGGTGGATTCCGTCATCTTCTATGTATCCCACTTTAATTGAAGGCGACAGAATTTTTGTTGAAAAAGTCACAAAGCCTTTTAGAGCGCCTGAAAGAGGAGATGTTGTTGTTTTTTATCCGCCTGATGAAACCCTAAAAACAGATTTTTTATCTGTAATGGCAAGGCTGACAGGCATTTTTTGTAAAGATATAGCTTATATTAAAAGAATTATAGGTCTTCCAAACGATACACTTGAAATAAAAAAAGAAAACGATAATTTTTATGTTTATATAAACGGTATAAAAGAAGATGAACCCTATATTTTAAGCGAAACCGACTGGATAGATTGCAGAGATGATATGTACTGCGGACCTTTTCAAATTCCAGACGGGCAATACTTTATGATGGGCGACAACAGAGGTAACAGTCAAGATAGCCGTTTTTGGGGCTTTTTGCCTGAAAAAAATATTATAGGTCGTGCCGTTTTTAAATTTTGGCCAATTCCAAGAATAGGGCTAATCAGATACAAATAAAAAAACCAATTTGCAACCAAACCTTTTTTTGTACTACAATAAACTGGTATATGTAGAATAAAAAAGAGGAATAAAATGCAGGTTTCATACGAGTGGTTAAATGAATATGTTGATTTATCGGGAATTACTCCTGAAGAAATTTCTCACTCCCTTACTATGAGCGGGTTAGAGGTTGAAGAAATTGAAGACGTTAAGCCGAAATTTACTAACATTATTACGGCAAAAATAGAAAAAATTGATAACCACCCAAATGCGGACAAATTGCACTTAGTAACCGTAAATACAGGAAGTGCAACCAAAACTGTTGTTTGCGGCGCACAAAACATTGAAGTTGGGCAAGTTATTCCGTACGCTTCAGTTGGAAGCAAAGTTTTAGACAGAAAAACAGGCGAACAATTTGAATTAACGCCAGCTGTTATAAGAGGTGTTGAATCTCAAGGTATGTTATGCAGTCAAGATGAATTGGGCTTAGAAGGCTTACAAAATGAAGACGGCATTTTAATTTTAAACCGCCTTTTAAAAGATGTAAAATTAGGTGAACCCTTAGAAAAAGTTTTAAATATTAATGATGAAATAATTTTCCACACAGCACCCACGGCAAACAGAGGCGATCAAATGTCTGTTATAGGCATTGCAAGGGAAATTTCCGCACTATTTAACAGAAAAATGAAACTTTCTTTAATGACTCCTCAAGAAGAAAAGAAAGCCGATTTTAAAGTTGAAATTAAAGATGATGAAATCTGCAAATATTATTCAATAGCAGTTTTAAAAGATATTACAATCAAACCGGCGCCTGAATTTATTCAAAGAAGGGTTATTGCAGGCGGCATGAGACCTATTAATAATGTTGTTGACATTACAAACTATGTAATGCTTGAATATGGAACACCGCTTCATGCTTTTGATTATGACAAATTAAACAAATATTTATGTGTAAGATACGCTGATATGGGCGAAAAATTAACTACATTAGACGAAGTTGAAAGAACTATGACAGATAAAACCGTCGTTATTTCAAAAGAAAATGAAGCGGTTTGTCTGGCAGGTGTTTTTGGCGGAAATAATTCTGAAATTGATGATAATTCAAAGAATTTAGCTTTAGAAGCTGCTTATTTTACACCTCATACAAACAGAAAATCAGCTCGCTCAGTCGGTTACAGGTCAGAAGCTTCTGCAAGGTTTGAAAGGGGCGTTGATATAGGGCTTGTAAAACAAGGCTTGTATCAGGCAGTGAACCTTTTAATTAAATACGCAGACGCCAAGTTTGAAGGCATATCAGAAGCAGGCAAAGACCAACTGGAACCTGTTGAAATAACGTTAAGAGATTCTGAAATAAGAAGAATTTTGGGCGTTTCAATAGAACAAGATAAATGCATTGAAATTTTGGAAAATTTAGGCTTTGAACTTTTGGGCAAAAATCAAATGGCGGCAAAATTTAAAGTTCCAAGTTACAGACAAAATGATGTTTATCGTGAAATAGATTTAATTGAAGAAGTTTCAAGAATTGCAGGGTATGAAAATATTCCCCCAACCCTTCCAAACATCAATGAAGGTGCCACAATTTCAGATGAAACAAGAACAATTAAATTAATAAACGAACTTTTCTTAGGACAAGGCTTCTCAGAAATAATTTCAACCTCTCTAACGGGCGATTCATTTTTGAAAAACTATATGACATCATTAGACGACAAAACAAGAGTTGATGTTATAAACCCCCAAAGTGAAGATGCGACATCTCTAAGGCAAGAACTAATGCCTAACTTGTTAAATATCGTGAAAAACAATTTTGACAATGGCAATAAAAATTTCAAACTATATGAAATAGGAAAAACTTTCAAAGCCAAAGATGAACCCAATGAAGATTTTTCAGGCGTTTTAGAAGAAAGAAAAATTTCAGGCTGCATTTTTGGACACACAAATAATGAATATTGGAACAAAAAAGAAAATGCCGATTTTTACACAATTAAGGGCATTTTAGAAAATCTGTTTGAAATTTTGGGACTAACCAAAAGAATTGTTTTCTCTCCGCTAAAAGAAGACAAAAAATTTATGCACCCTTATCAAACGGCAACTATTGAACTTTTGGGCAAAAACCCTGTCAATATTGGATATGTTGGTAAAATTCACCCTGTTTTATCAGATAAATTAAAATTTAATCAGGATTTATTTGTTTTTGAGATAAATTTAGAAATTTTACTTAAAAACATTAATTTCAACAGCGCCGTTAAGTATAAAAAACTGCCAATCTCAACGCCTGTATTAAGAGATATCGCATTTGTTGTTGAAAATAAAACAACAGATATGGATATTATGAAAACAATTAAAAAAGTAAGCGATAAAAATATATTCAAAGGAGCTAAACTTTTTGATATTTATAGGGGCGAAAACATCGGAGCAGATAAAAAATCTATGGCATATAGAATTATCTTGCAAGATGACAAGAAAACCCTGACAGATAGCGAGATTGAGGCAGAAATTAATAAAATTAAAAACGGTCTTGTTAAAAATATTCAAGGGTTAAATTTGAGGTAAATTACCTATTTACTATAATTGTAACATACCCCTGAAAGTATTGATATTACTATTTTGCAACCCTTTTTTGATAATCTTAAAGGGTTGCAAAATTTAATTTTTGTAGTATATTATATATGGAACTGAGGTTTGTCCGATGCATAATAATTAAGTGTAGGATAGTAAATGCATTTCGGGTTTTTACCCCGTTTCAAAAAAAGTTAATATGAGGATTTTTTATGACTAGAAAGCTAACCCTAACTTTATTAGCCTGCTTAACAATTCTAATTTCAGGGCTAACAAGCGAAGCTAAAGCTGCAACATCACATGAAATCAAGGATATTATCGTAAAAACAGCTGTTTCTATGGGCGTTGATCCTTGTGTAGCATTAAGCATTGCAAAACAGGAATCAAATTTCCAAAATCACAGGCAAAATGCCTCGGGTGCAGTCGGCGTTTTTCAATTAATGCCTTCAACTGCAAGAAGAATGGGCTTAAACCCATATAATTTAAACGACAACATTAAAGGCGGAATTATGTACTATCAAATGATGTACAAAAAATTCGGCTCAATGGATTTGGCTTTAGCTGCTTATAATGCAGGTCCCGGTAATGTTGCAAAATACAAAGGTGTTCCTCCTTTTAGGGAAACTCAAAAATTTGTAAACACCATTAAGACAAACGCAAAAGCATATCAAAATGATCCGTTGGTTATCAAACACACTTCAAAAGATAAATTTACGGATAATGACAATGCAATAGTCGTTCCTGATTCAACTTTATAATTAAAAGCCGGAAATAATTTCCGGCTTTTTCAATATATTTTTCAATATATAATTATAAATATTTTACCGTTTTAGACACATATTTATCAATTTTTGCTTTATTTTTATATTTTAGTTTTCATACAATATACAAACATTAAAATGCAAGGTTAAAAAATAAAAAGCACATTTTAATGTTATAAAATTGAATTAAAATGCTTTATAAAATTGTTAAAAAGGCAACAATTCAAATTTTTTCTGTTGTGTTCTATATTAAATATCATATATTTTATGGTAAACCATAAAATATATACTTATTTGTATATTTTACAGAGGTTTGTTTTCTGTTTTTTAGTATTTTAAAATTTGAGCTCTGTTTTTCCCTTTATTATAGCTTATATGAACCCATTTATCGTATTCGTTTATTAATTGGTCAAATTCTATTTTTGATGTCTTTATAATTGAAATTATTTGACTCGGCGTCATTCCTTTAATTACAAAATCAACAGCTTGCCCTTTTGTATGCTGGCTTGAATTAACACCGCCTACTAAGCGGTTTACAATTTGATTTCTATAGCCTGAGGTTATTATCATAGGCGCATTTAAAAGTTCTCGAACAGGCTGTAAACAGTAATAAATTAAATTAAGCATATTATCTAATGAATTAATATCCGGCATATTGTTTATATTGTTTTTAACTGCCGTTTCAGAATAAATTAATTCCGATATTTTAAAATTTAGCATTTGTTTTTAATCTCCGTAACTGCTGTAATTAAAAGGCTTTTTACATCTGAGATATCATGTTGTAGTTGAAGCATTTGTTCTTGAAGGGCCTTATGGTTGTCTGCGTATGTGTCTTTCAAGAGATAATTTTTAGCAAGCATTTCCATAATTTTTGCTTCAAGAGATTTGATTTCACTGTTTCTTGCAAAAATGTTAAGCCCCATTATTATGTGCAAAACAGCAAGCGCTGTTGTTCCGTATAAAACTATATGGTTTATATCCATTTATATCCAACCTCTTACAATTTTTTGCCAAAATTCAACTCCTAAATACATAATTTGAGCTTTTATGGGGTTAACTCCCTCTTGTAATAAAGTTTGTCTAAAAATTCTGCTTGATAAAATTCGTGAATTTCCCACAATGCCTTTATTTTGCAATAAAAAATCATGGATAATTGAAGCCGGCAAATATTGACCATTGTGTTTACAACCTAAAAGCCACCTGAAAATATAAGGAATTGTGCAGCCGTCAGATGTAAAGCCTTTTTTAATTACAAAATGGCGGGTGAAACCTTTTGAAATTATATTTATATAAACGTTTTTGATTAAATAAAAAGGTTTATTTGATTTATGATTATAGCCAATGCTTTCAGTAAAATCAGAATAATTTGAATTAATTTCAGTTATATTTTCTAAATTTTTTAATAAGTCCATTGATTTTTTCCAAGTCATCTTCTGTTAATAGGGGTAGATATTTATAAATTATCAGAATAATTTCTTCTGATATATCAACTGCTTTTTGAAGGTTTTTTCTATCCTTTAAAATGGCAGTTTCAGATTGTTTCTTTTTAAAAGCGGTGAAGTAATCGAAAACGCTTTTAATTGCGTTTCCGACTGCTTCTATTGCACCTGTTAGCATTAATTGGCACCTTCTATGTTGCCTTCAATACCGTCAATTTTATCTGCCAAAGATAAAAGATATTCTTCTACCTTTGATAAAATAGGAACGATTGCAATAAGCAAGGTATTATCACTTTTTTCAAGAGCTTTTTTTGCAAAAGAAAAAACATGCTGAATTGCTTCTGCACTAATGCCTTCTGCAAGGGCTAATGCTTCATTTTTTAATTCGTTTTTAATTTCTTCGTTCATTTGATATGCTCCTTATTCGTTTAATGTTAAAGGTTGCCCCATAAAATCAGCTGAAATTTGAAGGGCACATTCAGTAGAAAATTGTTGAGTTGCAATTTTTATTTCTTGCAAGCTTTCAAGATATTCTAAGGTAAATTCTTGAGTAAAATCGGGCTGTTTATAGGTAATAATCGGTATTTCTTGCCCTATGGTTATGCCTGTTGTAATTGCAGGCAATAAGTCACACAAGAAGTCTTTTGTATCACCCGTTGCCATATTTACTTTGCGCCTGATATAGCCAAGAGATGTTAGAAAGAAGTCTTTTTCAAATTCTTTTTGGCGTTTTTTGGTTTCTTCTTCTTTAATTTCAGTTTCTGTTTTTTGAACTATTTCGCCGTTTTGAATTTTAAAATTGTTGGGGTTTTCTTGAATTAATTCTGCGGTTTCATTGGTTACAAGATATCCTTCTTTTATTTCTCCTATTTCTTTTATATCTTTAATATTAAAGGCTTCATCACAAATTTTATGGGTTACCCTAAAATCGGGTTTTATTTCCCAATTATTTTCAACAAAAACGGCTGCTTCGTTTTTATTTGTTTTTGGAGGTTTTAGAGTTGTTGCATTTGCAGGAACAAGAGGAACAAATTCGCCTTTTATTTTTGTTTCCAAAGGGTCTGCACTTGCTATTGTTGTTGATAAATATTCTTTTGTAATTGCATCATAATTATATAAATTCATTTTTTCCCTTTCTTTTTTATGCAAAACGAGTTTTAACCCTAACTTTAACAGATGGCGGCTGAACAGTATTTGAAGAGCCATAAATTGAGTTTGAACGTGAGGCATCAAAATCAAAACTTCCGACACCGGCACCTTCACCAACTGCAATATCTGTACCGCTGGAGCTTTCCCAACTTATTGCGCCGCTTTCTCCAGAAAAACTGTGTGTAAAAATTGTCCACCCTATTTCTGCGCTTGGTCTGGGTGATGCTGTTATATTAGGTAGTCCTGCTTCAATATAGCCAAAATCATTTGCGCCCCAAAGAGTTCTATTTCTAAAATCGGGAAGGTTAAAGGTGGTTTCGCCATTCCCTTCGCCATAAGTTGTACCGTAAATTTCAAAAAGTTTTGAATAGGTTGTTCTTGAAACTTCAGCGCCTTCAAGCCAAATTTCGTTTTCAAGCAAAGTGTCAGATAATGTAAAAATAGGGTTTCCGATTCCTTCCAGTATTGAAATTCTTGTTTCATGGTTTTCTATTCCATTTTCAATATTATTTAAGTTTTCAGCATTGACAGGTGTTCCAAAAGTTAAAATGTTGTTTGGAACATCTTGAATTGTTGTTGTGCCGTCTGAATTAGCAATTAATTCATAGGTTCTTTCTTTTTTAACCTCTTGATTAACCCATATTGTTTTATTGTAGGTCATTTTATACTCCTTTATATAATGAATTCACCGCAATTAAATGTGTTACACCTTTTTTCATATTTTGTAAGCTTTATGTTAAAAACCAGATGAGAAGGACGAGCCTTAAACAGAGCCTGATATAATTTTTCTTCGTAAGTTTTATCAATAAGATAAACGGTAAATTGATACTTTTCGGCTTCGTTTGAAATATAGAATTGGCTGCCATCGACATTTCTTTTTATAAAATTAATTAACTCTTCTTCAGTAAGCCTGTTTTTTGCAAGCATTTTATTAATTACGTTTTTTCTTCTCTCATCTAAGCTTAGATTAGAGTTATATGGTATACCATAATCTTTTTCAAATCTTTCTACGCCGTTTACCGAGCAAGTGCTAATTGAACATTCAAGCAAAATTTGCGATAGTTTAAGCTTGATATTTTCTATTTCCGGCTGAATGGCGTCTAAAATTTCACTTGTATATTTTTCTTCCGCAATAAATTGAGGAAGGTTTTCTTTTAATGTCATCTTGTCTCCTTTTATTCGATTACATTTAATGTCAGCTCGCCTGCAACAGGAACTTGAAATCTGTCTATTTCAATGCTTGCAGTTGATGAATTTAAAAGATAATTTGAAACATCATCAATGCCTTCAACTTCAAAAAACAGGTTTGAAATATAGAGATATGAAACAAAAGATTGTTGGTTTGATAAATAATTTTCGACAAGCTGTTTAAATTCATCCAGAACTGTCGCCTTTTCATAATTTTCTTTTAATTTAATATCTGCTGAAATATTTATTTCAAAATATTCAAGCGGTAAAACATTAAGATTTGCATTTATAATTTGCTCGCTTTGAATTTTAGATTTAACGTTTTGAATTAATTCTTCGCTCACTTCAAGATTTGAAACAGCTGAAATATAGACATTTACATTCCCTGCGCCTGCTTCTGTTGCATCTTGAACAACCACGTTTTTAACACCATTAACCTCTTTTGCCCATTGTGAATAATCGGCTATGTTTGAATTTGCGGCATCATCTCTTAAATATGTTAAAATTCTTTCTCGAAATTCTTCCGTTGTTTCTTCTTCAAAGCCGTCATAGCCTTCATTTTCGTTTGTAATTTCAGCTTCTAAAAAACCTTCATATTCCATAGAAAATTCTGTCAGTGTATTTTGCTTAATATTTCCGATTATGCCTTTTGTAAGACATTCCATTTTGACTTCTAAAAAGCCTGTATCATCTGCGATTTTTTCTTCTATGCTTTTAAAAACAATGCCGTCAGAAGTTTGCGCCATAAAACCTTCTTGAAATTTTGCACTTTTAGATGCATTTGTAATTTTTGCAATAACAAGCGCTGCGGTTGCTTCTTTTTTATATAAGCCAAGTTCTTCTCCTTTAATTTTCAAATGCTCTGCATCAGCAGTTAGAACAAAGGCATTATCTAAAATTACATCAATTTTGGTATCTATGATGTTTGCAAGTTCATAGCTTACAGAGCCTATAATATCTTGAGTTAAACCGCCTTCTATGGTTGTTGCCGAGGTTGTTAATCTTGAATTTATACTTTGTCTAATCTCTTCCTTTGTAGTCATTTTAACTCCTTTTAATAGTCTATATTTTGTTCAAAACTTCCGTATATTGTAATAACACTAAAGGTTGCGCTTACTTTTGACCCGTTTTTTTCAAAGGTGAAATTGTTTATTTCTTTTATATATGGGTTTACAAGCAAAGCCTCTTCTACATACCTTTTTAGCTCTGATTTTAAAAGCGAATTTTTAAGGTGCCGCCCAAAAAGTTTTGTTATCTCATTTCCGTAGTTTGTAGAATATGCCCTGTGAGAGTACCTTTCGGTTTGCTTGTTTAATGCTTTTAAAATCCAAATTTTAATGGCATCATTTTTTGAAACAAGGTAAAAATTACCGTTTTTTGTTAGCAGCTCCAGTGTTTTTAAGTTTCTTGCGGGCTCATAAAAAGTTGGGAGTGTTTCTTTTCTTATTGGTTCATCCAATGTAATTGGGATAAAATTAAAGCTCATTTTTGCTTATTCTCCGTTTCTTGTTGTGATTCGTCTTGTTTTAGAACATCTATTGCAACTTTTGACAGAACTAAATAGCAACTGTTGCCAAGTTCATAAACTGCAATTAAATCGTTTGGGTTTAGAATGTATACAGATTGCCAATTTTTATAAAATTCATAAAAATTCACCAAAAAATCAGGTAATGTGCCTTCAATAACCCCTGTAAAATTTGGGGAATTGTATGCAGTTGTATTTGTAAATTGTTGAGGCTCTTTTAGGGTTTCAACATCAAGCTCAATCAAGGGAGATGTCAAAAGAGGATGAATATAAACCGTATCTTCATATTTTGTGCCTATTTCAACGCCGTTATATTCAAAGATTAAAGGATTAGTGCTTATAACGGTGCATATTTTTATTCCTCTAAAATTAAGCTTGTCTGCATAATCGCTCAATGTATCTAAAATTTCTCCTGCCCAGTTTTTCATAAATTAAATTCTTTCTTTTAATTCAAGTTCCATTGTGTATATATCGCCAAAAGTGTGAATATCGCTTTTTACGGTAAAATATGCATCTTTGTTGTTGGCTTTATCTATCAAGCGAATTACCGTGCCTGAAACAACATTTTCATTACCTATTGCCTTAATTTTTGCTATATTGTAAAAGCTGTCTTTGCTAAAATATGCGGAAATAACATTTTCTCCAAGTATAAAATCGCCTTTTGAATTATCCCTAAATGGCAATAAAACATTTATTGAAGAATCTCCGTCTACATAAAGCTTAAATTCTTCTGTTTCATAGATATTTTTCATAAAAATTTCTAAAATATCGTAATATGTTAAATTTCCAAGGCTAACTACATTAAGTTTTTTTGTAATTGCGGTTTTTATATTTGAAAATATGCTAAACCCGTCTAAAAGTTTTTTTATGTTTGCAAATAAGGTGCCTGTAAATCTGCCTGTCACGTTTTTATTTAACAGGATTGAAAAATAATCGCTTGCCTCTATTTCAATTAATTTTCTTTCTCGAACGTAATTAATTGTTGTAATAAATCCGCTGAAAATATTTTTATCATTGTCATTTTTTATTGTGACTTTAGAATTAACTTTTGCTTTATATTTTTCAAAGTTGGAATCATTTTCGTTGTATATAAATGAAAAGCTTGCATTTCTTGAAACAAGACTCAAACACCCTTTTATTGTTGCTCCTTTAATAACGGTTTTTATCTCGTTATCATCTATAATAAATTTCATCTTAATTCTCTGCCCCCTTAGTTGAAAGCTTTAAGCCTTCCAAGTTTTTATTGGGGTCATCTATTCCGTTGTTTTGCGCTAAAACCTTAAAATTAAGATTGTATTTATCTGCTATTGAATATACGGTGTCTTTAGATGTCATCAAAATAAAACTCGGTGTATTTATGGAACTTGCCCTTGTGGTTAAACCATTATTTGTCACAGTTTTATATACAGGATTTCTATATTCAAGCAACTCTAAAATATATGGTTTTGAGGATGTACTTTCTCTGATTGTTTGACTAAAGCTTACCACCATACATTCAAGGCTTAATTCATCATCTATTACAAGTCTTATTTTTGTCTGATTATCTGCCCATTTTTTTAAAATAGAAACAGCTTTTTCAAGAGAAAATTCATTTTCAATATAAGCTGAATTTTCGTTTGAATAGTAAACTATACCTGAATAAGTTTCAAAAATGCTGTTATTTTCCGGCAAAAAGTGCGATAAAAATATTCTCATAGGTTTATGGTATGCCATAATATTTACTTCGCCAAAACCTATTATCTCGTAGGTATCAAAAGTTTTTTCATTTTTTATTTCAATGCTTGTGGGGTTTATAGGAAAAACAATTTGCTCTCCTTCGCTTTCTGAATAAAGCATAATATTAAGTCTTTTTGTTGCCATTTTTGTTAATTCCTTAAAAATTAATATTTATGTGCAATGGTTTTATTTTTGGATGCGCTTTTTAGGGCATCTGCAAGCATTTTGCCAAATTCATCAAAACTGGCAATTTTATTGTTGGAAGATGAATTTATAACATTTGTGCTTGTTTTATTTTGTATATTTTTAAATTCCGTAACCTGAATTTTATTTGCAATGTTTTGGGTGTCTTTATTGTTGTATATATTTTGTCCTTCGTTATGAATTTCATCAGGCATGCGATAAGAAAAATTTGCGCTGTGTTTTGTTTCGAAATTAAAAAATTTGTTTTCTGATGTATAAAAATTTCTGACATTTTCTATAAAATTGTTCAAAACACTATCTTTTGGCTCTTTTCCCTCTTGCTTCTTTTCAGTTGAAGGTTCAGTTTTTATAAAAGCTTTTTCTTCAGTTCCTTTTTCTTCCGATAAAAGCTTACTTTGTGCTAAAGAGGGCGCTTTTTCTTCTTTTTGTTTTTCTTCTTCTTCTTTTGCTTTTTTATTTTCTTTTGCAGATTTTTTGTCGTTTTTGATAAGATTGCCGCCTTCAAAAGTTTCTTGATTATTCTCAATAGCATCTTTTTTATTTGTGGCGGGGAATAAATCCCCGTCACTTTCCTTTTGTTTTAAGCTATCCTCAATTTTTTTATAAGGCTTAATCAGCTCAAAGAACTTGTTGAGTTTGCTGTATATATTGATTAACAATTTATATCCTCTGTATTTTTTAAATAACTAACGTATAGAAAAATTTTTTCAGTTTCACTTAAATTAAGGATTTTGTCGGGCAAAATGCCAAATTTCAGATAATAAGCACAAAGCCCGAGTTCAAAATCCGTTTTTAATGCTTTTTTTGAAATTCAACTTCCTCCTGAAAAACAGCCTTTGGATTCAAGTTGTTCTTTTCTATGATAAATTCCATTATTTTCAATATATCCTCAGGCTCAAAAAGCATTTCTATAACTTCAAAATAGGTTTTAATATAGCCGTTTTCTTTTGCCTTTAGGGCAACATCTTTAAGTTTTAACGATTTATAAATGACAGGTTTCATCCACTCATAAATTTCGCCAAAATTGCCCTTTTCGCTTGCTTTTAGAGAAAACATCAGCTCCAGTTTTTCAGACCTTGTAAGCCCTTCAACTTCAAAAATTTCATTTTTTATTTCAAGTGAAAATTTTTCTTTTTTGTTTTTATTATGGTAGTTTGTTTCAATTTTTTTCAGCAGTTTTTCAATGTTTTCCATTTTTAATTATTCCCGCCGATTAAATCAACAACCACAATATCAGATGCCCTAAATTTAAAGGTTTTTTCAATCAATGTTCCTTTTTGCCAATTTGCAAGAAGAAATTCATCAAAAGTAACTCCGTTTATGGTGTAGCTTTCTTCTTCGCCGTTTGCGGTTGGGTCTGCCAAGTTACATTCTATTGTGAATCTTACATTTGTATTTTTAAGATATTTGCTGCACAATTCGGTTGAAATTGAATTAACGGCTTCAAATGCCAATTCGCCTGTATATTGAACTGAAACCGCCTGTCTGTCAACGGTAAAGCCCACAATTACATCTTCATAAGTTGGAATTACCCTTAAATTTACATATTTTAAAATGCCTATTTCTTCGCCATCGAGCCAAACTCTGCCGTATGTGCCTCTTAGTGCTGTTTCAACGGTTGTCATTTATACTTCCTCACTTTCTAATGCTTGAAAAAGATAAAAACCAAGGTCTAAATCTTCCATACAATCTGTCGGCGAGCAAACGCCATCCAAAATTACATAAGAACCTGTGTTATACTGAATAATATCTTGATAACTCATATTTTCGGTGCTGACACCTTTTGCCTCTATATAAGCTTTTGTTTTTTCATAGCTTAAATAAACGGCATTATCATTTGCTTCATCCAAAAGCCCTTCTGATGCAAGGCTTTTTAGGTAAGTATTAATTGCGCCTATGAAACGTTTTTTATTTGCATAATTATTTATATATTTGCCTACATAATTTTGCCTGAAAGTAGAAACTATATCTCCTGCTATCATATCCATAATGTTGACAACTCTTATTTTTTGAAAAGCCTCGGTTATTCCGTCTGTTAATGTTACAAGAGAATTAACCGCACGACCGAATTTAAAGCCGTTATCCTGATATATTATAACCAAATTGCCTTCTTTAACTGCTTCATCTGCATCTATTGAAACATTTGCATCAACTATTTCTTTCAGTTCAAAATAAGTTAAAGACCTGCTATTTGAAAGCCCTGAGAGAGCGCCTGCAATTCTTGCCGTATATTGTGCGGCAGATACTGTTTTTGTTTCGTTATTATGCGAAATTTTTATATCTTCTGATTTAAAATTAACAATATAGCTTGAATCCATTCCTTCCATATTTGCAAAAATTGCAATGGAATAGTTATTTTTCTCTCTTTTTAAATTCAGATAATTTTTAATTGCAGTTGCATCAGCCTCGGTGGCTGTTGGATATACGAGAGTATAATTATTATATTTATCCAAAGTTTGTGTTAAATTAGAAATTTCATCACCTTTTTTCAAAACGGTGACTTTTTTAGGATTACCTTTAAAACAAAGTTCAATAGTAAGGTAATCTTCAGGGGTAAAGCCGGTTTCTTGTACTTCATTTAAGCTTTGATATGAAACTTGGTCTGTTTCAGAATCCAAAACCAAAATCACATGCCCCCTTGTTTGTCTTTTTATTGCAGTTACCGCAAGTTCTTTAAATGTTACGGTAAAACTTGGCTGTTTATCGGGCATTTTTATTCTCCTTTATACTAAAGTCCAGTTCTTGCATAAGTTCATAATTTGTATCTTGTTCATCTATATAAAAATTAAGTTCGAAGTTCATTATGAGCATTTTATGGCTTACCATAAAATTTGCATTATCCAACGAAACTTTTTTATTGTTGAATTTAATAACGGGCAAAAGCGTTTTTGACAAAACTTCTTGAAGCTCAAAAAGTTCATCAGGCTTGTTTTCTTTGCTTTTCATTCCGCTTAATTCAAAAAACAGAGTACAAAATCTTTTATTCAGATTGTCTGCCGATTGAATTTTAAAGTCTTTCAAGCAAACAAAAATAAAGGGAAATTTTGTGTGCTTAATTTCATCAAAATGAAAAACAATAGTGTTATCAACTTTTACAACCGCATCTTTTATTGAATTTTTTATATCGTTAATTAACATCAAAACTACTTTCTAAAATTTTTTCTTGTCTGCATTTGATTTGAATTGTAATGTTGTAAATTTTCATTGCACCTGCATATAATGTGTAATTTTCACCTTTTGATGTTGTTACGGTAAGTTTATCATTTTCTTTTATTTGAATTTTTTCATCAAAATTCAAATAAATTGTAAATTCTGAATTGATAAACGGAGCATTTTGAATAACAGCAACATTATTCAAATTTACAGAAAGATGACAGGGGATATTTTCATAAATTGTTTCATATTCTTTAACCGCTAAATTGTTTTGAACTGTATAATTTTCCCTTTGAACGGATAAAAGGTCATTTTTGAACATCATCAACCCCCTTAATAACTTTAAAAGCATCAAGTCTGCCGAAGAAGGGCGATAGATTGGAAAAAGAAACTGAAATATCGCCCTCGCTGTAGGATTGAATGTTTGCACCATTTGCAACACTAAATTTTAAGCAGTCGGATATGACAGAAACAACTGAAGCAAACATATAATCTTCAATTTTGTCCCTGTTCAGATAGAAGATAATTTCATTAATTAAAGCTTCTATTTTAAGTTTTACAATGTCATTTTCTTCTTGATTGTTCATTTTCAATACTGCTTCTATGATTTGTTCGTTTTGCATATTCAATTCCTTTTTTCTTCGGTAACAGACTTAATTTTTTTTAAGCAATTTTATGAACATAAATTGCCGATGCTTTATTTGTTAATACAAATGCATCATGGATAATTCTTCCTTCAACAAGTGAACCTGAAACCCCCGGTGGGTTTGTGTGAATTTTGTATTCGTTCAATTTAACAGGTGCGCAAAGTGCTGAAGGATGAGTTACAACAAAATTTACATTTTCCGTAAAGTAGCTTGTAGGAGCCACAATTACAGGAACGCCGTCAATTTTTCCCACTTGTCCGTTTAAAACAATTTGTTGACCAAGGTCTGAGTTTTTAATAAATGTTTCATCCAATTTTAAAAATTTGTAAAATGAAGGAGTTACAAGCGCAATTCTGCCTACGATAGGCACTTTATTGTCAGATAAAACTTCCATAGCTGATAAAAATTGCTCATAAGCGTTAGTTTTAGTTGTAGCTGCCGTTTCGGTTGTTTTTGCGCCTTCAATAAGTTTTGAAATACGATAAATATCAATTTCAGGAATTACAACTTCATCTAATTGGCGTCTTAATGCTGCCCCTGCTGATTTTACACCTTCTTGACCAAGTTCATAGGCTTTATCAATAGTGAATGTAAAGGCTTTATCCTGAGTTAAGGTTAAAGATTGAACACTATCTGATAATTCATCCGGTGTACCGTATCTTTGAGAACCGGATTTTACATAATCTGACAACTCACTTGTTTCGATAGAATAAATTTTTACAGTATCAACACCTGTCCAATCATAATCAAAATTTATGATTGAATCTGTAAGTGAGCCTAACTTAAATCTTTCGTCAACCTTAGATGAATACTTTTGTGCTAAATTTACGGTCATGTTTTTTCCTTTCTTTCCTTATAACCTGTTTGAATCAAAACCTTCGATAAAAGGGTCGTATTCTTTATTTTTTGTTGCTTTTGGCAACGGTGTATTTGAACAGTCTTGAAAAATTTCTTTTTTGATTTTTTCGATGTAGGTTTTTAAAATTTCAATTTTTTCTTTTGTTTTTTCCATATCCAAAGGAACATAAACAAGTTCTAAAATGTCTTTTTCAAGCCCTGCTTCTTTCAATATGGAAGAAACTTCTTCTTTTTGTTTTGTTGTAAGACATTCGTTTTCTTTTTCCTGATATTTTGATTTCAGTTCCTCTAATTCCATTTTTGCAACCTCAAGCTCGCTCATATTGGCTTTTTGGTTTTCTTTTTGGAATTCTTCTTTCATCAGGTTTTCTTTTTCAAGAAATTCTTTTTCGAGCTTAGCTTTTAATTCATCAAGTTCTTTTTTAGAATAAAGCTTTTCGTTTTCGTTTTTGTTTTCTTTGTCTTCCATTTACCTTTCCTTTCTTTTTTCAGGTTTTTCAAAACCTTATAATTCAATTATAAAGGTTCGAAAATCGGGCATTATTTTTGGGGCTCAAATGCTTGCTATTGCTTAAATACAGGGCAACTGCTTTGTTCACTAATTCATTCCTTGTAAGATTTAATTTTTTTGACGAATCTTCAAGGCTTAAATACGCCAAAATAGGCAAAGAAACGTAAAAATTTACATATTCCATGCGTTCCACTCCTTAAAAAGTCTAAGTCCATCAAGCTATAATCTTATCCAACAATAACCCATGCGAATATTAACCAATTCGGCAATATAAAACTTTTTTTTAAATTTGAATTTGAAATAAACCTTCTAAAATAAAGGTGTTTCGTTTAACTGCAAATATTTATAAAATTTGAATTTTAATATTAACAATTTGTAATAAAAGTTTGCAAAAAAAAGATAATTAGTGTATATTAATAATGTTGTTAATGCTTCGGATAGTATGCGAATGGGTAGAAATACCCTTTTTTTTCCCTCGTTTTTCGCAATACTTCTAAAAGTAATAAAAAACCCCTGTACTATAGATAGACAGGAGCTTTATTGTTTATAATCATATAAATTCTATACAAGAGGGGCAGTTTTATAGTTCATTATTACATTCACACAAGAGCATATAAAAATTATTGTAAATGCAATGAAAACAAGCCCTGCAAAACCCTTTTGAACATCTGTAAATAAAATATTTTTAGTTTTTTTTATCGCTTGCATTTCTCTAAATTCTTTGTTATATGGAGCTTCCGGCAATTTTGTTTCAAGATATTCAAGCACTTTTGAATATTTTACTTTAATTAAAAGTTGATAAGAATCAATATTAAGCCACCATAAAACAGAAACCGCAATGCCGAAGGCAGCTGTAACTATTAGCTGGACGATACCCGGAGAAAGAGCATAAAAAACATAAGTCATGGCAAGAAGAACAAACGAAAACACAAAATAAAAGCGATTTGTTGCAAAATGCCTGTTTATAAATTGTTCTTTTGCATCGGAATAAACCTTATATTGTCCTAAAATTATTTCTTTATCGTCCATTTTAGCCTCCAACTTTTTAGTAAAGTATAATAGTGACGCAAACTTTTTGCAAGCGTTTTATAAAGTCGCTTAAATTTCGTACTTGTCAACCATTACATAATTTTCATTTTCACCGTATAAAGTAACAACGTTTTTGCCGTTCCTTTTTGAAAAATATAAAGCCTTATCTGCAGCATCTATAACATCTTGAGCCGTCATTGCATCTTCCGGAAATTGGCTTATACCCATTGAAACAGTTGTTGTGATTATTTTATCATCGTTTGTATTTACTCTTAGATTTGCAATGTTCTTCCTTAATCTTTCCGCTATAATGCTTGCACCTTCTTTAGTGGTTTCAGGAAGCAAAATGACAAATTCTTCGCCGCCATACCTTGCAGCAACATCTATTTTTCTCACGGTTGTTAAAATTTGATTTGACACTTCTCTTAGAATTTGATCGCCTACCAAGTGCCCGCAAGAATCATTAATGAGTTTAAAATCGTCAATATCAAGCATAATAACCGACATATTGTGCTTATATCTTGCGCAACGCCTTACCTCGTTTTCCAACAAAGTCATAAAATGTCTGTTAATGTAAAGTTTTGTTAAGCCGTCTTTTGTTGCAAGTTCATAGAGTTTAGCATTATCTATTGCTATTGCAGCTTGATTTGCAAGGCTTGTCATAAATTCCAAATCTTTTTGATTGAATAATAAATCATATTTTTTATTTGAAATATTTATAACACCGATTGCTTCGCCTTTTGTAATAAGCGGCACGCACAAAAGCGACTGAACGTTGGCGGGAGAACCTTTGGAAACAAACCTCGGGTCGTTTACGCCTAAATTTGTGATAATTGCTTTTCTTTCCAAAAATACCGTGCCTGCAATGCCTTCGCCGACTTTGATTTTAGTACATTGAATTGTGCCGTTATTTATATTGTCTTCAACTCTTTTATCATTCAAACCATAAACCACTTTAACTTGCAAAGTGTTTGTAGAATAATCATAAAGCATCAAAGAGCCTTTTTCGGCATTTAAAATATCAATGGCTTTTGACAAAATAACTTGTAACAACCTTTTAAGATCATCAATAAAATTAACCGCCTGCGAGATATTATATAAAATTGAAACGTTGTATAAAGACTGTTGAAGATCTTCAATTTTTTTGTTCTGTTCCTTTTGGAGCATAAGTTTAATCAGCATGGGTTCTATATAATCAAAAACCCTGTTTAAAAACTTTTCACATTCTTGTATTCTGTCATCTTGGCCTTCATTACCCATAAAACAGAAGCAAACGGGGCGATTGTCATCACGATTGAAAAACACCCTCATATATTGAATGTTAAGATCGCTCAAACCGGTTTGTTCCCAAAAACCGCCATATAGCTTTTTATTTTCTTCCGTTTTAATTTTAACAAGCTTGTTTTCATTCAAAACAGAAAACAAGGCTTCATTTTCATATTCAAAATATTTATCACTAAAGGGTAATTGATTTGTCGGAATGTTTCTGAATATATTTTTTTCAAGTGCAAAAAAATAAATATTTTTAGTTCTAAGATAATCTGCTAAAAAATTTGAAAGCTTAGACACCAAATCTTCAATGTTTATGGCATTTGAGGCAATGGCACTTATTTCAAACATTCTATTCAGCTCAACCAATGAATTTTCGATTGAAGATATTTTGTCAGTCATATGAAAAAATTTCCTAATTTTTCATTATAAGTGTATTATAAAGTAAGAATTAAATAATGACAACATAGATAAGATACGCAATTTATATGAAAAAAGATGTATACAGACAATGCAAAGGATGCAAAAGCATCAAAAACAGAGATGAAATGGTGAAAATTACCCGTTTGGGCGATTTTATATCAATAAATCCAAATTCAAAAGATACGGGCAGAAGCATTTATGTTTGCAAAAACGAAAAATGCGTCAAAAATTTAATTAAAACAAAGGGAATAAAAAGAGGGTTGAAGTTTAATAATGATGAAATTATTAAAGAAACAGAAAAAAACCTTAAAAAAATTTTAAATTTGTCCTAAAATAAGCTTTTTTTGTTACAATAAGTTTGTAATAGAATGGATGTAACAATGGATAACAATTTTTTACTGGAAATTTTAGTTCAAGAACTGCCTTATCAGTTCATACCCAGCGCTGAAAAACAGCTGGCGGATATTTTTGGAAAACTTTTATCAGATAACAAATTAAACTTTCAAAACATAAAAACTTATGCAACACCAAGGCGACTTGCCATTTTAATTGAGGGCTTGCAATTAAATCAAGATGACATTGTAAAAGATGTCAAAGGTCCTATTTTAAATATTGCGCTTGATGAAAAAGGCAATTTTTCGCAAGCAGCATTGGGTTTTGCCAAGAAAAACGGTATAGATCCAAAATGTTTATACAAGAAAGATAACTATATATGGGCAAAAGTTGAACAAAAAGGGAAAACCGCCAAAGAAATTTTGGAAGAAAACATTGCGCCATCCATAATGAAATTACAAGGCGCCCATTTTATGAGATGGGGATATTTTGAAGCCAAATTTTCAAGACCAATAGAAAACATTGTTGCGCTTTTAAATAACGAAGTTTTGGATGTTGAAATTTTTAATAAAAAAGCAACCAATAAAACAAAAGGTCACAGGTTTGCCAAAATTCAAGAAGTTGAAATAACAGATTCTAAAAAATATGTTGAAATTTTAAAAACGGCAAATGTATATGCAGACCCCATTGAAAGAAAACAGTTAATAATAGATCTTGCAGTTAAAAAAGCAAACGATGTTCACTGTGAAATAGATTTTTCAAAATTGGATGATTTATTGGATGAAGTTACATATATTACAGAATTTCCGGTTCCCGTTGTTTGTGAATTTAAAAAGGAATATCTGCAAATACCTGACATTGTAACTGTAACTGTTATGTCAAAACACCAAAGATATTTTCCTTTGTACGAAAAAACAGGAAAACTTTCAAATAAGTTTATTACAATGGCAAATTTTGTCGGCACTGATGAAGAATCTTTTGAAAATATCAAAAAAGGCAACCAAAGAGTTATTTCGGCTCGCTTAGAAGACGGCAAATTTTTCTATGATGAAGACATAAAAACCGCTTTAATAGACAAATTACCTGCCCTTTCCGGCATGACTTTCCAAAGAGGGCTTGGCACATTACTAAATAAAACAGAAAGAATTGAAAAACTTTCCTCTTTTATTTTAGATGAAATGAACATAACAGACAAAAAAGATGTTCTTAGGGCAGCAAAACTTTCAAAAGCCGATCTTTCAACAAAGCTTGTTTTTGAATTTACTGAGCTTCAAGGGTTTATTGGCGAAAATTATGCTCTTAAATCAGGCGAAAAAGAAAATGTTGCGCTTGCAATAAAAGAGCATTATTTCCCTCTAAGTGCAAATTCTGAATTGCCTTCAAAAATTGAAGGGCAAGTTGTTTCAATCGCAGATAAAATTGACACCATTGTGGCTGTATTTTTATCAACACAAGGCGACAAAAAGAAAAAACGTCCAACAGGCTCAAACGACCCTCTAGCGGTAAGACGTGCTATTATTGGCGTTTTGAAAACAATAATAACTTTTAATTTAAAAATTGATTTAGAAAAATTAATTCAATATTCAATAGAATTAATTTCAAAAGAATTTAATATACAGGTTGACGATGTTACATTCAACGAAATTCTTAGCTTTATGTATGGCAGATTAAATGTTTTATATGAAAAAACATTTAACTATGATGCGCTATTAGCTACAGAAGCAATGAATCCGTTCAAAAATCTTAGTGAATGGCTGGAAAGAGTTGAAGCTATCAACAATTTCATTAATTCAAAAACTTCAAACAAAATTTTTGAAACCATAAACAGGGTTTTAAAAATTACATCAGGCAATAAAGCTGAAGGCGAAATAGATAAGGCTCTTTTTACCACAAAAGAAGAACAAGATTTATACAGCGAAATTTTGAACTCGCCAAAAATTACTTATCAAAATATAAATGAAATTGAAAGGTTTATAGAACCCCTAAATTTATTCTTTGATAATGTACTTGTAATGGACAAAGACGAAAAAATCAAAAACAACAGGTTGAATTTATTAAACTTGCTTGCTGAAAAATTTAATTCAGTTTGTGATTTTTCAAAAATTACAACAAAGTAAGGGCTTTTAAATGAACATTCTTTTTGTTACCGATTTATGTCCGATAAACAAAGAAGAATGGGGGATTCCCTTAACTTTATTAAATTTTGTTCTCGATTTTAAAAAATTGGGGCACAATGTCACGGTTTTAAGACCAAACGTTGTTTTGAACGTTTTAATAAGAAAAAGAAAAATCTTGCCTGAAGGCGAGTATAAATATAAGGGGATAAAATGTATTAATAAAAATTTTATAACCCCTTTTTTCTCTGAAAAACAATTTGAGTTTTTAAAAAAGCAAAAATTTGATGTCATTTTATCTCACATGCCATCAGGCGTTTTGGCTGCAAATAAAATTTCTAAACTTTTAAAAATCCCATATTATGCATCTGTTCATGCAAGCGATATTGAGGTATTAACAAATCCGATTTATGCATTTTTATGGCATAGCATAAAAAAAGCATACAAAGAAGCCAAACTTGTTTTGCCACGGTCTTATTGGCTTAAAGATAAAATTGAAGAAATTATCCCCTCGCAAAAAGGCAAAACTTACATAATACCTTCAGGAATAGAAGAAAAGTTTTATATAAAAAAAGAAAAAATCAACAAAAAGGCGCAAAATATATTCTCTTTGCCGCTGAAAGTTTTTGCCGCAGGAAGCCTGATTGAAAGAAAAAACTTTAGCAACCTAATAAAAGCTGTTTCGAAGTTCGATGATGTTGATTTAATTATTGCAGGCGGCGGAAAAGAAAAAGACAAGCTTTTAAAATTAACAAAAAAACTAAAATTGCAAAATAGGGTATTTTTTACAGGCAAAAGAGGGAGAGAAGAAATTTTAAACTTAATGGAAAAAACCTCGGTTTTTATTTTGCCTTCGCTTAAAGAAACTTTTGGCATGGTTTATCTGGAAGCTATGGCAAAAGGAAGCATTGTTATTTGCTCAAAGAATTCAGGCATGGCAGGGTTTATAAAACATGGTTACAACGGATTTTTGGTAAAACCCTCAGTTAAAGGAATAAAAAATATAATAGATAAAATAAAAACTCTGAAAAATCCTGAAACCATTATGGATAATGCCTTAGATACAGCACTTTCTATGGAAAGATTAAAAATGTCTGAAAATTATATTAATATAATTCAAAATATTCTTGTTTAAGATATAATCAAATAAAAAGTAAAGTAATAAGGAATTAAAAAATGCAAGCAAGACGCGCTTCAAGAGAATTAGCTTTAATATTATTTTCTCAGCTGGGAAAAGACTTAAATAAATATAACAACGGCGATTTTAAAGACATTGTTTTAAATTCAATAAGAACATTAATTGGTAATTCACAAGACGAACTACAGGTTGTAACAAGCGAATTAACCGAAATTAAGGCATATATTGAAGAATATGAAAACAATCACAAAGATAATTTAGAAAGACCGATTGATGCAATAAACATTCCGGTTAAAATCCCTATGACCGATGATATGATGAACAAAATTGACACTTTATTATCTTCAGCCGAAAAAACAATTTCAGCATTGGATGTTGCAGAATTAAGCATTTTGTCAGACAGAAACGAAGTTAAAAGATATGTTGAACAAATTTTCAAAGTCTACAAAGAACACAATGAAGAAATTGATGAAATAATTAAAAACAATGCAATCGGGTGGGACATAAACAGGCTTTTCAAAATAGATAAAGATATTTTAAGAATTGCAATAACAGAGCTTGTATACATTAAAGATGCGCCTGTTAAGGTTATTATAGATGAAGCATTAGAACTTGCAAAAAAATATTCAACCGAAGATTCGCCTTCATTTATTAATGGAATTTTAGCAAAAGTAGTTGAAGCTTATGTTTAATTTTTTCAAGAAAAACGAACCGGAAAAAAAACAAGAAGAAGCTAAATCTGCCTTTCAAAGTTTTAAAGATGCGGTTTCAAAAACTTCAGATGCAATTATTTCAAACATTTTAAATGTTGTAGGGAATAATGAAAAGTTTGATGAATTTACATTGGAAGACATAGAAACACAGCTTATAAAGGCAGATTTAGGAATTGATTTAGCGGTCAGTATTGTTGAAAAAATTAAAAAAGAAAACGTCAAACCTTCAGATATAAAAACTTTTTTAAGACAAGAATTTCAAACCATATTAAATAAAGCAGGGTCTAATGTTCTCAATTTTTCGCCTGATAATTTGAACATATATTTTATTACGGGCGTTAACGGAGCAGGCAAAACAACGCTTATAGGAAAGCTTGCGAACAAATTCAAAAAAGACGGTTATAAAGTTTTGCTTGCAGCAGGCGACACTTTTAGGGCAGCAGCAGAAGAACAGCTTGATATTTGGTCAAAAAGAGCCGATGTTGACATTGTAAGAGAAGACAAGGCAGATTCTGCTTCGGTTGTATATAAAGCAATCGAAAAAGCGCAAGCGGAAAATTATAATGTCTTAATAATAGATACAGCAGGGCGCTTACAAAATAAATTTAATTTAATTGAAGAACTTAGAAAAATAAAAAGCGTTATTGACAAAAAGGCTTCAAATGCAGTTTTAGAAAGCATTTTGGTGTTAGATGCAAACTTAGGGCAGAACGGTTTAAGCCAAGCAAAAGTTTTCAAAGAAGCGGTAAACCTTACTGCTTGCGCACTAACAAAACTTGACGGCTCTTCAAAAGGTGGCGTTATTTTTTCGATAGCAGAACAATATTCTATTCCTGTTAAGCTAATAGGTATCGGAGAAAAAATAGACGACATAAGAAACTTTGATAAAGACGAATTTATAAGCGCAATATTTGAATAATAAATCCGATTTTACCGGAATATACAGTCTGTTGTAGTTCAATCTTACTGCTTGCGCACTAACAAAACTTGACGGCTCTTCAAAAGGTGGCGTTATTTTTTCGATAGCAGAACAATATTCTATTCCTGTTAAGCTAATAGGTATCGGAGAAAAAATAGACGACATAAGAAACTTTGATAAAGACGAATTTATAAGCGCAATATTTGAATAATAAATCCGATTTTACCGGAATATAGCCTGTTTACCAAGCAGGTTCAATAATATCAAAACGATCGTCATCATCATGGCTTGATGATGAAGTGCTTATTATAGATTCAACAGGCTCACGCCTATGATGATAGTTATAATTAAATCTTTCACCATAACTGTTTTGATATTGAATCTCTTGTCCTCTTTCTTTGGTTTGCAAGGTGCAAAAGTGTTCTTTAATATATGGTGTACCGTATTCATTTATCTCATTTGCCGCTCTTGACATACTGCATCTTGGCTGACCCGGAGTATCCGATAATTTTGGAATATACCCATGTCGCATATAATCAAACAAGGTATCGGTAGAATCAATTCCTGCTTTTCCGTTTTCTTGAAGCAAGGGAATGTTATCTGCAAAATAAATATATTTAATACCTTCTTCAATCGGTGCTTCAGAGTTTGGATTAGCTGCTTTGCCGTATTCTTCAAGTTTATTTCTTACTTTAAAATATAATTTTGACATATTGCCGGTGCCTAACTCCTTGTCAAGTCTTGCACAGGCTTTTGGGAAAGCCCTTGCGATTGAATCGTGGAATTCCGGATATACTGTTTGTGTTTGCGGATAGCAAGCAAGTAAAGAAATGCACACAGGCACCATTGAATTTATTGCTTGGTTAGTTGCTCTTGAGGTGTCATAAGAAAATGCTTCGAGGTTTTTTGGATTATTTCTTGACAAACTCTTTGCAACAGGCTCTAACAAATTATATGTAATTGAATCGTTTTCTTTCAAAACACCCATAGGCAAGCTATAGGGACCATATAAACAAGGCGGTTGTGTTTTTATTGTTGCTTTTTTAGGGGGTTTGTTAAAAAATAAACCGCCAAAAGAAAGGTTATTAGGGCTATAGTTTAAATTTGTTTCTCTATTTTCCCCAACATTTGAATTTTTATTCACGGATAAAGAATTATTTTTTCTTCCATTATTCAGATTGCAAAATAAACCTATTTTTTCAACAGATAATCCCATTTATTTAAAACCTCTCCAATGTATTTTTTATGGCAATAACTTTATTAGTAAATCTTATCAAATCAATATTTAATTTACAAGAATATAGTAAAAGACAGGTTAATATTTATTAATATTATATCCTGAAAAGCTTTTCAACAAAAGGCTTATAGGGCATTTTTCAGTGCCGGATTTTAAAAACATTACAATAGATATTAAGGAGGTTTTTTATGTATAGAATAATTGCTGATAACAAAGAAATTAATTCCATTAATTTATCTGATTGGATTATTGAATATAAAAATTTGATAATGCCAAAAAGAAGAGTTTTAGGAGATTACTATGACGGAAAAAATGAAATTATAAAACAAAATGCCGTACAAGGCAGACCAAACTATTCAATAAATGTAAATATGGCAAAATATATAACAGACGTTGCAACCGGTTATACTTTCGGAAAACCTATAACATACAGTGTTTCAAAAGAAGAAAATAAAAAAATATTAGACAAAATAATATGCACAAATAACGAAAATTATGTAGAAGAATTGGATTATCATATTGGCGGGGATATGTCGGCTTATGGTATAGGATATCAATTAGTTTACCCCGATAAAAATTCTAAAACAGGTGTAAAATACAAAAGATTAGACCCTATAAGAACTTTTATGGTAGCGGATAATTCTATTGAAGAAAATGTATTTTGCGCTGTATATTTTCACGATTATATAGAAAACAAGCAATGCAAAACAAGGGTTTATCTTTGGGATGATGAGAATATATATGTTTTTGACGGCTTTGGCAACTCTTTCTCGCTCTCCTCTACAACAAAACACCTTATGGGGCAAATTCCCGTTATTGAATCTTTAAACAATGATGACGCTTTTGGCGACTATCAAATGGTTTTAGACTTATTAGATTCTTTAAATTTAATGATATCAAACAATACAGACGATCTTCAATCCGTTTCTAATGCAATTTTAGCCGTTAGCGGAGGCAAATTGGGCGAAGAAGAAATTAAACAAATCAATAAATACAAAGTTGCAAACCTTCCTGTTGGAGCAACCATGCAATGGGTAATTAAAAACACAAATACAGAAGGCGTTTTGGGGCAAATAAAACATCTTTTGGATTTTATTTTTCAAATTTCAATGGTGCCGGATTTATCTGATGATGCTTTTGCAGGAAACCTTTCAGGGGTTGCAATGCAATTCAAAATGTGGGGCATAGACCAATTATGGACATCAAAAATAAGAAAATACAAAACAAGCATAATCAAAAGAATAAAAATGACACTGAGAATTCTTGGAATAAATGAAAATTTAGCTGAAGAAATTCAAATTAATTTTTATAAAAACTTGCCTGAAAATATGGCTCAAGACTATGAAATTGCAAAAAATTTAAAAGGAGTAATTTCGCTTAAAACCATTTTAAACAACCTTTCCATAGTTCAAGATGCAGAAGAAGAATATAAATTAATTCAGGAAGAACAAGAAGAAATAAACCCCAATAATCCCCAAACCCCATAATCTTCTTATTTTTGAAGGGAGTGGTGGCATACATCCTATAGACGCACATATTGCACTTCAATTTGAAGTGCATTTTTTTACCAAAAATGTGGTACAATATTTCTTATGAAAAAGATTTTTTTATTACCATTAATTTTATGCCTTACCATAACACAGGCTTTAGCGCTTAATTTTGGCATGTATAAACCTGAAGAAGATTATGGTTTGATTGACGGGTTTAAAATCAATGCAGGCAAAAAAGACCGAGCAGAAGGCAAAGAGCTTATTCAACTCAGATCCGATATTCCTGAAGAAAAAGCCAGAATAGAAAAAGAAAAAGCATCATACGAAGCAAACAAAGACCAAAAAGCAGATGATGAATATCAAATGTTTAAATTTATGCTGGATGATACTATACCTTTTTAATTTGCAGCTTTATCAAACAATTTACCACATATATCTTTGTTTATTCCCTCAAGCTCGCCCTTATACCAAGCCAAAAATTCGGCTTCTTTTATCATATTGCTTTTTTCATTTCTTGAAAGCTTGCCCCCGTTTATAATTTTAGAGGCTTTGCCTTCGGCAATAGTTGTCTGATAAAGAGCACTCAGTGAATAAAACAAAGATTCATATCTGTTGCCTTCAGTATAAAGCTCACGTGAAACCTTTAAGTTATACATTATTTCTTGTTTTGTTTTATGGTAATCCCTAATATCTTTATATGTTGCTGATTTAATAGGGGATATAAAACATTGCGTTCTTCTTAAATTTGAAATGGCAGAGGTCATTCTTGATGATACATCATCTTGAATTTCGGCATCAAAACCAAATACCACCTCAGTTCCTGATAATATTGAAGTAATATCCGGAATATTTTTATGTTTTAATTTTGCCGTTTTAATAAAAGTTGTACCTATATCATCGAAGCAATCTCTTGGTTCTTGCTTTGCATTTCTTAAAATCCATTCAAAGGCACTGCTGTTACCGTACCTTCCCGCAAACTCATTTTTCATTACAGAGCGCCAAAATAAAGCTGTTTCCTTTTCATAATTCAATAATTTTTGCAAATCTTTATCATTTGTTTTTGCAGCACATTCTGAAGCAAACTGAGCCATTTTATTGCTTTCATCTATTGCATGCAAATAATATGTAGGCGCAGACATGATATTGTACAAGTCTTCCTGTTTTCTTGTATCCATTGCAGATAAAATGTATCTGTGCGTAGACAAAATTTGCAGTTTCATTGCTTGAAGTTTTATCATCTCGCAAGTAGGATTTTGCAAATATTTTGACATCAAGCTGTCGTATTCGACAATTTCCGGTCTTGCCCCTTGCTTTGAAAACCCTTCGGCTCTTTTCTTATGATAAACTGACTTTTCTTCAAGATATGTTTTAAATAATAATCTTGCATCGGTTTCATCTAAAGTTGAAAGATAGGTTGCAAAATTTGATTCTTCGAACATTTGAGCATTTGAAGGAGCAATAAAATAGGGTACTTTATACTTTTGTGCATTGGCTTTATGGTTTTCATCTCCGCTGATTTTAAATTTATCACAGTACTGAAAATCCAAAAGATTAACTTCACCATTTTCTGTTATAAGACAATTACACCTCGATACATCGCCATGGTAAACTTTTGCTATATCCAGCTTAGCAAGGGTTGATAATATCGAATTTAAGCTTGTCCTATCCCATTTTACCTTGTCGCCGTCAGGAATTTTGCCGTCAACAAAAGTGCTTAAAAGATAAAAATTTTTATCTTCCGTTTCAACATTTCCGATTAATCTTTGAGCATGAATCAAATCGTCCGGTATATTTAAAAGAGCCTTTGCCTCTTGTGAAAAATCACCGTTTATACCAACTGCTTTGCCCGGTTTAGACCTTTTAATAACACATTTAGTACCATTAATCAAATATGCCTCTGCAAAAAGACCTTGACCCAATTTCTTAGCATTTTCCCCGTTTGTTTCTTCAAAAACATCCACTTGGTCTTTAATTTCATCAGTAACAGAGCCGTTTATAACCCTTTTTACCTTGCTTGTAAAATTAATATCGTTGTAATAAGCTAAAGCCGGTGTGATTCTCATTTATAAATTCTTTCTATATTCATTATTAATTTTTGCATACTCTTGTTGTGCCAATTTTATTGCTTCAATCAGGCTTTTTGGTTTTGTTTCATCGTTTTTATCAACAATAATAAACCTTTTTATGCCGTCAAAATTAAAATCTCTTTCAAATCTTTCAATCTGTTCATCACAAGAGGATGAGTTTCTGACAAATATTGTAAATAGAGGCAATGCACTAACTTGCTCTCTAAATTTTTGGCTTGAAAAATCAGCGGATGAATTCATATCGTCTATATAATTGCTTAAATCAAGCATATCAAGGTCGTTTTTGCCGTCTCCTGCCGCAATTACAAGGTCGTTTGAATTATTTTGAATTATATGGTCTACCATAACTTTTACATGGTGATATTTATCAAGGGTTGGAACCTTGCCTCTTGTTTTAGGCTTCATTTCAATACTTGTGCCAAGCTGCCAATCTTTAGAATTATTTGCCGAGTTAACAAAAGTTTCTCCGTTATTTTCCCTTACTTGAAAATCTATTTGATAGCCTTCATTTTGCATTTCATCTGACAGACATTTTAATTCCTCTAAATATTTACTTCCGTTTGGCACAGTTAATCTAATCAAGGAGCTGCCGTCATTTCTTATGGAAACATAATTTGTTCTAAATTCTTCAGGCAACGTTTCCAATTCTTCCTGCAAGGTCATATTGTCTTTATACCCATACATTCCCTGATGTGTTGAAGGCTCAATCAATAAAGGGCAACCTGAGAGACGGGAGATAAAATTTTTCACCTTATTTTTGATTTTATGACCGTCCCAACTAATAATATATTTTTGAAGCTGCTTTCTTTTTTTTGTATTTATATCTTGCTCGCTAAACATATTTGAACTGTCGGCTTCAAAATAATTTTTGGTATGGCATAAAAATTCATCTCCGCCATTTGTTACGATTAATTTATCAGGAACAGGAATATTCAGCCCTTTATCTTTAATTTTTTTCATATAATAATTAAATTCAGGCAAATTCCTTCCTGTAGAAACGGTTAATTCAGTCTTTTTTTTACCGTTTGTGTCCGGACTTAAAATATTTTTAAAGTCGCTAAAGTATGCACTGAAAGCGTCTTTATCAACAGGCGGGTTGTCATTACAAATTACATCATGATTAAATTCAACAGGCATAAAAGTGCCGTCAAAATCCGAAAAAATTTTTGTATAGCCCGCATTAAAGCTTAATTGACTGTTTAATAATTTTACTTCCATTTTATTTCTCTTTTACCCGTGTTTTTTATTAATGCTTGTGAATATTATATTTTGCTAGTTTACAAATATTTTTTGATGTAAAATTTTTTAAAGATAAGGAGAATATTATGAGTATTTTTGAAGCAGGCATGATGGTGTGTTTTGGAATAAGCTGGCCTATCGCCGCCTATAAAACATATAAGTCAAAATGTGTCGGCGGAAAAAGCATATATTTCTCATATCTTATTCTTTTAGGATATATATTCGGAATTTTGCACAAAATAATATACAATATGGATTTTGTTTTCATACTGTACCTTTTAAACACCTTATTTCTTATTATTGATATGTGTCTTTGGTATAAATACAAAGATAATAAATGATAGCAATTATTCGCCCATTACTTTAACAATAACTCTTTTTCTTCTTTGTCCGTCAAATTCAGCATAATATATTTGTTGCCATGGACCAAAATCAAGCTTTCCGTCAGTAATGGGAACAATAACTTCATGACCTGTAATTAGGCTTTTTAGGTGAGAATCGCCATTTGTTTCACCTGTTCTATGGTGCTTATAGTTAATATCAAACGGCGCAAGTTCCTCAAGCCATTTATCAATATCTGAAATAAGTCCGGATTCGGCATCATTAACATAAATTCCTGCAGTAATATGCATCGCAGAAACTAACACCATACCTTCTTTAATTTTACTTTTTCTTACTATTTCTTCAACATCGCTTGTTATATTTATGTATTCACGATGTTTTTCAGTATTAAACCACAAGTATTCAGTTAAAAATTTCATTATATAATCCTTATTTTTATAGTTTTTTCCGTATTTTATAAATACAATAGTTTTTATCCTTAATATTTTATGGTATACCATATATTTTTTTTATTGTATGCAATAATATTTTTTATGCTATACTATAAAATTTTAGCAAATAAAAAAATCGCCCGTTTGGGGCGATTTTTGAATTGTTTTTATTAGAGAATGTTTGATGTCACAATGAAGTGAACTCTGCATCCTGAGGCATTTTCAGGCTTATCACCCAAAGGAACACCTAAATATACGTTTGCTGATAAGTATCTGGTCAATTTCAAAATTACACCGCCACCAACTGACATTAAGTAATCAGGACCGTCGTTTGAAGCGTGTCTGTTGCCAAACCAACCAATATCATAGAAGCCGGCAAGCCTGATACTATCATCAATAAATTTAAGTTTTTCAGGTAACATCATTCTCAAGAACGGTACAGGGAAACGAAGCTCTGCTGATGCAGTTGCACCATAATCCTTAATAAAGAAGCTTTCTTCATAGCCTCTAACTGATGACATACCGCCAAAACTCATTCTTTCTGAAGGTAGCAAAGCTCTTGAAGCCCATTGACCTCTTGCTTGAATAATACCTGTTGATCTAAACGGCAACACTTGAATTCTTGCAATGTTACCCATAACTCTAACACCTTTGTTAGAAGGTATTGAATGTTTATAAGCACCTTCCATGCCAAAATCCAGTTGATTTGTTGCGCCAAACCAATCAAGCCCGACGGATGTACCTACGTTTGCAAACCATTTACCATAAAAGTCGTCTTTAATGTTTGTCAAGTTAACTTTAAGGTTACGGCTTCTGTATTTGTATAAGTCTAACCCGCCAAGCCAGGTTGTTTCGGTGTTTCTCAAGTCAAAGCCGATATCACCGTATAATTTATAGTTATCTGTTTTGATTAATCTTCTTGACAATGTGAAGAATAAGTTATGTGATTTTGATTCTAAATCTAAGAAATCTAAACCGCCGCCTGCAACAGAAGCGCCTGAATATGAATAACCAACATTCAATTTGGTTTCTTTTGTTGCCGTTAAAGGTACACTATACATAACACCTTGACCTATCGAGTGTCTTGCCAAAGTGGTTGTTGAATATAGTTGGTCGCCAAAACCTGTCAGGTTGTATAAACCTGCAAAAAATACCGCCCTGTGCAAACCGGTTGAAGATGTACCCATATCGTCCCATCTGAAATCAAAGTCAAGCGGGAATCTGTCTTTTACGGTCAATTCCAAGTCGGTTAGCTCGGCTGATTCTTCGTTATCTTCCAAGGAAATTGAACCGTGCATATACCCTGAAGCATTTAATTCTTTTAGGGATTCTCTGATGTCATTAACATTTAAAAGAGTTCCTGATTCAATATATTTATCTCTCAAGAATTGATTATTCAAATAAGAGGTTCTGTTCCATTTGTTGCCGGAAACTTTAACATTACCATATTTACCTTCCATTATATTAATGACAATGTTGCCGTCTTGAACTCTTTGGGGAGCTAAATAAGCAACTGAAGATATATAGCCGTGTTTTTGATAATGTTCGGTTACCATATTGGTTAAACCTACCAAGTCGCCAACCGTAACCCTTGTGCCAATTTTGTCACATATAAGGTTCATTAATTCTTCTTCCGTAAAGGCGGTATAACCTTTAAAAGTAATAGAATTTAAGACGAAACTTGCTTCTTTATTTGGGAGCTGATCAACCTGAGATTGAAGCTCTTTATTCATAATGATTTCGCCTGAATCCTTATGTTTTTCTTTGTTTTCTTCACTGGCTTTAAATTCATATTCCTTAAATTGTATAAGGTTGGTAGTATCGATAACGCCGGCATCAAAGTTACCTACCGGATTACTAAAGCTGGTTGCTGATGAATCGGCATATGCAGGAAGCATTTGAACGGCTGCAGCTGAAACTGCCAAAGCCATTAATGGAACTACCTTTCTTAAAAATACGTTGTTTCTCACCTTTGAAATTCCTTTTCATACTTGTCGTATTTCAAAATTGCGGCAATAGCACAATTTTAGGCACTACACTTACAAAATATAATATATGGCAATATATATTTATTCAATAAGCTAAATAAATGATATTTACAGGTTACAAAATAATATTCCACTAAACATTTTTTTGCAACACTATATTTATCAATAAACCTTGTAAATTTTTAAATTTGCTAGTATAATTATTTTCTTTTCAACTTTGTTACACAAAAAACAAACTTTATATTCCGGTTACAAAAATTTACAAAAAAATTGCTAAGAATCTTAACATATACGCAATTTATTCCATTTACATGTTTTTTATATATTATAAAATTGGTTTACAAAATTTAGATAGTATAATTATTGAGCACAACGAAACACAGATTAGAAAGGACATATATGAGTAATCGTTCCAAATTGGGAATTAACAAAAAAAGAATCACTGCATTCTTAGCTTTATTAAGCTTCGTTTCTTATATGCCAATCAGCTGCCTTCCAGCATTTGCCGTAAACATTGATGCAGGAACTCTTCCTGACCTCAATAATTCAATTAACGGCAGCGTTGACGTTGATGGCAATCAAATGAACGTCAATGTTATTGGCGGCAAAGGTACAGTTGGTCAATTTGACTGGAATTCATTTAACGTTGGTAAAGATGCAACCGTTAACTGGGTATTCAATGCTAACAACCAAACAGCATTAAACAGAGTGCTTGCAGGCGGCGGTATGTCATATATTTATGGTAAATTAACAGAATCATCAGGTTCAGGTTGCCCTTCTTGCGTAAATACAAGTAAAGTTATTTTAATCAACCCATCAGGTATTTTATTTGGAAATGGTTCTCAAGTTGACTTAAACTCATTTACAGCTTCAACTTATGATATTAAAGGCGCAAAAAATATTGAAGATTTATTGCAAGACCCTCAAGCTTATGCAGATTACGCAGGCACAGGCGGCACAACCGGCGGCTTGTTTAACATTGCAGGCTATAATAAAACCGTTTCTTTCGTTGCAAACGACAATATGGTTGACGGAAACGGCTACATTACAGCTGATGCAACAGGTACGAAATTAGCTTCAATCATTGCAGACGGCGCATCAATCAAGGCAAACAAATCTATTGCAATGGTTGGTAACAAAATTGATATTAACAATTCAGATATCAGAACAACTTACACAAGCACTCCAAACACATCAAATGCAACCCAAACAAGATCTAATGTTAAATTGGTTACAGGCGACGGTGTTAATTTCTACTACACATCAGCAGGCAACATTGATAACAACGTAACAACAACAGCCAGCGCTCCAAAAACTTCCGGCAAAGAATACGGTATTAATATAAACAATTCTGAAATCAGAACCGGTAACTTCTTAGCATATAACGGAGTTAAAGACAACGGCAAAATTGATATTCAAAATACAACAATTTATTCAAGAAAATTATTAGGTACTGATGTAAATATTGGCGGTCAAGATTACAGCGCAACAGAAACAGGTACAAACGGCAATATTCAAATCACATCAAAAGGTACAACCAATATTGAAAATTCCAATATTCAAACAACAAATGAAGATAATAAACCCCAAACAGTTGATATTGGCTATGGCAATTTGGTAATTGAAGGCGATGAAGGCGTTACAATTAAAAATTCACAAATCAGATCAGCAGATTCAACAAAAAATACAGATTCTAACAATATCAAAGCCGGAAACATTACCATTTCTTCTTCAAACGGCAGCGTTAATTTAATTCAAGATGAAGCTACAAGCGGTGTTGCTTCTGCTGACGGCAAATATAACACAACAGGTATTGTAGCTGCAGGCAATTTAGAAATTAATGCAAAAGATTCAGTAAACGTAGATGGCTACGACAAACTTCAAGCTGTAGGCTACGGCGCAACAAAAGATACAAACAGAACAATTACTGTTAACGCCGGAAACGTAAGCTTTAAAAATACATTATTAAATGCTAAAAACGCAATTATTAATGCAGATAACAAAATTGATGTAAACGGAACAAAAGTTATTGCAGATAACACAAAATTGTATGGTACAAACACAACAGTTGACAACTCTTTATTGCAATACAACGATTTAGCATTTTATGATGCTGACGGTTCAAAAACAAACAATGTAACAATTAAAAACAATACTACATTCAACGATAAAAATTCAGATGTTTTAACAATTTCTACAAACGGAAATTTAACACTTGACAATGCAACCTTAAACAAACAAGCTTATGGTTCATCTGACACTACAAAACAAAATGCAATTAATCTTGAATCAACAAAAGGTAATATTGCAATACAAAACGGCTCAAATGTTAAAACCGCAAACGGTTCATTTACAGCAAATGCAAACAACGGTTCAATTACCGTTAGCGATTCAAATGTATATGCTACAAACGGAAATGTTAATTTAACAGCTAAAAATAACATTGCTTCAACAAATTCTGAAGTTTGGGCAAACAACGGCAATATGACATTAACCTCAACAGCCGGTAAAGTAACGGCAAACGGTTCAAAAATTATTGCAGAAGGCGGTAATACAGTTATAGATCAAGCTCTTTCAATGAATATTGACGAAGATTTCGCAAATTCAACAATCGGAGCAACAAATAAATTATCATTAATTTCAGATGCAGACATCACAGGAACAACCTTGGCAGCAGGCACAGGCAAAATTAATGATTACACTAACCTTGTTTCATTAAATAATGATGATATTAATACTCACTTCATTTTTGCAGGCGCATTAGTTGAAGCCGGTAATAATATTTCAATCACAGACCTTGCTTCTGCAAATAAAGTTGATTTCGTTGCAGGCAACGACATTAATCTTGCAAGCACATCAGATATGTTGTTAACAGATGTTTCAACAAACGCAGTTAATAACACAAATATAGCTGCAGCAGGCAAACTAACAACAGCTGACTATGAAATTTTAGGCGGCAAGAAAACAACTTTATCCGGTAAAACAGTTACAACTGCTGACAATACAGTAATTGCAACCAACCAAAATAAATTGGCAGTAAACGCGGAAGGCGCTGTAGATATTGCAGTTACAGGCGTTACAAACACTAAAAACGGTATTGAAATCAACGCTGATGTTAATACATCACAAGGTTCAGACCCTCTCGAAGGCAAAACCGTTAAAGTTACTGCTAAAGACGGCACTCTTGCAATTTCAAAAATCAAAGCAGATACTTTAGACTTAACTGCAAACAAAATTCTTAAAGCCGATACAACAATTTCAGCCGAAACAGATAACGTAGGCGCTATGGTTGAAGCAGGTGCTGATATTGATAACAAAGGTTATATTGAAGTCAGAACCGACGGTGGCTTTAACTTAGATGCTACAACAGACTACAACGAAGGCAACGAAGGCATCTACACAGGCGGAAACTATGGAACAACAGTTTCTGATCCTATCAAAGAAAACGTTGGCGACCAATATACAGAAAAAGAAATAATCGGTGATACAGATATACAAATCGAAGAAGAACTTGTTGACTCTTCAGAACCGGTTAAAGGTGATGAAATAAGCAAAACAGAAACAGGCAGAACCCCTGTTGGTGAACCTAGTGTTTCAACCGAAAGACAAGATAACGTTAAAGGTCCTAACGGCGAAGACGGTTACACAATAACAACAACAACAGAACAAGAATATGAAATAACCACAGAAACAACATACGAAGCAACAAGAACAGATACTTACAAACAAACTGAAGTAAAAACAGAAACAGAACAAACAACTACATATCAAGACTATAAAGTAACAACAAATTCAAGAGATGAGCAACACATTGCAACTCTCAACAAAGAAGAACAAAACGGCTTCGTTCTTGTCTATGGTAAAAATTCAACAAATACTCAAACCGGCAGAGAAATCATCAGCCAAACAACAGAAGACAAAGTAACAAGAACAGACCTTGGCACAAAAGATGTTACAGTACCAACAACAATAACTGAAGTCAACACAGAAAGAAAAGTTATTACTGATACAAAAGTAGTCTTCTGCGAATACGAAGATGTTGTAACACCTGATACAGACTTCGACAGCTGGACAAGAATCCCTCGTCACTCAGAAGGCATCAGCAATCAAGCCCCTGTACAAAATGACTTAGCAGACACAACAGCTACAGTAGTTGCAGCGGCAGCAAGACTTCAAATAGATGATGAAGGCAATGAAGATGACGAAGAAGACAGCATTTTAGAATAAATCTAAAATAATAAATCTAAAGCGGAAGCCAAAAGCTTCCGCTTTTTTAATGCCACAATAATGTTAAGAATTCTTATTTATTTTACATATATCAATCTTTTGTATTAGAATTAGTATTGTAATGCACAAAGAGAGTATGTTTCAAACCGGAAAATATAAAATTGCCACTGCATTTCTGTTAATGCTTGTTTTTTGTGCACAAATTACGCCAATAATGGCTGCTCCCTCGCAAAAAACAATTCAAGCAACAAGGGATGTTATTTCAAATCCGACAAATGAAACCGTAAATGCCTACATCAAGCTGATGCTAAAAGAATACAGAAAGGCAAAAAGAGCAGGAAATGCAGAAGATGCCGCCGATTATCTAAGATCAGCATTATATTTTTTACAACAAACGCCAGGGGAAAACAAAAAATATAACGACGCACTGGAAAGTTTAAACAAAATAATTGAAGAACAAGGCATAGACTCATCTCAATCATCAAGGCTGGAGCTTGCAAAAAGCTTATATCTTGAAGGAAAATATTTTGCCTCGGGGTATGAATTTTCTATTCTTCTAAAAGAAGGATATGAAACCGATCTTTGTCTTGAATATTTAGGCGATATTGCCCAAAAACTAAATCAAGAAGACGTTGCTTTTAGTTTTTATAAAAAAGCCGTAGAAACAAACCCTGAAAATTTAAGCGCTAAGTATAAATATGCAAATGCTCTTTTAAAAAAAGGCAACGATTCTGATGCGATTTATTATTTTGAAGATGTGATTGAAAACACAAACTCTGAAGCAATAGTAAACGAAATTATTAATAATTTTATGGTAAGGGCAAATAATGACCCAAACAACGAAAATAATTATGGAATTTTGGGTTTGGCATATCAAAAACTGGGGCAATATGACAAAACTTATCAGCTCTTAAAAAAATCTCTGATGATAAATCCTGATGATATTTTTCTTCAGTATTATTTAGGCAACTTGCTATTTGAGGTTAAAGAATATTCTTTTGCGGAAGAAATATACTCAGAAATTCTTGAAGATAATCCTTATGAATCTCAAATCAGAATTTCAAGAGCCAAAACATATTTGTCATTAGGAGAAAATGCAAAAGCAATTAAAGATTATCAAATTGTACTTGCAATGTATCCTGAAAGCCTTCAAGCGCAATATGGGCTGTATTGCGCTTTAAAAGAAAAACTTTCGCTTGATAAAATAGTCGCTCTTTTTTATCCAATCGAGCCAAATTTCAAGCTAAACTATGAAGGATACAATAATTTAGGCTATTTTGCAAACAAGCTTGGAAATTCAAAAGATGCAATCGTATTTTTTGAAAAGTCACTTTCTCTAAACTCAAAATCAGAAACCCCCTACATTGAATTATATAAACTGTATCAGCTTGTAGGACAAAATGATAAAGCCAGAAATATTTTACAAAAAGGATATAAACTTTTTCCAAAAAATGAAGAAATAATTGAATTATACTCTGCTCTAAATTCAGATAAAGTAGATGAAAAAAACAACTTAGCGCTTTCGTATCTGAATGAAGGCGAATATCAAAAAGCAATAACCGTTTACAATCAAATCGAACCAAAAAATGCTTCAACATACGAGGCCATAGGGAATTGTTACAGACAGCTTGGAGATTTTAAATCCGCCATTAATAATTACTATAAATCGCTAAGTATGGACCCTGATAATTCAGAAGCCTATTATGCCCTTGGGATAACATATTTAGAAGCAAATAATTTGCCAAAAGCAAAAGAGGCTTTTGAAAATTCTTTGAAAAAAAATGCAAAAAATATAAAATCTAAAAAAATGCTATCTTTTATTGAGCAAAAAGAAGTAATTAAAAGTATAGATTTAGCGTACGATTTTTACGAAAAGAAAGACTACAGAAGCGCTTTGAAATACTTAAATAAAGCGGTTGAAACATTTCCGAACGATCCGAAAGTTTACTACTACAGAGGTTTAACAAAAGAATCTTTAAGCGACATAAAAGGCGCCGTTAATGATTTTAGAGAAACAATTAAAATAGATAGAAACTATTATGTGGCATATTATAAACTTGCTGAATCGCTTGAAAAAATCGGCAAGCAAAAAGAGGCTCTATTTATGTATGAAAAATACCTTGGAGCCGAAAACATAGACAAAAACTTAGCAAAAAAAGCAGAACAAAGAGTGCTCGATTTGGGCGCAAGATATTATTAAGGATTTTTTATGGTACAGGATAAAATTAATAAAACCGCGATAATTATTCCCGCAAGGCTAAATTCTACAAGACTGAAAAACAAACTTCTTTTGGAAGTAAACAACAAGCCAATCATACAGTATGTATATGAAAGCGCAAAAAAAGCCAAACTGGCTTCAAAGGTTATCATTGCAACAGATAGCGAAGAAATTTATGGTATAGCACAAAATTTTGGTGCAGATGTTGAAATGACATCAAAAGAACATAAATCAGGTTCAGATAGAATTGCTGAAGTTGCAAAAAAATATAGTGAATTTGAATATATTTTAAATATGCAAGGCGATGAACCTGAAATAACACCCGATGTTATTGATAAATCTTTAAATGCTATTCATAACACAGATTCTGATATTGTAACTTTAGTTCGAAAAATAACAGATAAAACACAAATTGAAAGTCCTAACTGTGTAAAATGTGTATTTGATAAAAATTATAATGCGCTTTATTTTTCAAGGCACCCTATTCCATACCCGAGAAATGAAGAATTTGCCAATTACTACGCACATATTGGCATGTATGCATACAAAAAAGCTGCACTGTTAAAAATGACTGCACTGCCTCAAGCAGAAATTGAAAAAGCTGAATCACTGGAACAGCTGAGAGCGTTGTACAACGGCATGAAAATACAAATTGTTATAACAGAGCTTAATCCGACAGGAATTGATACAATCGAGGATTTTAACAAATTCAAATCTAATTTTACTAACTAAAAATAAAAATGCCTGAGACTTCAGGCATTTTTATTATAAATATTTTAAGCTTAAAAACGCTCTATGCGCCACCGTCATCATTATTTCCTTGTTCATTATTTAAACCGGTGTATTCACAAGTACCGCCTGCTGCATTATTAGCATCTTCGTTCCAAGTAAAGCCTTCACCCATGGCATCGCAAGCATTTTTGCCTGCATTTTGCGCACCGGTTCCAACAGTATCTGCAGCACCTCTTAATGCACCACCGATATTGTTACCCAACAACTGTAATGCTGCAATAGCAACAACCGCAACCATTGCAAGAATGAGAGCGTATTCAATCAAACTCTGAGCTTTCTTTTTAGTGTTTAATAAAACCAATTTCATGCGTCAACAACCTTTTAATTAAATTACTTTAAGAGAATCGTAACATATTTTTGAGATGAAGTAAACAAATCACACTCAAACTACATCATATTATGTATTATGCCACATATTTCAGACTATTAACACATATAATTTACAAATATTCATATCAGGGATAAAAAAACGGGCCTCAAATTTGAGGCCCATAAAGTGTTCTTTTTAAACTTAATTTTGTGCTTCTTCTGACTGGGCTTCAGAACTTTCAGCAGCTGCTGCGGCGGCTGCTTCAGCTTCTTTTTGTCTTTGTTCTTCCAACTTAGCTTGAGCTTTTCTTGAAAGCTTTTGTTCAGCTTTTTTGTTGTAGACAAGTGCGCCGTTTTCATCACAGTTTTTAATTAAATATTGAACTGTATCTGAAACTTGTGCGCCTTTTTTAACCCAATTAAGAGCGCTTTCTTTATTTAATTTCATTTCTTTTGTTTTAGGATTGTAGTGACCTAATTCTTCAATAGGAGCACCTTCTCTTTTATTTCTTGAATCAATAACAATGATTCTGTACGTAGGATTCTTTTTATAACCTAATCTTTTAAGTCTGATTTTAACCACTTTGATTGTCTTTCTCTTAACTATCACTTACATATTATGTAAACACAAAGAAAGTTATATTGCAAGCATTTTTAAAAGAGTTTTTTAAATTTTGTCAATATTTTTTAAAAAATTTCAAGTCAAAATTTCTATCAAAAATACTGTTAAATGTTCCATTGCTAATATTAAAAGAGTTTCAAATATAAAGCATTTTGGCGCATCTATGGTATATTTTATAATAAAAAAGAGGAATAAAATGAACAAAATAATTGGAATTGAAGAAGCAAGAAAAATTTTAAACAAATATCTTCAAAGAAAACAGGAATTCAACATTTTTAGAGTACTAAAATTGGAGAATTTTGAAATTAGACATTCCAATTTACTGGCATGGCTTTTAGACCCAAACCAAACACACAACATCAAAGGCGCATTTCTCGCAAAATTCACGGAAATGATAGCTGAAAAATGTGGCAAAAATATTAATTATTCAGACAAAGACAAGGTTTTTGTATATAGGGAAAAAGAAAATACGGACATTTTGGTTGTTAATCAAAAACAAGATTTTTTGTTTTTAATAGAAAATAAAATACGCTCAAAGCAACAAAGAAACCAGCTTGAACGATACAAAAATTTTGCGGAAGATAATTTCCAAAATTGCAAAAACAAAATATACATATATTTAAAACCCGAAAATAATGAAACAATTCCTGATGACTATATTTTTATATCCTATAAAGAAATTATTCATATAATTAGCCCTATTTTAGAAACAATAGAAAATCAAAATGTAAAAATTTTTTTAAAAGATTATATTTCAATTCTAAATGACATTTACAACAAAATTGACAATATATCCTTAATTGACATTTGCCTGAAATTACAACAGGAAAATGTTAAATTAAACGAAATTGAACAACAGGAAATACTGCAAATGGCAGAACAAAGGCGCTATGAAATAATAAAAATTTTAGCTGAAATTTTAAATGAAAGCAGCGAATTTTTGAAAGTTGAACAAAAAATATATAAAGTATTGTTTAAATTAAAATCTGAAAAATATAGTCGTTATGAATTTGATAATACAAATACAAGAAATAATTCCGAAATAAAGATTATTAAATATGAAGAAAAATGCCCAAAAAAAGTTAGCTTATTTATAAATGAAGATGAATATAACGAAATTTTTTACACCTATGGAGATGATGCCTTTTATCAAATAAAAAACAAGCTCTCAAAACATGTGAAAAATTATTTTAAAATTACTTAGGCATTAAAAAATAGGTGCATTTTATATAAAAACTTTGAAATATAAATTCACAAGCAAAAACCGGCGTAATTATTCATTATAAAATTTAATTTTAAAAATTTTTTAAAAGTTTATATTGCAAAAAAGCAATCATTCCAAGAAACAAAACTGAAATAAAGAGCGCACTGGAAAATTTGAAATTTTTTTGAAGGAAAAAAGTGAAAATTATAAGAAAAAATATTGTCGGAAAAACCCCAAAAAGTGCAGATTTTGAAAAACTCCAAAGAAGATTTGGGTCGTTTTTTTCATAATTTAAACAAATTAAAGAAAATATAATATTAAAAGGCATCATTGCAACAATTCCGCCAAGCAAAGATGTCTTTTTGGCAACTGTGGTAATTAAAAGTATTATAAAACCTGACAACAGTGCTTTTAAAATAAGCATATTTAAACCTTTCATCTTGTTAGGTAGACCTAACATAATAATAAAGAATGAAAGATTTTTGTCAAATAATAGGCAACAAAAAATCGGGATGACAGGATTCGAACCTGCGACCCCCTCGTCCCAAGCGAGGTGCGCTACCAAGCTGCGCTACATCCCGATAATCTATTCAATTTTCAAACTTTTCAGGCGCAGCTTGGGTATTCTTTGCGAAACGGCTCCATCGAGCTTACGCTCTCCATTCGCCTGCCCCATTCAAAAGGTTATCAACCTTTTTCATGGGAGACCCTGCTACATCCCGATAATCTATTCAATTTTCAAACTTTTCAGGCGCAGCTTGGGTATTCTTTGCGAAACGGCTCCATCGAGCTTACGCTCTCCATTTTCTTGGATTTTACTTCACTCGGGCAAGTCGCTCATTTGCTTTCGCCTTCATTCGCTTATGCCCTCGCTACCGCGTGCCTTCGCTTGCGCTTCGCACTCCGTAAAATCCGCCGCCTGCCCCATTCAAAAGGTTATCAACCTTTTTCATGGGAGACCCTGCTACATCCCGATAATCTATTCAATTTTCAAACTTTTTTGCTTCACCCTACGGAATTTTCGCCTGTCTAATTCAAGGAGTGATACTTTTGAATTAAAGCTCCGCAGCTGTGCTTTTTTGTGGTTTAATTATCAAGCCACCAGAATATCGTATCATATAAAAAAATACATTCAAGTCTAAAATAAAAATATTATTTTTCATCTCTTTACATTACTTAAAAAATATCTAAAAATAAGATACGCTATATATATTTTATGCTAATATCAATGTATTGAAATAATAAAAACCCCTTTTTGTTTGATTTAAGAATGAAAAAAGTAGGAGAAAAAATGCTGAGTTTACTTCAAAAAAATGTTTTTACTTCTTTTGATATAAAAGAACTTTTTCCAAAGTTATTGCAAATATATGGCATTAACGAAGTCAGTGAAGAGAGAAAAAAATATTTAGATGAAACACTGGATAAATTCGGCTACATTCCTTATCCTCACTATAAAGCCCTTGAAGAGTTGACTGACGGGGAAGTTATTTATGCTTTGGTTAAAATTTTTGAAAACGAAGGTGTTTATAAGAATTCAAAATTTATAAATTATACAAATCCGTCGGTTTTAGCGAGAAGAAAACTTAAAAATTCAGACTGGTTTAAAAAAGAAGGGCATAACATAAAACTTTTATCTTTATCTGCACTTGGAAACGGAAATGTTTCATCTAAATGCGCAACTTTTATTCAATGGTTAGCACAAGTTGTTTGTTTGCCAAAAGGGAACAAAAGTTTAAACATTTTAGCAGATACGATTTATCTTCTTCCTTTTCACCCGAGGGAATTTGGCTGTGCTTATCTTCCTACATCTTCTGAAATAAGCCCCAATATGGAAGATGAAAAACTTGCTAAATTCTTTGGGCTAAGCGCAAAAGAACAGGTTCAGTTGTTTATCAATTTGGCACAATTAGCAGGGCATCCCGTTATTTATGACATTCTTCCTCAAACGGGAAGATTTTCAAAAATCGTTTTAGCAAACCCCTGCGTTGCAAGGTGGGCAAACATTAAAACTTTAATAAACAAATATACAACAGCATTAGATAATATTATTTCTGAAATTAAAGCTTCAAATAAATTCAATGAAGATGAAATTGATAATGTCAGAAATAAATATGTCAATATCTTAAACGGTTCGGATGAAATTTATTTTGAAAATGAAAAACCTATTTTAGAAACAGTTGAGCTTTATATGCATGATATTAAAATCAAAATTGCAAATGAAGCTTCAATGAAAAATGTTCAAGAAGAACTTGTAAAAGAAGTTCACAATTTAATTGAAACCACTAACGGCAAAAAAATTACAAAAGAAGAAGATATAATTTGTCAAAAAGACATAATAAATGCTCTTATTCAAAATGGCTATTGGTCAATGCCGGGTGGCGCTTGGTGTTCTTCAGGAATTCCTGTTTTTGAAAAAATGAATAACACAAAAGAATATCCAATCTACAAGCATTTCGACTATAAAATGCAAGATGTTTCAAAATTTGCAAACCTTGATTGTCAAACACCATATTATTTTGTCTACCTTGAAAACGGCAAATATAATGACAAAGTTATTGATTTTTACATAAACTACACGGCTAAACTTCAAAAAGAATACAATTTTGACGGTTTTAGGGTTGATCATATAGATCATATTGTAGATAATCTATCGGAACAAAAAGGAACTCCCATAAGCTATAGAATTCCAAAGAAAGTTTTAGGCAAAGTAAATTCCAATTTAAAGAAAAATGTTCCTTATTTTGCTACATTGGCTGAATATATGCTTTGGGATAATTATTACAAGGAATACCACAAAGATATGAACTTTGACCTTCTTTGGGGTAACGACATAGTTTCTCAATCATCCAAAACCCCAAAACAAATTATTAAAGACAACAAATTCCTTGAAGATTACAATTTTAAAGAAGCCACAAAAGGCAACCGTCTTTCAATTTTAAAAACATACAACAATCAAGACGGCGAATTTGAAGCAATAGACAGATACCCCGGGCAATTAGGCGAAAAGGGCGCCTTATTCAAATGGTTTAAATATAAATTCTTACCTGGCGGTCAATTTGCAAACAGACCATGCCTTTATATAGACGGAGATGAAAGCTTTACTCAAAGAGGCATTGAATATGTAATCGGCAACGAAGTTTCAATGAAAAGAAACGTTAATTGGAGTTTTTACGAAAAATTTAACGCAATTAATTACTTTGTTCAACACTCAAAAATAGTTTCAACAGGCAAAGCAAAGCTTTTAGAAGAAAAAGAAAACGGTCTTTGTTATTGGGAAATAAATTCAGCTTTTGGGTCATTATTAATTATTGCAAACTACAAAAACCCGACAGAAAAAATGCAATTTAATAACGAAGAAGGCTTATCTTGGATTGAAACCGTTAGAGGCGAAACCATATACAACAACAAAGTAACCTTTAAGGGAAGAAAATTAAAATCATATTTTGAATTCGATTATGACGAACTTCAAAAATGCATTTTGGTCGAAAAACCTCTCGAAAACTTAATCGAAAATGAAATTGACATAAATATTTTAAATCCCGCAGAATTTAAAATATACAAATACGAAGACTAAAGTTGCACTTGTAAACAATGAGCATATTATTGTATTATAATCTTTATGAATGTTTAAAAGGTTTATAACATGGAATTTTTAGAAAAAATTAATCAACTCAAAGAAAGGGCTTTGGGACTAAAAGACAATTTAAAGACAGAGGAAGCAACAAAAAATGCTTTAGTGATGCCGTTTTTGAACGCACTTGGTTATGATGTTTTTAACCCGCTCGAAGTAGTACCTGAATATATTGCTGACTCAAGGTTTAAAAAAGACGAAAAAGTGGACTATGCAATATTAAAAGATAATAGTCCGGTAATACTTATAGAATGTAAAAAAGTTGAAAATGATAAATTAGATGTGAAAAAGCATGCCGGTCAATTATTTAAATATTTTACCGCTTCTAAAGCAAAGTTTATTATATTGACAAATGGAATTGTGTATAAGTTTTTCTCCGATGTTGAAGAAACAAATGTTTTAGATAAGGAACCATTTTTTACATTCAATTTGTTCGATTTTAAAGAAAATCAGATTGATACATTATCTGAATTTTGCAAAGAAAATTTTGATATTGATAAAGCTTTTTCAAATGCTGGTGATTTAAAATATATCAAGCAGTTTGAAGAGGTTATTGAAAAAGAATATAGAAACCCTTCGGATGAATTTGTAAGATATTTATTGGATAAATCAGGCATTTTTGACGGTATTAAGACAGCAAAGGTTATAGAAAAACATAAAAAAACCACTATAGAAGCATTTAACCTATTTATGTCCAAAGTAATGAAAACATCATTGGATTTTAGCCTTAATTCAAAATCAGAAGAAAAGGACAAAAAAAACGATGTAGTGACAACATTGGAAGAGCTTGAAGGATATGCAATAATCAAAAGTATTTTGAATGAAACAATCGACATTAATCGCGTAACATATAGAGACAATTCAAGCTATTTCAATATATTGCTAGATGATAATATTAGAAAAACTGTATGTAGGCTTTATTTTAATAGAAGCCAAAAATATATAGCATTTTTGGATGAAAACAAAGAACAAAAAATACCTATAGATTGTGTTAATTCGATATTTAGATTTGAAAAGCAGCTAAAAGAAAGAGTTAATGAAATATTGGCAACAGCCAAAAAATAAAAGAGGGCAAATTAAGCCCTCTTTTTTTGAAGTTACACCATAAATATTAGATAATTTTTCTCTTTTCATACTTATAAATGAAGTCAAAGCGAATTCACTTTTGTAGAATATAATTGTTAACAATTATTAAGACTTTATTTGGGGAAAGAGAAAATATTAAATGAGCGAGAATTTTGAAACAGATTCCTATAGAAAGGTTGTTCGTGTTTCTGATGAGGAATTGGCACAATTATGGATGGAATATCATCAGAACAGAAATAATAAAACCGCAAGAGATAAACTCATTGTTCAATATATTTATCTCACCCGCTATGTTATAGGCAGAATTAAGGTGAATTTGCCACCGAGCTTTTCCTATGAAGACATTGCAAGCTATGGTGTAGAAGGCTTAATTGATGCCGTTGAAAAATATTCGCCCGATAGAGGTGCAAAATTTGAAACCTATGCGCTTATGAGAATAAGAGGCGCTATTATTGACAAAATAAGAGCCAATGACTGGCTTCCAAGAACTGTAAGAAAAAAAATAAAAGAAGTTAAAGAAACAATAAACACATTAAAGATTGAGCTTGGAAGAACACCTACAAATCAAGAGGTGGCGGACAAACTGGGCTTAGAAAAAGAAAAAGTTGATGAAATTTTAGCACAAGATACAGGAATTGATTCCCTTTATGATAAGAAAAATTTAGGGGATGAATCTGTTGAAATTATTGATACCATTGAAGACTCAAAAAGCGAACGCCCTGAAGAAGCAGCAGAAAAAAAAGATGCCAAACTCGAATTGGAACGTGCCTTAAAAAGGCTTCCTGAAAGAGAGAGGATGCTTTTGGTGTTTTATTACCATGAAAACATGACTTTAAAAGAAATAGGGGAAGCCATAAACGTTTCAGAATCAAGGGTTTGCCAGCTTCATGCTCAAGCAATTATGAAATTAAGAAATATATTATCTGCCTCAAGGCAAGACAGAATGACAAAATCAATTATTAAAACCACAAAGCGATAACTGATTATTGGCAATTTTTTTAAACAAAAAACCTTTATTAACTTATAGGAGTTTATAAGGGAAATTAATGAGCTATAATTTTGGCATAAATAATCAATATTATGACCAAAAACCGGATTTAAAAGGGCATAGCAAAAGAAAAGTTTCAAGTCTGAATGAAACTTTTTCAGGTCTTTTTAATGAAGACAAAGGGGTTAACGGCTTAATTGACGAAGCTGTTTTTCAAGGTAACTCTGGCGATTGTTGGCTGATTTCAGGCATTTTATCCCTTTCATATACAGATGAGGGTGAAAATTTAATTCAAAATGCAATTTCAAAAAACTCTGACGGTTCATACAATGTTTCTTTTAAGGGCGTTGATAAAACTTATAAAATAACAGAAGAAGAACTTGAAAATGCAAATAAAAGCAGCTTTTTAAGCGGTCTTGGTTTTATTCAAAGCAAATATTCGACAGGCGACGATGATATGCTTTTAATTGAACTTGCCACAGAAAAACTTATACAAGAAGGTGAAATTCCCCTTGAGACAATAAATGGCATCACAGGCGGCAGTGCATATTATCTTTACCAACTGTTCACAAAAAACAGTGTAGAATATGCCCTTGGCGATGATGAAGATGAAGTTAAAGAATTAATAGATTATTATTATCAAAATCAAGACACAACAAGTGCGACAATAGGCGTTGGAGAAGGTTTTGGAAAGCTTGAAGACGACCATGCCTATGCCGTTAAATCGGTTAATTCAAACTATATGGAGCTTGTAAACCCTTGGGACACATCAGAAAGCATCAAAGTTTCAATTAAAGATTTAGCCAAAAACCTTGGCAAATATGATTTTTCTGTTGTTGACACAAGTTTATCGGAACAAGCCGGTTATCTGGAAGAATATTACGCATAAAGTATTTCTTCAAAAGCGGATTTTGGCTGTTTGCAGACGGGGCAAACAAAATTTGGCGGCTCTTTTTCTATATTGCCTTCATAAATATATCCGCAAACTTTGCATCTGAACCTTTTGCCATTTTTTATCGGCTCATTTAATTCATCAGGCGCAATATATGTAGGCGCTGCCTTTGGCGCCCTTCCTTTGATAACATCATGGTAATATTTATATGTCATTGGAATATCTTCATTGAAAACATCACCATCTATAACTTCACCTATAAAAAATGTGTGGGTTTCAAGTTCTATTGAATTTACCATTTTTAAAGCTATATAGCCTTTAGAATTCAAAAGAACGGGAAGATTATCTATTAATTTGTATTCAAAACCTTCAAATTTATTTTTATCCTTGCTTGATGTAAACCCAAAAGTTGAAATTATATTAGGGTTTGTTTTTTCAGACAAAATCGTGAGAGCAAAATTTTTATTTTCTTTTATAACGGAATTTGTATAGTTATTATGGTTTAAACAAATGCCTATTTTATTTTCCGTTAATTGAACCGCTGTATTTATAATACACCCTACGGGCTTATTTTTATCAACCGAAGAAACAACGTAAACTCCATAAGTTATATCCCAAAAAATTTTTTTATTCATAAAAAACCCCTTTTTTAATTTATTATAAAGATTTTAATAGGTTATTTCAATTTTCAATGTGTCTAATTTTGAATTTTCAAAATCATCATAGGCTTCAAGAATATTTTCAAATTTATAAGATTTTGTAATCAGAAAATCTGTATTTATTTTATTTTCACTTATTAATTGAATTAATTCCTTGCAATGAATTGCATCCACACCGCCTGTTTTATAAGTTAGATTTTTACCATAACAAACAGGAAGCGGGAAAATTTGATTTTCTTCATACATTGCAACAATACCGATTGTTGAATTTGGTCTTGCAATTTTAATTGCCATATTAAAAGTGTCTTTTCCGCCTGCTGCTTCCATCACACCGTCTGCGCCATAGGGAGCAATTTTTTTAATCTCTTTTTCAATATCAACCTTATCAGGGTTGATGAAATAATCTGCAAGCCCTTTATTTTTTGCTATTTCAAGCCTTTTTTCATTTATATCTATTGCAATAATTTTATTAACACCAAAAATTCTTAATGTCATCATGGCACACATTCCAACAGGCCCTGAACCAATTATAGCAACGTTATCTTGCTTATTAACATCCAACATAAGAGAGGCAAAATAGCCGCTTGATAAAATATCACCCACAAATAAAGCGTTTCTGTCTGTAACATTGTTTGGCAATTTATATAAAACGTTGCCTGCGTATGGAATTCTTACATATTCCGCTTGGGCGCCGTTTATTCTGCACCCCAGTTCCCATCCGCCATTTATGCAATTATTCACAAAACCACGTTTACAAAAATAGCACTCATTACAAAAGGTTTCGCAATTAACGGCAACTCTGTCGCCTATTTTTAAATTTTTAACGCCATTGCCAACTTCATCTACAATGCCGACAAATTCATGCCCCAAAACAACTCCGTTTTTTGCCCTTGGCACAAAACCTTTTTTAATATGAATGTCTGAAGTGCAAATTGAAGACAGGGTAACTTTTAAAATAACATCAGAATCACTTATTATTTTTGGTTTTTCAATTTCAACTAATTCTATTTTTTTATCGCAATCTTTATTATAAATTAATGCTTTCATCTTTAATTTTCCGGTTTATATATAACACCACCCGATTTAACATATTTTAAAAGAACTTTTTCGCCCTCATCTTTTTCAATATCAGGGAAAACCTTTATTCCTCTTTTTTCAAATTCAACTATCCAGTTTGGTTTATAGCCTTCATAAAACCCTGTTATTTTTTCAACTGAATCAGATGGCGCAGAATAAAAAATTTTTTTAATTCCTGCCCACATAATTGCACCCAAACACATTATGCAAGGCTCGCTTGTAACATAAATTGAAAGATTATATTTTGACAAATCATAAGAATTTAATTTTTCTTCAGCCAATTTTATTGTATTAATTTCTGCATGGGCTAAGCTTAAATTAGATTTCACTACAGAATTTTTAGCTTTTGATATTAAATTATAATTTTCATCATAAATTGCAGCCAAAAACGGACCATACCCGTCATCCACGGTTTCATCCAGCTCTTTCAACAGAGTTTTTATAATCAAAACATCATTTTCATTCATATTCAAATTATAGCAAATTTTTTGCTTTTTATGCATTATAAAATTAATGTCAGGAAAAAGGGGTATTTTTTGAATATAGCACCTGTTACAAGATATAATTACCCGACAAATTTGCAGCTTCCGCCAAAAAAGCAAACCTTTGGCGGCAAAAAAGAAATTCCGCAAAGCAGTAATGTTGAAAATAAGGAATCGAAAAAAGTTACGCTAACCCAATTTTTTTCAATTCCAAAAATAAAAATGAGCCCCCAAAACGGAAAATTTTTCCTTCAAGATTACAAAAAATTATCCTCTTTAGAAAAAAGTTTTATAGATGCAAATATACCAACTGAAATTAAAAAATTAGCCGCAATAAACGTTGAGATTGGGACTATTTTTAAAAAAGCATTTGATGAAAAATACGGGAGCGGAAATTATAAATTTATTTCTTTGGGAACTTCGCCTGCATGTATTGCAAAAGTTCTTGAATTAATGGGTGTTGACGTTGTTTATCTTCCTATGTCTTATTCACATTCAACATGCACAAAACAATGGCTCAAAAAATCTCCATATATTGATTTTTATAAAAGCTATATGAAAGAAATGGGGCTTAGCAACGAAAACCTTAAAAAAGAGGGTAAACAAGGAATAATTTGCGATTATACGGTTTCAGGAAGAAGTTTGGAACTTTCTCTATTTATGTTAAAAGAACCTTTGGGGTTAGATGAAAATTTGCTTGAAACATATACTGTTAACGATTTAATTCAAAATTCAGAATTTTTATCTGATGAAGTTAAAGAAAAATATTTAAGCGAACTTTTAAGAAAAGAAAAAGCTGCAGATTTTTGCGATGTTCCGCATTTTTCTTTTTTAGATAACAAACTCTTTAATTCAGGCAAAATAAATTCTTCAAAAAGCCTTATAAAATACTTCAGAAACTACCGTGGAAAGTCATCAAATGCTTATAATTTCTCTGTTATGCAAATTCTTGAAAATCAAGGTAAGCTTTCTTAATATAGTCGACAAACAGGTTTTTTAGACATATACTTTTGACTATGGACAAATTGAATTTTTTAACAGCAGGTATTCCACTTCGTGCGAAAGATTATAAACAAGGGTTTGAAACCTTATCTGATATGGGCTTAAATGGTTTAGAGCTTGAATTTGTAAGGGGTGTTAGAATTTCTGACACTTCAAAACAAAGTGTTTTAAATAGAGATAAAAACCTTATAGTAACAGCCCATGCGCCATTTTATGTTAATTTGAATTCAAAAGAAGAAGAAAAAATTGAAGCTTCTATTCAAAGAATAATTGAAACAGCCCTTGTTGCAAATTCCCTAAATGCTTTTTCTATAACCTACCATGCTGCTTATTATATGGAAAAAGACAAAGAAGAAGTTTATAAAAAAGTAGTTGAAGGAAATAAAAAAATTTTTGAAACCTTGGATAAAGAAAACGTTAAAATTTGGGTTCGCCCCGAAACAACAGGCAAAAAAAGCCAATGGGGCGATGTTGATGAAATTATAAGGTTATCTAAAGAATTTGAAATGGTTCTTCCTTGTGTTGATTTTTCACACCTTTACGCCAGAGAAATCGGCGAATTTAATTCCTATGATGATTTTTGCAATGTTTTTGAAAAAATCGGAAATTCATTAGGGCAAATCGCACTTGATAATTTCCACGCTCATATTGCAGGCATTGAATATACAGGCAAAGGCGAAAAACAGCATTTAAACCTTTTAGACTCAGAATTTAATTATAAAGATTTATTGAAAGCCTTTAAAAAGTTTGATATTAAAGGTGCAGTTGTTTGCGAAAGCCCCAATATTGAAGAAGATTGCAAACTTTTATCAGATTATTACAATTCGCTTTAATTAAACATTGAAACTTTTTTATTTTTTTTCCGTCTTACATTTTAGATAAGCAATATTTGACTTTTTAAAAGGGATGAGAAATGGAAAAGGAATTAATGAGTTCAATGGAGAGTAATCAAGAAAATGATTTTAACTTTGATTTTTTGGATGAAATTGAAGAAGATGAAGAAATAAAAACCTTCAATAACATAATGAATAAGGATGAAATTTTGCAAACTTATTTAAAAGAAATTGGCAAAATCAAACTTATGAATAAAAAAAATGAAGTCATGACAGGGAAAATCATCAAAGAAGGAAGTGAAAAAGAAGCAATCATAGCAAAAAAGAAGTTAATTCAGGCAAATTTAAGACTTGTGGTTTCAATAGCAAAAAGATACACAGGGCAAGGCATTTTGTTTATGGATTTAGTTCAGGAAGGGTCTTTGGGGTTAATTAAAGCAGCAGAAAGATTTGACTATACAAAAGGTTTTAAGTTTTCAACTTATGCCACTTGGTGGATAAAACAAACAATTATAAGAGCAATAGCAAACCATTCAAGAGCAATAAGAATTCCTGTTCATATGAGCGATAAAATTCGAAACTTAAAAAAAGCAATCTTGAAATTAAGCGTTTCACTTGGAAGAGAGCCTGAAGATTTTGAACTTGCCAAACATCTAAAATGTGATGAAAAGAAAATCAAACAAATAAAAGCATCAATGATAAAAGAGCCAATCAGCCTTCACACCCCTGTTGCACAAGACCTTTGCATTGAAGATTATATTAAAGACGAAGAGGACAAAAGCCCCGATACAAAAGCAGAAGACAGCTTTTTAAAAGAAGACATTGTAAGCTTACTTGGCATTTTAACAAAAAGAGAAAGATTTATTATTTTAAACAGGTTCGGTTTATTTGGAAGACACCAAAAAACACTTGAGGAATTAGGAAAAACGCTGGGCTTTTCAAAAGAAAGAATAAGGCAAATCGAAGGAGAAGCAATCAGAAAATTGAGAAAATGCAAAGAAATTGAAGAATTAAAACATTACCTTTCTTAAAATATAATGCCGCTGTTATGGCGGCATTTACATTTTTTCTATTATTTTACTTGCCGATTTTTAAACTTTTCTAATTTTTCTTTGCTTGTCATAACTTAATATTGAATTTGAAATACACCAAAGTATTTTAAACTAAACAATTTGCAATAATCGTTTTTTAAAAGATAACAAAGCGCTTAGAAATACAAAAATGAGTCTTTTAAAAAAATAAAGAGGAACGAGAAACTATCTTTCTTAAAATAATGTCACTTTATTTTAATAGGATTTACATTTTTTCTATTATTTTATTCACAAGTTTTTTAAATTTATCAGAAGTTTCTTTACCTATTTCTAAAACCTCACTGTGACTGAGTTTTGAATCAGTTACACCTGAGGCATAATTTGAAACAAGGCTTATTCCTAAAACTTTCATATTAAGCCAATTTGCAATAATTGCCTCAGGCACGGTAGACATTCCGACAACATCTGCCCCCATAATTTTTAACATTTTAACTTCACTTGGCGTTTCATAAGAAGGACCTGTTGTTGCAGCATAAACGCCCTCTTTTAAATTAATGCCCATTTCATCTGCTGCAATGTGAGCTTTTTTAATCAGGTTTTGACAATAAACATTGCTCATATCGGGAAATCTTTCGCCCATTGCATCGTCATTTTTTCCAATCAGGGGGTTTGTGCCCATTAAATTAATGTGGTCTTTAATTAGCATTAAATCTCCGGGTGAAAGCGTTGTATCCAGCGCCCCTGCTGCATTTGTCAAAATTACGGTTTTTGCACCCAGTTTTTTGAGTAATTTTATAGGGTAGGTTATGGTTTCCATGGAATTTCCTTCATAAAAATGGAATCTTCCTTGCATAACCGCTATATTTTTATTATTTGAAGAATAAAAAAACAACGCACCCCTATGCCCCGCAACGGTAGAAGGCACAAAACCATCAATTTTCGAATAAGGAATGGTCACGCCAACAAGACCGTCTGTATAATTGCCCAGACCGGAGCCAAGAACCAACAAAATATCAGGAACAAAACCGTTTGTTTTTTCCCTAATAAAATTTACAGCATTTTCTATTTGCATTGAATACCTTATATAAAAACCTAACCGACAAGACCACTGTCGTCTGACTCTGAAGCCTTTACCATAATGGCATGTTGAACAGGTTTTTCTTTTTTGATATTAGCATCATAGGTTACTTCGAAATCATAGCCAAAATCATCTTTATTTTTTTTGATTTGAGATTCGTCAACCAATCTTTTAGCAATATCAATAAGTTCATAAACAAGCTGATACCTGTTTTCGGTTTTTTCGTTTAATTCCCATGCAATTTTTGTAATTTGGTTCATTTTAAAAGTTCTCCTGAATCTAATATACAATGACACAAACATTCTTGCAAGGGTTTTTTATATATAAGAGTAATTGAAAAATAAAACAAGATAGTGTAAATTTTAATTTATGGAAAACCTTGTTGAAATAAAAAATGTCTATAAAACATATTTTTCAAAAATAAATGCATTTTCAAAAAAAATTATAGAAACAAATGCGGTTAATAATGTTTCTTTTAACATTAAAAGGGGCGAAATTAAGGGTTTGGTCGGAGAATCCGGCTGTGGCAAAACAACCTTGGGGAATATGATTTTAAAATTAATCGATATTACCGACGGAGAAATTTTATTTAAAGGGGAAGACATTTCAAAATTTAACAAAAAAGAAACAAAAAATTTCAGAAAATCTGCGCAAATGATTTTTCAAAACCCATATTCAAGCCTAAACCCTAAAATGAAAATCAAAGACATTTTACTGGAACCATTGGATATTTTTAGAATTAAGGAAAACAGAAAAAATATTTTATATGAAACAATTCAATCCGTCGGTTTAAACGAAGATGACCTAAAAAGGTATCCTCACGAATTTTCAGGCGGTCAAAGACAAAGAATTGCAATAGCAAGAGCTTTAATTTTAAGACCTGATTTTATTGTTGCGGATGAACCCGTTTCAGCCTTAGATGTTAGTATTCAAGCGCAAATTATTAATCTTTTAATAGATTTAAAAGAAAAATATAATTTAACGTATCTTTTTATTTCCCACGACCTGAACGTTGTGAAATATTTATGCGAAAACGTTGTAATTATGAACAAGGGCAAAATTGAAGAAACAGGCAAAATTGAGGATGTTTTTAATAACCCGAAAACAGATTATACAAAAACCCTGATAAGCTCAATTCCGCAAATTGAAATTTAGATTATATTTCTTCAACAGGCTTTAATTTTAAGACCTGATTTTATTGTTGCGGATGAACCCGTTTTTTGCCTTAGATGTTAGTATTCAAGCGCAAATTATTAATCTTTTAATAGATTTAAAAGAAAAATATAATTTAACGTATCTTTTTATTTCCCACGACCTGAACGTTGTGAAATATTTATGCGAAAACGTTGTAATTATGAACAAGGGCAAAATTGAAGAAACAGGCAAAATTGAGGATGTTTTTAATAACCCGAAAACAGATTATACAAAAACCCTGATAAGCTCAATTCCGCAAATTGAAATTTAGATTATATTTCTTCAACAGGCTTTAATTTTGCAATTTTTGGATCCAAAAGACGCTTTCCGATGTCAGGAAATTCAATTTGAAGAAGGCATCTTTGACCATAGTTTATAACCTTTAAAACTGTTCCTTCGCCATATTTTTCATGGGTTATTTTGTCGCCTTCTTTGAACCCAAGAACATTTTTTGGCTCATCATCATTTTTAATGTCATCAAAAACGGGCAATTTGCGCTCAGGGGTTTTTATTTCTTGTTTAATTTTTTCTAAATCAATAGAAACGTTATCATTAATTTTTAACTTTTGATTTGAATTTGTTTCATCCGAGTCATCATTTATAATTTTTTCAAATTCAATATCGATATTTTCCTCTTGCTTAGCTTCATCCGCTTTTATTGATGCAGATTGAATTTCTTTTTCTTTTTCACTGTTCATTTCATCAAGAATTTTTGTTGTTTTATCATCCTTAATTTTGTCTGTAAGGCTTGTGTCAACAACTTCTTTGATGATTGTTGAAACTTCATCTTTTGTTTTTTCTATGACAGGTTCATCTTTTGCTTCTTCGTTTTTAAGCGTTTCTTTAAAAGAAGAGGTTGATTTTTCAACATTTTCAAGAGCATTGACCTCATCAATAGCATCTAAAATGTTGTCGTTAATAACATCATTTTCACTTTTATATGAATTTTCCTGTATTTTGGCAAATTCTTTAAGCTCAGCTTTTGTTTCTTTAATTTCAGAAAGCTCTTTAATTTTTTCTTCGCCTAAGATGTCTGTTTCTTTGATTTTTGGCATTTGAGAAGCTTTTTTATCTTCTTTTGATGTTTGTTCTTCTTTTATTGTTTCTGTTTCATTTTTTACAGCAATAGAAGATTCATCTTTTTCATCAAGGGCGGGTTTTTTATCTTCTTTTGTTTTGGATGCTTCTATTTCTATGGTTTTTGATTCTTGTTTTATTTCAATATTTTCTTCTTGTTGCAAAGGTTCTTTTGCAGCATTTTCCGACTGAGTTTGTTTGTTTTCTTCTTTAAGGTCGGGCGAATTTTCTTCTTCATTATTTTTAATCGGTAAAGAATTTTCTTCTGCTTTTGCCTTTGGTTTTGGTTCTGTATTTTCTTCTTCTTTTGCTTCCGTAATTTCTTCTAATTCAGGCTTTGATTCTGTTTCAGGTTTATCTAAGGGTTTTTTGTCGCTATTTTCAAGCTCAGAGGGTTTATTTTCGGTTTGAATATCTTCCTCGATGAAATAATCGAGTTCATCTTGAGAAAGAACATCTGCCGCCATAGGTGCTTGTTCTTCAATAATTTCTTCCGATTGAGGAAGGGCATTATTTACTAAATCTTCACCAACTGAATTTTCTTGCATTTGAGCTTGTTCAAAGCCATCATTGTTAGCATTTGAAGATTCATCTTTTGGCTCTAAAATATCAGAAAGGCTTATTTCTTCATGAAGCCTTTTTTGCCTTGGTTCCTTTTGTCTTACTTCAAAGTTATTTGGTCTTAATTCAAAAGGCATCATATCTTCAAGCTCAAAATTCAAAGATATAAAGAGCTTGTCTTTGTCTTCATTTTTTTCTTTTGGCTTAAAGGGGGTTTCAAGCTCAAGTGTGAAGATAAAATCTTTTGTATCTTCACCAAAAAGCATGTAGGCATCTTTATTTAAAGATTGAATTTGAAAATTGGCATGGGTAAAATCTCTTTTTGGATTCATAGCAGGCAGCAAAATATAATTTTGCGCAAATTCCATTATATAAGATGCTTTTTTGTAGCCGTAGGCAAAACTCGGAATAAAAGATATATTTTTCTTTTTAAAATAGAAATTATTTAAAATATCATTATTTATATTGTTGTCATTCAGCCTTGCAAGTAAAAAAGTATCTTTTTCAATATGATTTGAAATATATTCGACAAATTCTTTTTGCCATTCAACTTTAAGATTTGATAAATCCAATACGGTTATTTTGTTTTTTTCAACAGATTTAAACAAACCTTCATATTCTTTTTTATTTCTTGCAAAAACATTTAATCTGTCATATTTTTTCAGCCAGCTGATTAAAACTTGAAGCTCAACCGAGGGGGTTTGTTTTGCTTGATTTTGAATAACTTTTATAAACCTTTGATAAGGAATGTAATATTCCTCATTTGAAAGTAAAAACTTCTTAACTTCTTCAAAAACATCCCCAAGAACAACCTGTGTTTCAAGTTTTGCTCTCATTAAACATTTTTGCTGGATATAATCAATAGTATCAAAGGCAAGCGGCAATCTAAAATTTTCCGTTGCAGCAAAATTATTTGCGCCTTCAATTCTTACAGCACCTGAAAAATCAAGAATTAAAACATTTTTATATTTAGATAATCTGGGAGATAATATTTCAAAAATTTGATTTGTCTGCTCGAATTTATCTGCAAAAATTATACAATTATTATCAAAGAAATTTGTATTCAACTTCATTTCTTCTTTTGTTTTATAGCTTTTGCCGATTGAAATTGTTTTTTTATCTAAATTAATACATTTTTCTATTTCCGATTGCTTAATTTTTGCAACTTCACATTCTCTTGATGGGGTGTAATTATCATAAGGTTTTATTTCATTTCCGTTTACAATTCTATATATAAGTTTAATTTTTGCAACATTTGCCTCTTGATCAAACTTATCATCGTAAACCTCAACCACTTGCGCCAAAAAGTTTTCATCAGCATCTCTTACAAGCAAAAAATCACCCAAGCTGAAAACTTCGGTTTTCGGATTGAATAATAATCTGATTGTATCGTTAACTGTCTGTATTACGCGCATTTATTAAAGAATATTCCAATTTCAAATTATATATAATTATTCCAAAACTATTATACTATACACAAAAGTAATGTAAAATATATAATATGTTGTATTATTTAAGACTAAAAAAATTCTCAAAGCCCTTGACAGTTTACCGTGTCTTTCATAATATATCATGTAACAGAACAAAATGCCGATGTAGCTCAATGGCAGAGCAACGGTTTTGTAAACCGTAGGTTGCGGGTTCGAGTCCCATCATCGGCTTTTGTTTCTTGAATTACGGTACATTGATATGAGTGTTATAAAGCCATGCCCGGCGAGGGTGTGAAAGCGTGAAAATCATAAAAACACGCCCATGTGGCGCAGTGACTCTGCCGAACAAAAGGTGACTAAATGTCACGTTTTGTGAGAGGGTGGCACTCCCTAAAGGGGAGAGCGCGGCAGGGCGAAACAAAAAAGGTATGCCCATGTGGCGCAGTGGTAGCGCACTCCCTTGGTAAGGGAGAGGCCACGAGTTCGAGTCTCGTCATGGGCAAATTTAACACCAAAACAATTTTTATATTAAGGGTAGATGCCCGAGTGGCTAAAGGGGGCAGACTGTAAATCTGTTGACGTGAGTCTACGGTGGTTCGAATCCACCTCTACCCATTTTTTATTTTTAAAAATAATCAAACCAAAAATAAAAACAAAGGAGAAAAAAACTTATGGCAAGAGAAAAATTTGAAAGAACCAAGCCGCATGTTAACATCGGTACTATTGGTCATGTTGACCATGGTAAAACAACGTTAACAGCAGCTATTACAGGTACTATGGCTGCAGCTGGCCAAGCTGAAGCTAAAAAGTTTGATGAAATCGACGCAGCTCCTGAAGAAAAAGCTCGTGGTATTACGATTTCAACAGCACACGTTGAATATGAAACAGCATCAAGACATTATGCGCACGTTGACTGCCCGGGCCACGCAGACTATGTTAAAAACATGATTACAGGTGCAGCTCAAATGGACGGTGCTATTCTTGTTGTTGCTGCAACAGATGGTGCTATGCCTCAGACAAGAGAACACATTCTTCTTGCCCGTCAAGTTGGTGTTCCCAGACTTGTTGTATTTATGAATAAATGCGATATGGTTGACGATGAAGAATTATTAGACCTCGTTGAAATGGAAGTAAGAGAAATGCTTTCTTCTTATGAATTCGACGGCGACAATATTCCTTTCGTTAAAGGTTCAGCTCTTAAAGCTTTAGAAGCTGTTCAAGCTAACCCATCAGTTCAAAGAGGCCAAGACAAATGGGTTGATAAAATTTGGGAATTAATGGATGCTATCGACAGCTACATTCCAACTCCTGAACGTGATTTAGACAAACCATTCTTGATGCCTGTTGAAGACGTATTCTCAATTACAGGTCGTGGTACTGTTGCAACCGGTAGAGTTGAACGTGGCGTTGTTAAAGTTGGTGATGAAGTTGAAATCGTTGGTTTCGGCGAAACAAAGAAAACAACTGTTACAGGCGTTGAAATGTTCAGAAAACTTCTTGATCAAGGTCAAGCAGGTGACAACATCGGTGCACTTTTAAGAGGTATTGATAAAAAAGATATTCAACGCGGTCAAGTTCTTGCTAAACCGGGTTCAATTAAACCTCACACAAAATTCACCGCTAACGTTTACGTTTTAACAAAAGATGAAGGCGGACGTCACACTCCTTTCTTCCCTGGTTACAGACCTCAATTCTACATCAGAACAACTGACGTAACCGGTTCAATTAAATTTGACGGCGAAATGGTTATGCCTGGTGATAACGTAGTTATGGAAGTTGAACTTATCGCTCCTGTAGCTATTGAAGAAGGTATGAGATTTGCTATCAGAGAAGGCGGCAGAACAGTTGGTGCCGGCGTTGTAGACAAAATCCTCGGATAGTCTATATAAACAAATTAATAAAAAACCTTGGAAAGTATATTTCCGAGGTTTTTTATTTGCCTATTTTTTTAAAAACATGGAAAATTGACAAAACAAATAGCTGCCGCAAGCATAAAAACAAACTTAAATATTTTTAAATCAACATTCTTACTATCTATTAATTATAAGCAATTTTAATAACGGTTTTAATAAAAACTTATAATGTTAAAATGGCAAAATTTTAAATACTCGTAAGAAATAACAAAAATTTTTGAACTCAAGCTATTATAAATCCGCTAATTTTTTTATGCAAAAAACTTACATTTGCACAAAACAAATAAATGCAGCTAAAAACTGCATTTATTTGATTAAAATTATTTTTTTCAAAAACCGTTAAATATCAAAAATATCAACCAGTTTTGCTTTTAGTTCAGACAGATTTTGTTCTGCAACGTCTGCATCTTTATTACAGGTTTCAATATATGCATCAATTTTTGGTTCTGTGCCTGATTTTCTTACCAAAATCGATGAACCGTCCGTCATAAACAATTTGACACCGTCACCGCCTTTTTTACAATGCTCCATTGCATCCATATTGGCACGGGTTTTTTCAACATCAATTTCAAAATCGCCAAACTTTGTATTACCTGATAGCGCAGCAGAATATATATCTTTGACTTTTCTCATAATCGCTTCTTGCTTTGCATTATCTAACTTTTTACTAAAGTCATAAGTTCTGAATTCAACACCTAAAGAGCTTTTCACTTTTTCTAGTATATCCGATAAAGGCATTTTTTCTTTTGCTATTAAATCTATAATCAGCAAATTAGCAATAATACCGTCTTTTTCGGGTATTTGATTGCAAACAGTCAAACCGCCTGTTTCATCTCCTGCAATTAAAACATCCTTCTCTTCTTTTCTCTCTTTTGAAATTTCTTCACTAATATATTTAAAACCAACAGGTGTTTCTATAACCTTTAACCCCCTGCTTTTTGCAAATAAATCAAGCTCGGAAGATACTGCTTGACTTTTAATGATTGAGCCCGTTTTTCCTTTATTGTCTACAAGATGATATGTCACAAGCAACATAACATCATTTGGAGATACAAAATTTCCTTTTTCATCAACCACGCCAAGTCTGCCGGCATCACCGTCATTTGCAAGCCCGACTTTTAACCTTGCTTTGTCATCTCTTACCCACCTTTTAAGCTCATGAAGGTTTGAGCTTGTAAGTTTAGGGCCAATTTTACGATCGGCATCAATTACCGTATATTCAATTCCTTTATCTCTTAAAAGAAGCGGAAAAACATAGTCGCCAACACCTTCCATGCAATCATAAATGATTGAAATATCCTCATAAGAAATATCGTACCAGTCAATCAAATTCGTTTCATCAATTTTTTCTTGATAATAACTGTAGGGATAAACGATATCTGAATAAGCTTCTTCTTTTTTATTTGTCGTATAATAGCCCTGATTTGCATATTCTAAAATATTTTTTGCCACTTCTTTTGTGACACTTTCAGGCGCTATAGCTTCATCTCCTACCAATAAATTATATCCGCCATTCGACCAAGGGCTATCACCCGCTGTCATAAGTACAGAAACGGGGAAAGACATAGCTCTTATCATTTTTGAAAAAAGCGGGGTAGGCATTGGCTTTTCGGCATATAAAACACCAACTCCCTGCTTTGTAAAAATATCATTCATCATAGGCAACATATCTCTTGTTGCTTTTCTTGTATCACCGCCAATAGCGACAGTTGGCGTTTCATTTTCTTCTTTTGCCCTGTCTTTAACATATTTTGCTACACCTAAAGTTAAAAGCTCAACAACTTCAGCATTAAACTTATCCGAAGGATATTTTGCCATATAACCCGATTCTGAAGACAAAAGGCTGTTTGCAACAAATTCTGCCGTATCCTTATCGACATTAATTTTGTGAGTTTCAACATTGCCTGTAAACACAACCTTGTCTTCAATAGGCTGTATCAAATTTTCATTAAAATTTGCACCCATAGCAAAATTTTTCATTCTAAAAATATTCTGCGCATTAAACGATGAATTAAATAAAACTTTCATAATATCCTCTTCCCCACTATCAATAGGAAACGCCATCATAACTCAGGCTCTATCTACAAAACCACTAAAAATTTGCATTTGCCAGCCATAATTTGATATTTTACATTTTTTAATATTTTTAACCCGCACCTAACAAAACAAAAATGCACCAAAATGAGTGAATTTGATGCATTTATCTTCTTTTTCTCAATATATCATTGTTTTTAAATTAGTTCAAGAGGGAAAAAGTTTAAAATTTTTAACATTTTCAATGGCGGAAACAAATAAATAGTGCGATTTTTAAACCATTGCATCAAATTCACTCAAATTGGTGCAAAAGTTGAAAGGATGAATTCATACCAACTGTTGAAAGCGGGATAAAATAATGGTAGTATAGAAATATGTGAAGCAGTACTTCATTTTTATTCCCATTAAAATTAACTGTCAAAAGAAAGGTAGTTTTTATGAAAAAGAAAAAAGGGTTTACTTTGGCTGAAATATTAATTACTTTAGCAATCATAGGGATTGTGGCAGCTATTACTTTACCAAGCTTACTTGTAAACGTTAATGAAAAAGCATGGGATGCGCAGAAAAAAGCTCTCCATGCAAGACTGGCACAAGCTATTGGGCAGATGAATACCCTAGGCGGTTATGGAACCTATACTGAAGATGATGAAGGAACCGCAACCACAGACACCGCCGCTGAAAGCTTTATTTTAGATGCACTATCAAAGGTTTATAAAATAAACAACGTTTGCGGACCTGATAAACTTTCATCTTGCGGCATACCAAGTAAAATCACAACACTAAATGCCGCATCCGAAATAAATTTTCCAACCAAAATGAGCGAATTAAATTCAAAGCTATTAAACGGAGTGCACTATGAAGGCGAAGACGGTGATATAGTTGACACAAAAGCAGCCGCATTTGAAACAGTGAATGGCGAATCAATAGCAGTATTCTACAACCCAATGTGCAGTTCAGATACAACAGCTAATCATTATGTTCAAAATAAAATGTGTGCTAACTTTATTTACGACCTAAATGGTGAAGAAGGACCCAATCAAGTTGGTAAAGATATTGGCTTCATCACAGCCTTTTACAACAAAAACCCGGTTGTTGTAGCACCAACTCCATATAGTTCAGATTACACATCAACAGTACCACAATATACAGAAACAAAAGAAGCAACTGATGCGCCAACAGCTTGCAAAACTATGGGAGAAGACCTAAGGCTTCCCGATAAAGATGAATTATCTTCGTTTTTTGTCAATGCACCTCTTATTAACCTAGGTGAAAGCACTAGCCCCTATTGGTCGAGCTCGGCTATTTCGCTTGGCGCTTCTGGGTTAGCTTGGTATCAGGGCTTCAATAATGGTCACCGTTACCGTAGTGCCCGCTCTACAGCATACTCTGTGCGCTGTCTAAGGAAATAAATTGACATTTTAGCATTTTGCTAAAATGTGATAATCTTTTCAACATTATTATTTTATCTTTGGCGTCACTTTTTTAAGTGGCGCTTTTTTATTTTTGATGCTTTAAAAAACAGTGATGCTGTTGGGCTGAAAGCCCAACCTACTTTATGAGGGAATTTGATAATAAAAAATGCACCAAAATGTTTAAGTTTGTTGCAACCCATTGAAAATCTAATAATAACAATACTTTTTAACCCCTTAAAAAGTTCATCCGCCCCTTTTCCCAACCTTGAACAAAATCCAAAACAATGCTATATTAATAAAAAGACCTAAAATGCACCAAACTTAAACAGATTGGTGCAAAAAGTTGAAAGGATAGAATGATATGAAAAAGTTTAGAGGTTTTACTTTAGCTGAGGTGTTAATTACTTTGGCGATTATTGGAATTGTGGCGGCGATTACGTTGCCGAGTTTATTGGTTAATGTTAACGAAAAAGCTTGGGATGCACAGAAGAAGGCGTTGCATGCCAGAATGGCGCAAGCGATTGGGCAGATGAATACGTTGGGTGGGTATGGAACATTTGAAACCGATGAAGAAGGAACGGCAACAGAAGATACGGCAGCTGAAAGTTTTATTTTGGATGCACTTTCTAAGGTTTACAAAATAAATAACGTTTGTGGGGCGGATAAGCTTTCTGCTTGCGGGGTGCCAAATAAAATTACAACAATAAACGGGAAATCTGAAATTGATTTTCCAACAAAAATAAGCGAGTTGAATGAAAAACTATTGATTGATAACGAGATAGTTGAAGACGGAAGCATGGTTGATACGAAGGCGGCAGCATTTGAAACGGTGAATGGGGAATCGGTGGCTGTGTTTTATAATCCTCGTTGCGCTTCAGACTCATCGAGCTATCATTTTGTGCAAGATAAAATGTGTGTCAATTTCTTATACGACTTAAATGGTAAAGAAGGACCCAATCAAGTTGGTAAAGATGTTGGATTTATTACCGCTTTTTATGATAAAAATCCTGTCGTTGTGGCACCTGTACCATACATATATAATTATGGGAAAGTACCGCAATATTCAGATACAGCCGATGCAGTTGATGCAGCAGCAGCTTGCAAAAGCATAGGAGAAGATTTTAGACTTCCTAACAGGGACGAGCTTGCGTCACTATTTGTTAATGAACCTCTTCTTGGAATAGCTGGCACTTTTTGGTCAAGTTCGGTTATATCATCAGGTGCTTCAGGGCTTGCTTGGTATCAAAGTTTTACTACCGGCTATAGATACTATGATGTTCGTTCGGCTTCAAATTCTGTTCGTTGCATCAAAAGATAAATGTTATTTCATTAGAAAGGTTTTTAATATCGGATAAAAAAATAGGGGTTATAAGCCCCTATTTTTATGGTTTTTATATGTTAGACAGCTGCAAATTGTTTGGCAGCTTCTTTTAATTTGTCTGCCATTTGAACTTCTTCCCAAGGAACATAGAAATCAGACCTTCCCATATGGCCGTATGCTGCCAATTTTTGGTAGAATTTGCCGTTAAATTTAGACGGAAGTTCACGGAGTTCAAATTGTTTGATAATGGCTGCGGGTCTTAGGTCGAAATGAGATTTAACAATTTTTGCTAATTCTTCATCATCGATTTTGCCTGTGCCAAAAGTATCAACAAGAACAGAAACAGGTTCTGCTAAACCGATTGCATAAGCAAGTTCGATTTCGCATTGTTTTGCAAGGCCTGCTGCAACAATATTTTTTGCAACCCACCTTGCAGCGTATGCTGCAGATCTGTCCACTTTCGTTGGGTCTTTGCCTGAAAATGCACCGCCACCATGACGAGCGTAGCCGCCATAAGTATCAACGATGATTTTTCTGCCTGTTAAACCTGCGTCACCTTGCGGGCCGCCAATTACAAACCTTCCTGAAGGATTGATATAATATTTTGTGGTTGAATCAGGTTTAATTTTTTCATCTTTAAATACTTCATCAATCACATATTTCATCATATCTTCTTTAATAATGGCTTGAATTTTTTGGTTGTCAGATTCGCCGTTTATTTCAGGGTCGTGTTGAGTTGAAATAACGATTGTATCAATTCTTTTTGGTTCGCCGTTTTCATATTCAACGGTTACTTGGGTTTTGCCGTCGGGTCTTAGGTAGTTAACAAGTTTTTCTTTTCTAACTTCTGCTAATCTGTAAGCTAACCTATGAGCAAGTGAAATTGGAAGAGGCATAAATTCTTTTGTTTCATCACAAGCGTAACCAAACATAATGCCTTGATCGCCGGCTCCAATATTTACGGTTTCGGTTTTTGAAGTTGAGCTTACATCGTTTCTTGTTTCAAGCGCTTTATTAACACCGCCTGCAATATCTGTTGATTGTTCATCTATGCTTGTTAAAACAGCGCAGGTTTTATAATCAAAGCCGCCGCCTTCTTCGCCTTTGTAACCGATTCTTTTAATAGTTTCTCTTACAACGGATGGAATATCAACATAGCAAGATGAAGAAATTTCACCTGAAACTAAAACCATACCTGTTGTTGCGGTTGTTTCAGCTGCAACGCGGCTTGTAGGGTCTTTTGTTAAAAATACATCCAAAATTGCGTCTGAAATTTGGTCACATACTTTATCAGGGTGGCCTTCAGTTACAGATTCAGATGTAAATAAAAAATTTTTAAGTGCCATAACTTTTCTCTCCTTAATTTATAACTATACCGGTAAGGTTTTTAATTCCAACCCGGTTTAATACATTCTATTACAAATATATTATTTGGTAAAATTATATTTTTATTTTATAATTTAGCTAAAACACTAAAATAAAAGGAATTGAAATGGAATTAACATACAAAAAACAAAGTTGCACAGAAATTAATGAAAATTGGATTGGAAAAGAAGCCGCTCTTGCAGGCTGGGCTTCTACAATTAGAGATTTAGGCGGAATTATTTTCGTTGAATTAAGGGATAGATCGGGCCTTTTTCAAATTGTTGCAGACCCGAAAATTAACCCTCAAGTTTATGAAACCTTCCAAAAATTAAAATCAGAGTATGTTATTCAAGTTAAAGGCAAAATTTCAAAACGCCCTGATGACACCATTAATGAAAAACTTCAAACAGGAACAATTGAAATGTACCCTGATGAAATTAAAATTTTATCAGCCGCAAAAACCCTTCCTTTTATTATTGAAGATGAAGCCGTTTCAGAAGATATCAGGTTAAAATATCGTTATTTAGATTTAAGATCTGAAAAAATGCTTCATAATTTAACTTTAAGGCACAAAATTGTAACTGCTATAAGAAATTACATGAACAGTTTAGATTTTCTTGAAGTTGAAACCCCAATTTTAATTAAAACAACACCTGAAGGTGCAAGAGATTATTTAGTTCCAAGCAGAGTTCAAGACGGCAAATTTTATGCGCTTCCACAATCACCACAAGTGTTTAAACAACTTTTAATGGTTGGCGGCATTGAAAAATATTATCAAATTGCAAAATGCTTTAGAGATGAAGACTTAAGGGCAGACAGGCAACCTGAATTCACTCAAGTTGACATTGAAATGAGCTTTGTTGAACAAGATGATGTTATTAAAATGACAGAAGGGCTTATCAAAGAAGCATTTAAAGCCGCAGGTGTTGAAGTTAACCCGCCATTTAAAAGGTTAACTTGGAGAGAAGCAATGGACAGGTTCGGTTCAGATAAACCTGACACAAGATTTGGTTTAGAGCTTTTTGATGTAACAGACATTATGGAAGCTTCAACTTTTGAAGCATTCAAGGCTGTAATTGCTTCTGGCGGCACAGTTCGTGCTATTAAAATTCCAAACATTGCACATTATTCAAGAAAAGATATGGATGATGTTAGAAACCTTGCAATTAAATTTGGTGCTAAAGGCCTTGCATGGGTAACTTATATGGAAGATGGCACGGTTAAATCTCCTGTCTTTAAATTCTTAAATGAAGAACAAATAGCAGAAATTCAAAAAAGAGCAGATGCAAACAAAGGCGATATTGTTTTCTTTGTTGCAGACCAACCAAAAGTTGTGTTTGATGTTTTAGGCAGATTCAGACTTTATTTTGGCGAAAAATTAGGCTTAATTGATAAATCTAAACACGACCTTTTATGGGTTGTTGATTTTCCTTTATTTGAATATTCAGCAGAAGATGACAGGTTTGTTTCCGTTCACCACCCATTCACAATGCCTGCTCTTGAAGATTTAGACAAACTTGAAAACGACAAAGGAAATGTTAAATCAATAGCTTACGATATTGTATACAACGGATGTGAACTTGGCGGCGGTTCAATCAGAATCCATGACAGCGAAGTTCAAGAAAGAGTATTCAAGGCATTGGGCTTATCTGAAGAAGATATTAAAGAAAAATTTGATTTTCTTGTTCAAGCGTTTAAATACGGCACCCCACCCCATGGTGGCTTAGCAATCGGGTTAGACAGGCTTGTTGCGCTTTTAACTCGTTCTGAATCAATCAGAGATGTTATAGCATTTCCTAAAAATTCTCAAGCAAAAGATTTAATGTCTGATGCCCCAGGAATTGCAAGCGAAGAACAACTAAGAGAGTTGCATATAAAATTAAGAAATATGCCAAAAGTTTAAAATACAAAGCGCCTTAAAAAGGCGCTTTTTTTAATCCGTAAAAACCGGTAATGTGACCAGTTACTTATAATTTCTCAATATTATAATATTAATTCAAATCTGAATGGAATTAATAAATAAAGGGAAAGAAAATATGGATAGTGTATTAGAGCTTGAGAACTCAAAAAGTTTCCATGGGCTTACGAAAAGAGAATTGGAAGTATTAAATCTTGTTATAAAAGGCTTATCAAACAGGGAAATTGCAGAATTTTTGCATATTTCATCGCATACATCAAAAGCGCATGTTAGTGCGATTTTAACAAAATTAAACGTGCAATCAAGAATGTTTGCCGTTATAAAAGCAATAAAAGAACTTGATTTATAGCAGAATTAATTTGCAGCAAATATCTTAATCTCACCTTAAAAAAATAAAATGCATCAAAATGGCTGATTTTGGTGTATTTTTTTATATTACGGTTTTATGATTTAATATTATTATGAAAGAATATCTTGATTATTTAAGAAAAAAATATGAAACAAAAGATTTTATAAAACAAGACCCTGTCAAATTTGTGCATTTATTTAAAGATGACATAAAAAATGCCGAGCTTTTTGGGTTTATTGTTTCTTTATTTGCTTTTGGAAAAAGAGAAGTTTTTATTCAAAAATTAAACATTTTATTTGAAATAATGAATCATAACCCTTATGAATTTATTTTAAATATTGAAAAAAACGAAGATAAACTTAACGGTTTTTTGTATCGTTTTTATAAACCGGACGATATAAAAGCGCTATGTTTTTTGTTATCTGAAAAATTAAAAAAAGGAATGAGTTTGGGCGATATTTTTTACGAAAAAAGAAGCAGCAATGCAGGTGATATTTTAAAAAACGTATACAACGAGTTTGAAAAATCAAAATATTTTATAAACTCGCAAGGTTTTTCTTTCATGCTCTCAAATCCAAACAAAAATGGCGCCAACAAAAGATTAAACATGTTTTTAAGGTGGATGGTTAGAAAACCGCCTGTAGATTTAAACTTGTGGAATTTTATCGAGCCAAAAAATTTAATAATTCCACTAGATGTACATGTGGGCAATGTTTCAAGAAAATTAAATTTATTAAAAAGAAAACAAAATGATATGAAAGCGGCGGTTGAATTAACCGAAAAATTAAAAGAATTTAACTCGGATGACCCTGTAGGATACGATTTTGCTCTTTTTGGTGCAGGAGTTAGCGGCTTTGATGTTATAAAAAAAGAAAATTTGGGAATTTTAGATAAAATATAAAAGTTTTATTAAAAAAAATAAAACCACATTTTATTTGTAATAAAATTATAATAGGTAAAAACTAACAAGGTATAAAATGAAATATTCAAAATATTCTGTAGTCATTATTGGTTCAGGTATATCAGGGTTATATTTAGCACACAAGTTAGCAAAAAGCAAAAACAACAAAGACGGCGTTTTGGTTATAACAAAATGCGAAACGAACGAATGTAATTCTAAGCTTGCACAAGGCGGCATTGTTGCCGTTATGCCTGATGTCAATAAAGCAGATTCAATAAGTTCCCACGTATTTGACACAGTTAAAGCCGGTGCCGGTTTAAACGATTTTAATGCGGTTAAATATGTTTCTGAATATTCCGCTCTTGCAATAAGGGGGCTTATAAATGCCGGAGTTAAATTCGATAAAAAAGAAGACGGTTCCTTTGATTTTGCACTGGAAGCAGCTCATAGCCTACCCAGAATTCTTCACACCAAAGATAAAACGGGCGAATCAATAGAAAATGCCCTTATAGAAAAGGTTAATAAAGCAAAAGAAGTTGAAATTTATGAACACACAATGGCTGTTCAGCTTTTGGCGGATAAATTCAACACGGTAAAAGGTGTTATCACTTTCAATGAAAGAGAAGGCGAATTTGAAGCCATTCTTTCTAATGCCGTTGTCATTGCAACAGGCGGTATAGGGCAATTATATAAATATTCAACAAGCAGACCGCCTGCAACAGGCGATGGCATCTACCTTGCAAAACAAATAGGGGCAGAAATTGCCGATATGGAATTTGTTCAATTCCACCCGACAGCTCTAAGTGTTAAAAATGAAACAACAATGCCCTTAGTGTCAGAAGCCGTAAGAGGAGAGGGCGCAAAGCTTGTAGATAAAAACGGCGAAAGATTTATTCTAAAATATGACAAAATGGGCGAACTTGCACCAAGAGATGTTGTTGCAAGGGCAATTTATGATGAATTAAAACAAACAAACGAAGAGTGTGTTTATCTTGATATTACCGATATAGGCGTTGAAAAATTTAAAAAAAGGTTTCCTTCAATAACAAAATATTGTGAAGATTTTGGAATAGATTTAAACAAAAAACTAATTCCCGTTTCGCCTGCTTGTCATTATTTAATGGGCGGCATAAAAGTTAATCTCGATTTTGAAACCAATATTAAAAATTTATATGCAATAGGCGAATGTGCAAGAACAGGGCTTCATGGCGCCAACAGATTGGCATCCAATTCTTTATTGGAATGTGTTGTTTCTGCTATGGGGCTTTATGATAATCTCAGTTATAAAGATTTAACTGCACCTAAAAATTATGACGAAAAAATCAAAAATGTTATTTCAATGTATGAAGAACAAGATTCATCATATATTGAAGATGCAGATTTAATTAAAAATAAAATTAAAAATATAATGTGGAATTATGCCGGCATATTAAGAAGCGAGGTTCTTTTAAGAAAAGGACTGTATGAGCTTGAAGAAATTAAACAAGTTATTGGCAAAAAACAGGTATTTTCTGATTTTAATTCCTATGAAATAAGAAATATGCTGGGTGTTGCAGAAATTATCATAAATTCTGCGATTGAAAGAAGAACATCTGTTGGGGCGCATTTTAGGTCCGACACATATACAAATATAGATGAAACGGTTGAAAATAGAGGTATTGTAAACGATGAAATTTCTGTTAAATGATTTTATAGTAAGAGATTATGTAAAAGAAGCCCTAAAAGAAGATATAGGCTATGGCGATATTTCAACCGATTACGTTTGCGCCCACCTTAAAGGTGATGAAATTTTTGAAGTTAATTTAAGAACAAGGCAAGACGGCATTTTTTGCGGCAGAGAAGTTTTTGAAATTGTTTTTGATGTTTTATCAAACGGAAAAGTTGAGGTTGAATTTTTTGTAAATGACGGCGACGAGATGAAAAAAGGCGACATCTTAGCAAAAATAAAAGGCTTCCCGAGATACGTCTTAACAGGTGAAAGGCTTGCTCTCAATTTTGTTCAAAGAATGTCAGGTATTGCAACCTATACAAAAAAATTCGTCGACATTTTAGCACCTTATGGCGTTAAAATGGCAGATACAAGAAAAAACACGCCAAATTTCAGAATGTTTGAAAAATATTCAGCTGCAATAGGCGGCGCTACCTTGCACAGGTTTAATTTATGCGATTGTATAATGCTAAAAGATAACCACATAGCGCTTCTTGGCGGTAATATTAAAGAAGCCGTTCAAAAGGTAAAAGAATTTAACTCTCACGCTCATAAAATTGAAGTTGAATGTGATAAATTTGAACAGGTTAAAGAGGCGCTTGAAGCCAAAGTTGATATTATCATGCTTGATAATATGTCGTTAGATGAAATTAAAAAATGCACAGAATTTATAGATAAGCGCGCCATAGTTGAAATTTCAGGTAATGTAAAACTGGAAACTTTGCCTGAGCTTGCAAAAACAGGTGTGGATGTTATAAGTTCAAGCGCAATTATAACAAAAGCATCTGCAATAGATTTAGGGTTTGATTATCTTTAATTATTAATACACCTCAAAATAATCCGCATTATCAAGCGGCATTTTGGTTAAGGCGCAAGATATATATCATTTTTGCAAAAGTAAATATTATTTAAAAATTTATGTATGTGGGCGCTTTTAATTATTGAAGATTTAAAAATTTATGCATTTGAGGAATTAACCTTACATCTTTAAATTGTGCAAAAAATTTGTTGTAAATTTCAAAATAATCCGCATTATCAAGCGGCATTTTTGGTTGAAGTACAATCGGAATATTATATTTTTTTGCAAGAATTGTGCAAATATCAATTTCATCATCATCTATTTTTGAATCGAAAACAACCTTCATAAAAGTTGCTAAAGAAGATGCAATATTTAAAAATTTTTCGTTATCTTCAAAATGTTCAATATCACCCGTAGCAGAAGGCAATTTAACATCCATTGCAACAACATCAACTAAATTTATAACTTCTTTAAGTTCGTTATATAATGTGCCGTTTGTTTCCAGATAAAATATTAATACACCTCAAAATAATCCGCATTATCAAGCGGCATTTTGGTTAAGGCGCAAGATATATATCATTTTTGCAAAAGTAAATATTATTTAAAAATTTATGTATGTGGGCGCTTTTAATTATTGAAGATTTAAAAATTTATGCATTTGAGGAATTAACCTTACATCTTTAAATTGTGCAAAAAATTTGTTGTAAATTTCAAAATAATCCGCATTATCAAGCGGCATTTTTGGTTGAAGTACAATCGGAATATTATATTTTTTTGCAAGAATTGTGCAAATATCAATTTCATCATCATCTATTTTTGAATCGAAAACAACCTTCATAAAAGTTGCTAAAGAAGATGCAATATTTAAAAATTTTTCGTTATCTTCAAAATGTTCAATATCACCCGTAGCAGAAGGCAATTTAACATCCATTGCAACAACATCAACTAAATTTATAACTTCTTTAAGTTCGTTATATAATGTGCCGTTTGTTTCCAGATAAATTTCTTTTTTTAAATATTTTTTGTATTTTGTTAAAAAAGACTTAATGAATTGATGATGCAATAAAGGCTCGCCGCCTGTCAGGCTTATTGATTCTGCATCGTATCTTCTTACTTTGTCAAAAAGCTCTTCTTCTTTAAGATGTAGGGTTTTTTCATCTTTAAGAAAATCTGTATCACAAAAGGCGCAATTAAGGTTGCATCCTGTAAACCTTACAAAAATCTGTTTATATCCTGCTAAAATTCCCTCGCCTTGGATTGATTCAAAAATTTCTTTTATAGGTGCTTGCATCTTAAACCTCTTGAATATTATTATGATACAGCATTTTACCCAATTTAATATTTTTTTTAAAAAAATTACACTAAATATATCAATTATGGCGGTAAAATTTTACCGCCATAAACATTTTTATAAATTTTCATCCTCAAACCCCGGGGAACGAGAAGGAAGGGTTTGATAGCCCGCATTTGACATAACGGATTTTCTTATGTATTTATCTGTATAGTCGCCTTTTATAAAAAGCCTTTTGATTGTATTTTCACGAACGACAAGCGGGTGGTTTATATTTTCCAGTGTTGGATTTTTTTCGGTGAAATCGTTCCAAACAGCAGCTTCTAATGTCCAGCAATAAGTTTCTTCATTAATTGAATTTAATTCATCCTGATGAATTGCTTCATGGGATAAAACCGCAGCAAGCGCCTCTTTTGGGGCATCAAAATGTTTTTGATTTATAAAAATATAAAGTTGATTTTTTTGTTTCCACCCGAGAGCGTCAAAATCTTTGTATGCTTCATTTAAAAGGCTTAAATCTCTAAATTCAACTTTAATTGGGCGCCCTGTAAGGTTTTCCCCTAAAATTGCACGTCTTGAATAGTCGCCCAAACTTCCTTTCATGGTTTCAAGCGCTTCGATTATTTTGTCTTCTTTGCTTACTTTTTTATAAAGCTTATATGTGTCATTATCGATATATATGTCTTCTCTTAAAGGGGCTTCTTGTATGCCGCCTTTTGGAAGTTCTTTGTTGTATGGCGGCTCTGTTATTGCAAAAGTTGGCAATGTTGAGGTAAATAATAATAGTGAGGCTAAAAATAATGTTTTTTTCTTCATAGGCAATCTTTTTCCTTCTTAATATCCAGTTAAGGACATTATGGCATCTTGAATTAAAAAGTCAAAAAATCAGCTCATAAGAGAAATTGCATTTTCAAGTAAATCTTTATAGCTTGACATGATGTTTTTGGCTAAATCCATTTGAAGTTTTGCCTGTTGGTAGTATGTAATATTAGCCTTAAAATCTACGTTTGAAAGCTCGATAAGACCGCTTCTAACCTCGCCTCTGCCAATTACGGGTCTGCCTGAAGCCTCTGTTTCAACAAACATGCCGTCTTTATATTGAAACAATTCCTGCGGATTGTGAAAATTCATTATGGCAAGTTTAAATAACGGAGAAGATTCTTGCCCGTTATTTGCCTTGCCGTATAAAATGCCATCTCCTTTTATTTCAAATTCATCGTATTTTCCTAAGTATTTACCATTGTCAGGGTCAACCCAAAGTTTAATTTCTGTTGTCGGAATATTTAATGAACCCCCTTCAGATAAAATTCTATTATATTCTTCTTTATCTAAAGATTTTGTGCCTGACATAATTTCGCCTTTTTCGTTCATAATGTAGCCTTGAACGGTTGAACCATCAGGGCTTTTATAAACGCCGTTTTCATCAAACTTAAATTCACCGAGCCTTGTGTAGGCAATTCTTCCTTCATCGTTTCTTACAACAAAATATCCTTGCCCTTCAAGGTAAACGTTTTCGTTTGAGGTTCCTGGGATTGCTTTACCTTGATCGGTATTTTTTAAAAAACCGTCACAAGATATGCTATCTAAAAATGTTTTAAAATTAACTTTGTTTTCTCTATACCCAGGGGTGTAGATATTTGCAAGGTTTTCTGTAACAGAATCCATCCAGCTTATACTTGCTTTTTGAGTATTCATAGCGTTAACGTAAGCGTCGTTCATTGTTTATCTCCTTGCTTGTTGTTGTTTCTATTTTGCCTGTATGGCTTGTAGCTTATATTTGAATAGGCAATATTTTGTTCATCAAACCTTACTTTTAAGTAATCTATATTGTTTTTTAAATACTGTTCAACTTGTTTATCTTGAGGAATAAAAGTTGTATCAATTCTGCCGTCTTTTGCAACTTTTAAAATTACTGTAACGTGGTCATCAAAATCAAGCCTTACGGATTTATTTGTTTCCATTGATTTTGTAATTAAATCACCCAAGGTTTTGGAAACTTCCATGGTTTTATAGTTTGTTGCATCTATAACGCTTGTTTCATCGTTCATTTTAATGTTTATTGTGCCGTTGTTGGTTGCAGCGTTTAAGAAAAACATTGCATCAACATTTTCAATTTTTTTTGTGTCATATTTATATGTTTCACCGACATTTAAGGTTTCATTAACTAAACTGTCTGTCATATTGGGGCTGTATTGAAAGCTTGAAAAACTTGTTTGCCCTAATGCTATAAATTGGGAAAAATCAACCATTCCAAGTTCAGCCTTTTTTTGGGTTAATTTGCTTAATTCGTCCTGAAAGGTTACCTCTTTTAGCGGTGTAATTTGAGATGAATTTAAACTTGATGTTGTTTCGATATTACCTTTTAATTTTTCTGTTTCATTAATGTTCATTTTGTTCAATTTCTTCTTGTTCTTTATTTTCTCTTTGGCGGATAAAATGTTTTTGCGAGCCTATTTCATTCAGATTTTTTAATTCTGCCATTTTTTCTTCGTATAGATATTCTTCTTTTTTATGTTCTTTGTGTTTTTCTAAAACGTTTACCTTTTGTTCTTTTTCCTTTAGAATTTCAAGCTCTTTTTGAAGTCTTTTTTCTGCTTCTATTTTTTCTTGTTCAAGTTTTTCGCCTATTTCATACAAATGTTTTAAGAATTTATCAAACCCGTCATACATTCTTGGGTCTGATTTTCTCATATTTAGCCTTGTATCGTTTATATTTTTGTTGTTTTCTTGTATCTTTTTTTCAACGGCAACAACGGCGTTTTGTGCCTCTTGAACAACCTTTAATTGTGCTTCCTTTTCTTTTATTCTTATTTCAAGGAATTTTTGGAGTCTGTATCTAAATGGCATAATAACCGTTTTTATATGGGTACATTATTATTTTACGGGATTATTCCCTATTTTGTTTAATGAAAATAGAGGAAAAGTCAAAAAAATCATATAAAAGGTGTATAAAAAATTATTTATTCAAGCTGCCTGAAATAACTTCCGTTATTTCTTGAGTTATGGCATTTTGTCTTGCTTTATTGTATTCAATGGTAAGATGATTGATAATTTCATCTGCATTATTTGTAGCAGCACTCATAGCAGTCATTCTGGATGCTAATTCAGATGCTTGAGCTTCTAATATTGCTTGAAAAATTGTGTTTGTAATATACATTGGAACTATTTTTTGAAGTAAAACTTTTTGGTTTGGTTCAAAAATTTGAGCTTGAAAATTTTTGTTTTCATCATCAAAAAATGCTTTATAGTTAATGTTGTTTTCTTTGTTAAATTCTTCTTTTGAAAATGTCCTTACTTCATCAGAATTTAGCCCAAAAACAGGTAAAAGTGTCCAAGCTTCCACTTTATATTTCATCATATTAATATATCTTGTTGTGATGAGTTCAATTTTATCAATTCTATGATTAACATATTCTTCTGCTAAATCAGATGCCACAATTTTAGCCGAGCTTGCGTTAATATCATCCAAAACGCCTGTATAAACTTCTTTTATTTCAAAATCATACTGAGATAAAAGTGTTTTTAACCCTGCTTCTGCTTTTTGTCCGACAAGAAAAACTTCAACTTTTATATTTTCATCATTTGCTTTTTTTATTTCCTTTTCTGCAAATCTTAAAAGGTTTGCCGTATATGCGCCTGCTAAGCCCTTGTTGGATGAAATTATAACAAGCCCCAATGTTTTAATCGGACGGGCTTTTAATAAAACGGGGTAATTATCAAGCGGATTTGCCGATTTTATTGTTTCAAATTTTTTATCTTCAATGGCAGAATATATTTCAATAAAGGTTTTAACAAGTTCAATAGAAAAAGGGCGAGAAAGTTTAACGGCATTTTCCGCTTTTTTAACTTTGGCAGCTGCCACCATTTTCATTGCACGTGTTATTTTTTGAGTATTCTTAACACTTTGTATTCTGTCTTTTGTTTCTCTTAAAGAGGGCATTTGAACTATCCTTTATTAAATATATGTTCATTGAAGTTTTTTAGAGTCGAAGATAAGTTTTCTTTATCTTCATCAGATAATTTTTCGCCTTTGTTTAATTTAGCTTCGAGTTCTGTCATGTTGTTTGAAAAATATTCAAAAAATTGTTTTTTGTATTCTTGAATATCTTCGTTTTTAATATTGTCTAAAAATCCATTATTGCCTGCATATAAAATTGCAACCTGATGTGCAACGGAAAGTGGTGAATATTGAGGTTGAATTAAAATTTGAGTTAATTTTTCACCTTTTAATAATTGTGCTTTTGTAGCGGGGTCTAAGTCTGAAGCGAATTGCGCAAAGGCTTCAAGTTCTCTGTATTGCGCCAAATCAAGCCTTAATTGCCCTGCAACTTGTTTAATACCTTTTGTTTGAGCGGCACCACCTACCCTTGAAACAGAAATACCTGCATTAATTGCCGGTCTTTGACCTGCGTTAAAGAGGTTTGTTTCTAAGAAAATTTGCCCGTCTGTAATTGAAATAACGTTTGTTGGAATGTAGGCTGAAACATCCCCTGCTTGCGTTTCTATGATAGGCAGTGCCGTTATTGAACCGCCGCCAAGTTCATCTGATAATTTGCAAGCCCTTTCTAATAACCTTGAATGAAGGTAAAAGACATCGCCTGGGTATGCTTCTCTTCCTGAAGGACGTTTTAAAAGTAAGCTCATAGAACGATACGCTTGAGCGTGCTTTGTCAGGTCGTCATAAATAATAAGGCAGTGTTTGCCTTGTTCTAAAAATTCTTCTGCAATAGCGCAGCCTGCATAAGGTGCTATATATTGCAAGGGCGCTGAAGCATCCGCTGCAGCAGAAACTATTATTGAATAGTCCATAGCGCCTTTTTCTTCTAAGGTTTTTGCAAGTTGTGCAACGGTTGATTTTTTTTGTCCTATTGCAACATAGATGCAGATAACATTTTCATTTTTTTGGTTAATTATGGTATCAATAGCAATGGCGGTTTTGCCCGTTTGTCTGTCGCCTATGATAAGTTCCCTTTGTCCTCTGCCTATGGGAGTAAGAGCGTCTATTGCGGTAATTCCCGTCTGCAAGGGTTCGCAAACCGATTTTCTTGAAATGATGCCGGGGGCAATTCTTTCAACAGGGCGGGTTTTTGTTGTGTGAAGTTCCCCTTTGCCGTCTATTGGAGAGCCTGTCGGGTCAATTATTCTTCCTATAAGTTCATCTCCAACAGGAATTGAGGCAATTTTGCCCGTGGTTTTAACCGTCATTCCTTCTTTTATTTGTGTGTAATCTCCTAAAACAACGACACCTACGTTGTCTTCTTCCAGATTTAGAGCAATACCGAGGGTGTTTTTGCCGTCTTCAAAACAAACAAGCTCGTTTGACATGACGTTTTTAAGACCGTAAACCCTTGATATACCGTCGCCTATTTCAATAACCGTGCCAACATCGGCTATATCAAGCTCGTTTTTATAATTTTCTATTTTTGATTTTATAATTGCGGAAATTTCGCTTGCATCAATTATTTGGTTCATAATTAACCTCGTCTATATTTTCTTAAAATTTTCTATTTTTTTGCTGATACTTAAATCAATAACCGTATCTTTAATTTGAATTTTTAAACCGCCTATAATATTTGGGTTTACGGTAAAATTGATGTATACATCGGCGTTTAATTTCTTTTTTAGCCTTTCTGATATTTGTTGTTTAATTTCATCTGAAGGTTCAAATGCTAAAGTAACATTTGTTTCAATTACATTATTTTTTTTGTTAATTTTATCAATTAAAAAGGTTTGAATTTCAAAAAGGCAATTTATTCTGTTTTCATCGATAAGGACGAACAAAAAGTTTTTGATAATGTCTGAAAAATTTGCGCTACATTCTTTTATCAGCTGTTTTTTTTCGTCGTTTGATATGCAAGGGTGATTAAGAAAATTCTTAAATTCCTCGTTTTCTTCAATTATTTGAACAATTAATTTGAATTCAGACAAAATTTTGTCAAAATCATTTTCTTGCATGGTTTCAAAAAAGGCTTCAGCATACCTTTTTGCGGGTTTGACATTTTTTAGAGTAAGTTCTTTCATTGTATAACCTCTTCAAGCTTGTCAAATTCATCTAAAGCCAGATAAATTGATTTTAATTTAATTTCATCTGTCATCATATCTTGAATTGTTTCTTTTGTAAGGGTTAAAACCGCCTCTTGAATGTCGTTTGCGGTTTTTTGTATTCCTCTTTGATAGAGAGAATTTTGAGTTTTATTGTAAGATTTATCAAGCTCGCTTTGTTTTTTTATAATTTCTTCTTTGTTCTTGTCTTCAAGCTTTTTTGCAATTATTTTTGCATTGTTTAGAATTTCTTCTTTTTTGTTTGGAATTTCCCTTTGCTCTTTCCTTGTTTCTTTATATTCTTTTAGTGCATTTTGAACTGCATTAAAACTTGTTGTGACTTCATTTTGAATATCGTTTGCAAAATTATCTATTATTTTTCCTAACTTAAATTTTTTAAAAATGAAAACAAGAATTGATATCATCAATATAAAATTTATGATATTGGATTCTAATATTTTTAAGTATATTTCTTGCAAACTCATTATTTCACAATTTCTTCTATTTTGTTTTTATCAACATTTACTAAATTTTCATCTATATTAAGAATTTTTGAAACGGTCATTTTGACATACTGTTCAACCTCTGTTTTTAAAATATTTTTTGCTTCAATGGAAGAGGTTGAAAGCCTGTTTTCATAGTCTTTCAGGTTGTTTATAATTTCTTCTTTTTTATTCAAAATTGCTTCTTGTTTTTCTTTTTTATTTTTGTCTGAAGCCTCTTTCAAGATGTTCGAACCTTCAAATTCAGCGTTTGACAGTTCTTTTTTCATATTTTCAACAATTTTGGCTTTTTTATTATTTGTTTCATTAACGGTTTCTTTATTTTTATATAAAAGCCCTTCTCTTTTTTTTATAAGCAAAGTTAACGGCTTATAGCAAATAAGTTTCATTAAGAAAACAAATACTAAAAAGCTTATGAAAACAAAAATAAAAGTGGCATCTATTTGAAGAAGCATTTCAAAATTCCTTATTTAACAACAAATGCCATTAAAATTACAACAAGTAAAGCATAAATTGCACATGCTTCAATTAAGCCGGCGCCTATGTAAAAATATGTTGAAACTTGTTTTTCAGCTTCAGGTTGCCTTGCTATTGATTCAATTATTGTTTTTGTTGCAATGCCTAAACCTAAAGCCGGTCCTGCAACGCCCAAACCTATTGCAATACCCATTGAAAGATATTTAAAGCAGCTTACTAAAATTGATAAATCCATTTTTTATTTCTCCTTATTTTAATGACTTTTGGCTACAGCGCCTTGTATATATGAATTTGCAAGCAAAGTAAATACAAGCGCTTGAATAAATGCTACAAACAATTCAAAAAACATAATAGGCAAAGGCATTAAAGAACCTATTAGTGCCGTTATATCGTATGAAACAATCGGCGGTAAAGTTAGCCCAAATGTTAACTTTTGAATTAATGCCTGCGCTGTTTGAGGGTTTAAAACCGTTATAGCTAAAGCACCCAAAACCATAATCAAAATTTCGCCTGCCAAAATGTTGGCAAAAAGTCGGACAGATAAGGTTAGGGGTCTTATAAAATCTTCCATAATATTAAATGGCGTCATAAACCAAACGGGTTTAAAATAATGTTCAAAATATTTAATTCCCTTTGCTTTTACACCTTTATAAATATAGTAAACAACAACAAATAAAGCTAAGGCTAAAGTTGTATTCAAATCGTTTGTAGGTGCTGCAAGTTCACCTTGCGGAAGATGAATTAACTTGAAGGGCATTTGACCGATTAAATTAGAGGTTATAATAAGCAAAAATAAACACATTAAAATTAAGGCGCTATTTCCTTGTTCTTTGCCCATTGGGCTTGTCAGCCTTACGAAAGAGCCTAAAATATTTTCAAAAATTGCTTGAATTTTGTTTGGCAGAATGTTTATTTTTGAAACCGAAAGAATTGCAAAGAAAAGAATTATACCCATTGCAATCCATAATGTAATTAAAGTATCCATATGAACGTTCATTCCAAGAAGATTAACTATATAGTGTTCTCCTACGTTCAAGTTCATAAAATCAATGCCCCATAATTACAAACTAATTATACAACAAAAAAATTATTTCAACGGATTTTAGAATTTTCTTTGTATTGACAACTAAAACCCACTAAAATCAACCATTTCAGATGCAACTAAATCTATAGGTTTAGATAAATTTATCACCCGTATTTTGATTTTTTTCAACCCCTATATTGATGTTTGCCTAATATATACGGGCTATTATTCTAGTGTAATCAGCTAATTGAGCTACATTATCAAGATGAAAAATAAGGGTTTTGGAGGAAATATAAAAATGAGAAGATTAGATTTTCAAAGAAAAACACGAGTTATCGTTGTTGATGATAACTATGACCATGCGTCTGGCATTAGAGAATTAATTAATTTGGAAAACGAATATGAAGTAATTGCAAACGCAGGAAACGCAAACGTTGCAATTTCTTTAATTAAAAAATATCAACCTGATATTGTTTTAATGGATATGAACATGCCGGATGTTGACGGCATCACAGCTATTTCAAAAATCAGCGAATTAAATTTAGAAACAAGAATTATCGTTTTAACAGCTTATGATGACCCCGATTTAATTTTCAGAGCAATGAAATTAGGCGCTAAAGGCTACATTTTAAAAACAATGGCATCACATCAATTAATCCATGCGCTGGATGAAGTTTCACAAGGTAAAATTTACCTTCCAAACGTTTTATGCTCAAGGTTCTTTGAATATTTCCAAAATTTTGAAAAGAACCAACAAAATGCAAGCTATGAAGATGAAAACAACTTATTAAACGACCTTACAAACAGAGAAGAAGAAGTTCTGTCTCTTTTAACTCAAGGTGTTACATACAAAGGCGTTGCGCAAAAATTGTTTATATCTGAAACCACCGTTAAAACCCATGTGAACAATATTTTCCAAAAGTTGCAAGTAAATGACAGAACACAAGCTGTTTTATATGCAATTAACAAAGGGTTTTTAACAAGACAAAAAACAAAAATTGCATAAAAGTTTTATGGGATATTTCTTGGTATAGGCAATGTATAAAAAACAAAGAAAACAATTAAAATCATTTTTAAACCTTGGCAATTATTCAATCGAATTGTTTTCAAGAAATTCAATGACAACAATTATAAGGGCGCTTTTAGAACCTGTTATAAATCAAAATGCCGTTTCGCTTATTTTTACCAGATTAAAAAATAAAGAAGGGCTGGAAGGGTTAATTAAAAGGCTTGAATATTGCACGAATGTTGAAATTATCGACACCACAAATCAAGGGGTTTTAATTAAAGATGATTACGTTGAACTTGAATTCATTGTTTTTACATCTGCAAGATATAACTTTGTTTTAATTTGGGATTATTCGTACGATTCAAACAAAAACTACACAAATTGCTACTTTTTGGCAAATTCAAGAGCAGTAAACGATGTTTATGAAACAATTCAGGCTAATCTTACAAAAGATTACAGAGAAAAATTTTACCTTCACAAACCCGAACGTCGTGAAAACGAACTTTTAAACGAAGCATTGTTTAATGTTTTGAAAAAATTAAATGCAAGCATTGAAGAAAATGAATACAGCCAAAATGAAGATTTTATTGTAGATCTTTCAGAAGAAGACAATAATGAAAATAGAATAAAAGAAATATCCCATGAAGTTAAAAATCAAATTTCAATAATGGATGTTTATTTGAAATTATTGGAAAAGCAGTTAGGCAATAACAAGAATATTGATGTTTTGAAAAAAACAATTTCAATTATAACGGCAGAATTAAATGAGCTTAAAAACTATGGCGAATCAAACATTAGGGAATTTATTCTTCAAGATGTAATTTTAGAAGCCATAGAAATTATGAGCGAACTTGTAAAAACAAAAGGAAATAAAATTACATTTGTATCAGACCACAAATATGACATTTCAATTTTTGCAGATGAAAATAAGCTTTTATCAACTATAAATAATATTATTAAAAATGCCAATGAAAGCAGTAAAAACGATGAATTTACCATTAATTTAAAGCCTGATAAAAATTCTGTTTACATTGATATTATAAACCATGGAGAAAAAATTAAAGAAGAAAATAAAAAACTTCTTTTTGAAAAAGGCTTTACAACAAAGCAAAAAGGCTGGGGAATAGGGCTTTATTCCTGCAGAAAATATATAGAAGAATTAAGAGGAAAATTAGAGCTTCTTGAATCAACAAAAGAAAAAACAACATTTAGAATAACTCTTCCATTAGATTAAAGAACGTCATCAGTTAGATTTTTTTATATTATAATAATTACATAAGTTTTGCGGGTGTAATTCAGTGGTAGAATGTAACCTTCCCAAGGTTAACGTCGCGAGTTCGAGTCTCGTCGCCCGCTTTTTAATTTTCATTGAAATATAAAGGGTTTATTGCAAGCCAGGTGTAGGAATCTTCCCTTTGTGGCATCTCAACTATAAATAAACCCCCATATTTGCCCTTTTGTGTAAATAAAATGCCCTGCAATGTAAGCTCATATACAGCTTTTTTTATTGTAGAAACAGAAACATTTAATTTTTGTGCAAAATCTTTCATAGAAGGAATTTTATCCCCCACTTCATGGTTTTTTAAAATATAATTTTTTATGTTATTTAAGGCAATTTCCCATTTATAATCATAGTTTGGCTTTATATCATGTTCAGCCTTTACTTTTGACATAAACATAGATTTTTCGGATTTTTTTTCTTTTAAATTAGAATTAATATAAATTGTGCCGTATTTCCCCCTTTTTGATAAAAGAAACTTTTCTTTGTTCAATTCTTTTGTGGCTGTATTTATTGTTCTTATCGAAACATTGAACATTTTTGCAAAAAAGCTGTTTGGGGGAATTTTATCGCCCGTTTTAAAATTTTTTTGAATGTATTTTTTAATATTTTCTTTTGTGATTTTTACTAAATTTTTATTTTTAATTTCATTTCCAAAATTTTTTTCTTTTTCCGTTAATTTAATTTGTTTGTTTATAACAATATGCGCATTATTTTTATAAAATTCTTTTTTTAAAAACCCTTCTTCCATAAGTTCATATATGGCAAGTCGAATTGTATTTGTAGAGGTTTTAAGCTCTGTGGCAAATTCTTGAATAGAGGGAATAAATTCATTTTCTTCATATTGTTGATTTAATAAATATCTTTTTATTTCAATCGTTGCCCTGTCTTTTTTTGAAACCATTTTAGTTGGCGCTTTTTCGTTTTCGTTTTTTATTATTGTTCCGATGCATTGCTTCGATGTAAAAAACCCCTTGTCTTCAGCATATTTAAGGGCATTTTGAATTGTGCCGGTGCTAACTTTCAGATATTTTGAAATATCTTTTTTGCTCGGCATAATATCGCCATAATTGGCAATTTTATTTTTTAAAAGATATTCTCTGAAAGCAATAAGCCAAGATAGCGCCAAGGCTTCTTTTTTACTTTGTTCACTAAAATTAAAATTAAAATTATTTGCTTCTCTTATTGAGATTTTTGCCATTTTATTCTTTATTAACTATTCTTTGAAGATATTCGCCGTAACCGTTTTTGAAATTTTTTGCAAGGTCAGATAATTCTTGTTTTGAAATATAGCCCATTCTGTATGCAACTTCTTCAATACAAGAAATTTTCATTCCTGTGTTTATTTCCATAGCAGAAACAAAATTGCTTGCTTGAAGAAGGCTTTCCGTTGTTCCTGTATCAAGCCAAGCAAAGCCCCTGCCCAAAATTTCAACCTTCAAATTGTTTTCTTTTAAATAAAGCTTATTTATATCAGTAATTTCTAATTCGCCTCTATCTGAAGGTTTTAAATTTTTGGCATATTCCACAACTTTGTTGTCGTAAAAATATAAACCCGTTACTGCAAAATCTGATTTTGGGTTTTTTGGCTTTTCTTCAATCGAAATGGCCTGCCCCATTTCATCAAATTCAACAACACCAAACCTTTCAGGGTCTTTTACTCTGTATCCGAAAACAGTCGCCCCTTTGTTTTTAATTCCAACCATTTTTAGCATGGTGGAAAAACCAAACCCATGGAAAATATTATCTCCCAAAATAAGAGCAACGCTTTCTTTTCCTATAAATTTTTCACCTATTATAAAACTTTCCGCAATACCTTTTGGCTCATTTTGAATTTCATAAGAAAATTTAATTCCTAATTTTGAACCGTCCCCTAAAACCCTTTTAAAATTTTCAATGTCATAAGGGCTTGTGATGATTAATATATCTTTAATTCCCGCCAATAATAAAGTTGTTATCGGGTAATAAATCATCGGCTTATCATAAACAGGAAGCAAAATTTTAGATATTGGCAAACTTGCCGGATATAATCTTGTTCCTGAACCTGCTGCAAGAATAATTCCCTTCATCAATTTTTCCCTTATTCGATATTCTAGAATTATAGATAAAAAACAAACCTTTGTATAGTTTTTTAAATTTAATAAAACAATTCTTACTATAAAAACTGCCCTTATTTTTTAAAGGCAATTTGACAATATCTTATTTACTAACACACCACACACCGCCAAAGCTTGTTTTCTCTAAAAGACATCTGTACCCGCTAAAATGTTGCATCCATGCATTTTTGGCTGGTCCCGCCTCAACAACCGAACTCGACCAAACTCCACCCACAGTTACATTTACCAAATTCCCGTTTATTGCCATTGAGGCAATTTCATCCCTATCAGCCATTCTCGCATCTTCATTCACCATAGCACACAACCTTTTTGCATCTGTTGTTTTATCATCACTGCTATCTAAAGGAAAACCTGCTTCCCCTAATTTCCCCTTTGGTATTTGCGCAACCACAACAGGGTTTTTCCGTAATAAACCCAACATCCTTCCCCACCTCATTTTGACCTTCTTTCCCATTCAAATCATAAACAAAATTCACACACATTTTATTCTGCGCATAATAATTAAAATCACTATCATAACCACACAAATGATTATAAAAAACAGCAACCGATTCCCTAATACATCCAAAATAAAGCTTTTCCACCACCATACCTTCTGTCACATTATCCTTTTTTCATCAAAAAACATTACCCCCCACCCTCGTAGGTTGGGGTTTCTACCCCAACAAAATCTCATCTTCCGTATACATCCACACTCACCCAACATATTCACCCACCCTATTATCTTAGCTATTCTTACATAAAGAGCTTTTTCAACCAAAAAAAATGCACCAAAATGAGCAATCTTGGTGCATTTCATCCTTTTTTCTCAATATATCACCATTTCCACATTAATTCAAGAGCAGCAAATTTTAATATTTTTGTTTTCCACATGTCAAAAACCCTATACCAACAAAACTTTTAACCCCATGCATCAAATTTGCTCAAATTGGTGCAAAGTTGAAAAGGATAAAGCCTTACTCCATACATTGAAGGCAAAACAAAATAATGATAATATTAGAATATGTGAAGTATTACTT